>JAPOQH010000011.1 GCA_026710825.1 Chloroflexota bacterium | reverse complement strand
GCTTCGGCATCGTAACTCGACAGGGCCGCGTGATATCGGGCGACCACCGGGGTGCCAGCGTCGGTCGGGTAGGGCACCACCTGGGTGACGTAAACCCCGTTCCCCTCCTCTCCCAACGTCTGCGCCAAAGCCTCACCGCCAACGAAAGAAACGGTCATGAATACCGGGAGTATGTCGCGGTTCACCAGCTTGATGGTCGTGGCAACCGCGTCCTGGGTGCCAATCATGATGATGGCCTCTGGGTTGGCCGCGACGATGTCGTTGATGGCACGGATATTGGTGCCGGAGTTACGTTCATAGTCCCAGGAGTCGACCGGTTCCAACCCACGGCGTTCCAGCGCAAGTCGCACGCCTTCCAATCCGTCCAAGCCGAATGAATCGTCCTGATGGAAAACGCCGACCCTGGTGATACCCAAGTCCTCGGTAAGGCGAGCGATCATCTCTTCCGTTTCCTGGTGGTACGAAGCTCGGATGTTGAACACGTTGCTCAAGGACGGGTCGCGCAGGAATCCTGCGCCGGTGAGCGGACCCAAGAAAGGAACGCCGGCCTCATTGGCCAGGGGAGATGCGGCGCCGGACGTGGGCGTGCCCACCGCACCGATCAGAGCGAACACCCGATCCTGATTGATGAGCCGCTCGGTGGTCTGGTCCGAAACGCCCGGTTCGTACCGGTCGTCCACGGCTTTGAGTTGCAGCATGCGGCCATGCACCCCGCCGGATGCGTTGGCCTCATGGAACGCCGCCTCGATACCGAGGCGCATACCTTTGCCCAATGCCTCGGCAGGCCCGCTGAATGCGGCAGTTTGACCAAAAAGGATGTCTGCTTCGGAAAAGCCCTCCTCACGTTCGGGCGCGTTGGCGGGGCCGAGGCACGCCCATGCTGAGAGGGCGACGATCAAAGCCGCACCAAATAACAAGGGGGAGAAACCGGAAACCGGTACTCTGATTGATTTCATTGCTGCTTTCCCCCGGGACATCACATGCGTCATTTTGAGCGGGAAGATGGCCGGGTGAACTGGCCGAGACCTGATTTCCGAACCAAGTAAAGTCCCCCTCGCCGCGCCGGAGGGATTGTAGTCGCCCCGGTGCACGTCGTATACCGGGTTGACAACCAATCTTGGCGAACGGTCCAACGGGGGTCCACGACCGCCGCCGGGTTCGAAGCCGATCTCATCCGCATGCGCACCCGCGAGGGCATAGCCATCGCCCGCGCTAAAGGGAAATTGCACGGCAAGCAGCCCAAACTGTCCGACCGGCAGCAGCGGGAACTCTGCCGCATGCATGCAACTGGCGAGTATTCCATCAGCGACCTCACCGAGCTCTTCTCCGTCTCATGACCAAGCGTCTATCGCACACTCAACCGGCGGCCGATTCGCGCAGCAAGCCCTGTGGACATAAAATTTCGGTCTGTTGCCTGTCGTCGGTGCCACGCTATTTTGCAGTTGTGTCGGAAGCGACCCTCTGGAACCGTGTCTCGTGCCACAGCGCAGGCTCGGAGGTCTACATCTTGACTCGCCGTCAGAACGGATCTCAGCACCTCGGCAGTAGTGGCTGGAGGCCGCTGCGGTGTGTCTTGGTTCTTTTTGGGACACGGCAACGATAGTTTACAAAGGGCGCGTATGAGCCGTAAGGCCTTCTTCACCGATCAATGAACGTTCGCGATCGCAGTTATCGTGTTCGAATAAGCAACTCAATTGTTTCCGCGCCTAGCGTTTCGCCCGGGTACTTTGAAGCGGTACTTCAACAGAACAACAGCGGCACCGTTTGAGATGCGTTGCTGTACAGGGCTGCACAATCGATTCACAGGTGCTCCTCTTGCTGAGCCGCGTATTGCAGCTCCTATGGGACGAGTTCTGGTGTACCGGCTGGGGTGGGTGCCTGCGGGATGCGCTACGTGTCCGGGGTCTCGGTATGGTTCAGGCCTGGGCATTGGCTAACGCCGAGTCGGGACTGATGCCCGAGCAGGAAAACCGGGTACTAACAAAGCGGGCACGGGAGGTGCTGATGCGGTTCGCTGCGGGGAACTCGTACGCCGGCATTGTGGAGCGCGCGCGACAACAGCCATTCGGCGGTTGGGCGTGGGCTCCAGACAAGGCCCGGCGACCTTGTCTGTCGAAACGTCCCGACGGCGAGCTCATCGTCAGGTATGAGGGACGTCGCGAGGCCACCCAGGAACCGCCGCCGCGCATGGGCGCACTTTGGGCAGGCGCTACCGACTGGTCTCCGGGTCCGGAACTCCGGCGCGTCTTCAGCAGCGTGGGAGATCACCACATGAGCAGGTCGCAGCAGCGCCGCCTGGCCGTCCTGGAACCAGTGCGTTCGACCGAGCCTGTCCCCAAAACTGTCGTTGGCATGTCAATTTTCACCGACTTTGATCATCTAAACCGTGAAATGTTCACGGTCTTTGACGATGATTTTCATGGTCATTGACCACCCTGGGAGCCAGATCGGCGACCATTGCCGCACTTTGATATTGAGGTGCAGCGATGGC
>JAPOQH010000072.1 GCA_026710825.1 Chloroflexota bacterium | reverse complement strand
GCCCGTCAATATCCCCTCGGCGTGGCTACCACACCCAGTGCCCAGCTGGATTGGAGCGGGTCCAGCACGCGTCATCTCTATCCGGCTCCTCTCGTCCCTGGCTTCCTCCGGCTGGCCAGATCCTTTCGGTGGATTTGGGTTAAGGTGACGGCTGGAGACGTTGGCGTGGCTTGTGAAGTCAACTGGCTCCTCCAACGGGGGGATCATCGTGTAGCTCGCGACACGCTGGCAAGTTGCTTGTTTTGGATATTCTGGGCGTGGGAAACAATTTCCTACCCGCCAAGCCGGCAAGAGCGGACTATATTTGTCGGACTCATAATTGTCAACCAAATCGCGCCGTCGCTGACAAGTTGCACCATCCCTCCGCCGGACATGGCATCCTCGTTGAGAACCTGGCCGGTTTCGCCGTGAAAAGTACCCCGAAATCTCACATATTTGGGGAGTACATGATTGTCGGGGGCTTGGAAAGCTGGGCCACGGGTCTCTCGCCCGAATCCGACCTTCCCGATGGGACCCATGCCGTTTTCATTTGATTCGTGCGGCCTCAGCCCACTCTCAAAAGGCGCGTCGATTTCTCGTCTTGTTCGAGAATAAAGGCTTGCAACTCCGCAGGGATCTTTTCCTTATCCCCATGTCTGTCGGGACTGACCCGACGGTAATGCAAATGATTGAGCCATCCATGTAATCCGTTAGATCGTCACGCCAACGACGGCGCCGCCACGGCAGTCCGATACGACCGAGGATCTCCCGCTTTTAAGCTCTTGTCGAAACGAACGTGCAAAACCCTCGGATCGCATGGTTGCATTTTAATTGGATAACGACCTCCGGTTCCTGGACGGTGGAACCTCGTTGCTACCATAGGCGCTCGGAGCCGAGTGGCGCGCGGCGTCGCAGCCAACGGCCACGCAAGTAGACAAAGTGCGCATCATAGTCGCCAGCAACTATGCGGCTATGCCCAAGCTGGGCACTATATCCACATGATGGTCATTTAACGTCGTCCAGCATTGCTCCGTCGCCCGGTGACAAATTAGAGGGCGGTTCAATTACCGCCCTCCAACTTGCGCAAACTGGATCTTGTCGGTTATTCGATTGCCGAGGCCGTTCCGTCGGCGTTGATCTGGACCTTGACGATGGGTGCCACAACCTCATTGAAGATGATCGCAGCCTCCGATGTCGGACCGCCGACGCGTTCGACCCAACCGGGCACAACGTGCTGGATTGCCGATTGGCGTTGGGCTGCCTGCATCTCAGCAGTAAACGCAACTTCGGTCATGCCTTCGTTCACATTTTCCGCAATAGCATTGGGAGCGAAGTGCTCGAACAGCAATTGTCGGTTGAGGTACGCGTGGCGCGCGCCTTCTTCCAGGACGATGTTTTGCAAGTCCTTGGGCATCGCATTCCATCGACGTTCGTTGACCGCGAACCAACTGTGGCCCACCGACACGATCGGGCCAACGAGGTAGTCGGAAACTTCGTACCAGCGCAGTCCATGCCCGCAAGAGCCACATGAAATCGCTCCGTCGATGACCCCGCGTTCCAGCGCGGTGTACACGTCTGCGAAAGCGATGAACTGTGGATCAGCTCCCATCCCTGAGAGCAGGTCGCTCAGTACGGTGCTATGGCTGCGTACTTTGAGGCCCTGTAGATCTTCCAGGCCGTCGACCTGGGGCTTGGCGAAGATGTAGTTGTGAGCGGTCATCATGTAGGCGATCTGGATTCCGCCGTTTTCCGCGGTCACCTCTGCCATCTTTGGTTGGATGGCATCAATTACGTCCAGTTGGTCTTGTTGCGTGGCGAACAGGCCCCAGAGGTTGCTCATGTCCATAATTGGGAAGTCGCCGCCAACGTAACCCGAGTAGATTTGCGCTGAGTCCAGGGTGCCATCTTCGATCAGGCGGAGCGAGTCAGGGCCCGCGATGCCGAGTTCGGGGAACGAAGAAATCTCGAAGACAACCTGACCATTGGTCCGGCGCTTCACGCGTTCGACGAAACCAATGTCCTCGGTTTCGGAATAGTTGCCGATCGCGAGGCCGCAGTCTACCAATGTCCGGTTGATGCAGGCCATTTGGAATTCGAACTGTTCGCCCGACGATGTCAACGGCGTCAGGTCGAAGTTGATGTCGCTTTCGACGCCACAGGACCAACCGGATGGGCTTCCGCCACCGTGCATGTCTGGGACCGAGGCAGCGGTAGCGCCATCGCACTGGGTGCTCGCCATGGCTTCCTTGGCGCCGTCTGGGCCGTCTACTATGCTGATGCAGACCTCCCCAACGCTGCGAGCGTCGCCGCAGTCCGTCTTATCCATCATCATGGCGTCCAGTTCACTGGCGGTGCCGTCGGGGTTGATGACCACGCCAACTATGGGACCTACCTTCTGGTTAAAGATGTTGACCCCTTCTGACCCGGGACCGCCGGCGCGTTCCACCCAGTTTGGAATGATGGTTTCCAACGCGGTCGCGCGCATCCGCGCCTTCACGTCGTCAGGGAAGTCGTGATATTCCATCCCTTCCTCTACGTTGAGGTTGATACCATCAGGGTCCCATTGCGACTTGAGCAGGCGGAGGTTCTTGGCTTCGTACTCCTGGCCTACCTCTTTGAGGATGGCCCGGTTTTCGGCCGAAATCTGGCGCCATTTGTCGCCGTTCACAGTCACATAGGTCACGCCTATGGAACCGACGATGGGGCCGTAGAGGTAATCGGTTACCTCGTACCAGCGCTGACCATATCCAGGCGTTCCGCCGGTGATTCCGGCATCCAGTACACCACGCTCTAGTGCGGTGTACACGTCCGCGAAAGCGACAAACTGGCCCTCTGCGCCGACACCGGCCAAGAGGTCACCCAGGATTGTGCTGTGCTGTGCTGACGAATGTTCTTGCCCTCGTACGCTCCAAGGTCCGGAAGCGGCTCCCTGCTGAACACGTACTGGTTCGGATAATAGGCGCGGAAGATTGGCTCGCCGCCGGTCGAATCCCGTAGTATCCGTATCATGTCGTCTTCGATAGCGTCGGTCAGTTCCAGGTGAGCGTCATTGCTCGGGGAGAGTCCCCAAAGGTTGCCGACGTCTATGACCGGCAGGTCGCCGCCCACGTAGCCAGAATAGATTTCGGCGAATTCCAGGGTCTGGTCATTGACCAAGCGGATGGTGTCCGGTCCAGCCAATCCCAACTCGGGGTACGACGAAATCTCGATGTCGATCTGCCCGCCGGTGCGTTCCTCTACACGTGGGATGAAGAAGGAATCAATCAGTTCGCAGGGTCGCAGGGCACGGTTGATGCAAACCACCTGCAGCGTGATCACATCTGCCTGAACCTCTGGTGCGGGGACCGGCGTCTGGGTAGGCGGGACTGGCGTCGGCGTGTTCTCGGCTGCGGCGGTGCCGCCGGTGGAGGCCCCGGATCCCGATGCGGCTGGGGCAGTGGTTGCCTGCTCGCTCGCTGCCGGCGCTGCCGGAGCCGGCGGCTCGTCTCCACCACCGCAAGCGGCGATCCCTACCACCAGCACGGCGATGCTGGATATCGCTACCAGTGTCCTCCACGACCAACCGTAGAGTCCAACAGAACGTAATCTGTTTGTTTTGAACATAAAGTCTCCCTCACGGTTACCGTACGCCGGCTTGCGGGCGGTAGAGTATCCATGACGGCCACCGCCGCGCCGGACTTTTCGAATGTCGGCCTACATTAACAGTAGCCCGACCCAGTGTCAACGAAATCACTTAGTGGGTTGAGACCGGCCCGCCGCGTCGAAAACAAGACAGTTTTCGGAACCGGATTCGTCTGTATATCCAAAGCCATGCGTCAGCAATTTGCTGTGCTATAATCGGGCCTCGTTGGGAGGGCATTTGACCACCCGTTCTTCCGTTTCGATAACTCGAAGCCCGATCAAATTTGAGGAGGAATGTCGCCTTGACCAGTCTTAACGACCGCCTGCAAGCAGGTAATGACATGCGCAGGACGATGGCCGGGGGGGATGTTTCCCACTTCGCTCTGCCCGGGGTCGATCAACTCGCGCCCGACCTGAAACGGATCATCGACGAAGCGCTGTTCGGCACCATCTGGACTCGGCCCGGCCTTGATCTGCAACAACGTTGCATCGCCACCATTTCGGCCCTGATGACACAAGGGGAACTCAACCTGTTGCGCCGGCATATCGTCCGAGCGCTGAACGTAGGTATAACTCCGAACCAGGTGGTGGAACTTTTCCTCCAATCTACGTTTTACATCGGCGTTCCTGCCGTTGAGTCAGGGCTCCGTTTGACCAAGGACATATTCGAAGAACTCGGTATCGAATACGAACCGACTTTGGAATATGACGGGAATCAACATGTCGACGAGCTGTTCGCACTGGGCCAGGAGTTGCACCGCAAGCATCTCGGGGGCATCCAGGACACCGGCATGGATGCGGACAGCCCCGAAGGTCAGCTGGAACGAATCGTAGACGAATACAACTGGGGGGCGATTTATAGCCGTTCGCTCCTGAGCGATCAGGAAAGGGCAATCGTATCCCTGGCTGCGCTCACCAGCATGGGTGTGTATGACGCTCAAATGAGGAGGCGCATTCGGGGTGCGCTCGGCGTCGGCTTGTCCCCCACCGAAGTAATGGAGATATTCATCCACCTGTCGATGTACGGGGGATACATGAATGCCAGAACGGCCATGCGCATAGCCCGATCAGTTTTCAACGAACTCGGAATCACCTAAAACATACCTGAGTCGCCGCGCGGTCCTGCGCGGCGATTTTGATTCGCTCTTGGATACACGTTAGACAAGCACGTTCCCAAGTAAACGGAGGTCGCCGTAAAGTCTATGAAACTGCGCCTCGACGACGGCTGCGAGCTGTTTTACACCATCGACGATTTCACGGACCCATGGACCGAACCTGAAACGGTGGTCATGCACCACGGCATGGCCAAGAACCATAAGATGTGGTTCGGTTGGGTCCCCATAGTTGCCAGGCACTACCGCGTTATCCGATTGGACATGCGAGGGATGGGCCAGTCATCAGTCCCTGAGCCTGGTTATCCATGGTCCGTGGACAATTTCGCCACCGATCTTGCCGAGTTCGTGGACAAACTGGGCTTGGACCGCTTCCATTTGATAGGTGAGACTGTGGGCGGCAGCATTTCGATGCGATACGCCACGATGCATCAGGAACGGCTCCGGTCCCTCACTGCGTGCACGTCGCCCACTTCGTTCAACGACGCCCACCACGCCGAATCTGCGGTTCAGATCGAAAATGAGGGTATCGGAGCTTGGGTGGAAGGTAGCATTGGTCGGCGGTTGGACCCACAGATCGTGGATCCCGCGTATACCCGTTGGTATGCTGAGCAGATGAAAGCTACCACTCCCCATGTGGTCGCTGGCTTCCAGGCCCAAGCTTCCGGGGATCTTCGCCCACTGTTGAAAGAAGTCCAAACCCCGACACTCATCATCGCTGCGGCTGCGTTGCGCGAGGAAGTCCTCGGTGACTTCCGAGGTGCTGCTGACGTTTTCCCCAACGGCACGGCAGTGGTGTTCCCCGGGGTATCCGGTTTTGTGCAGCACATCTTGCCGGTGCCCTGCGCTCGCGTTTGGTTGGATTTCGTTCGCGGTCTGGCGTAGGCGTGGCCTCCCCATGGCAGATCGCGCCAGCGCCGATTCCGGTGACATTGGAGGCGGGGGTTCCAAGAGTGGGAAGCGAAACCCTCGGGTGTATTTGCGGCTTGGCAGTCGCAAGAGACTCGGCCCCGGGTTCAACGGTTTCGTCAATCGATTGATTACCCGAGGGGAGCTGCAATTGATGCCTCGACGGGTCAGTCGCAAGTATCACCTGCCGCTCTTTATCGCCATTTACAACGTCCAGTTCTTCCGGTTGAGGAGCCGGTACCTCCTGCAGGCGGCGCTGGCGGCTTTGGTCATGTTGGGCGTTTTGCTCCTGGTGGATTCTATAGCGGACGCAGTGCTGGCCGCAGGACTCGGATCAAGCGCGGTGATTGTTTTCGTGCATCCCAATTCGAGCGGCGCGGCTTTGCGCCACCTTGTGGGAGGGCACATCCTGGGGTTGGCCGTCGGGGCGCTGGCGTCGTTTATTCTGTTCCATGCCGGGTGGGTTCCGGCGTCCGATGGCACGCACCATTGGGTCGCCGACATGGTGGCCGCAATAACCCTGGGCATCGTTATTTTGCTGATGTCCGCTACCGACACCGAACATCCTCCCGCGGCGGCAACGGGCCTCGGCTTCGCGTTGCAGAGCCTGGAAATCACGTTGGTCCTGCTGTTCGTTGCGGCAGTATTGATGCTGGCCGTAAGCAAGCTTATCTTCCGGCGCGCGCTTTTGGATCTTGACTGACGATCGCCGGTACATGTTGAATAGTGCCCAGCCCCTCGCGTCGTGCCAATGCTCGGATATTGCATGTGCCGATTACTTTGGTCGTATCCGCCGCGACAGAGCGCCTGGCCGCTAACCACCATCACCTACAAAATAAGGAAACCTGAAAATGGCTGACTCGCTTTCGCGTACCTTAGCCCGCTGGGTCGTCAATTTGGACGCCCGAGACCTGCCGCCAGTGGTCATCGACAAGATGCAGACCTCGCTGCTTCACGCAACGGTCGTGTCCATCATTGGCGCCGAAACCCACCATGGCAAGGCAGCGGTTGACCTGGCATTGGCTGAGGAACATGCCGCCAATGGAGCGACCATATTGGCCCGTGGTGGCCGCGCGACCCGGTGTGGCGCCGCGTTCGCCAACAGCAAATTGATGCATGCCACCAACCAGGCGGACTCGTACCGTATGCTGACCCACCCCGGGCCGTGCGTGATTCCGGCTGCGTTGGCGTCCGCTGAATTGAACGGAACCACTGGGGCGGAATTCATCACCGCGATGGCTGCAGCCTACGAGGTAGAAGCCCGGATCGCTGGAGACTTTATCGCATCGACCCAGGCCCGGGGTTTTCGTTCCAGTCCCGTGTACGGGACCCTCGGAGCGGCGGTGGCGACCGGCAAGCTACTCGGACTCACCGAAGATCAAATGGTCACCGCGATCGCCCTGGCTTGCACGTTCACTGCGGGCACCAACGAAGGGCCGAGATCCGGCGGACGAGAGATGATGTTCCACGAACCGCAGTCAGCACGCAGCGGCATCATGGCGGCGTTACTGGCGCGAGAGGATGTCAGAGGATCGGAGGAGGCGCTGGAGGGCCCGGCTGGTTTCTACAATGCTTTCACGGGAAACAATCGCGGGGAGCTTTCTTATGTGTTCACCGGGCCGAACCATGTTGATTTCACGCCGGTAACGGAGGGCTTGGGTAGTCGTTGGGAACTTCTGCACACGGTCCTCAAGATGTACCCGACCGCAGGTTACAACTGCCCCGTGATCGACCTGATGTCGGAAATACGAGGGGCCCACAACCTGAACGTCGACGACATCGAGAAGATCACTGTTGACATGAACTGGTTGGAAACGTTGTATCCGTCGCCGGCGTTCCCGAACCCCTCCAGGGGACAGGCAATCGTAGGCAGCACCCATTACTTCGTTGCCTACGTCGCGGTGAATGGGTCCTACCCGCCGTTGAGGACACGCATAGATTCGGGCGATGACGAAGAATCCGCATCGGCCGAGAATCACGCCACCGTGGTGGAATTGATGCACAAGGTGGAAACGGTGGGGCACCAGGACCGCAGAGCGTTCGCACCCCGCATAACCATTGAATTGGCCGGTGGCACCGCCTATAAGGGGGAATACCAGGGTACGGAGTTGGAGTGGGGATTGGATACCGAGGAAGGTCGCTTGCGGCCACTATTTCCACTAATTGACTGGCCCGATGCAAAACTCGATGACACCATCTCTGCGTGCCGCAGGATCTGGGACGCTCCGAACGTGTCGGAATTGGTCAACGCGGCGACGCCATAAAAGCACACTTGTCGCCGTGGACCGAGAATCACCAACCACAGGATGAGGAAAGCAACATGCTGCCAGGACTGGAAGGTAAAGCTGCACTAGTTACCGGGGGAAGCAAAGGCATTGGGAAAGCCATCGCTTACGCGCTGGCCCGGGATGGCTGTTCAGTGGCAATTTGCGCCCGCGGGGAGGCGGACCTCCAAGCTGCTGCCGCAGAAATATCGGATGCAACCGGGTCGCGGGTGATACCCATCAGGGCCGACATGACGATCCCAGAGGACATCATCAACCTGGTAAGCGAAACGGTGGCAGGTCTTGGGAAGCTTGATTTCCTGGTGAATAACGCCGTTAACAGCACCAGCGACCGGGCGAGCACGATTCCGGACGAGGTGATACTGAACCACATCACCACAAAGGTAATGGGCTACATACGCTGTGCGCGGGAATCCGTTCCGCATATGATCGAAGCGGGAGGTGGTCGCATAATCAACATCGGCGGGATGGCGGCACGCAATTCGAGCCCGACTAATCCGGGTTCGGGGGTCACCAATTCCGCGATGTCCAACTACTCCAAAGCGTTGTCGGACGACGTGGCCGCCGATGGCATATTGGTCAACTGCATCCACCCGGGCAGCACCCGCACAGAACGGTACATGGGACTGGTCGAGGAACGGGCGGCCCGAAGCAACATCACCGCACACGAAGAACTGGCTCAATCGGTGGCGGGAATTCCCATCGGGCGGATGATCGAACCGGATGACATAGCCAATCTGGCAGCGTTCCTGTGCTCCGACCTTGCGTCCGCGATCACGGGGCAAACGATAGCAGTGGACGGCGGCGGATCACGCGGAGTGCATTTCTAGGACCTGCCGGTGTAACTCGGCCGTCCTGAGGCGGGGTCGACTCAGCTCAGGCCGATCTCTCGCATGGCATCGGCGAAATTGGCGTCCAACACGTAGGCGTCGTCCGATTTGTCGTACGACAGCGGCCTGGGGAGATCAACGTCCCCACGTCGTCGCTTGAGGCGATTCAGACTGTGGCCCTGGCTGGACAGGGACCCCGAAAGCTCTCTTTGGCTCAATTGCAGCGTGTGCATCAATTGAGCGCGCTTCTGGGTATTGTTGGGGGAACGAGAAACCCTAACCATCGCTTCGCGGGCCGTGTCTGACAGGTTGCGCCAGAAAGTGTGAACGTAGCTAGCGTTCCACACGGGCCGGTTAGTTATCTCAACGGGGTCAACCGGTGGGCCCGTGTTTTCAGAACCCGTTGGCTCCTCGTCGGTTTCGGTTTGTCCATCCAGGGCCCCATCGGGATCATCCGAGGTGATGCGGCCCGCCATGGCGCGCAAAGTGGCGATCACTTCCTCGACGTCGCCTTCGATGCTGACCGTTACCCTGGCCAAAATTTCGCTCCCGCTGTCTGGGTTTCGTTGAATAAGTGCGTTTCCTACGTGATTCGGCTGCATAACTCACTGATATATCATAACATTATTTCGTCATTTACGGCTGTATTGCTGACAATAATGCGGATTCCAAAATGTGACGTGGCACATATTGCTCAAACCTTGCGCTGATAGTCCCGTCGTTTCCCACGACGAAGGTCCAGGGTTCGGATACCAGTCCCCATTCCTCCACCGCCGGCACCAATTCACGGACTGGGCTTTGCGGGTCGATCAGGTGTGGGTCTCGATAAACTTCCACATGCACAAAGTTCGCTCCCGCGGAATACTCGCGGGCCAGTTGGGATAGATCAGCCACCTGGGGACCACACGTGGCTGATACACAAAACGCTGGAGTGGCGAACGAAACCACAGTAGGTTTCCCGGACTGAACCGCCTCCGCTACCGACAACTGGTACAGGGCAGGGTCTGGTTCAGCGCTGCTGCTGATGGTGCGGAGGTCGCTCACGGTCGCAGAGGTCGGCGTTTCTGAGAGTGGCGCCGGATCACCGGAAAACGGCACGCTATGCTCGCTGGCAACTGAGACTGCGGCGCCAACGGTCAAGGTTTCCCCAGGCGGATGTTCAAAGGTCGCGTGCACCTCCCAAATGCCCGGCGTTGTACCGGTTGCGGTGCCAGCCTGGTCGAATTCCATTTGTGATACGAACGTTCCTCGCTGGCCCGACGGAGACCATTCGATGAATTCAGCCGACGATTGGTGCCGGACTTGCCCGGTCGGCGCTCCGGGTTCGTAATAGACGGCGCGCACGTCGACTGACTGCGGACGCACCGGCATGTAATCGCGGTCCACGAGACCGAACGACACTCGGTTTTCGCCGACAGCGAGGTCGCTATTGGCCACGACCAAACTCACCGGGGGACCACCGGCCGGTTGTCCCAATGGGTCGTTAACGTTGGGAGATCCGCCGCACGACAAGACCAGCAAGCTAAACATGGCCAATAACAGCAACGCCAACGCGGTTGTGCGGAATTGATGAAATCGGCCCACAACACCGGTCGCTCCGCCGCGCCGACGCGGGTTGTTGACGACCGCTGCGCCTAAGCGCGGATTCAATGGTCTATAATCGTTTCCCATACTCAATCTATATACCTACGAGGACAACATGCGGTTTGGATCTTTCGTATTTCCCGTCAGCCACAATCCCGATCAAGATTCGTCGGTGATCGACAGCACCATCGACGAAATGGTCCTGGCTGAAAAGATCGGTATGCACTCGGTTTGGCTTACCGAGCACCATTTTGACGGAGCGGCGGCGCATGCGGACCCGCTGGTGCTGGGGGCAGCGTTGGCGTCCCGCACCAGCAAGATACGGATCGGATTTGCGGTGGTGGAGTTGGCGTTCCACCATCCGGTGCGACTCGCCATCCAAACGTCTCTGTTGGACAACCTGAGTCATGGCAGGCTGATTGTGGGCACCGGACGCGGTTCCGCTTACAACCATTACGAGTACATCGGCTTTGGAATCACGATGGAGGATGGAATTGCCCGGTTGGACGAGGCGGAGCAATTGTTGGTTGAGGCCTGGACGGGCGAACCGCTGCACCACCAAGGAGAGTATTGGGACGTAAAGTTCCCGCAGCTGCGGCCCCGGCCGTATCAAAAGCCGCATCCGCCGTTGATACGGGCCTGCATAAGCGAGCCTTCCACGGTGGCGATGGCCAAAATCGGTCGCCCGGTGATGATTGGCGTTCAAACACTGGACACGCTGCGCCATCGTCTCGAGAGTTACGAGGCGACGATGTTGGATTCCGGGTTCTCTGAATCCGAAACGCAATCGACGTTGGACCAGTGCTGGGCGTCAAGAGACCTCTTCGTGGCGGACAGTTACGATGAGGCCCTGGAGATAGCCGAAACCGGCTTCGAGCGGGAACGCACCCATTTCCGGGCCGCGCGGGAGATGTACAACCCCGGAGGGTTCCCGCCACCGGACCCCAACCGGCCACCGCCAGCCGGAGAGGTGCTCGAACATGCTTTTATAATCGGCACCCCCTCGCAGGTGGCGGAGCAGGTGGCCGCGATGCGAGATATCGGAGTGCGGAATCTGATGCTCAAGTTGAACGTCGGTGAGATGGACACGCAGAAAGTCCAGAAGTCCATGCGGATGTTCGGCGAGCAGGTGATGCCCAAATTCGCTGACGACTAGCAGACACTGGGTTCGGTGCTTCCTCGATAACCTGGACGACTCGCGCCTGTTCTCCTGGGGGGAACAGGTTCTCGTCCCCGACATGCGGAGCCGATGGGTGGCGCATGCAGGGTTACAGGGCGCGCACCATGGCGTCCAGGCTCTCCAATGCTCTGCTGATGTTCTCCTGGCTGTTGGCGTATGACAACCGGACGTAGCCTTCGCCGAATTCGCCGAAAGCCGAGCCCGACAGGAGAGCCACGCCGGCGTTCTGCATCGCCCGCTCCTCGAATTCCGCGCTGCTCAGCCCGGTCTCCCTGATGCTCGGGAATGCGTAGAAGGCACCTTCAGGCTCAGGACAGTTGATCCCCGGGATGGATTGGAGACCGTCCGCGATGAGCCGACGGCGGCGGGCGAACTCCGCGGCCATTTCCTGCACCGCATCCTGGGGTCCGTCCAGCGCGGCGACTCCAGCGATCTGGCTGAACGACGCTGCGCAGGACACGCTGTTGGTTGCCAGCCGGGAAATGTGCGGCACCAATTCCTCGGGCATTATCCCGTATCCCAATCGCCATCCGGTCATGGCGTAGCTCTTGGAAAAACCGTCCAGGATGATGGTGCGTTCCGCCATGCCCGGCAGGGCCGCGATGCTGTGGTGCTCGCCAGAGTACAGGATGTCCTTGTAGATCTCATCGGACATGATGTACATGTCGGGATGGGTGCGCACTACGTCGGCGATGGTTTCCAGTTCCGACCGGGACAGGGCCGAGCCGCATGGATTCTCGGGTGAATTGATGATGATCAGCCGCGTGCGTTCGTTCACGAGTTCAGGGAGGCGGGACAGATCAGGGTGGTAAGCCTGTTCTTCCAACAGTTGCATGGGCACAGCTTTGGCGCCGCTGAACTCGATCATGGACTCGTAGATAGGGAAGCCGGGATTGGGGTAGATGACCTCCGCGCCCGGCTCGGCGAGGGCCAGCAACACGTAAAACATGATGGGCTTGGCCCCGGGGGTCACCACAACCTGTTCCCAGTCGGTGTCGATTCCGCGAACCTCGCGACTATTCCGCGCGACGGCTTGCCGCAATTCGGGGAGGCCCGGCGTCGGGCCGTAATGGGTGTAGCCATCCTGCAAGGCTTTCATGCCCGCTTGAACGATGTGCTCCGGGGTTTCAAAGTCGGGCTCGCCGATTTCCAGGTGGATGATTTCGCGACCCCGGGCTTCCAGGGCGCGGGCTTTGGCCAGAACCTCGAAGGCGGATTCGGTCCCCAAGCGGCTCATGCGTGTGGCGATAGTCATAGTCAGGCAGTCCTCGAATGATCAGAAGGTAGAGGTTCGGGCCTCAATTGAAGGTTACCACTTTTTGCCGAGGCCGGGCATGAATCGCATGTCGCGGCTGGTGCTATGATAGATTTCGATTTTTCGCTACCGGAGCCCATTTTCATGCCAGTCGTTCATGACCTGTCGCCAGATGCACTGCTAACCACCACGCGGGCGGTGCGCAAGCGCCTCGATTTCGACCAGCCGGTGCCCGACGAGGTGATCCGCGAGTGCTTGGCGGTTGCGCAACAGGCCCCGACGGCCAGCAACCGGCAGAACTGGCACTTCATGGTGGTGACGGACGCCGACAAGCGCATGGCGCTGGCCGATTTGTACCGCAAGGGATGGGAGCAGTACACGCAATCCCCGACGGCCGCCACGAACCTGCAATACGAGGACCCGGTACGCGCGGCAGTGCAGGAGCGGGTCGGCGATTCGGCGCAATACCTGGCAGACAACATGCACCGGGCCCCGGTCCTGATGATTCCCTGCATAGTGGGCCGCACGGATAACGCGCCCGCCCTGGCTCAAAGCGCCCAATGGGGAACCATCATGCCGGCGGCGTGGAGCCTGATGCTGGCAGCCCGTGCCCGTGGGATCGGTTCGGTGTTCACCTGCATACACCTGATGCACGAAGAGGCCGCCGCCGAGGTGCTGGGCATCCCGTATCGCAGAGTGATGCAGGCCGGCCTGATACCCATGGCCTACACCATCGGCAACCAATTCCGTCCCGCTCACCGGGAGACCCTGGACGACATCGTCCACTGGAACGAGTGGTAGGCGGGTTTTAATTCAGCAAGAATCCCGGCAACAAAGTTGACGGGACAGATCATCGATCGGAGATAAGGAGTGCGCCAAGTCCATGACGACCGCTCGCAAGAAAATCGTACTCGCCTACAGTGGCGGCCTGGATACCTCCGTGGCCGTGCCATGGCTTCGGGAAAACTACGACGCAGACGTGATCACCTGCACCATCGATTTGGGGATGGTGGATCTGGAGACCATTCGGCAACGGGCATTCGCGGTGGGGGCAACGGACGCCGTCACGGTAGATGGACGGGAAACGCTGGTCGATGAGTTCCTGTGGCCCGCGTTGAGAGCCGGCGCGATCTACGAGGGCCAGTATCCGTTGGCAACCGCGCTGGGTCGCCCGCTGATCGCCCGGTACCTCGCCGACGTGGCGCGGCAACACGACGCGGACGCGGTGGCGCACGGTTGCACCGGCAAGGGCAATGATCAGGTGCGGATCGAGGTTGGGGTATCCGCGCTGGCTCCGGGCGTTGAGCTCATCGCTCCCATCCGGGAGTGGGGAATGAACCGCGAGGACGAGGTGCTTTACGCCAGGGACAGGAACCTGCCGATCGCTCCATCGAATAACAAATACAGCACGGACGAAAACCTATGGGGGCGCAGCGCCGAAGCCGGAGAGCTAGAGGACCCGTGGGTCGAGCCGCCTGAGGACGCCTACGAATGGACAGTCAACCCCGGAGCGGCGCCGGATGAACCGGCCTACGTTGAGATTCGTTTCGAGGAGGGCGTGCCTACGGCGGTGGATGGCGAAACGATGGGAGGGGTAGCGCTGATCAATCACCTGAACGAATTGGCCGGAGCGCACGGGATCGGCCGCATAGACCACGTTGAGAACCGGTTGGTGGGTATCAAGAGCCGAGAGGTTTACGAATCGCCGGCGGCCGTGTTGTTGCACGACGCACACCGGGCCCTGGAAACGATGACCCTGTCCCGCGATCAGAGCCGGCTGAAGGAGCGGATCGCGCAGGAGTACGCCGAGTTGGTCTACAACGGCCTGTGGGATACCGCTCACCGGCGAGACATGGATGCGTACGTGGACAGCACCCAGCGGCACGTCTCGGGCGACATCCGGGTGCGCCTACACAAGGGGTCCTGCGTGGTGGTTGGGCGCACCGCCGACCGGCCGTTGTACAACTACGGACTGGCGACGTACGACCGGGCCGACGAGTTCGACCACACTGCGGCCAAAGGGTTCATCGATATCTACGGGTTGCCGGGGCGGACCCAGCGGAGACAGCAGGGCGGATAGCTAGTTGATTGGCAGCCGGCGTATCCGGACGCGTTCGTCTTCTACGGATGCAGCGAGGCCTAACCGCACGCAGTCTTCGAGTCGGGGTAATACGGAATCTAGCACTTGATTCACATTATCCACCGTGGAATCGGATAGCCTCAACGTGATGATCGACGGCCGCGTGGCGCTGGAGAGTGCGATGATATCGGAAAAGTCCAGATCTTGAGTCAGCACCACTCTTTCCTGGCCGGCCGCCCAAGTCACGATGGAACGATCAGAGGCATTGTTGGGCAATACCTCATCGACTCGGATGGCGTCGTGCCCAACGTCGCACAGGTGACGCACCGTCCGCGGCGAGATGTGCATATCAGCTATGATCCGCATATAGCGCTTTGCCAGACTGAACAAACAAGATCTGGGTTGGGCCGTCGTCAAGGATAGCGAGCACGTTGTTAGAAGCTACCTTCAGCGCTTGGGCGGTGGCTTTTTTCAACAACCCCTTTTCCGGGGTGGAGTCCAAAAATCGGAGCAACTCATCATTCGATCGTTGAACCACTTGGGCTGAGCCATAGCAGCATCAAACGGTGCTCGATATAGACTCACTCGCCAACCACGACCCATAAGCCGCACACTGTTCCACATCAGTGATCCTCAATTCGGGATATTCGCGTGCAATTTCGTTGGCAGAATAGCCGTTTCCCATTAGTTTGAGCACGAACTCCACCGTGATGCGAGTGCCTTGTACGGTTGCACGCCCACGGCAAATGTCCGGGTCAATGGTAATGCGGTCGAAGTTCATGGCGCCGATTCCTGATCGGTGATCTGTCTCGTTACAAGTGTAAACGCCGACGGTCCCCGTCGCAAACAGGGCCGCCGGCGTCGTCTTTTGTACCAGGTGGTTTTGGTTACACGTTACTCAACGCGGCATCGAGGCGGCCGATGCCCTCGTCGATTTCGGCCTCGGTGATGTTCAGGGCGGGCATGATGCGGACCGCGTTGGGGCGGACGCCGTTGAGGAGGACACCGGCGGCTTCGGCGGCGTCCATGACCTGGGGCATGATGTCGCTGTCGAACTGGACGGCGGCCAGCAAACCCTTGCAGCGGATTTCCTCGACGAATCCGTGCTTGGCTCTCAGGCCGTTCAAGCGGTCGTTCAGGACGACTTCCATCCGCTTGACATTGCCCAGAACGTCGTTGTCCAGCATATAACGCGTACCGGCGGCGGCGGCGGCGGTAGTCAGAGCGTTGCCGCCGAAGGTGCTACCGTGGTCGCCGTAGGTAAGGGCCATGGCGTTTTCCTTGGAGAGGAACGCACCAATGGGCACGCCGTAGCCGAGGCCCTTGGCCAGGATCATCACGTCGGGTTCGACGTCGTATTCCTGGTGGCCGAACAGGCTGCCGAGGCGGCCCATACCGGTCTGAACCTCGTCCAGGATCAGCAGGATGTTGTTCTGGTCGCACCAGTCCCGCAACCGGTGGAAGTAGTCCTGGTCGGGGATATTGACGCCGCCCTCGCCCTGCACGGGTTCGACCATGACGGCCACGGTGTTCTCGGTGGTGGCGTTCATGACGGCCTCAACGTCGTTGAAGTCGACGTAGGTGAAACCTTCGGGTATGGGCTCGAACAACTCATGGTAGTGGGGCTGTCCGGTGGCGGCCACGGCGTTCATGGTCCGTCCGTGGAACGAGTTGAACGCAGTGATGACCTCGTACGCGCCGTTCTTGTGCAGCTTGCCATAGCGGCGGGCGAGTTTGAGAGCGCCCTCCACGGCTTCGGCGCCGCTGTTGCAGAAGAAAACCCGATCCATGCAGGAGTTTTCGATCAGCATCTCGGCGATGTCCAACTGCGGGAGGGTATAGAACTGGTTGGAAGTCTGGATCAGGGTGGCGGCCTGCTGGGCGATGGCGTCGACCACGACCGGAGGGCAATGCCCCAGGTTATCAACCGCCCAGCCGGCGACGAAGTCGATGTATTCCTTGCCATCGGCGTCCCACACTCGGGAACCTTCGCCTCGCACTATGACCACAGGCCGGCGGCGCACGGTCTGCGCGTAGTATTTCTGCTCGATGGCGATGTATTCAGCGTTGCTGGGCATGAGTTGTCTGCTCCCCCCTTGATGTTTTGCCGGCCAGACGTGTCACGCACGCCTGTGCCGCCGCACATTATACGCCTTTGACGCGTAATCGTGAGCGATCCATGCCTTGCGAGTCAACGTCTACCGGGCAGCAGGGGGCTACCGCGGATCAATCCGGGCAGGGTCCTGGCCGCTTCGAGCGAAGGGAAGGAGTCTCCACGGATCCCTCACTCCGCAGATGCTCCAACTCACGCGTTCTCCGCCTGGAGACGGTCAGGACCATTTACCCGTTGGGTGGGCTTACCATCAGGTAGGCCGGTTGATTGTTTGCTGTTGAACTCCTTTCGTTTGAACTCCTTCGGTCAGTTGCTGGTTTGGTTTGGTTTGTTTTTTCAGGGTTCCTGGGGGTCCAGGTTGTCGGCGCTACGGCCCGAGAGCGTGGTTGCCATGTTGAGTCCTAGAGTCCCACGTGCTGACCGCCATGCTGATGAGAGTTTCACCTCTCACCCGCGCCCTCAACCGCATCCTTCGACAAGCTCAGGATGTGCGGTTGGGGTAGCGACCCTCGTGGAGCGGTGGAGACACCCGCCGTACTGGTCTATGCCATGCCGCGGAAAAAGACGGCCTCAGGCGATAGCCAGCGGTGCAGAATCCGACTTGTGCCGCGGGGGCCAACCCGCGACGGTTAGGCCGTAATTATCCTGGACCCCAATTAACCCTGATTCAGATGTTGCCCGCCGGAGCGGACAGGTTCCGGCAGTTCCCTCACCCTGCGCGCGGGGTTTGAGGTTTGGTTGGCAGGGGAAAGCGCTGAGTCCTCCGCCGACCGTTTGCCGAACGTATGTACAGTATAGCG
>JAPOQH010000035.1 GCA_026710825.1 Chloroflexota bacterium | reverse complement strand
GCGTGGCGCAGCATCCATTCCAGCGTGATGTCGGAGATGCGCCGGTCGGATTCCTGTCCTCCCACGTCTCCGTGGCATCCGGGGAACCACACCTGCTCGATGGTCTGGCCGGCGGGCAGATCGGTCTCGTCCCACTGCGAGACCCTGAAGTGGTGGCGCCTTTCGTCCAGGGCCAGCGCCTGGTATCCATAGGTGACATCGTGGTTCAGACGGTTGTTGGAGAACTGTTTCCGCCTCACCCACCCGATCGAGGCTACCGTGTCCCACACGCCGATGAAGTGAGGCCTGCACTCGCGAGAGAAGCTGCGCTTGAACCCGGCGGCGATTTCATCGTTGCCAACGCGGCGGTAGATGGAGGTCATGTAGGGGATCAGGTTGTCGCTCCCCCTGGCGAGCAGACCGCACTTGTGCAACATGCCGGCCAGAACCCGGACGGCGTCATAGTCCCGGCTGTACCCAAACAGGTAGACCTGGTCCCCTGGCTCGTAGCCGGCCATGAGGTATCGGTAGGCTTCCCTGACATTCCCGTTCAGACCCTCGCTGGTTATCCCCATGCCGGACGCGGACGCGACCAGCTTGTCCAGCAAACCGATGGTTCCGTTCCGCAACGGACTGTGGGTTCCGACCCCCGGGTCGTAGTAGGAGGTCTGCTCCGGACCATCCGGACCCAGCCGCTCGAACAGCCGCACCACGTTGGTGTTGTTGTCCGGGGCGTCGTACTTGCCCCGAGTGCCGTCGCAGCAAACTACAATTCTTTTCATGATCCGTCCCTGGTCAATGGTTCGGCTACTTGTCGTTCATCAACGTCGTGCCCAGGCTCGATAATGCCGTGATCCCCACCGGCAGCAGTCCCACGAGCGCGCCGGTGACAAATTCCGATATCTCATTGGTTGTGATTGACAGGTAAACCAGATAGCCGATTCCCGCGTTCAGTATCGCAATCAAGAGCGCGATGACCAACAGGTTCACGCGTACGGGCGTGAACCAACGGCGCTTCCCTGTTTCTTCTGCCATGACGTGCCTCCTTTTCCGGCGCCGCTCGCCAAACTAGGCGAGGACGCAGCTGACCTCACTTGGCCCGAGCAGTCCCCGGTGTCGGCGCTCCTTCAGGGCTGACCACGCACCGAGGTCCCGCCGGTGTGGGATGGTAACCCATGCAATCGCGGTTGCACTGACTACGCCACCGCAGAGCCAAGCGGCGGGACGGCGAGCTCAAAATAACGGGCACGAGTATAATGTCCCCGGGTGTATATCTCCCACTTGGGTCATGCCGTCCCAGGATGGCGGAGGCCAGCGCCCGGCCCGCCCGATAGTCCGGGCCAGTCCCCGTTTACTCGGGTTCGCCTCTCCCGTTCGATGGAAACGTCCGGTTGACGGACCACACACTTGCCGGCATGGTTAAGGCCAGACCCGTAATTGGTGAACACAACAGGTCTTTGTTCCCGAATATGCCAGGCGCATAGCCGTCCGATATAAATACAAAAACCATGCCTTTGCCCGGTGGAGCCAGCGATAAATCTGGCAATCGATACGAGCTTCTCTGGACCGTCGTCAACATGGCGAGGGTTTTGGGTGGAGAAGCCGCATCGATTTCCCTCGAGCCCGTCGGTGACGATGGCCAAGGGGTGGAGTTCACCGTCGCGGGGCCGGCGGCGATCGAATACCACCAAGTCAAGCGCCAGCGAACCGGCCGCGGCGTCTGGGCTTTGTCGGAGTTGGCCAGAGCAGGTGTGCTGGGGCACTTCTACCAGAAGTTGGATGTCCAGGCCGCAGAAACCACGTTCGTCTCCACGCATGCGGCGCATCCCCTCGACGAGCTCGCCGACCGGGCTCGGTCTGCGTCTTCTTGGAAAGAGTTCGAGAGCTGGTTTTTGGCTTCCGATGAATGGTCCAAGAACTTTAATGACCTGCACCAGCGTTGGGGATCACTCAACGGTGAGAAATCATACGAACGGCTAAAGCGGGTCCGCGTGGTAACCATCAGTGAGAGGGAACTTTGCGAACTGGCTCACGCCAAACTGGGCATGCTGATAGATGGTGACCCAGCCAACGCGACCGACGTCTTGGCTCAATTCGCGCTGAACCAGATTCATCAAACATTGACTGCCGATGACATCTGGCAGCACCTTCATCAGCGGAATTTCCACCGGCAGACGTGGGCCCATGACGACCAGGTGGCCAACACGATTGCGGAGATAAACCGGACCTACATGGCGGGCATGCAACATCGGGGCATTGGCGGAGACAGCATTCCTCGTAACGAGACAGACCAATTGTTGGGGTATTTCAAGGACGCAGGTACACGGAAGGTAGCGCTGGTCACCGGTACAGCAGGAGTCGGGAAGACATCCCTCATCGCCCAGGTTTTGGAAGATGCGGAGATCATGCAACTGCCGATGCTAGCCCTACGGGTCGACCGATTGGAACCGGCCGACCTACCCGAAGCGGTGGGCAAAAATATAGGACTACCAGCGTCCCCGGTACGAACCCTTGCGGCGGTGGCACGAGGCCAGGGATGTCTCTTGGTAATTGACCAGCTCGACGCCGTCAGCATGGCATCTGGGCGAAACTCCCAGTTCTTCGACTGCATCGGCGCAATGCTCGAGGAAGCTTGCCAACATCCCAACATGAGGGTCCTCAGCGCCTGTCGCAAGTTCGACGCTGACAACGATATCAGGCTCCGTGATCTGGTCGGTCAGAACGGGATCGCCCAGGAATTCCGGGTCGAATCGTTCGACACTGAGACTGTGCGTTCCCTGTTGACACGGCTGGGTTTTGATCCGGACCAGTTCAGCGCCAAGCAGATCAACCTCCTCGCGCTCCCCTTGCATATGCACCTTCTGTCGGAGGTCGCCAGAGGCGGCGCTGTTGATACCAGCGTATTGGAGACGACCAAAGACCTGTACGACGCGTTCTGGCGTTACAAACAGCAGACTCTCCGAGCTCGAGGCGTGTCTCCCGGTCAAATGCGCGAAGTAGTCGACTTGGTGGTCAATCAGATGACCGACCGCGAGTTGCTCTTCGTTCCAGAATCCCTGCTGGATGACCACGCAGACGTCACGGCGGTCTTGGCATCGGAGAACATCTTGGTGCGCGACGGGTCGCGGGTCTCCTTCTTCCACGAGAGTTTCCTGGATTACGCCTTCGCCAGGCGCATGGAGGCTACCGGAGACGACCTGGCGATTTACATCCTCTCTCGGGAGCAGAGCCTCTTCGTGCGCTCGCAAGTTAGGCAAGTGCTTTTGCACCGCCGCGACGGGGCGCCTGGAGATGCTCTACGGGACATCGACGCCATTCTCAACGGCGGCGGTGTCCGGATTCACCTCAAGGCAATCGTCATCTCTTTGATCGGTGATCTGGATGATCCTACGGAGGAAGAATGGCGCCTTCTCGAACCTTCGTTGGGTTCAGAATTGTCCGAACACGTACTGCGTTCGATCTATGGTTCAGCGTCCTGGCTCGACCTGCTTGACGCCATCGGAGTTTTGGACCGCTGGTTGAACGCGAGCGATGAGACTTTGGTCAATCGGGCGATATGGCTGATGCACGGTGTCCTGCAAAGCCGGCCCGATCGAGTGGCGCAATTGCTCACTCCTTTCTTGGGCTGCTCAGTACCGTGGGATCAACGCTTGGTATCCACTGTATTATCCGCAGACTTGGAAACGAGCCGAAATCTGTTTGACCTTGCTCTGGCATTGGTCGCCACCAGAGCAGCCGATGATGCTCTCGCAGCGCGGGACGGTTTTGCGCGCATCTGGCACACCATATACTCATTGGCCCAAGCGAACGCCGAGTGGGCATCAGAACTTACCGCCGCCGCCTGCAATCGGTTGTTGGCCCATGCACAGGATACCGGGAACACGAACCCGTTTGACAAGATGACGGGTCTATCCGCCGGCGACGCAGTTGGCGTGCGAGACTCCGCAGATGGTGCTCCGAAATCATTTATTGACTATCTGCTGCCCTTCGTTTTTGACGTTCTGGATGACAGCACTGACCAGTGCCTGGCTCCACCCTGGCGTGATCCGGTCTGGGACCCGGAGTACTATGCCAACGGCCACCAATTTGCCGACCAATTTCTGATGGCCATGGAATCCGCGTTACGGTGGTTGGCAGCGAACGACCCGGGAGAGTTTAGAAAGCTCGCCTCACGGCTGCGTTCCTCGAATTTCGAAACAATCCATTTCTTATTGGCACGAGGATATCAGGCCAATGGACAGCTATTTGCCGATGAAGCGGTAGACCACGTTGCAGATTCCATAACCAGATTTGATGGTCGGTATCCGGGCCGAGTTGAGTGGGCAACGGCTGAGTTGATCGAGGCTACGACTCCTCACTGTTCAGAGGATCGCTTGGCGAGGCTAGAGCAGTTGATACTTGCACATTATCCAGATTACGAGAGAATCCCCGCAGGGAGACATTTTTCCGGATCTCAGCAGCTAATCCTTTTGGGCAAGGTTGATGAAGCTCGGCTTTCGGCCCAAGGCTCGATTAGATTGCTGGAATTGCAGCGCAAGTTTCCTCATCCGCCGGCGTCGGGTCCGTACCTCGCTGCCGGTGGGATGGTGGGATCCCCCATACCTGAAGAGTCTGCTCGCCGTATGACAAACACCCATTGGTTGGGTGCCATGGCAAAGTACAATTCGATATACAGGTTAACAGGCCAGGATTTCTTGAAAGGCAGTGCCTTAGAACTGTCGCGAGTTCTGGAAACCCTGACGAAGGAAGACCCGGCGCGGTTCGCAAATCTGGCCCATCAAATGCCCGATGACGCTAATTCGGTCTACTTTGAAGCCATACTGCAAGGGCTGGCTGGCTCTGATCTCGAAATCCTCCAAGTGGTGGAGGTTTGTCTCAGATGCCACCGGCTACCGGGCCAGCCTTTGGGTCGTTGGATAACCAGACCATTGGTTCATTTCCCTGACGCAGAGCTGCCGAATCAAGCATTGGACATGATTGCTTGGTACGCAACCCAGGACCCGAATCCGGAGCCAGGGTCTACGGATTTTCAGGGAGACCTGATGACGGCGGGGCTCAACTGCGTCAGGGGGACGGCGGCGGGTTCAATCGCCAGATTGATGTTCCAAGACCGCTGCTACCTCGAATTCTTCAAGTCTCGTTTGGAGACTATGGTCCGCGATCCGTCGCCAGCGGTCCGCGCCATGGTGGCGAACGCCCTGCTTGCCACATTGAGGTATGACCGCAATTTCGCAGTGGCCCGCTTCGTGGAGCTCTGCGAGGACGATGAGGTGCTGGACACTCATTACGTCGGAGAATTCCTGAGGTATGGAGTTCAAACCCATTTCAATGAACTGGAACCCGTTCTCTCACGCATGTTGGCTTCCGATGACGAGACCGTGGCGACGGTGGGAGCGCGCCGATCCTGTGCGGCCTCCCTGACCGTCGAGGAGGCACTCCCGTTGGGCCGGCAGTGCGCCTCCGGCTCCAAACCACTCCGACTGGGCGCTGCGGAAGTGTATGCGGCCAACCTGAAAGCCAGTGCCCTTCGCGCGGAGTGCGAAGCCATGCTCGTGCAGCTGTTCAACGATCCCGACAGCGAGGTCAGGGAAGCAGCGGCGTTATGCTTTCGCCGTTTCACCGGGCGGGATTTAGGGGAATACGGTGATCTCGTCCGAGACTATATCGAGAGTCCCGCGTTCACCACCCAGTTCAACCCATTGATCAAGGCGTTGGAAGAGAGCGCCGCCAGCATTCCCGATTTGATTGTGGCAGCCTGCGAGCGATTCTTTAGCCTTGCTGCCGGGGATATGCCCAACGTGAATGCGATCGACACCCGGACCGTGGCGAATCTGGTGATCAGGGCCTACAGCCAGACCTCGGACCGTCGGATAAAAACCCGATGTCTCGACCTAATAGACCGTATGCACGTACTGGGTTCATACGGTTTGGACAACGTCATGGCGGACGTTGATCGTTAGCAAGCCTACGGTGGCAACCTCGTTTTCGCGACGACCTTGCAATACCACAGAACAAACCGTTGATCAGCCACTGGCGTTGATGACGCTGGTACCGGCGCCGGCCCTGATCTCGTTGATGACGCCGGCGGCCACCGCGGCCCTGATGATGTGGTGGCGGCAGTAGTCCTGCCCGCCGATGCGGTAGAGGCTCTTCACGTAGACGGTGTGGGGCACGCGCACGGGCGGTTCCAGTTCCGCGCCGCAGAAAGCGCACTTGGGCATCGTCTTCACCTCCGGATGATTGGTCGCGTTAACCGGATTGTAGTGAAACCCTCCGGCGCCCCTTTGCGTTTATCCCGGGACGGCGCCCGGCACGCAATCCCACCCAATGGTATGGAATGGAATCCATTGGATTGGTTACCAATCCAATCCATTGCGAATGCATTCCAATGGACAGGTATGGATACCATTGCAATGGATGCCTATCCATTCGTCGCCGGCGCGGCCCGGGCGGGTGACGACGTGTTCACGCGGCACAGGATCCGGCGCTTGGCCGAGGGCGGACAAGGGCGGTCCTCCGCGGCGAGCGGTTTCGCGGCCTCCGGTGGTCAGGCAAACGACGGTGAAAAAGCCGTCCTGCGCCCCTCTTGCGCACGCCCGTTCGCCGCGCGACAATTGCATTTATCGCGCATCTTTCAACCGCCCGGATCGCACCTGAAAACCCGCTACCGGAGACCCGCCCGTGAACGCCGCTGACAACCACCCGCAGCCCGCCCGCCGGCGTACCGGCCGTCCGGAGGAGGCGCCATGCCGCCGGTGAGACGACACCGCATCGGCGAGCAGATGCCGGCCTTGGTCCACCCGGACCCCGATCCGGCCGCTTTTGATCTCTGCCGGGACCTGGCGATCGAGACCGACGCCCAGGCCGTCGTCCTATTCGGCTCCCGGGCCGCCGGCGGCTGGGATGAGCAGTCCGATCTCGACATGATCATCGTCCGTCCCGCTACCGACGACGAGGATGACCGCAGAAAGGTCCTCGGACGGGTTCTGGCCGAGCTCAGGGAGCGACACTACCCGGGCTACGTCGAGTACGACAGTCCCCATCACGGCGTGGCGGACGGGCTGATGGTCGAGACGCCGCAGCATTACCACGCCCGCCGGCGCACCCGGAACCACGTCATCGCCCGCGCCGCCCGGAAGGGCCGCATCTTCACCAGGGATTCCGGCGCCGAGGACAGCTACCGCCACGACGGCGACGTCTCCAACGAGTGGGAGCTGGTTACCCTGGAAAAACTGCGAAGGGCGTCCGAGGACGCCCTGGATTTGGGCCATCTGCGCGGGTACTGGCTCGACCGGGCGGGTCGCAGCCTGGCTCTGAACGCCATACCTGGGCGAAACGCTCACGGGCTACTGTGGAACTCGGGCGCGGCGCTG
>JAPOQH010000058.1 GCA_026710825.1 Chloroflexota bacterium | reverse complement strand
GGTCACTCCCAGGTTCCGGTGGTTGCATCCTCGCTCAGAGACCGGGTGGGTATGTCCCCCTCAAAGATGTGGGGCGGCGCGTTGGCATCGCGGTCCAGTACAGCGTTGGCGACGGTGTATTCAGCCGAACGCCCGGTGCCCAGGACATCGTCGTAGGAGGCGACCGCCCGCAGGAACTTGCCGACATCGGCCTCCACGGGTGTGTACCTCGCGGTCGCGGCGTCGGCGATCTCGGTCCAGTTGTCCGACGGGTTGCTGTCCGCCCGCTGCCATTGCCACACCAGGTTGGACACCGATCCGTCCGGGTCGTCCAGACGCGCGGTGAGGGTATGGCCTTCCTTCGGAGACTCAGAATCCGTGGCGACGTTTCCCGGTTCCTCCACGTTGGTTATTCTCACGGTCACGTTGATGAACGAGTCCCAGGAGATTCCCGATTCAGGGTTGCCGTCGGTGTCCTTACCGTCATGCACCTGCATTTGGAATTCGTAGGAGTCCTTGTCCTCAAAGTCCAATTCCACGCTTGCGCCAACGCTGATCTGCCCGGTGGATGCGTCAACCTGGAAATAGTCGGCCTCCGCGCCGGTGATACCGTAGGTCAGGGAGTCGCTCTCGGGATCGGTGGCGGTGATGGGGTCGCCAATGTTGCTGCCTCCCGTCGCATCCTCGGCGACCGAACGGGACGCCGAGGAACCATCGTCGAAGGCTGGCGCCCGGTTGGTCGGCGCTTCCGCAAGGACGGCGTTGGCAGTGACGAAGGTTGTGACCTGAAGGTTGTCGGAGTCGTGGTTATCCCAGTAGCTGGCCCGGAACCGCAGGTATTGCCCCACATCGTCCGCCACCGGCGTGTACTCCAAAAGCTTGGTGTTGCGGTTGCTGTTGACGACGGCTTCCCAGGTGGTGGCGTTGGGATCGGCGCTCCGGCCCACCTGCCAGTTGATCTGCCGGCTGTTCCCGAAGTCCACGCCGTCCGGTTCCGTAAGCGTGCCGGTTACAGCCTCGCCGACCACGGGCAGTGAGCTGCTCAAGGTGATTCCGCCCGCCTCCGCAACGTTGTTGACCTGTATTGTCACGTCGATCTGGTCATCCCACGAAGTGTCCGCGTTGTCGTCCGGGTCCAGGTTGTCCGACACGCGAATGGTCAGGTCGTAGGTTGTCTTCCTCTCGTAGTCCAGGTTTTCTCCGGGCTGGAGATTGATCGTCCCATCGGTGATGGTGAACGGGTTGTGCCGACTCAGGCTCAGGTCGTAGGTGAGTGGGTCCGCATCCAGATCCTCAACCCCGAGTTGGGCGATGACGTCTGAACCGGTGATGTTCTCGTTCACCGTGAACGTCGATCCATTGACCGTCGTGAACACGGGGTCAGCGTTGTGCAGCACCCTGATATTGGCTATCAGCGTGTCGTCCACGCGGTTGTCGGTGTGATTGAGACCCCGCTTGCCGTCTTTGACGGTGATGGCAACGTGGAACTCGTCGCCCCCACTGAACCTGGCGTGGTTCGCGGTATGCAGCGCCCCGGTCTGGGCGTCCACGGTGAACTGACCCGAGTCCTGCCCGTCAACGGAGTAGGTCAGGGTGTCGCCGTCCGGGTCGGTGGCCTCCTCCGGTGGCAGTCCGATCAAGCTGCCGCCTGCGATGGAGTGATGCACATCGAAGTTGACGAAGGCGCTATCAAACTCGGGCGGAGCGTTCACCTTCCGGTATGCGTAAAGCTTGTCCCTGGCCGTGTCCACCACCCAAATGAGCGTCCGGTGGCCCGTTATGCCGCCGCTGAGTTTGTTGTTCGCCGGGGATGGCCTGAATTCGACGTCCGGATTTCGATTCCCAGTCGCCAGATCGTACGCGTAAGCGTTTTTGTCCTCGGTATCCAGGGCCCACAGGTTCCTGCCATCCGACCAGATTTGTCCGGGGTCCTCATTGTCGGGATCCAGGGCGAAATCACTGTCGGAGTCCCGCAACCCGTTGAAGAAATTGTAGGCATAGACCTTGAGGTCTTCCGAGTCGGCGATCCACATGGTGGCGCCATCGGACCACACGCCGATTGGGTCCTCGATGTCGTCAGTCAGGATGATCGGAAAATCGCGCGAGATTGGTTCTCCGCTCTCCGGGTCAAAAACCTTCAAGGTTCCGTTGGCAGAGCCGATTACCCAGAGTTCCGTTCCATCGGACCAGATGGACACCGGATCCAGTGATGAATCGTTGAGCGTAATATCCCTAGAAGAATCCCGGGACCCGTCGCCCGCTTCGTAGGCGCGCAACGCAGGGTTGCCCGAGGAGCCCCCGTCCACCACGTACATCGTGGTCCCGTCGGTCCAGATTCCCCGGGGAGTATCCACGTCACTGATCTCGATGTCGGACGTCCTGACGTGGAAATCCTTGGCGTACATCGCATATATGCTCTTGT
Organism: Chloroflexota bacterium; assembly: GCA_026710825.1. GTDB lineage: Bacteria > Chloroflexota > Dehalococcoidia > Lucifugimonadales > UBA3495 > Bin87. The sequence continues at coordinate 11,357 of JAPOQH010000058.1, read as the reverse complement.
CCTCGGCATCGACAATCCACATGGTCTCGCCCGCGATTTTGCCCGCGATGCCCCGCACGTCTGTGTTCCCCAGCGGCAGGCGAAGGGTCCTGCGTGGCACTGATTGGAGCGGCCCGTTAATGTAGAACTGCCCAAAAGATCGTTTCTCATACGCGTAGACCAAGTCATCGTTGGTATCCGCAACCCAGACGGTGTCGGTCGTGGTCCACATGCCCCAGGGATGGTCATTCTTGTCGGCAAGGTCGAACTCTAGGTTCCGCTGGCGCTCGCCGTCGCTTTGTCGATACACGTAGACCTTCTTGTCGTCCTTGTCCACGACTAAGAGGTTCTCATTCATGAAAGTTATTCCCCGGGGCGCGTCGTTGGCGTCGGCCAGGTTGATGTCGCGGTTGGGCAGGCGTCGCCCATCATTCAGGTGGTAAGCGTAGAGCTTCGTGTCGTCCCAGTCAGAGACGAACATGATGGAATCGCGCGACACGATACCCTGCGGATCGTTGTTGCCGTCGCTGAGCTCGATGTCTCGGTCTTCGCGGCGCGCGCCGGTCGCAAGGGTGTACGCATACAGCTTGTCGTCATCCTCGGACACCACCCAGATGGGGTTGTTGTTGGACCAGGCGCCTTCAGGTTTATCAATGCTCACGCCGAGGTCGATCTGCCGGTCAGGTTTGGGCACTGACGCGTGTGACGTGTCGTGGCCGGAAAGCAGGAGCATGACGAAGATCAGGGATGTGATTGTTATAGCGATGGTGATGCGATGAGGTTTCGAGAATGGCTTTATGAACAGCATTGCAGTTCACTCCGTGTATGCCCGACTCTCGAATATGCCGGAGCCGGATGCGTAGATATTTATGGGTTTTCGAGGAACGAACGTGGTTATGGAACTGATCCGGAAGCGTTTATGGAGCGTCCGGGGATCGATTCGCTATGCGGGGCATGACGCAGGTCCCAAGATCGTTTCCGACCTGGAACCTGCGATATCCGCGAGAACGGTGTGCATTGCTAGGGGCGATCGCCGAACCCGTTGGCCCCGTGCACCAACACTGCTCCTCTCTGGCCGGACACGCCCTGGGGTTGAAATTGGTAGAGATCCATTTCAACTTTTTCCACCCGGAGAGTAACCTGCGTAGGTTCGTTGTCAGGGTCGGTTGCGTCTCCGCTCCAACGGTAGAAAGTCGGGTTTGACACCCAACGTCCCGGCGCTACCAACGCAGACGTCCACTCGGTCAGATCCACTCCCTCGGCCAACATGCGGCCTTCGGAAGGCGTACCGTCCATGTGCTCCTGGATGTTGCTGTCCAGGGTGCCCCGACAGTTCCACCGGTCGTCGGCGAACTCACAACTCTGGTAAACATCCAGCAGTTCGGCGTGACTCTGTGAATCGCCGTCCAGGTAGTAGAACGCGTAAACGAACTCGTTCAGACCGATGTCGTAGCCGGTGACGTCGGGATGAGCGGCGTCCCATTCGGCCCAACTGATGGTGTAACTGCCGTCCGCCAGAATGCGGAAGGAAGCGAACTCATTCCTTCCGCAATCGACCACAAGTCCGGCGTCCTTGTCCTGGCGACAGGCTTCGTAGAAGGTCGGCGGGTTCAATGGCTCGTTGTCCTGGGACCCGCCTGTGTCCTCGGTGCTCGTCAAATCAACCACGCCGTCGTCCCCACTCGCGGGCACCGGCTGGGATGCGGTGGCGTCGGCACTCTTGCCGGAACCCTCAGCGTCTGTGTAGTCCACCACCGCGCGAAGGTACAGGCCTTCATCGTCGGCATCCGGCGTGTAGCTGCTCGTGGACGCGCCTGCGATGTCCTCCCAGTTGGTGCCGCCGTCCTCGGACCGCGACCATTGCCACCGGAGGGATGACAGGTTGCCATCGGGATCCTCCAGTGATGCCGTGATCTCTGACCCGACCTCCGGCTCGGTCGTATCGAGCCTCACGACACCCGGTTCATCAACGTTGACCAGGTTGACGGTCACGGCGATGGCGTCGTCGATGACACCATCCGGGCTGTGGCTGGCATCCTTGTTGTCGGATACCTGCACCGTCAGGGTGAAAGAAGAATTGGCCTCATAGTCCAACAGTTGGCCCGTCGACACCATGATTTCGCCGGTGGCCGGGTCAATCACGAACCAGTTGGAACCCGCGCCATCAGCGATGGAATAGGTCAGGTCGTCGCCGTCGGGATCGGTGGCCGTTACCGCAGCGCCCACCGGAGCGCCGACGGAAGCACCTTCGTCAACCGATCGAATTGTGGTCGCGCCTTCGTCGAATTCCGGGGAGCCGTTGAAGGCTCGCATCACCGCGCCGCTGGCTTCGCTGGCCGCCTGTTTGCCGGCACCGGCCCGGTCGTCGTATAGCGCCTGGGCCCTAAGGAACTTGCCAACGTCCACGGCAACGGGAGTGTAATGGTCTGAGTTGGCTCCGCTGATGGCCATCCAGGAAGTGTTGCACGAAACACTATCGGCCCGCTGCCACTGCCAGGAGAGGTTGGAAGCGCCACCATCAGGGTCGATCATCGTGGCGGATAATTCGACATTTTCCTCCGGCACGGTCATGCTCAAAGTCACTTCGCCGTCTTCATCCACGTTGGTCACATTGATCGTCACGGCGATATAAGCGTCCCAGGCCGTGTCCGCATTGTCGTCCGCGTCCTTGCTGTCCCTGACCTGCACGGTGACGGAGTAAGCGTCCCGGGTCTCATGGTCCAAAACAGTGTCGCTTCCCAGGGAAATCTGGCCGGTGCTGGCGTTGATACTGAATGCACTGGCGTCAGCCCCGTCCAGTCCGTAGGTCAGGGTGTCGTCCATGTCGGCGTCGGATGCAGAAACTGCAGACCCTACGTCGGAGCCTCCCGCCGCGTCCTCGGCGACGTCACGAGTGGTTGCGGAACCGTCATCGAAGGTCGGAGAGTCGTTAGTAGCGGATACGGTTGAAACTGCGTTTTCGGAGACCTCCTGGACGATCCGGTCGACGCTGCGGTCCTGGTGGTCCTGGTAGGTGGCAGTGAACCTCAGATAATGGTCGGCGTCGGCCGCGACTGGCGTGTACCCGAGCGTATGGGTTGTGGTAATCGCGCTGGTCAACTCCGTCCACGGCCCGGAACTGGCGTTGGCGCTCTTCTCAACCACCCACTCAACCTCGGTGACGCCGTACACGTAAATACCGTCCGGATCGAGAAGGCTCGCCACGATCTCCGTGTCTACATTGGGTTGGGCATGGTTCATGGTGATATACCCGGGCTCATTGACGTTGTTCACCTTCACCGTGAAATGGACCTGGTCATCAACCGCGTCGTCGGGATCGCCGTTGTTGTCCTTGCCGTCACTCACGAACACCACGAGCGGGTAGGTATGGAAATACTCGTAGTCGAGCCATCCCGCGCGTTTGATTTTGAGTTGGTTACCATCCATTTTGAACGGCTTGTTGTGAAGGTTGTAACCGTCGAACTTGACCGAGTAATCCAACTGGTCTCCATCCGGATCCGAGGCTTCGATCTGGCCTATGACGGTGCTCCCCGGAACGTTCTCGTCGATGGTGAACAACGTGGAGTCTGGAGTCGTTATCGCAGGGTCCGAGTTTTCGAATACCCTGACGGTGATACCGATCGCGTCGTCAGAACGGTGATCAACGCCGTCCAGACGGCTCTTGCCGTCGGAAACGAACACGGTGAGCGAGAGCCTTTGGCCCCGCCGAAATCCCTGCGCGTCCGCTGCGGTGTATATCTCGCGCGTTTGCCGGTCGAAGGTGAACTTGCCGACGTCCGAGCCACCGATACCGTAGCTCAGGCTGTCGCCGTCATCGTCGGTGGCGGCGGGGACGGTGCCCACATAGCTTGCGCCGGCAATGGTGTGATGCACCTGTAGTTCAGTGGTCGAAGTCGGGAAGGACGCGGGCGTATTGGGCCGGGCGTAGGCGTACAGCAGATCGTCGTCATTGTCGGCCACCCAGAATCGCAGGTCGTGCCCGGTGAAACCGACGCCGAGGCGTTCGTTATGCGGCGACGGCCGGAATTCCGCTGACCGCTCGCGATAAATTTGAGCATTGTCGTAATCCGAGTCGCTGTATTTGAGATCGTACGCGTAAACGTGTGCGTCCGCGGTGTCCAGCACCCAGATGGTGTCGCCGTCCGACCACACCCCGCCGGCGTTCAGGTTGCCCGGGTCCAGTTCGATGGAGTGATCGGAATCGGAGTTCCCGGTGTCCAGAGAAAAGGCGGTCAGTGTGGTTGTGTGAGGTCTGGCGACCCACACGAAGCCGCCCTCGCCCCAAATACCCTTGGGGTCGTCGAAGTTCTGGGGCAGTTGAACCTCTACATCGGTCAGCCTCTCACCGTCGTTGCTGCCCAACACGTAGGCGTAAATCATGTGATCGGCCGAGTCATGGACCCAAACGTTGGTCCCGTTTGACCAAATGTCGCGCGGCTGGCGGTTGCTCGAATTCAGGACGGTGTCCTTGCCGCTATCCCGGGTTCCATCCGACAGCCGGTATGCCAGCAATTTCCGGTCGGGGCTCGCGCCGCTATCCACGACCCACATGGTCTCGCCGTCGGTCCAGATGCCGCGTGGAGCATCAACCGCGCTGATGTCTATTTCGTCATTGGTGTGTCTGAAGTGCCGGTAATAGATGCCATAGAGGTATTGGTCCTCCTCGTCCACAACCCACATGGTCTCGCCGTCGGACCATATACCCCTGGCGCTCAGATTGTTTCCGGGCAGTCGCACATCGGCGGCAGGATCATGATCGCCCGTGGAAACGCCGTATCCGTACAGCATATCGTCGTTGAGGTCGCTGACCCAGGCATTCCCGAACCCGTGTATCCAGATACCCCAGGGGTGGTCGTTGGAACCGTGCAGGTCGAATTCCACGTCCCGCCGCCTTGAGCCGTCGTATTGGCTGTACGCGTAAACGTAGGTGTCGTCCTTATCGACGACCAGGATGGCATTGTTTTGGCCGGCAATGCCCCGGGGAGCATCATTGCTGCCGGCCAGGTCGATGTCCTTGTTCGCCTGGCGGCTGCCGTTGTTGAGGTTGTAGGCGTAGAGCTTGGTGTCGTCCCAGTCCGCTACCCAAATCGTGTAGTTGTTGGACCAGATACCCCGGGGTTTGCCATTGGAACTGTCCAGTTCGATGGTCTTGTCTGCCAGGTGATCCCCGTTGGACAGGCTGAAGGCGACGAGTTTGTCGTTGGCATTGTCCACCACCCAGATGGTGGAACCATCGGACCACACGCCTTCGGGCGTCCCGGTGGTCCCCAGCGGTCCGGAGATGTCTATTCCGGAGCGAGGTATGTTGAACGATGCGTCGGCCGAGTCGAACGAGACCGTACTGAGCAGCGCGATTGCGATGAAAATTGTGAGTGGTATTGCGAGTTTGGAATGCGGTGAATGAGTTATATCCTTCAGTGCAGTTATCACGGTGGTATGCCTCTTGCGGTCAGGGCATTTATGGCTGCCCAAACCGTTTTTCAGTTATGGTTGCGATTGCTGTTATTCAGTTGTTGCGTACTATTGCTATTGGGTAGCGAACTCCTCGATCCTTTGAGTTTTCCTCCTCCTTCGGGTATCCCGGCTCCTTTGGGTTACCCAGCAACTAAGTGAGGTTTGGGAAGGTTCAACACGGTTGCTCTCAATACGCCGTCGCACGGCATGCGCCATCCGAATCCGGCATCCGTTAGGTCGGACGTGTGTCGGCGGCAACGGCGCATACCGCATAGTGCATAGTGCTGGAATAGCACGCCGAATCTTGGACAGGGGAGTGTGGGGAAAAACCGCCAGGGCGGGAGGTATATCCGCCCGACGATCTGCCTCTGTTAGACCTGCCCAAAATCGAAGGCCCCAGGCGACGCGCGATTCCGGGAAGCCCGGGTCTATTGATTTATGCTCCCGATGTTCATCTCGATATCGTTATCGTCCGGTTGATGTTGCCGCCCTATCGGGCGGCTTTTCCAAAGATGAGACGGGTACCAGGTTCGCGCGTTCCAATTCGGCGCGGGCATCCATCGGAATCCATGTTAAGACGCGGGTTGGCGAAAGTCTGTGCATTCCCACGAAACGGACGCAAACGTGCTCATTGCATCCGTCATGTGCACATGGGCCGCCAGGCATGCCGGACGCCGATATGCTCGCTGTGTGCGTAGTCAAAGAGACCCTCTCACAGCAGCGGCGATAGCGTGGGCAAAACCGCCAATGGTGTGAGTATTAATCCCGTAAGGCTCGGAATGAAATCGGTGGGAGCAGCTGGCTCGCCGGCGGCGCCGCAAATGGGTTACCCGGCCCTGAACCGCGTCCCGAGAACTGCTGGACGGACGGCGCCCGCAGTCTCGGCACCCCTTATTCGCTGGCTACGTAGCCGTCCAGCAGTCCATGCCGCACCGACCAGAGCACAAGTTCCTGCATCGTCCCCACGTTGACCTTGTGTTGAATGTCATAGATCGCGTTCCGGACGGTTACCGGTTTGATCCCCCTGGCTTCCGCGATCTGGGCGTAGGACATACCAGTGGCGAAAGCCGTCAGGATTTGCCGCTCCCTGGCGGTCAGATCATCGGTGGTTGCCGTCGCAACCCGTCCGCGGATGGATGCGAAGGTTCTCTTCACCAAATCAACAGGCAGCCGAAGCTCACCTTTCGCCACGGCCCGCACCGCCGCCAAAAATTGTTCCCGGTCGGTTCCCTTCTGAACGTATCCGGTGGCGCCGGCGGCCACAGCATCCACCACGGCGTCCTCTTCCGTGGAGGCCGTCAGAATGATCACCCGCGTATCAGGGGCGGATTCAATGATCTCGCGGCACGCCGCCACGCCATCCTTGTTTGGCATCATCACGTCCATCACCACCAGGTCGGGCGACACCTCGGCGGCTATCCTCACCGCTTCATTGCCGTCCGCCGCCTGACCCACCACCTCAAACTCGCCCGACTGTTCGAGCACCTGCTGAAGGCCAACCCTCAATATGGAATGGTCATCAACGATCATCACCCTGGTTCGCTGTCGCAATCGCATTGCGGTCTCTCGCTCGCTACCGTTCCAGGGGCACCAGGCAGGCTATCGTGGCGCCGCCCATATCACCCGTTTGCTCGGTTAGGAGACGGCCTCCCATCCGCTCAGCAGTGCTGCGCATGTTGGTGAAACCGTGGCCGCGCTCAGCGTAATCGTCGGGAAGCCCGATCCCATCGTCCGACACCCACAGGTGGATGTGCTGCTCCCCGAACTCCAGGCCAATCGACACCCGGCTCGCCTCTGCGTGGCGGTATGCGTTGGCCAGCGCGTTGTGCGCTATTGAAAACAGACCACCCTTGACCTCTGTGGAGAGCGGAGGCTCCGCGCCCGCCTCTGTCATGTCGGCCACTACCGACGTGACGTTCGTGAAGCTGCTCACATGGGACCTGAGGGCTGGGCCCAATTCCCGCCCCTCGTAGATGCTTCCCATGTCAATTTGATGCCTCAGTTCCCACATCGTGGAGCGGGACAGCCGGGACGTCGCCTCAAGCGTGGAGGCCGCCTCGGGATTTTCATCCCCGACCAGTTCTTTCGCCGTGTCGATACCCATGCCGATGAGGAACACCGACTGGGCGGCGGTGTCGTGAATCGCCCGGGACACGTCGACCCGCTCACGCTCCAGGGCCCGCTCCCGCTGGACCGACTGTTGCCACCTGATACGCTCGAACCTGGAAGCCACGTTCACCGTGGCAACCACCGCGTACATGATCGCTATCCTGGCGAGCAGCGCCTTTTCGTCCCGTTCCTCCAGGTTAATACCGTCTCCCACCGTCAGCGATATCCCCAGATAGACCACGGACACCATCGTCACCCAGAGCATGTTGAGCCGAAACGATGTGAACATCACGGCAAAGGCCGCCATCACCGGGTAGTAAAAGAGGTGGAAGAAGTCGTGACTGAAACCGCCGCCGATCACGGTCCCTGCCGAAACCAGCAGGATGTCGAGTCCATACAACGCCAGAAGCCAGCGCCATGTGACCGACCGGTTGGACCGCAGACGGTAGTGCAGGTAGGCAGTGAAGCCGATCAGAGCCGCCGTGAGCGCCGCATAGGCGGCGAATTTAATCACCCCGTAATGGGGGCGATACACCAGTTCAACCAGGCATATTACCGAGATGAGCCAGTGCGCCCTGACCGAGATGGTCGTGAAATACTTCAACCCGGCCGGATCGAACTGGTCCGCTGTAATGTTGCTCATCCGCACGGCGCCGGCCGCCAGCCTCGCGACCATGTTGCGTTCCGATAGAAGAGTCATCCGGTATCCCGAAATACTGCGATTGTTTTGGTTAAGCGATAGGAGCGGAGGACCTTTCTGCTGGCACAACGCCCATCAAATATATACAGGGGGCAGAATTACAGTAAGGTACTTTTGCCAGTAGCCAACGGGCATTTGCATCTGGGCAAAAATACTGTTCTCGCAAAACTCGAGCTTGGGAATGGTGTTCAATAACGCCCGCCTGGGCGCTACCAGCAATACGCTGGGATGAACGTTTTGGGATTTTGGGCAGCAAAATTCGGAGGCCCCCGAAGGTATCTACCTTCATCACGCCATTTGCCTGGGGGCAAACGCCCCTACCCAATAGGGCATTTGGCAATTGTCAGTTATGTGTCGAATCTAGGATTCTGGATTGGGCAGTTCGTTCGGGCTAAAACTGGGCGGCTGATTGCACGATGGTCTCGCCGGCATAGCCCACGGGCTGTTGGTACCAGTTTTTGGCGCCAACGCAAGCCCTAGGATTTGACGAGATCGAAATGGACTACGCACCTGTAACCGTGTGAAATGAACAACTTCCGCGACCCCATAGATATGAACAACAACCGCGATTCGCAGAGAGCCAGAGCGGCACAAGCGGGTTTCCTCATGCGCGCCTACCGGGAGTCATTCCTGCGGAAGGAAGGACGCAGGGGACTGACTCAGGATGACCTGCTTCGCCTCATGGCGGATGTGGACGTGGACGGCGAATACGGCGAGCGATACAGCCACGCGACCGTGTCCAGATGGGAAACCGGACAAACTTCCCCCAGCGTGGAACGATTCCGAACTTTCGGAAAAGCATTGGAACTGTCGGACGCCGAGGTTGCCGGGTTGATATTGCTGTCCGGTCTAGCGAGGGACTACGCTTCCGCAATTGAGCAGGCCGCCGGGAAAGTCGACGCCCGGAGCATTCGACATGGGGTACCCGACGAAGGGGACGCAAGCGTTATCGCTGTGGACAAGCAGCGGGTTCGCGACATTCCGGGACTCTCCTCAATGAAAAATCATGTCGTGCGGTTCCTGTTATTGAGGATCCTGCCCCTGGCGGTCGGCATCGCGGCGCTTGGTCTCATGATGGGATTTCTGGGTGGTGACGTTGCCTGGGTTCCGGTGGCTTTCGTTGCTTTGGCGGCGTGCCTGGTGCTGGGACAAGGATTCCTGTTCACGGATCCGGCAGCCGGGCTGCGGGATTTCTTCTGGGTAACGTTGTTCATCTTATTGACGACGCCTATCTTGCAGTTCGCCCCGCTGCGCATGGACCACTACAACTTCCACAGTCTCGCCCATCTCGGCGATACCTCGATCGCCTACACGCTGGCCCTCCTGCTCAACCTGGCGCTTTCGGCATCCGCCGGGTTGGCTTTTCACCTGCTCTGGAGATGGCAGAATTCCGGCGCTCGCAGCAATCGCAGTGCTCACCTGAGGGCGGCATGGGCGGTGTTGCCACCGGTGGCCGTCGTTTTTGTGACTGTGGTCGTGTTGTCCCACGCGTGGGTTTGGATGCAATTGGCGGCCGTGCTGCTCATCGTGGCGGCAGTCTTCATCGTGCTGCTGGTGATACGCGACCCGATGATCAAGCCCAGCGAAAGCGACCGGCGCTTTGTGTTGTCCACGGTGTTCACCGTGGCCGTGGTTGGAACGGTTTTGGGCATGGCAACCGTCCTGGCGATTTACCTGGCGCCAAACGTCCCGATGGTATTGCCTGATCACAACCTCGTATGGTCCTGGAATCTCAATTACGAACAGTTGGGATACACCAGACAAGAGGCCCTGGACTTGTTGAAACTCGGGTACTTGTGGCATGCGACGTCTCTGTTCGCCTACATGGCTTTCGTGGTCGGCGGCACCCTGATCGTTGCAGTCTTTCGGATGGACGGCGGGAACGTTCATCAATCAGAAGACGAGCCGGCTCTTGACGCGACCGCTGTGGGGTCGCTCGCCAGCGAACGGCGCAATGCGCGCGCGTCATATCGATGACGGGTCTGTGTATTTTCGCCGTCTGATACCTGCTGCCAGATTACGGTGAAAATGCCTCCATCTCTGGATGGGTAGGTCGCGTGTATACGCGTGCGCACAAAATAGTTTGCGCACACGGCCAACCCACGGTTCTCACGCTCCATCTCTGACCCCGCGGTTGTCCACGGACGGCTGGATCAGGCCGGCCGCATTTCGCCCACTTGGCAAGCGGCGATGCGTCCGTTAATCGCCGATTCACACGCTTCCCAGGCATACGCGGCTAGCATTTTCTGCAACCAATACTTTCGCGGCCCCATGGGGCGGAGTTTGGCTGGAATCGAAGGGTGTCCCGTATCGAGTGGCTCGTAGCACGACGGCTCGGTGGAGGTTGCTTCACTCCTTCACAGCCAGTCTACTAGGTGGCTCCGCCGGTCGCACGTGGAGCCTGACATGCCGTTGCCAGCGGACCTCGACCGGATCCCGCCCGCACGCGCGATTGCCAACGCACTGCTCGTCGTCGCGCTGCTCTCGGCGATCGCCATTTTATTGGTCATCTTATTTGCAGCGCCTCCTGGCGCGGCCGCCCAGGAACCGGTTACGGACGACCCCGCACTCTGGTCTCCAACGTGGACGCAGGGGAGGTCGATGACGACACGATCAACGTAAACCTCAACGGCACCGCCCAGGTCTTCCGAACCGGACCTCAACTCGGCATCAGGCTTCACTCCATCGACGTCAAGTTCGGAACCAGCGTCGACAAGAAATACATCGTGCTGAACGCCGGCCTCCACGCGGTGAACGACGACGGAAGCCGCGGCGCGAGGCTCACCGGATTCTCGTACGGCGACAAAAAGAACAACATCATGAACCGGTTCTGGGCGCGCGAACAAATCGAGCTTGAACCTTCAACGGCGTACATGTTCGTGCTCGAGTGCTCCTACGGCTGCGCGAACAATAACTACTTGAACATCCGCAGGGTCAGCGACGACGCAGAAGACGAGGGATCCGCCGAGGGCTGGTCCATCGCCAACGGGAGAATACTCCCCAGCGACAACTGGACCCCGAAACCCCGCACCCACTCGCTGAAGATTAGCGTCCAGGGCACGAGCGGCCATCCCCGGGTTGTCGAGGACAGTTTCGAGATCATTTCCAGTCCGGT
>JAPOQH010000012.1 GCA_026710825.1 Chloroflexota bacterium | reverse complement strand
GGCCACCGCCTTTCGGTAGTGGAAACTCGTCGTGGCCGGCGTGTAGCGCGTTCCCCTGCTTGTAGCTTCAATGGGGCCACCGCCTTTCGGTAGTGGAAACACGCCTACACGGTCGGCCAGAGCGCGCAGGGCGACGCCGCTTCAATGGGGCCACCGCCTTTCGGTAGTGGAAACCAGATCATCGGATACGGCGATGGAATGTTCGTGGTCACGCTTCAATGGGGCCACCGCCTTTCGGTAGTGGAAACCGCGTTAAGGACCCGTTTACGTTGCACATTCGCAGAAAAAAGCCATTTTTCGCACAAATAGTCGCAGGGTAAACTGCGTCGCCGGCGCGCACAATGTCGGTTTGCCGAACCCTGGCTGGGAAACTGCGAGAGGTAAAGCACGACGGCTTCACCACTGGACCTCTCGACCTCTCGTCGGCTAACGGCCCTCCGCTCACCCCTCATACGATCACAGCGGCGCGACGGGGTAATTCCCGTGCATTGCCCAAAGTAGTGAAACTATCACGGCCCCGGCTGTCCGAAGGACCCATATCGACGATCAACGCCCGGTGTTCCTTCAGGTTCAGGATTTCCGTGAGAGCTGCTTCCAGCAATATCCTTTCCTTGGGCGACAGATCGCAGATGAACACCGAATATTGTGCGGATTCACCAAATCCGTTCATTTTCCTGTGGGTCTGAGCCAGCCGCTTGGGGTCGGCAACGTCGTAGCATACGAGGAATCTGTTACGCATATTTACCTCGTCCTGAATACCGGATAGCTTGGCAATTCGCCGAGCAGATGTCTGGCCAACAAGCGGACCTGGATTTCCAGGATACGGCGATAGCTGACCGAGTAGCCGAACAGGGGGTGAGTTACCAGAGCATCCATCCGCCGCTCATAGGATTCAATCACTTTGCGGCGCCCGTTTGGGGCGAGAGCTGTCGCATGGCCCCGGGTAACGAAATGCCCCGTCCCCAGTTCCCCGTTGTTAATCAGGCTGATACACACCGAATCGGCAATTATTGGACGGAACTCTTCTACCAGGTCCAGCGCCAGGGCGGGTTTTCCGTACTTCGGCTGGTGGTAGAAGCCCAGGTAAGGGTCGAAGCCCACTGTAATAGCCGCGATCATCGCCTGTTTGATCAGCATGGCATAGAGGAAGGAGAGGACGGCGTTGACCGGATCCCGAGGAGGCCGCCGGTTTCTCCCCTGAAAATCGAAGGCCACGGACCTGATCTTGATCATCCCCTGGAACTCCGAGAAATAGGTCCGTGCCGCAGCTCCTTCGATGCCCAGCAAAGTATCCAGGGATGGGGCCGTGAGCGCCCGGTCGGCGAGCCGGTTCAGTTCGGCCAATGTTGCCGAGGGCACTTCCCGGTGATTGCGGCGCAGCATGGTGCGGCAGTTCTTTATTTTACCGAACACCAACTGCCTGGAGATGGATAACGCTGCCTCAGAGGTCACTGCTCCCATGAATTGCCGGCAGCGCAATTCCACGTTTTTATGGCCCATGCCATTGGTGATGCCACGGAACCATCCGCCGTAAGTGAAGTAACAGATGGGTATGCTCCGGTCGCACAACTCCCGAACCGCCTGGGTGGTGACCTGTACGTTGCCGAAGAGGGCCAGGTGGGAGATTTCCATGAGGCGAACCCTCTGCAGCACCTGGCTCTTCTGCTTCACTTCCAACTGTTCGCCGGACTTTCCGACCACGGCGCCCTGGGTTTGGACGTATACCGGAATGGAGTCGTCCCGGGCGGGCGCCATCCGGCGCACGTCTTCCCGAGTAATGGCGCGTCCCTGCGCAGAGAGGAAGTTCACCTCATCGGGAAGGCAGATGCCCACCAGTGAACATCGAGGGCATTTGGGGCTGTCCTCCAGAGGTTGGGGAATGCGGCCCGAGGAAGCCATGTCTCGAATACCCGACAACAATTCCAAGGTGCGCGAGACGAGGGCATCATCCAACGGGACGGCGATTCGCTGGCGGGACTCCACGAAGTAGAGCATCCCCTGGGAGCAGGTGTAGCCGTTGGCGCGGAGCAGCAGTCCCTGGATGCAAACCAGGACCCGTTCGGGCTCCCATGCGCCCTCTGGTAAATCGGGCGTCTTGCCATGCTTGTAGTCGACCGGGATGACCGCGTTGCCTTGACCCTCAATCAGGTCTATGCGGGCGATGACACCCAGTGCCTGGTCGGAGATCAGGACGGACCGGGCGTGAATGGTTTCCGCTGTGGGATCGTCATCGTCCCCCGGACCGGCCTCCTCGTCGGCGGGACTCGGCGGCAAGCCTCCCGAAGGGCGATCTACCCTGCGATGCTGGAAACGGCCCTCGACAGTGTCAACGCTGTCGGCGAACTCGCCCTGCACCCATTCCAAGTAGGCCAGCCGGGGGCAATAGGCGTACTCATTGAGCATCCTGGCGGGAACCAATTCCGGAGGTGAGTTGTCGAATTTCACGTTGTTGTCACCCCTTCGGGATAAATACGCCCAGGCCCTGATGGCAGGCGAATCCCAGGGCAACCGGCCCGGAGACCGGATTCTGAAACCTGATCGTAAAACTGAACACTCCGCCCCCGTTGGAACCCCCACCCGGCTTGTATCTGAAGAAATCAAAGGGCCGAAAACCACTCGACTGACCCTCCCGCATGGGTTTGATGGGTATGCGGGACTCGTGAACTTCCAAGCTGACCAATCCCGGTCCCTCGGGATAACGCAGGGAGACTTCCCTGGTGATCTGTTCTTCTGGACTGTCCACCATCGACTTCCTGCCGTCCGCATCCCTGGGTCCGCGGAACTTGACGTGGCGAGGCAGCACGTAGGGCGTGAGCGACTGCCAGGATTCAGCAGTGCCGAACAACGGTGACACGCCGGTAAAATCCTCGGGTGCGCCATGGGCCAGATAAGCCAGCTGGACCGGCTCGCGTTGGCCGCCTGGGTTGAGGGTCTGCACTGACGCCAAGGCTCGAAATTCCGCCGCCGTGAGTCCTGCGGGCGCCCACACCGTGAGATGGTCCAGACGTCCATCGCAGTCCTCGTCGGTGGGCAGGTAGAAGGCGTGGAGGTGACCCTGCAGGGGTTTCCCGGACGCGTCCTTGCCCGACAGGGATGGGGAAACTGCCCCCTGGTTGCCTCTGCCGTATTGGGACATTGCGCTCTTCCGCGCCACCGCGCCCCACCTGAGGGTATCAAAGGTTTTGGGGAGAACCCTGCCGCCCATAGCGAACCGGACGACCTGTGCCCCCGCGCCCAGATCGAAGTGCGACGCCGGATCGGCGCGAAGCGCGGTGAAACAGTCCGGCGGACGCACGTAGGTCCACCACCGAGCGCCTTCAGGATCAATGCGGCCACTGCGCCGGAGATCGGAGGTCTCCACTTCCAGGTCCTCGAGACTGAGCGGAGTGCGCGGCGTCAGCGTGCGAACAATCTCCCAGTCTCCCTCAGGAACGGCGCCGGTCTCCATGGGAAAGGAGTTTGCCGCCTCCGGGCAATGCGAGACGAGGCAGGCCTCGACCCACGATTCGGCCCGGCCCAGGTAGGGCATATTGCTGAGGATAGCGTTCAGATCGTCGCGCTGGAGCGATGTCAGTTCCAGGCTGGGCCAGATGACAAACAACGGATCGTCGGGCTCGATGGTTACGAATGAGTCGATGACCAGAGTGCTGCGTTGTCTCACTCCTTCATCGTATGGCATGAAGTGACGGGTGTGGCCGGTCGATGCCCTGGGCAGACGAAACTCCGGGAGTTCCGTCGCCATTGCCGTCAGTACAGGCACGACCCGCTCGGGTGCCAGGTCCGGCCGGGTGCGCCGCCAGGTGGCGGCGATCCCCCGAAGGATCCGCCATGGAGACGGGGGCCACTCGGCGACGCCTTCGTTGACGTGCCGCCCCCACGGGGTGGCGTGATAGCGATTGGCGGTAAACGTGAACTTTATCGTGAGCATGTTGTTTCCTTGCCCATGAGCCGTTTCTATTTCCGCTGGAAGGTAAGCTCGGTTACGGGAGGATCGGCGAACAGGCCCTCCGCGGCACAGGCGGCGACCAATTCGGGAAGTTCCGACTCCAATTCAGGGAGGACCGGCACGGCAAATCCGTCCTGGGGCCGCGTGACCGTCAAGTCTCCAACCGCTTCGAGGTCGCAGGCGGTGCGCAGTCGCAGGCCGATATCCAGGAACTTGCGAATCTTCCACAACGCCAGCGTTATCAGGAACCGCTCCGCGTTATCTCCCAAGCCGTAGGCCCTGATCTGAGCCAGGTCCAGGTTGAAGTAGGCAACAATGCACTCGGCGGTGTACTCGGTCCGGTGAAACGGGACGTTCCCATACCCTTCGGCGGCGCTGCCGGTGATCCCAACCTCCCGGAGAGACCGCGGAGCGGGAGCCACCCGATCGTTCTTGACCCCGCCACTATCCGCGACGTTGGCTCCCCGGGCTTCTATGAAGCCAGACAGGCATCGCTGCAAGCGAGCGCGTCCGTCCAGCTTCTCCAGAAAGACCCCGTGCAACACTGATCCAGGGTCGTATTTGAACGCGGCCCGGGCCAACGCGGCCCGGTTGAATATCCCGACCTGTTCGTTGCGTGCCGGCAATTGCGCTTCGCTGCGGAATTTCTCGGCAAAACCGGAGTCGTTGCTGAGAATGTAGGGCGAGTTCAGCCGGTGTGCCTCCAGCAACGAGTTGGTGCTTCCGCTGCCCCAGAGGTCAACGGACACGTAGGGCATACCGGTAATGGCGGGTTCCAAAGAACCGGTCGCATCGTCCCAACAAACCCATTCCAGCCGGTTGGCCACCGACTGGGCGGACTCGACCAGGACCATCAGGGTCGTGGCACCATCTGCCTTCAGACCGTCGTATACGGCGGGCCCCAGGTCGGGGAAGCCGGTCGGCTGGAAGCGCGTCCCCTGCGCCGGTTCCAGCCGGACTTCCATTAGCAGGCGCGGGTGACCGTCAAACTGTTGTAACTGAATCGGCATTTCGGCATTCTCCATGATCAGATTTGGGTCGTGTTTGATCACTAATCAGATCGGCCCGCTGGCGGCGATTCCGTCTCGACACCCAGAACGGGTCTGCGCAACGCGAGCGTGGCCAGGGCGGTATATGACGGCGCACCGGTTGGAAATAACAGCGCGGCGGCCAGCCGTCGCCCCTGCTCCGATCGGTCGGATATCCCTGGGGTGCTGGACAGCGTTGGGGGAAGTCCGGCAGCTCTGAGCCGGCGCAGCGCCACCTGGTAGGCGTTTTGGACCCGCCCTGCCCGCAGCATTGCGATCATGGCGGGGTCCATCCAGATGTCAGCCTCAGCGATATCAAACGGGGGACAGATGAACCTGCCGGGCAGCAGGGTCAGCTTCATCACCGCGTACGCCGCTGGCAGGGCCACCGGCAGGTTCTGTCGCTGGCCTCCCGGCGACGGCGGCGACCGGTGGCGCACGCACGACAGCGGCAGCGCCAGCTCTACCATGCGTTGCACATCCACCGCGCCGTTCAAAAATGCTGTGACATCGTCCAGCCCGGCGAAACTGGACGCCTCCAGGGGCGGGTGATGCAGGCTGGCCATCTTGCCTTCAAGACAGCGTCGTTCCAACACGGCAAGCATGTTGGACAGCGCGTCCCCTGAGGTCCAGACAAAAGACGTGCTGTCCTGTTTCCAATCGACCCGCCGGCGCACTTCCACCGGCTCCAGGTTTTCCCGAATCGGACCGGCAAGCACCTGCCCGTCCTCCTGCACGGGTAGAACGGACGCCATGGCGCGAGCCAGCCGGAACTCAACGGTCTCGTCGTCCGCATGGTGGAGCCACTCCCGGGAGAGACTGCTCAGCGGACGCACCGGGTATGGCCCATTGCGCAGGGAAGAGGTGGCCAGCCACCTCTCCGCATGCCCCACGGCTATGAGCACGTTCTGCAAGTCGGGTGGCTGGCCATGCTGGCAGAAATCGATGATGGCCTGGTCAACACGCCGGAGAGCCGTGCCCAACCCGGCGGGCGCGTTCCGGACCGTAGCTGTCCTGCGCAGGCTTTCCAGCCACGGCTCCAGGTCAAAGAGGACGTTGGCGCGCTCGGCAATATCCCGATCATCCCGGACGCGAAAGCGGCCCAGCGGTGCGGCAAGGTACGCTCGCCCGTTGCGCTCCAGGAAGCCGTACCGCTGGAATTGGGCAACGCCGCGCTCCATGCCAAGCCCAGCCGCCGCCCGGGCGAAATCCGTTCCATTGGAGACCTGCCGGCGGCCGAGTTGCGCCCTCCCCTCCGACACCAGATGGTTCAGTTCATTGAGGCAGGCGGGCCGGTCCCAGAGCGGCGCCCAGAATTCAGCTCGCGCCGAACCTCCGTACTCCGAATCCACGGCAGTGCCGTAACCGGCGGCGGAATTATCCACCGTGAAAGGAAACACGGCCTTGGACGAGGACCGGGACGACAGCCGGCGGGCGGCCGCGCCCGCGAACAACAATGCACCCTCGAGCATGAGCACGTAGTCCCAGGGATTGGTCATCGCCTCATCATTGAACCCCACCGAAGCGTTGGCCCCGCCAACGCTGCCGGGGTTGTAAAACCCGGTCGATCGCTTCCTGACCAGTTCGGGCGATCCCTCGTCGAATAAAGCCGCAACAACCTGGTTGTGGATGATGGCGTCGCCACTGCGCCGTTGGTCCAGATTCAGCGCCAGGACCACGCTCTGCATGAAGTTGTTGCTGAAGTCCAACCGGCCGTCATTGCCCCCCGTACCGAGCAGCGGCGGGTATGTGGCCCCACCCGCGGTGAGCACGTAGGCCGCATCCAGCCAGTCCAGAGCGGCATCCGGAAACCGGGCCCGGCACTGGCCGAGGACCCATTCTTTAGCCTCCTTTACGGGGAGGGCCGATTGCGCCAATATAAGCTTGGCGGTCGCAATCACCTCTTGCCAAGATTGGAACCTCGGCGATTCAACCCCCAAGATGGCGTTCAACGCCCTCGCGTTGTCCCTGGCATGGAATCCGCTGCCGCCGTTCCAGGGCGAGACAATGGGCGTGGGTCGATACTCCTCCAGAAAGAATTGGGCTAGGGCTTCGCGGTCCAACGCCGAGCTCAGGAAGAAACCGTCGTTTTGCCAGCAGGCACGGGCCCCAGGGTCCTTCTGCTCTGCGACCAGGCGAAAAATGCCCAGGCCCTTCAGATAAGCCATGAGCGGTTCCGGAGCACATCCCCTCAGTTCAAGTTCGTGTGCCTGGCTCATTCTCCATCCTCCTGTTCCAGCTTGCTGGCCCGCATGTCGGCGGCCCGGATCAGGGTCTCAAGCACCCCTAGCCGGAAGGGTCCGAGTTGGTCCAGGAGAGCCGTGCTTCGGTCCAGCCATGACCTACGCTCCTGACGGTCCATACCGATACGCGCGATGGACAGGTCAAGGGTTGTTTCCGCCAATTGCAATCCCGCTCCCAGGTCCACTTGCGGCAGTGTTTCGGGTGCGGCCACCGGGTAGCCCAGCAGGCGGTCGGAGTCCGGATTCGCTCTCCCAGGTCCGGGCAACGCCCTTATCCCGAGCCTGATCTTGCCGTGATGTGCCGCGGCCAGGTAGGCGGCCAGGTCGCGCGCCGTTTCGTCGAGTCCGGGCGCGTGCTCCAGGATTGCCAGGGCGCTGCCCAGCTCGTGGCGGAAGTGCCGTCGTTCGTTTCTGGCGTTCTGGACACTCTTCGCTAACGGCGCCGCATTCGCCGGCAATGCTTCGCCCTCCGGAAGTCCCCACATCATCCTCTGGAACGCCGGGTGCGCTTTGCCGGCATCATGATAGAGCGCCGCCACTGCCAGCGCCTCACAGATCGCCGGCTCAATGCCCCAGGCGGACAGCTGGCCCAGGATCGCCCTAACCGTATCCTCCACGTGCCGGCAGTGGTCGGAAAGCGCTACCGCTTTCCTGAGGGCGGTGGATCCGGGGTCGGAACCCTGCCCGTCCTCCACCTCAGATGTACCCACGGGTAGCGGGACTGGAACCATCCGCTCCTTGCCCGACGCGTCCCAACCGATGTCAGGAGAATAGCCTCCCTGTTGCGAGTCCAGCATCAGGGTCATTCCCGGATGAATCTCCCGCGGTTGCGCTCTACGCCATCGGTCGTCCAAAAAGTCCCAGCCCCACGCTATCCGTCCTTCGCCGTCGGCAAGATAGTCCCTGATGCCCGTGGGTTGGCCCGATCGTCCACCGATAGGCACCTTCACGATTTCGGAGTGCCTCGGTCTTGGAGCGGCCCCTCCCGGTCCTTCCGGGGGAATATCCCGCCAATACACTGAGACGTCACGTTCATCGTCTCCACGGACATACATCGACACATCCAGATAGCCGCCCGACAGGTCCGGCGTGGTGTCAAACAGCCCCACCACGTCGCGTCGTCGAATCACCGCGCGGTGCTCAACCTCCTCCAGGACAGCCCCCAATCTCGTGAGATCCGCCGGGCCGGCGGAGTAGCCTTCCAGCAACTTCAGTTGCTCCCGGGCCGCAGCCACTTCTTCCGGCCGGTACGGCGCCGTATCCGCGCCACGCTCTCCGGTGTCCACCCAGAAGATTGCGCCCGGTTCATCGTCTCCCGCGCGGTTGCACCGCCCGAATCGCTGCACCATGGATGACCACGGAGCCAGTTCGGTGATCAGCGTCCGCGCCGAGATGTCCATTCCCGCTTCGACGGCCTGCGTTGCCACCACCACCATTCCCGGAGTCGCCGCCTCCGGACCTGCCGAGACGGCATCGTTCTTGCTGCTGCGGTCCTCCTCCCGGAAACGCGAATGTACCAGCACCCTTGCGGCGTCCAGCGAAACCCGTCGGCCGTCGTCGAGTTCCCGGTACACCTGTTGGGCACGTTCCACCGTGTTGACGATCGCCAGGGTCAGAGTGCCGGACACGTGCTTCTCTACGATCAGGTTCGCCAACCGCCGCGCATATCCGGCTCCCCTGTTCACGTTGGCTTCAGAAACCATCTTCCGGGCATGGTGACGCTTTCCCAGGATAGGGTGGGCCATGTCGTCCCGACCAAGCTCCAATACTTCCCGTTCTGAAGGCGCCGGATGGTCGACGGTGGCAAGCCAATCAGTCTGAACTGTGGCCGACATCCACATGCTGTGGGACGGTCCGAAAGTTTCAAGCCTATGGCGCAGACCAGCCAGTTGAGTGGAGGTGGGCAGACCGTTGGCCATCAACTGAATTTCGTCCAATACCCAGAGACAGTCGTTATTCAGCAGGCCGTATTCGACCGGCCACATCGATGGACCAACGCCGTATCCCCGGTTGAGCGCGCGGGACAGAAGCATATCCTGGGTGCCGACTATGATGAACGGCTGCTCCGGGTACAGATACCACTGCGTTGGCGGCTCCCCGCCCATGAGGGCTACGATACCCACCCGGCGTTCCATTTGCAGATTGTTGACCCACCCCTCGATTCGACCCACCGTCTGTTCCACAAGGCTGCGCATGGGCAGGCAGTAAACCAACCGCCGGGCGGTGTTCCTGCGCACGGTCTCCTGGGGATGTTCCTTCCATCGCCATAGCCAGCCCAGCACGGCGGCTTCGGTCTTGCCTGAACCGGTGGGCGCTTTCAAAAGGGTCGGGAGGGAGGGTCCCTGGGCCAATCGACATTGATATGGGTAGGGATCATGGCCGGTAGCCTTAGCAAAAAATTCCCCAAAGGTCATACACTCTCTCCATCGCCCCTGATGCGCAGGCTTGTTGGAATTCGGCAGCGCCTTTCGAAACCAGCGCCATCTTGATTTGGTCAGTTGTTGAGTAATTGAGAATATGCAATGTAAATCAAGTATAACAACACGCCGCCCCATTGGCAAGGCCCCCTCTGATACCCTCTCCACCCTCGTTCATATACCCGTAGTCTTGCTACGGCCCCATTGAAGCATTTACATCGCCTATTAGCCCACCCGATTCCCAACACTCCCACTGCCGCAATGCAGTGGCCCCATTGCTACCGGCACTCTTCTGCCACGCATCACCTGTCCTGTTGTCACCGCCGATATTGAAATGAGGTAATAAGTTCAGGGTGCCAGCCCGGGCGGTAGCCAACGGTTATTCCGCCAGCCAAGCCAGCGTCTCGTCCACCACCTCAGTAGGTATGTCGCGGCGCACGGTGGCCCCGCCGATGCCCTCAAGGCCATCACGCACAAGTATGGTGGCATAGTAGACCGGAAGAACTCTGCCAGAAAGGGGCTGGCGGTCGCCAATCGCCCCGCACGGGGGCCACGGCTGGAGGGCGAAAGTGGCAGAGTTCGGCCCAAACTCTGCCACCGCATCATCTGCTCATGTGATCGAGAAGATTTCGCTACTCCCCAATTCAGCAGACAAACCCATGCCGACGATACTGATTTTTCGGAATAGCTAACCCCCCCGACAAACACCGCAAATGCAATCGACGTAGCCAGTGCTACACTGCCCTCGTGGAACGATCAAGCAGGGCGCCGCAGGGAGCGAGTTATGACACAAACCGTGAAAGCCAGGTTCGCCAACGGGGTACTCACGCCGCTGGAAGCCATTGACCTGCCGGAAGGCGCGTTGGTCTCACTGGACATCGGAGAAATCTCCACCACAGAGCCAGACGCGCCGGCCACCGAGATGGAACCCTCCTCTACTGCCGCCCGTGCGGGCCTCATCGGCCAGGAACAGCAGGTCAATTACAACCGGCTGAACGATGAACTCATGGATGAGGAATACTTCGAGAAGGAACGGAGATTCAGGGAACGCAACGCATGATCGTACCGGACATCAACATGCTGATCTACGCCCACAAACCTGATGCCCCAGAGCATGACGTGGCCCAACGCTGGTGGCAAGACCTGGTTCATGGGACCGAAAGCGTCGGCATGCCCTGGGCAGTAGCAACCGGGTTTGTGCGCGTGATCAGCATTCCCGGTGTGGTAAGTCCTCCCGTGTCGCCGGCCAATGCCGCGGACTCCGTAGCCGACTGGTTCCGACACGACCATATCACTCCGATCAACCCGGGCGACGGCCACATGC
>JAPOQH010000013.1 GCA_026710825.1 Chloroflexota bacterium | reverse complement strand
TGTCGTCCAGGTAGGACCAGCCCCAACCGGCGGGTGGCTGATCCGGCAGGCCCGACGTGTACGTCAAACCGGACAGGGCTTGCGCGATGGCTCCCATCCTTTTATAGTCCCGGTCCCGACCCGTGTGGCCGAAGCCGGACATGGAGAGGTAGATGATGTCGGGCCGGAGCTTCTTCATGTCCTCGTAGCCCAGACCCCACCGGTCCAATACACCGTAGGCGAAGTTTTCGATGACGATGTCGGACATGGACACCAGCCGCCGGGTAAGGGCAATGCCCCGGTCGGTGCGAGTGTTCAGGGTGACGCTCAGCTTGTTGGAGTTGGTGTCGCTGAAATGGCCGTTGGTGTTGAGATTGGCGGGCAGGCCGTCTGGCGTACCCGCTCCCGTCGCGATGTTGTCGCCGCGAGTATTGGGTCGCTGGGGCCATTCAACCTTGATCACCTCGGCTCCCAGCGCCCCCAGCCACCGTGTGCACCAGGGACCCGCCCTGACCCAGGTGAAGTCCAACACTCGGATTCCTGACAAAGCTCCCGGTGTAGTTGGCGCATCTGCCTTGCCCTGCACCATGGAATCACCTCCTGGCTGTGGCTGTCTTTGGGCTGATTCGCCTCATTCTAACCCAATGTGGTCGATGGAGATTCCCGAATAACCGGGAGGTTGCCGCCGAACCGGGCGAGTTCCAAGCCCCGGGCTCTGCCGCGGCCTCTTGGTACGATCGCGTTGGCGCTGTCGTTGACAACTGCAAGAAGCGTTGTTAACTTATTTGGCCGTCGCCGGCAATCGTTGAGGTTGACGCGAAGGCTACACGGTGGGCACCCATCACCGGGATTGCGAGGCAACTCGATAATCCTGCATTCGCCCGTCGCGAGTAACAAGAGCCGGTAAGCGATTTTTGACCATGGAAACCAAGTAGGAGAATCATCGTGCCAAAACTAATGAGACAAAGTATCAAACTATTGACCCTAATGACGCTGGCGCTCTTGCTGGTCCTGGCGATGGCCTGCGGAGCGCCGGCCGCCAGCACCGAAAACGCCGCGGTGCCTGCCGCCACCGAACCGCAGGCGCTCCCAGCAGCAACCACTGTTCAACAACAGGCTGCTCAAGAGACCGGAACGTCGCAACAACCTTCTCAAGCAACCGCAGCGTCGGAACAGCCGGCGGCGTCGACCACCGAGCTGGAGCAGGCCTCGGCATCTGCGACTGACGACGTGGAACGTCCCACGCTAACTGCCGGCGTCATATGGCTGGACAGCCCGCTGGACCCGGTGGAGGGCGCATGGGCCGCCAGTCAAGGGGGTATGGCGGAGAACCTGTTCCGTTTGTCGGCTGCTGACCTCAGCCCCGAGCCGTGGCTGGCCACAGAAGCTGTGCAGATCGATCCGATGACGTGGCAGATTGAGCTACGTTCCGGTGTCAGGTTTCACAATAGGGCAGTGATGGACGCTGACGCCGTCAAAGCGTCATTGGAAAGGACAATCCGTTTGTCGCCAGGCACCGGGGAAAGGCTCGCGATTGCAAGCATGGAAGTCAAAGACTCCCATACCGTCGTCATCAATACCACGGACGCGCGTCCAACATTGCCAGGACTACTCACCACTTCACAAACGGCCATTGTTGACGCTGCCGCGGCTGACGCAGCCGGCGAGGACAATTTCCTGTCTGCGGGAGCGCTGACCGGCCCATACATCCCCACTGAGTACATCCACAAGGAACGCCTGAGCAGTGTGGCCAACGACGATTACTGGGGCGGAAAGCCTCCACTGGCCGGCATCGAGAACATCGCCATCCCGGATACCAACAGCCGGGAACTGGCCCTGCAAGCCGGCGACATTGATTTCGCCATCAACATCTCCCCTGAGGGGGTGGAACGTTTCGATACCGTCCCTGACCTGCACAGCCGGACGGCTGGCGCGGGCACTTCGGTGGTCATGTGGTGGGTCAATTTCGAGCGGGGCACGCTATCCGATCCGCTGGTACGCCAAGCCGTGAGCCACGCCATCGACCGGGAAAGCATCGCGGGGCTGGTGGCGCCGGCAGGGACGGGTTCATTTGCCGACCTCCTGCTGCCGGAGGCGATGGCGTCCTGCCCTGGAGTGGCCGGACCGGAGTACGATCCACAGCGCGCCGGTGAATTGTTGGCCCAGGCCGGCTACATTGACACCGACGGCGACGGCTACGTGGACAAGGACGGGCAGGCTCTGGAAATAGTCATCGGCGGTTATCCCCAACGGTTCCAGCTCCCCATAATGGCAGAGGCCGCCCAAGCCATGCTGGGCGAGGCTGGAATCCGGGCCGAGGTGCAAATAACGGAGTGGTCAGTGGTCAAGGAGCCAACCTGGGACCTCTTCGGGTGGTACAACAACGTAGTTGATGCCGGAGACCCGGTTTTGAACGTCAGCAAGTTCGTTGGGCTGCACGCCGACGCCAGCGACAGCGGAGCCAACAACTATGGACATTACTCCAATCCGGAGCTGGTGGGCATTATTGCGCAGGCAGGGGACGTCTCGGACATTCAGCAGCGGAAGCAAATTGCGTGCGAAGCATTGGCGGTGGTCGCCGAGGAAAGCGCGCTATTGCCGGTGGCGCACGCATACATGATGTATGGCGTCAACGAGCGGGTGTCCGGATTCGAGCCGCATCCTCATCGGCTCTATATGTTCGACGACCGCATCGGTTTGAGCGAGTAAACCGTACCGGTTTTCGATCCGGATTAACTCATCACCGGCATGGCAGCCTACCTGATACGCCGGCTGGCCACGTTGCCGCTGCTGCTCCTGGGAATCTCGGGCGTCAGCTTTGTTCTTCTGAACCTGGCGCCGGGAGACCCGGCTGAAATTGTGTTGCGCCAGCGCAATCCGGGCCAAGCGCTCAACCCGACAGCGGTGACCGCGATGCGCACGGAACTGGGTCTGGACGCTCCCCTGCCGGTTCAGTACGTTCGGTGGGTGTCGCAGGCGATCGCAGGAAACCTGGGGCGATCATACGTAACCGAACAACCGGTGGCCCGGCAATTGGCGCGTCGGACCGTGCCGACGGCCTTGCTTACGGCGGCTGCCCTGACTCTGGCGCTACTTGTCGCCGTGCCCATGGGCATTCTGTCGGCCCGCCAACGCGGCAGCCCGGTGGATACGGTGGCGCGTCTGGTGGCCCTGGTGGGCGCGGCGGCTCCATCTTACGCCCTGGCCTACGGGCTGATTATCCTGTTCGCAGTGAAACTGTCGTGGCTGCCGGCGTTCGGCTATGGTTCGGCTGCACAAGTAGTGCTTCCAGCCATCGCGCTCTCCCTGGCTCCCATGGCTCAATTGATGCGACTCATACGCGCCAGCATGCTGGAAACCCTGGGGCAGGACTATATCCGAACGGCGCGTGCCAAGGGGCTGTCGGAACGAACCGTCGCCTTTGGGCACGCTCTCCGCAACGCGCTGCTGCCGGCCATCGGAGCCACCGGGGTGAGCCTTGGTTACCTGCTCAGCGGCGCCGTCATAGTGGAGACCATATTCACCTGGCCTGGCCTGGGTCAGTTGATGGTGGGAGCGGCGTTGGCTCGGGACTATCCTGTGGTGCAGGGGTTCGTGACCTACATTGCCGTCGTGGTGCTGCTGGTCAACCTGATTGCCGACATCGCTCTCCGGGTCGCCGACCCGCGCCTCCGCTTCGGACGGGAAGGGATGTAGCGTCCGATGGCGCTTGATGTCGAACAGGCTGGGGATCACGATCCCATTAAAGCCATGGCCGCCGGCGCGAGGCGGCGATTGCGGTGGGCGGCGCTGCTGCGTGAACCGGGAACCGCGCTGGGATTGCTCCTGGTGGTCTCGTTGTTGATGGCAGGATTACTGGCACCCTGGCTTCCGCTGGATGACCCCACCGATATCAACCTGCCCGGACGACTTCTCTCGCCCTCGGCGGAACACCTGCTGGGCACCGACCATCTGGGGCGGGACACTTTGAGTAGGACCGTTCACGGAGCCCGTATGACATTATTGGCTGCGGCCATCACGCTGGTTCTGAGCATGAGCATCGCGCTGACGGTGGGGATGCTGTCCGGATACCATGGGGGCTGGTTGGACTCAGCGCTCATGGGATTGGTGGATCTGCTGCTGGCTTTTCCTTCGCTGATCCTCGCGCTGGCCGTGGCCGGAGCACTGGGTCCCGGCCTGTTCAACGTGCTGCTGGCAGCCGGAGCGGTGTGGTGGGTGGGACATGCCCGCATCATTCGCGGCGTCACGCTGGGCGCGCGGCAGATGGAGTACGTGACGGCGGCCCGCGCCGCTGGAGCCGGCAACCTGCGCATCATCCTCCGACACATTGCGCCGAACATCCTCGGGCCGATCATCGTGATCGCCTCCCTGGACGTCGGGTGGATCATCCTGGGCATCGCCGGCCTCAGCTTCCTGGGGCTGGGCGCGCAACCGCCCACGCCGGAATGGGGAGCGATGCTCAACGACGCCCGCCCGCACCTGCAAACGTCTCCACGCCTGTTGCTGATACCCGGCGCGGCGATCTTTCTGGCAGTGCTCGCTTTCAATCTGCTGGGCGACGGCCTGAGGGACCTGCTGGACCCCCGTACCGTGCGGCCGGGAGGCTGACGCTCGGTGATCCGTTGCCGAGGCGGCCGCCGGTGGCGCATCCCAGTCTGGAGGGTCCTGCAAATACGACCGCTGCTTTGGAGCATAAACACGCTCCAGAGCAGCGGCATTTCCTGGTGGCCAGGCCGGCCGGGGCATTGGTTGATCCCCGGCAAGGCCAGGGGACCAAGATGTACGGCTGGTTTAGGAAGCGGCGCCGCCCACGGTTTCGATGATCAAACGGGTGACCGTGTAGGGGTCGCAGTTGGCGTTGGGACGCCGATCTTCGATGTAGCCCTTGCCGTCCCGGGCCACCTGCCACGGAATGCGTACCGACGCGCCGCGGTCGGAAACTCCATACCGGAATTCACGGTACGAGCAGGTCTCGTGCAGGCCGGTCAGCCGTTCTTCGATCCGGTCGCCGTAGTTGGCGATGTGCAGATCGTGGCGGGTCTGGAGGGCCTCCGCCGCCGCGACGCAGGCATCGTAGTTCTCCCGCATCGTGTTGGTGGAGAAGTTGGTGTGGGCCCCGGCGCCGTTCCAGTCGCCCTTCACCGGCTTGGGATCCAGCGTCGCGCTGATGCCCCGGCGGCCGTCAACCGTCAGAACGTCCTCGCCGATGCGATAGAGCAGCCAACGGGCCAGCCACAGGTGGTCTCCCACTGCAGGAGCGCCAATCGGGCCGATCTGGAACTCCCATTGGGCCGGCATGACCTCGCCGTTGATGCCGGAAAATTCCAAACCGGAATACAGGCAGGCGTCCATGTGCTGCTCCACGACGGGCCTGCCGAAAACCTCGTCGGAACCCACGCCGCAGTAGTATCCACCCTGGGGAGCGGGGAAGCCGTTGTCCGGCCAGCCCAGCGGCTTGATGCCGTCGAAGAAGGTGTATTCCTGCTCAATGCCGAACCAGAAGTCCAGGGAGGCGTATTGTGCGGCGGCGGCGGCGCACGCTGCCCTGGTGTTGGATGGGTGAGGCGACATGTCGGTGAGCAGCACTTCGCACATCACCAGCTTGTGGTTTCCGCCCCGAATAGGGTCAGGAACGGCCAGGACCGGGTTCAGCACGCAGTCCGAGTTTTCGCCCGGCGCCTGGTTGGTGCTTGAACCGTCAAACCCCCATACGGGAGGGGCTTCGCCGTCTGGAACGATCTTTGCCTTGGAGCGCATTTTCGCCGTAGGCTGCTGCCCGTCGATCCAAATGTATTCAGCTTTGTAACTCATTGCCCAAACCTCGAAATCAAATGTGATTAAAGATTGTACCCGAACTTCGCCGCTGTAATCACCTGATTGCCATGCCTCATCCGCATTTTTTTTGAACCGTGATGCACGTTCTAGTGGGGTAATTCGCCACTCTGCGCCGATTTTCGCCACTATCGTTTTGTCAGCACTTCCAAATCGCATCCTACGCAGCCATACCTATTTTGTTGTTGCACTACGCTGCGAACATCCAACCGCTCCCTTTACGATGCTCATTTCAACAGCCACAGATGCCCTGTCTCAGCCATCAAATGGAGTAAGGGAGACCGCGGCTAACTGGCTATGGCGCGAATCATGCAGCCTGGGGTTGCATGCTCCTTTGCGACTGACGACGGGAGGTCAGTCTCCGGCACCACAGTTGGATCCCGGCGTAAATTAGTGAAGTCCCAACGGTCACAGGGCTGGTTTTCCAACCCAAGATCTGTGTATCGGTTGGGCCGAATATACGCTGGATCGGCCTTACCGGGTCGCGTCGGGAAGCCTGTTACAATGTATATGCGCCGTTATACGGCGCGGATTGTTTTTGCAGCAACAGGACCTATTGAGCTGCAGCGCCATGCTTGGCGGCGTTACGCGCTGAGCCTCAGTTTTCCCGAGACCAAGGAGTCTATTCCCGCATGCCATTGCAACCCCGTCGATCCCGTACCAGGCCCAGCCAACGCGACCATACCGACAGCGCGCAGATCCATCGCCCGAGCCAGCATCCCGCCACCTGTGCGGACTGCAGCGAACCAACCACCGTTCCCTTCCGACCCACCGAAGGCAGGCCCGTGTATTGCCGGTCGTGCCTGTTTTTGAGACGCAACGGCGTTGCCGCCGCCCCCAAGGCAGCTGAAAACGGCAATTCGGTCCCTCCGGATGATTCCGTGGCCGGGTATGAATCCGACTCCATCGCCTCGGAGGAAGTGTTTCCCGGCATGGTGCTCAACCGAGGCACCAGGGCCGCCGTCGCGGCGATGGGAATCTCCGATCCCACTCCGATACAGCAGCAGGCGATCCCACATTTGCTGGAGGGACGCGACTTGATTGGACAGGCGCGCACCGGATCCGGCAAGACCCTGGCGTTCGCGGTGCCGCTGGTGGAACAGTGCGAAGCCGCGGTGCGGCGACCGCAGGCTTTGGTCCTGGTGCCGACCCGCGAGTTGGCGGTCCAGGTGGGCGGCGTCACCGAGAGTTTGGCCAGAGCCCAGGGCCTGCACGTGACCCTGCTGTACGGCGGTCGGTCGGTGGGCCGAGATCACAAGGCTCTGAGGCAGGGGGCGCAGATCATCATCGGAACGCCGGGTCGGACGCTGGACCATGTGCGACAGGGCAGCCTGAACCTGAGATCGGTGCGTTTCCTGGTATTGGACGAGGCCGACGAGATGCTGGACCGTGGTTTTGCCCAGGACGTCGACGTCATTCTGGGGCAGACGCCGGATCAACGTCAGACGGCGCTGTTCTCCGCGACCGTGCCCGAATGGGTGGCACAGACCGCGCGAAAGCATCTGCACGATCCCGTTAGGGTGGAGGTTGATGCAGAGTTGCAAGGCATACCAACCGTGGAGCACCTGGTCTACAGCATCCAAAAGTCCGACAAGATGGACGCGTTGCGCACGCTGCTGGACGGCAGGGAAGATGCGCCGGTCCTGGTGTTTGGCAGGACCAAGCACGGCGTGAAGCGGCTGGCCCAACAACTGGAGGATTTGGGTTATCCGGTGGGAGCGCTGCAGGGGAACCTGAGCCAGGTGGCCCGCGAACGAGTGATGAAGGACTTCCGGTCCGGTGCCGCGCCCATCCTGATCGCCACCAATGTGGCAGCCCGGGGGCTGGACGTTGAGGGCATCGGGCAGGTGATCAACTATGACCTGCCGGATTCCGAGCAGCTATTCACGCACCGTGTTGGTCGCACCGGCCGCATGGGTCGCAGCGGCGAGGCGGTGACGTTT
The DNA here is from genome assembly GCA_026710825.1 of Chloroflexota bacterium. Classification (GTDB taxonomy): domain Bacteria; phylum Chloroflexota; class Dehalococcoidia; order Lucifugimonadales; family UBA3495; genus Bin87. The sequence continues at coordinate 3,038 of JAPOQH010000013.1, read as the reverse complement.
ATCACGCCGGATGAGGACCGGAAGTGGCGGGAGATCGAGCGGGGACTCGGATGCCAGTTCACGCGCAAGTCCTGGACCAGGGAGCGGAGGTCGACGGAGCGTCGCCGGCGGGATGGCGCGGCGGTTGGCCTGGAGGGCGGTGAGTCGAGGGTCAGGTTGCGTCAGTAGGGTGATTCGGTCGGTGATGGGGCCCGCGTTCGCGGGCACCCTACCGCAGCTCTTTGTATCCAGCGCGGAGCTGGCAGGCACTGAAGGGATTCGCCGGGCAGCGAGTTTGTTGCCCGGCGATTACTCGTCCTGGGGCAGGAAGGCGTTGGGGACTACCGCGCTGCCATGGCCCACGCCGGTAGTGTCGCCGCGCTGGTTTTCCACCTTTACGTCGACCGATACACGGCTGCCGTTCACCTCCCGACTGACGCCGGTTACCGTGCCAGTGAAGGTGATGGTGTCGCCGGGACGGACGGGTCGTAGGAATCTCAGATCAACCGTGCCGTTGTGGTTGAACACGGCGCTGCCAAAGTACCGCCGCAGCAGTTCCAGGGCGAACGACAGCGACATTCTGCCCGACGCCACGGTGCCCTCGGTTCCCAGGGTCTCGCGGGCGGTCTCCTCGTCGGTGAACTGGGACGGTTCGGAATCGCCGCCGCTGCCCTCGAACAGGTTGATGGCCTCCTGGGTCATTTCCTTGACCAGCGGGGGCAACTCGTCCCCCACCTCGTAGGCGCGCACTAGCCTCCCCATTTCTTGCCAACCTCCGTGGGCTGCTTGAGCTCGTGGGTGATCACGCGGTCGATGAGCCGGCCGTCCTCGTCAACCGAAACCGCTTCGGTGACGATGTAGTTTTTGCCCCGGCGCAGGTACTTGTCGGCGATCCACGCCCGCACCGTGATGGTCTTGCCGGCGACGGGAGGGTTGTAGCAGTGGAACGCGCACCGTGCGTTGACGGAACCGGCGTCCCGGTACCTGGCGTTGTACTGCTTGACATCGACCTTGTGGGAGATGGTGGGGAAGCTGGCCTCAGGGTCCATGACCCCCTGGCGATAGGAGTCGATCATCTCCTGGGTGAGGAGGTACTGGTACGTCTCGAAGGTCTCGCCAACCTCCAGGGCGTCCCAGTCCAGGAGTATCCGTTCATCCGCTGCTACCATGGCTGCGCCTCCTTAAATTGTCAGAGCGTGCGGCAATGTCGGGGAGTTCGGAGCGAACGATCATTCGCCCCTACGATGGATCAAAAGGCAATTGGGATCTGAAACCGGCTAGATGCCCCGCCAGGAGCGGCGTCCTTCGACGCGTACGAAGTGGCCGAAGCCGGGATCGGGGAAGTGTCCGGCAGAGACCAGGATGCCCTCGGTTTCCAGCATGTCCAGCACCGAGTGCCGGGTGCTGCGGGACACGTCGGGCTGGATGTCAAAGATGGGACACCAGTCGGTGTAGTGGGCCTGGGCCGGGTTGTGCGCCACGTCGCCGAGGATGTAACCGCGTTCGCCGCCGGAGGCGATCATGATCGAGACGTGGCCCGGGGTATGGCCGGGCGTGGAAACCGTGGTGAGTTCGTCCGTGATGTGGTAGTCGTCGTCGATCAGGTCGATGAATCCCAGACCCTCCAGGGGCACCACCTGGTCGCGGACGTGGGTGGCGCCGGCGAGCACGTCGGGCTGGGTCCAGTAGTCCCAGTCCCTGCGCGGCACCAGGTAACGGGCGTTGGGGAAGTTGGGCTTGCCGTCGGTTAGGTTCCAGCCGACGTGGTCGGGGTGCAGGTGAGTGAACACGACGAGGTCCACAGCCTCCCGGTCCACGCCTTTGGCCTGCATGTCGGACATCAGGGTGCCGTCGGGAGCCTGCAGGCCGGTATCGACGATGATCAATTTGCCCTGCGAGCGAACACATGTGGTCCCATACCGGCTGCGAATCTGTTCGTCCGCGTCCAGCAGCTCGGGAAACTCGCGCCACTGTTCGATGGTGGTATCGGGGAACGGCGTGAAGGGCGACCGGATGGGCATTCCATCGTTCAAGGCCAGCAATTCAACATTGCCGACGGTGGTGGTGTAGCTGGGCATATCGGTACTGCCTCTCGGTGGGTGGACTGGTTAGATGCCTATAGTCCCGGGGGTCATATTACCCCAAATATGTGGGGCTTGTTGAGAGAAAACTTCGGAGTCGCACAAATTGTCCAGCGCATCTTGCGGGCGAAATTCACGGCTGGCTTTTTGGACGTCCCTTTGTGGTGCCGCCGCTGTTTCCAACTGCGTTACCGGGAGAGGCACGTGCTGGGTAGGATCACATAAGGCCGGCCCGGGAGCGCAACGCCGGCTAGAGAGTTTCCAGGACTCGCGCGATTCGTTCCACTCCTTCCGCAACTCGGTCGGCGGGAGACCGCATCAGGGCGATACGGAAGTGCCCCTCTCCGCTTTCGCCAAAGCCGATGCCAGGGGTTACGACCACTCCTTCCCGCTCCACCAACAGCTCGGCCATCGCAGTGGATGACATGTCCGCCGAGTAGCGAGGGAACAGGAAGGTGGCCCCTTCCGGCATCGGACAGTGCACGCCGGGAACCTGCGACAACCGGCCAACGCATCGCACGCGCAGCTCATCGCAGTCATCGCGCCACCTGGGCAGGTGATCCTGGGGGCCCTGGAGGGCGGCCACCCCGGCCATCTGCACAAAGGGAGACACAAAGCTGGCCGTTTGTTCCTGTATCTTCAGCAGTGGCTCCAGCAGGCTGGACTGCGCCACGATGCAGCCCAACCGCCAGCCAGACATCGAATAGGCCTTGGTGAAGGTGTAACTGGTCAGGGTTCGTTCCGCCATACCCTCCAAGGTCCCGATGGTAACGTGCCGGTTGGAATCGTAGAGGAAATACTCGTAGGTCTCGTCGCAAAGTACCAGCAGGTCCTGCTCCTGGGCCAGACGCGCCACGGCCGCCAATTCTTCCTCGGTGTAGACCCGGCCCGTGGGATTGTTGGGGTTGTTGATGACGATCATCTTGGTGCGCGAGGTGACGTACTCCTTCAACTGCTCGTAGCTGATGTGGTACTCCT
>JAPOQH010000014.1 GCA_026710825.1 Chloroflexota bacterium | reverse complement strand
GCGTGGTGGTGGAGCCGAAGTCGTACTCGTGGATGCCGGTCATGCCGGGCGGCATGGCCCTGATGGCGGGCGTGTTCCAGTCGATGAGCAGTTCGCCGTCATCGTCGATTTCGTCGTCATCGGAGGCGAGGAAACCAGGGTTCCGGCGGCCTGGTGAGTTGGCCGTGAGGCCGTGGAAGTCGAAGCGGGACAGGTGTCCGCACCATTCCAGCCAGGCGGTGCGCAGGAAGGCGTCCAGCTGGCCCAGCGTTGTGCGGTGCTGCATCAACAGGCGCATCCAGAAGTGCTTGGCGCGCTGGTGCTGGATCTCGATGTGGAGGAAGCCGTTGATGTCGATGGGTTCCTGGCGCCATTGTTCGGCGCGCTGGACGGCCTCCAGCTCCTGGGCGATGTGGTTGCCCATCTGGGTGGCGCTCTTCTGGTCGCCGCACAGGTTGCACCGCGCTCTGCCGGCGCGTCTTGCGATGTTGGTCATGTCGAATCCCTTCCAATGGCGCGCGGTGCATGGGAAGTTTGCTGCTCTTCTTGGCGTTGCTGCTGTGCGTGTAGGTTATAGCATCGCTGGCGACGTCGGGCTGCGTCCATGGGTCGCTGCGGGGTCGCGCAAGGGCGCAGCGTTCCGATTTCGCCGTGTTGGTGATGATGCCCGTTTCGTCTGCCGCGCACGCGCGTTGAGACAGCCTGTATTGGGCGTTGGGGACTTCGGGGGGCCCGAAAATGTGGGCTTACCGCGTTTCCGGCGCAATGAGAGCGTCTGAGGGTGTCCGCGGCTGCTCCTGATGCAGCTGCGGGCGTGGGAAAGGTACGGCTCGGAATGAGCGGTCCCCAAGTGTGCGTTGCCACGCCGGCGCGGGTGCGCCACTAGGTGTTGGAGCAGCCGCTGGCGCTGTCGGTCAGGCGGCCGTTGCTCTACGAGCGCCGGCTGCGGGTGGCACGTTTGAAGTTGCGGTTGAAGATCTGTTCCTGTCGTCTTCTCGCGCTGTCGAAACGCCTGGCCAGGCTGGACATGCGCTGCAACTCCTGCGGGGTGCTGCCCGCGAGAAGGTCGGAGTTCGATGCCCTTGCGCGCCGTATGGCGCGTTTCGACGCCCGCTGTCCGTCGGGCAGGGTGGTGGGTCTGTCCTGTTGCAGTACTTGATTGAGTATCTTGCGGGCTTGGCGTTTTTTCATGGTCGGGTCGTTCCGAATGCGGTCTTGCCGTTGGTCAGCATGTCTTCCAGCCCATGCCCTCTGCTTAGGCGGCGCGGCGTTGGGGCCGGTGGCGCCTTTCCGTCGCCAGAGGCAGGGACCGCGCGGTCTTGAACCATTGTTGGACCGCCGCTCATCTACCGGATTTCGGCGCCATCGGTCTGGTCATCAAGCGGGTACCACCAGACGGCACCATCGTCGATCAGACCCTGTATGTTTTGGTCGTTGCGGGCGCTGGCGACGGCGGCGTGGGTGGGCTGTCCCGTGAACCGGGTGATGTAGTCGGCGTTGCGCCGCGCCCGGTCGGTGTCGCGCAGGTCTGCGGTGTACGAAACCTCGACGGCGATGAAATGACGGTTCCCTTCCTCGCCGGAAACTTCCACCACCAGGTCCGCGCGGGTGAAACTGATCAGGTCGTTCTGTGGCAGGAGTTGGGCGTCAGGGTGGCGGCACATCTGAACCAGGTCGGAGTTGCTGAGGACGCGGACCAGGTTGAAACCCATTGCCATGGCGATGGTGAATGCTTCGTCGGCCACCTGGCTCTCCGAGAACCGGTTTTTGAAGTGGGACAGGTCGCGCTCAATGCGGTCGAAGCGAGAATCGACCCGCTGGTTGAACTGGCGCTGCTCGTCGTTGAACTGCTCCTGCTGGACGATGAAGTCGTCCACGCGTGCGGCGAAGGTGGCAAAGCGTTCGGGCAGGGTGATTAGCTCGTCGGTCAGTATCAGCCGGCGTGCCTGGTCGTAGAAGTGAGCATCTTCCCGAAGCAGGGGCAGCAGGTCTTCGGAAGTATTGATGGCAGTCATGACGGATCCTCAGTTGTCTTATCTTACTATGCGGGGGCTGGGGGTGGAAACGGTGCGCTTCTTTGGTCTGCTCGACGCCGAAGGCAGCGTGGCATCAGATCTCACCTGTCTCGGCTGATGGCGAACTCGCTCGGTTAGTCGGACCATTCCTACATTGCCCTGGCTTGGTTTACCTACGTCTAAGGCCTGACTGAGTGTATTCGTTCGCCACCCGGTGACGCCAAGGCCGGCCGTCATTGATGCGACAGTGGCTGTTCCGGTCATTGAGTGCCCCAGTGGGGCCTGAAAGTGCTGCGGTGTCCAGTGCTAGGAACGTTGCCAGCGGCCGTCCGGGCGGCTCTGTGGCCGAAATTCGGGGTGTTCCGCGTCCGATGGCCACTATGACGGCGGCGTCTTCCCGGTGGGCGATGATGTTGGGCCACCCGGCCAGCGTCGCGGTCTGGCCGACGTGAAGAAGATCGAAGAGCCGTCGACGACACTGGTTAGTGGAGCGTTTTTGCGTCTGATCCATCATCCGAGTCATCGAGGGATATGATGTCTACAACGCGTGGATTCCGGAGGTGCCACCTCTGACCGACTCGCTCAAGGTCGCCTTCCAAACCAAGCACCGCCCCCCCGTGGTGGGTGATGATAGCCGTCTCGTAGTCTTCCCAACTGAGGACTGCGCTCACGGACTGGACTCGGCCGTCCACCGAGGCACGCACCGTAATACGACCGTCTTCGTCTCCATCGTCGCGGACCAGACGACCGACTTTCCCGAAGAGACGCACATCGTGCTTCGGGCCGCGGGCTCGGAACGAGTCGGAGGCTGCACGCAGGATCGGAGAGTCGTCCTGGAAGAAAGTAGAGGCGCTTTTTCTGATTGCAACCGGTCGGGTAAGGGCCCATGAAACGCTCACTTCCAGTTCCGGGAATGGGCCGATCAGGGACACCATCGCGTCGTAAAAATTCGCGCTGGCTCCGGAAGCTAGGGCTGCGATAAAAGCCTGAGATGAACCGGAAGCTGTCTCCTCAGCGGCGCTCTTGGTAGCGGAGAGAGTATTGGCGAAATGGCCAGTCATCCGTCTCTCCAAAGGGTCTTCTTGGACACGGCCATCATGTTCATATTCTCCGGGGGGCTCGACCTCTGGCGGCACAACAGGAGGCAACAAAGTGACGGCAAAGCTTCCTTGTTCCGTGTGCCCCAGGCGGACGCGCCGCAGATAATCCATGGCAGCCTGATTGGAACCAACGCGGTATACCGGTCTTCGGTCCTCCAGCGAACACGCAGCGGCCAGCAACAGGTCTCTCGCGCCACTGACCAGTCCGACGCCCTGCTCTATCGGAAGGGAATCCTCATCGGCTTCGGGGACCCTGACCCTAATCACGTCCCGGTCAGCGTTGACAAGTTCATGATAAATAATCACGGGATCGGTATCCGCAACCTTGGAGAATGCGTCAATGAGCCGGCCCACAATGAAGGCGTAATCGTCGATTCGCTGGGTGCGGGGCACGATTATTTCAGGAAGACCTTCGCCGACGTACACGTCTGAAACGTCTCGGTATGGGCGGTTTTTCACCCAATTCAAAGACCGTACAAAGCCACCCAGCGCGGCGGGAGAAACCGCTCTGAACGACGTTTCCTGCAACAGTAACGTGGTCATCACAAACTCCCCTTTCTGGACTCCTCCATCAACATCTGGAGGGTGGCAACATCAAAAATCTGTGACTTCGGAATTTGGACTGTCGGCATACTGGCAGTAGACGGGGAGGCACCGTGCAAATTGAGCCAGTAGGCGCAACGTCGCAGCACTAGCTCCTCAGTGGAGATGGTAATCCAATCCTCCTCTGGTTTGGGCATGTCAAGAACGACCAACAACCGTGGGACTTGGCTGGCCCTACGTAACCACTCGTGATTGGCAGCTTTAAGGCGAAAACTGAATACCTCGCCACTCATCGCTTTCAATGGATTGAGGTTCACCGTGGCCTTCAGCTGCAGTGCCAACATCGGTGAAAATTCACCGCCAGCCTGTACGAACAGGTCGGTCCCGGACCGGTCGTAGTCGTGGTCGGCAGTCGTGTAGCCGGCGGCAGCGGCCACGCTACGGGCGTAGGCATTGGAGAGGGCCTCTTCGCGGCCCTCCGATGGTAGTAGCGCGTCCGCGACCATTCCCGAACCACCGACACCTTCTTGTTTCAACGCGTCTGAAAACTGTTTTCAATTAGCACAACGCGAGTCGTTTTGTCCACCGATGCAAGGCGCGAGGAGTAGCACACGGCGTCCAGCCATGATGGGCTCGCGTCGCCATCTATTCATTCAGGTGGAACTTGCAGTATTCCTCGTTTTCGAGGGCGTCGAGCGGGCACTGCCAGCCGTCGACGTTCCGGTAGTGGCACTAGATACGGGGTTTGTCCAAAGCGGCGGGCATTTCGCTGCTCCCTCCTGACGTGGGGTGTCCTACCTCATTCTACCCGCCGTAGAGCGCCGCACTTTTTGACTTATCCGTCCGATCCGTTCGTCCCGACGGTCCTCGACCCATTTTGCGTGGTCATTATTCACTGGATGCGTAGCCGGCGGGCGGGCGTCAGATCCGCTTATGAAATTGGCAACGTCATTGCCGGACGTCGTACTCAAGGATCCGCCCGGCCCGCCCCGGGAGGGGCGTTGATCAAAACGAAGGGACGGGTCTCGTCGCTAACATCAACTCATCGACCCGAAGAGGGCGGGTGTCCCGTGGCACGCCGGCCGTTGACCGCCGGGACGGGAAGTCTTTCGGGTTCGTCGACGTAGAGGAGGTCAAAGTGAGCAAGAGAACCGAGACTGTCGAATTGACGATGACGCCCGACGAGAAGGTGGTCGTTGACGCCGCCGCCGGTCGCGCCGGGTTGCCGACCGGTACGTGGGTCCGGCTGACGGCGCTGGCAGAGGCCCGTGCCGAGACGGACGAGGCTCGGGGATTGCCCAGGCTTCCTCTGAGGTCGAGGGCGACGCTGCCTGTCCCCGACAGTGCGCCGACGTTGCCGGAACCGAACGACCGGTCCGTCATCATGCCCGACGAGGGGGCGCCATGACCGAACCCACGTTTGTCCCGCGTCAACCATTCTTGCCGATTTATCGTCGATTAGTTTTGCCGGTTCACCTCCTCGGCCGCGGCAGTCTCGCCGCGTTGCTGGGCTGCGTCAGTCCGGTAGCTGGGGACGTCAAACTCCAGGATGACGGAGTGG
>JAPOQH010000015.1 GCA_026710825.1 Chloroflexota bacterium | reverse complement strand
TTCCTTCCATAAGTCTCCGCCTCAATAGTCTGACTTGTCGGTCTTTGATCAATCCGGCACCTCCGTGCCGGAGGGTTTTACCCCACCTCAACCGGCAAATATAGTCAGCGCAAGAGGCATTCCTTATTGTCGTTAATCACTGCCTGGAAGAACGGCGGGACGACGTCGTGGTTTGGGGGATTGAATTGTGCCCTCCGATACCGGAGCGGCCGACGGGCGACCCGGCCAGGAATGTATTCCGCGGATACGTGGCCAGAACCGAGTTGATGAGCGGTGTGCCCCTCTCTGCAGATAATCCCTATGACGATGACTTGAAGCAGTGCTTCCACATAAACATCGCGTTTGACGGAGGCTTTGCACCGGCGCCTTATACCGCCGACGAAGACGTTTTGCCAGCATTGGACCGTGCCGCAGCCCAAGGAACGGCTTGCTTGCTAACCAAGGCAGGCACAGGCGACAAAGGGGAAACCGTTGACGCGCTTCGAGCAACTACTGGTCGATGGAACGCCTGTATGGTGAGCGTCGTGTCAGAGACCTCTTACAGTCCAGCGTTCCGTTGCCTGGGGCACAGGTCGAGACTACCCTGGAACCGGGACTCAAGCCGTTGGGGCAACAGGAATATGCGCCAGAAAAGGGAAAGATTTTTGGCGAGCATCGAGGAAATTGAGGATGCCATGGAGTCCGAATCGGCTCCAGAGGTGAAGAATTGGTTTGAACCGTTGAAGCAGAAAGCCGCCGAATTGCGAAGGATGAAGTTCAGCGACCGGCTCCTCCACAAAAAAGACCAAACGCTACTCGAGGAAGCTCGAAGGGCGGACGAAGACTTCTACAAGAACCTACTGGCGAATGATCCGCCCAACCCAAAACTCATGGTCCGCAGCCAACCCTTCTGTGTCAACGTCGGGTTGTCGGACGAGGTGCGAAAGACATACGCCGAGCGCATGGTCAACCCGACCAGTCCAGGACATCGTACTCCCTTAGCTGAAATATTGGGCATTGCCAACGCAAATGAGGTTCAGTCCTCGATCACTCAAATGTGCAGACAGTTCCTACATCGTCCGGATATCGACATCAACGCCCCGTCTCGGGCGATATTCCAAGAACTCAGGGCGATATCGATTCGCACGACTAACAACCGCCTCAACGAAACTGATTTTCGACCGACTGAAACCGCTATGCGAGCTTATCTGGATGTGTCAGCCAGAGAGCTTTCTCCTCCCTACTTTGTCACACACGACTTGAGCGACACCGCCGGAAATTCCGTTCCGTTTACCTGGCAACCCTTCATGGTGGACAAGGACAAAAACGACAAAAAAGAAAGGATCAGTCACGAAATACCGGTCGACTATAGCTTCTTGGTGCTCGCGAGGGTCAAGCATGGCGAGGATTTCCGCGATCTCTCCACGTACCCAAGATTGAAAAACTACCACGACAACGTGACCAATTCGGAGGACTGGTACAGCCATTCCAAATACTATGCGGTTACGTTGCCTCAGCAACTGCTGGAGATATGGGGGGCGAAGAAGCAGAACGGACTGGGCGGGAGCGAAGACAGCGAACGTGATCAGCAGGTGAGCCCGAACCAAACGCAGGAGACCCTCTGATGCGAATCACTTCACGCTCTTGCGCATCAAGGTTCTTTATCTGGCTGTTGTTGACTGCATGCGTTGGGTCCGCATTGATCCTCAGTCCGCCGGTTTATTCGTCTCCGCCGGAGCAAGGCAACGCCGCTCCGATCACCATCACCGAAAGAGGCTGCGATTTTGATATTGACGACGACGGAGACGGCGAATCTGACGGAAGTTTTGACCCCGCCGATGGCGAATACCTGCCACAAGGGGACTCGGTGTTGGGGAAATGTTTTTTCAGAGTCACAGCCACCGCTGCCACCAAGATAAGCATTGAATCGCAACTTGTGCACTGGGAGGCGGGTGGTTCTTACAACAAAGTGGCCCGGGAAATCAGCCAACCCATATGGCTGAACGCGGGTGGGCCGTCGTTCACGCTTGATCCAGGCGGTCATGAAATCACGCTGGTTTTGAAGGGCGACATCCCGCGCGGGCACGCCCGCGCGGAGTTGGGCGAAGGCTACTATCACGACCTGCAAGTCCCCAAAGAGTTCAAGCTGGTCGACATCACCGTCACCACGGATGCGGGGGATAAGGAGTGGGTGGAGTCGCACGACGTTTCATCGGCCAGCATCTCATATATCGACGCACATTCGGACATCAACGACGCATGGAACGAGCAGGAGACCCCGATACCACCCTCGGTATTGGCGTTCAGCCAGCAACTCTTGGAAGAGGGTTATCCTGAAATCGCGGTACGGGTTACAGAGTTGAATTTCCCTCAAGATGCCGCCGAGGCCGACAGGGGCATCGACATCTCATGGTGGGTTTGGCTGGTGATAGTCGGCGGGATTGTCCTGGTTGGCATCGTTGGCTTCATAATTTGGTGGGCCCGCAGACCACCGCGGATGGCCGACGACTGAAGAAACCGTCGTACTGGCCGCGAGGGTGCGGATGACGACTTTCGATTGGTATTGCGGGGCAATTCCTGACGACGATGGCGCCAGTTCCTCCGTCCGCAATCAGGGGGGCCTTCGCGTATGCTGCGGGTGGCCAATGGCTGGTTCGTCCTGCGTCCTTGGCTTGGCGGCTGACGGCGAATCGGGATGGGCCTTGGGTATGCGGGACTTGATCATTCGCGGCGTCCGGTCAGTGAGCGGGGTCCGCCGAGGGATTCAACGGAGGTTGATTGGCCGGCGCGGGGTTTCGACCGGCAGTTGACGCCCTCGGTCCTGTGTCGAGGAGGGACGGCCCCTCACCACGGCTGCGCAGGTCGTGTTGCGGCTGTCACGTATTGCCCGTTGTAACTTATGGCCCCGATGGATTGGCCGTGGGGGCGGGCCGGGCCATACGGTAGCCGACGCCGTGCTCGGTGAAGATGTAGGTGGTCTTTCTGGCATCGTCCCCGAGTTTCTGGCGCAGGGTTTTTATGTAGGAACGCAAAAGCTGGGGTTCGCCGGAATACTCGGTTCCCCAGACTCTTTGCAGCAACGCGTCCTGCGTGAGGACCCGGCCTGCGGAGTCGGAGAGTTCGTTCAATAGGCGGTACTCGGTGGCCGTGAGCTGTACCGGATGCCCCGAAACGTTGACGGAACGTTCGTCGAAATCGATTCTCAAGTTGCCCAATTGGAAAATGCGGTTGCCGTCAGATCGTCCGCCGGGGGGCAACCGACGGAAGGTGGCCTTGACCCTGGCGATCAGTTCGGAGGGAGAGAAAGGTTTGACCATGTACCCGTCGGCACCCATCTCGAAGGCGCGCACTACGTATTCTTCGTCGTCCCGGTCGCAGAGAACGATAGCGGGGAGGTTCAGAGAACTGCCGGCGCTCCGTAAAATGAGGGAGGAAGCATCTTCCCTGCCAGTGATGTCAAGCAGGATCAACTTCGGCCGCTCCAGAGAGGCGAGTTCCTCGACCTGGTTGAGATCGGATGTCGAGACGGTATCGTAGCCCGCGTTCAACAGTTCTGCCCGAACGGTGCTCAACAGCCTGGGGTCTTCGATGGACACCAGGATCTTGATGTCCTCTTCCTGGGGCGGCAACGACACGGGTGGGTTTTCGCGGGCGCCGGGGGCAGTCAGAAATTCCGGTTCGGGAACATCCTCCACCGAGGGAAGGGTGAAGGTGAGCGTCAGGCTGCCATCCGGCTCGTCCACATCCATTCGGATCCTGCCTCCGTGGGCCTCGACGACGCCGCGGTTAAAAGCCATCGTAAGCCCCTCGCCCTGGGCCATCAACTCGACGGCTTTAGTGTGGGCCACCGTAACCCTGCTGAAGAGTTGGGGGTCGTCGTTTGAATTGAGTGGAGAATGAGCCGGCTCCGGGAGGTTAAAGGAGCCTTGCGCAGAGACTGAGATAGCGACATGGATGTCATCCATGGCAGCGGACACCACCACCGGCGAGGACTCACCCGAGTGTTTTGCAGCCTGGCGAAGGAAATTGTGCAGTACCTTGCCGATCTGCTGCCGGTCTGCTGAAACGGCGGTCAGGCCGTCCGCGATGTCCGTCTGGATTCTGATCGCCGCGTGCTCCCGCAGGTACTCACCGCAGGACCACTCGATGAGTTTCGCCACGTCGGCCGGTTCGGCAACTACGGACAGGGTTCCCGTCTCGATTTGAGTCAACTCGATCAGGCTGTTGATTTGGCCGCGCATCAGGTCGGCCTGTTGGTCAATGATCCGCACCAACTGCTGCGCTTCGGTTGGGTGCAACTGCGCGGTATCGCCTCTGAGGGCGGCGGCGGAGCCCTTGATGCTGATCAACGGAGCCCTCAATTCTTCGCTCACCATCCCCAGAAATTCGGTTTGCCTCAATGACTCTTCCCGCAAAAGAGTCATGTCCTGCGAAACCGTGACCACCGATACAAGCTCGCCCGTTGCTGAGAAGATGGGAGCGCAACTCACGAGGGTGTCCCATGTCATGCCGTTTGGACGGTGGACCTTTATTTCATCGGCGATCACGGTCTCGCCACTTTGCAGAGCCCTGGTTCCCGGAAGTTCGGCGAAGGTCAGTTCTCTCCCGTCGGGCCGTGTGAAACGTGATGTGATGAAGAGGTCATCAAAGCCGTCGCTACCCTGCGCTACCCAATCCACAAATCGCCGGGACTCTCGGTTCATGTAGGAGATTTCGCCCGATCTCACATCAAATACGGAAAATGCGACAGGGCATTCCTCCAGCATGGTTTCGATGTCGGCCCTCGCCTGGTGAGCTTCCTCATATCTTCGGGCATGGAAGATTATCGAGGCGGCTTGAGCGGACCACATGGCCAGCATCTCACCATCATCTTGCGTGAACTCCTCGGCACCATCCGTGCCAGCCAGCCAAATGCGGCCGACAAGCCCTTCCTGACAGCGAATAGCCATGCCCAGAAAGGCGCGGATCGGCGGTTGATTCGCCGTGGATACGTCACCATCAGGGGGTTCGCTCGCTACATTGAGCCTCACGAGGCGGTTTGCATCGTTCAAGCGGGCGAGCGGATCCGGCGACAGGTGCGACCGTGTCAACCGTTCCCACTCCTCTGTGTTGCATCCCGATGTGTAGCAGTCGCGAATGTCACCCGTAGGATCGACTGTTACGAGCGCACCGTACCGGGCGCCCGAAAGGATTCAAGCGCTGTCGATGACTTCCCTGAGGGCGGCTTCGGTGTCCTGGGTTTCGGATATGCCGATGCTGGCCGCGCTCAAATTGGCAAGCCGGCGCTTGAGGGAGTCATTTTCCCGCCGGAGTAATTCCGCTTCGTTGACGGCAGCATCGGCCTGGATACGGCTCATGTTCGACCTCTTGGATCCATGGGAGCGCTGGGATGTCGCACCCAGTTACGATTCGATTTGCACAACCCAACTTAGATTTGGCCGGACATGTTGCCGCGGCGAAGCAACATTATCGAGCGAACCCTCGCGTGGTTTGGACGCTGGCGCCAACGTGGTCTGGGTGAGCGTCGGATCATGTTACTAGCAGGCGACGGCGGGGATAAATAGCAATCGCCTGTTTGCGGGGGACTTCTCACAATACTTTCACATTTTGGTCGCTTGCCATTCACGAAATATTCACATATGACGTTTGCAATAGCCGAGATTCCGAAAATCGGCACAAAAGGAACCTCGACGGCGATAGTGAGTCACGGGGGAAGATACGACTGAATGGAATCGCTCCGGTCAACCGGGAGCGCGGGCGACATACAAACATGTGAAACCGGCGATTGTGCACGGGCAAGTTTCGACGAGGGATAGCCGGACGTGCCGAACGGCGTAAGGCCAGGGTGATTCGATTGTCTGAAAACCAAGAAAGTGCGCGGCGCCCAGTGCGGTTCTGATAAGACCGTCGGCCGTGGTTCGATCCTCCACAGGCGGACCTGCGGCTGCTCCCGCCAAAGGCGGACGTTCCGCACCATGAGCGGACCGCATGACCACGGGGGAATAGGACAATAATCGAGAGCACCTGGCGAAAGGCAGCGTCCTGATGCAGGGCTGCCCATTTGCGATATACTGCGGCCATCCAACGGCTTGGCCGTCGTGCGTCCTTGGCGCGGCGGCTGACGCTGAATTCGGAGGGACCGAAACTATGCTGGATTTGATCATTCGCGGCGGTCAGGTGGTCACGCCCTGGGGTGTGGGTGACTGGGACGTCTGCATCCAGGGCGAGAAGATCGTCGCCATCACCGCGCCGAACACCATGACTGACGACGTGGGCCGCGTCATAGACGCGACGGGCAAGATCGTGGTGCCCGGCGGGATTGAACCGCACGCGCACATCGACGCGCCGATCATGGGGCCGGGGAACCTGCGCACCGCGCCGCCCGAGCAGGTCAGCCGCGCCGCGCTATTCGGCGGAACGACGACACTGCTGGACTTCGCCATCCACCATCCGGGCAACACCATTGAAGAGGCGATACAGGAGCGTACCAACTCCTGGCGGGGCAATTCGTACTCGGACTACGCGCACCACCTGATGCTGCTGGGCGAGATTCCGCAGCGCACGCTGGAATCGCTGCACGAGTACATCGAGGGGGGCTGGTCGAGCGTCAAGATATTCACCACCAACATCCGGCCGCCGGAGATGTCTGGTGAGCCACGCAAGGTTGGCATGGGGCACCTGCACGACCTGATGGAGGTGATCCAGCGCAACGACGCCATGCTGCTCGTCCACTCTGAGGACGACGACATGGTGCAGTACATGTACGAGAAGCTCCAGCGCGAGGAGCGCAACGAGTGGTGGAACATGCCACAGGTGCACAGCAACGAGTCGGAGGACGTGTCGTTCCGCCGGGTGCTGCGGGTCGCCGAGTGGACGGGCGCGCCGGTGTACTTTGTGCACGTGAGTGCGCGCGAGGGCATCAACGCCATAGGTGAGGCGCGCAACCGGGGAGTGCCCGCTTACGGCGAGACGCTGCACAACTACGCGTGCTTCAACGCGAACAACTACAAGGAAGAGGACGGGATGAAGTACCACACGTACCCGTCCCTGAAGTCGCCCGAAGACGCCGCCATGCTGTGGAAAGGCATCGCCTGGGGCGGCCTGCACACGATGGCGACGGACGAGTATTGCACCGACTGGAACCTCAAGATCCAGGGCAAGACGGTGCGCGACGTTACCGGCGGCCACAACGGAGCCGAGACTCGTGTGGGCATCACCTACAGCGAGGGCGTGTCCAAGCGCGGGATGTCGCTGCAGCGGTTCGTAGACGTTACGTCGGCCAACTGCGCCCGCATCATGGGGCTGTATCCGCGTAAAGGCGCGCTGGCTCCGGGAAGCGACGCTGACATCACGCTGATTGACCCGTCGATCAAGAAGCGGCTGACCATGGATGACTTCCACATCAGCGACTACAGCATCTGGGAAGACTTTGAGATTGAGGGCTGGCCGGTGATGACCATCATGCGGGGCCAGGTGGCCGTTGAGGACGGCCAACTTACCGCGCAGGCGGGTCGAGGCCAGTGGATCCCGCGCAAGGTGGACCGGGAGGTTACCAGCCGGCCGATTGGGTAGCGAATACAGCGAACCCCATACAAAGGGTCATTCGATGGTCGGAAACCCAAACCCTGTGCGGAGCCGAGCCCGTCTCTGAAAGCACCGTCCGCTCGTGGTTCGACAGGCTGATCATGAACTGACTGGGTCGGCATACGCAAACAATCGAAGAGCCCTGCCCTCTACAGATGGCGGACCTGACAATTGGTTTGGTCCGCCATAATTCTTTGGTCGGGCGAACGACAGCCTCGTGCGGATTGGTCCGGCACCACCGATGTCAGAATGGCTGGGGCGGTTCGCCGGCTGTCTCCGTTTTGGGGGCGCCGAATCGGGCATTCTGCGACCATAAACGCTGAAAAGCCCATCAGCAATGAGGGGTAGTATGTGATGAATGTCTCGATTGCCAAAAGAGATCAGCATATAATTGCAATGATAATGATGGGATTCTCGTATGGGATTATGATAGTTCACGATTGATACTGTGCCGTCGTTCAGAATGGAGCTGAATGAATCATGTTGAATGGCATATTGCCGCCCGCCAGAACATTAGCCGTTGCGGGTATTTTGTGCCTGTCGGCTGCCGTTGTTATCGGATGCAACGCACAGAGTAACGATGCCGACACTGCGGATAACATTACCCAAACCGACTCGGGGGTCTCGCGTATTGAGAGCGTGAGGGCCAAAGGCAAGGTTGACTGCGCCTCGCAGATTGACCTGCCCGGGTTCGGTTTTGTGGACTCCGACGGCAACTTGCGTGGATTCGACATCGATCTCTGCCGGGCAGTCGCAGCCGCCATTTTTGGAGACTCGAAGGCGGTGGAAATCCGGCACATTCCATATATTGAAAGGGGCCCTATTCTCCAGGCCGCCGAGATTGATATTCTCTCCCGTACCACCACGTGGACCACTACCCGCGAGGCGCAGTGGGGCGACTACACTGTGATCATGTTCTACGACGGCCAGGGTTTCATGGTCCGGGAAACGCTGGGGGTGGACAGCGCCCTGGAACTTGACGGCTCGAGCGTGTGCGTGGCCGCCGGCACCACGACCTTGCTGAACCTGGCGGACTTCTTCCGTCAGAATGACATGCACCTGGAAACCCTGAGCTTTGAGGAAACGTCCGAAACGTACCACGCTTATGAACAGGGACAGTGCGACGCTACCACCATCGACAAGTCCCAATTGGCGGCCGTCAGGAGTGGATTTGACGACCCTGACGCCCACGTGATATTGCCGGAGACCATATCCAAAGAGCCGCTTGCGCCGATAGTCCCGCGGGGCGATGACCTGTGGACCGCGCTGGTCAGGATGGTTTTCTATGTCCTGATCAACGCTGAGGAGTTGGGGGTTACCCAGGCCAACGTGGAGGAGATGCGGAACAGCGAGGACGTTCGCGTCAAACGCATGCTGGGTACAGAGGGGACATTCGGTCAGGAAGAGGTTGGGTTGAAAAGCGATTTTGCCGTCGATGTGATCCGTGCGGTGGGTAACTACGGGGAGATCTACGACCGCTACATGGGTCCGCAGGGGGAGTCCTTCACGCTGCCGCGAGGACTCAACCGCCTGTGGAGCGACGGTGGGAACGTGTACGCGCCGCCCCTTCGCTAGACCGGAGCGTTCCTGACGTGCCTCATACGACGAATCAACGGCGTTCAAACGGGAACATGCCAACCCTCTCGCGAGGTGGTGGTTCCGCCTTCGGCTGGAATCCAGAATGCACGCATGTCGGCAATGTACGCGCGTCGGCAAGGATGCGATGGGCAGATATATTCCGAATGGCGGCGTGCTGCGGACGCGTCAGTGCCCGAGCGATAAAACCGTTTCGGCTCCGGCGGTTGCCTGCAACTCGGACTTGTGACGGGCGGAGTTTTGCCTTGCGCGTGGGGGTGTTGCCGGCCTATACTGCGGCATTAGCATCATTCGCATATGGGATAGCTGGGCTTGCGTACACCGTGGAGCGTCCGCCCGTAGCGGGCCGTTGGTGCGCCGCCCCGTTGCCGACCTTTGACGAACCAGGGTAGCAATTGCCAGACACGGGCACATCAACGTCGACTCCCTTCGCCCTGCCCTCTGCACCTCTGGAGGGCATTCGTGTCGTTGAATGGGGAGAGACGGTCTCCGCTCCGTTCTGCGCGAAGCTCCTGGCCGAATTCGGCGCCGATGTCATAAAGGTTGAAACGACCGCCGGAGACCCTGCCCGTAGACGCGGTCCATTCCCCAACGCGTCGCCGCACCCCGAGAGCAGCGGTTCTTTCCTATTCGCGAACCTGGGCAAGCGGGGAGTGTCCCTGGACATCGAGTCGGAATCCGGCGTTGAACGATTGCACAGCCTGATTTCCACGGCGGATGTCTTCGTTGAGAACCAGACCTATGACCTCCTGGATAAGTCGGGTATCTCCGCTGAGCATCTGGCGACGCGGCATCCGGATCTGATCGCCGTTTCGATATCCCCTTACGGGCGGACGGGGGAATACAAGCAGTACGCCGGTTACGACCTCCAGGTCAACGCGCTGAGCGGGATGAGCTTTGGCACCGGCCACACGCACCGGGAGCCGCTGACCACGCCTGACCAACAGGCGGGATTCCTGGCCGGCGTGGGGGGTGCATACGCCGCGATCGTCGCGCTGCTGGCGCGGGAATCGGCGCGAGCAGCGGGTTGTGAGTCGGCCGGCCAATATATCGACGTGGCGGATTCGGGAATCATCGCGACGTTGCTCACCGGCTATCACCTGCCCACGTTTATCTACCGGGGCATTGCGGGTTCGCGCTCGGGGAACCGGATGCGGTTGGGGTTATTTCCCAACTGCGTGCTGCCGTGCCGGGATGGCTACGTGTGCATCGATGCGCCGCAGTTGGAGCAATACCAACGCTTCCTCAGCCTGCTGGGCGATCCCGACTGGATCGACAACCCGCGTTACCGGGACCGGCGAGCCATGAGCGACCAATACCCCGAGGAGGCGGAGAGCCTGATCGCGCCGTGGTTCATGGAGCACGACAAGGAGGAGATTCTCCAGTTGTGCCTGGAAAACCGCATTCCGTGCGCGCCCGTGCTGACGATGGACGAGGCGCTGGAGACTCCACAATTGCAGTCTCGCGAATGGTTCAGGGAGGTTGAGCACCCGCACGCTGGCAGGCTGCGATACCCCGGACCGCCCGTAAGGCTGCATGGATCGCCGCTCAAGGTGACGCGTCCGGCGCCGATGCTGGGGCAGCACAACGCCGAGGTGTTCGGGGAACTGGGAGCGCGACGCCCGATGCCGGCACCAAACGAAATGCGCGGCAAGCCTCCGGAGGATCGCAGGCATCAAGAGAATCGCAAGTCTCTGGCCCTGCAGGACGTGCGCGTGGTGGACCTGGGTTCCGCGTGGGCGGGCCCGATGGCGGGGCAGTTGCTGGCGGATATGGGCGCCGAGGTCATCAAGGTGGAGAGCCGCGCCCGAATGGACGGGATGCGCCTGGGCCGTCCGATGGTCGGCGAGGACCTGACCGGTGGAGATCGTGGGCTATGGCCGGAACTGCAACCGGTGTTTCACGGGCTGAACCGCAACAAGCTCAGCGTGACCCTGAATCTGCGCACGGACGACGGGAGGGCGATTCTGCGGCGGCTGGCGTCGGTGAGCGACGTGGTGCTGTCGAACTTCTCGCCCGGGGTGCTGCAACGCCTGGGCATGGACTACGACAGCCTGCGCGAGGTGAAGCCGGACATCATCGTCGCCGCCATGCCGGCCTTTGGGGATACGGGCCCATTGCGCGATATGGTCGCCTATGCGCCCATCATACAGGCCATGTCGGGTATGATGAGCCTGGTGGGTTATCCACCTGAGGAGGGAGAACCGCTGGTGGGAGAATTGCAGGCGGCCTGGAGCGATACGGTGGCGGCCCTATGCGCCGCGCTGGGAGTTGCGGCGGCCCTGAGTCACCGCAACAACACCGGCCGTGGACAGTACGTTGAGGCCGCGCACCTGGAGGGAACTGCGGCGCTGCTGGGCGTGCCGATGCTGCAATACCAGATGACGGGCGAGATTCCGTCGCCGGTTGGCAACGACGACGCCGATTTTGCGCCGCACAACAACTACCCGAGCGCCGGTGACGACGCCTGGGTGTCAATCGCCGTCCGAGACGACGATGAGTGGGACGCGCTGCTCGGGGTCCTGGGAGACGTCGGGTTGAGTTCGGATGCGCGTTTCCGGGATTCGGCGTCGCGTTGGGCCAATCGCCGGGCGCTGGATGAAATTGTGTCGGGCTGGACGCGCAGCAGGTCGCCCCAGGAGGCGATGGCGGCGCTGCAAGAGGCGGGTGTCGCCGCGATGCCGGTGATGAACATAGCAGACCAGTTCGCCGACCCACACCTGAACGAGCGCGATACCTACGCCGAGATCGACCATCCTCACGTGGGCGCGGAAATGCTGTACGGGGTGCCGTGGCGTTTCAGCAGGACGCCCGGCAGCGTCCGGAATCCGGCGCCGCTGTTGGGTCAGCACAACGACTACGTGCTTTCGGAGTTGCTGGGCATGGATGAGGTTGGCATTGCCAGGCTCGTCGACGAGCAGGTGGTGTACTGATGCGCCTGCGTCGGCCCAAGATCTTCTACGGTTGGTGGATCGTCCTGGTCAGCCTGGTCGCCGACGGGATGAAGCACGGCAGCTTCAACCGGGGCTTCACAGTGCTGTACGTTCCCATCGAGAACGGCATCGTGTTCCCCACAAGCGTGCTCGGGTTCAGTCCCCAAAGCCGCACGATGCTGGGACTGGCTGAGGGTCTGGGGCGGTTTATGGGCGGCGTGCAGGGACCGCTGATGGGCTACTGCACCGACCGATTCGGGCCGCGCGTGATGCTGGCCTTCGGCGGGTTGATGTCGGGCCTGGGGTTCATCCTGCTGGCCCGCACCACCAACTTCTGGTGGTTCCTGGCCGTGTTCGTGGTGTTCCTGTCGGTGGGGTTCCGGTCGGGCTACAACAATGCGTCCATAGCGGCGGTGAACAACTGGTTCCGCCGGCGGCGCGGGCTGGCGATGTCAGTGGTGAGCATGGGCAACGGGTTGGGCGGAGCGTCCGCATACCTGGTGGGCCTGCTGATTTTCGTGGTGGGATGGCGGGACGCGTGCACCATCCTGGGATTCTGCATCCTGGCGGTGGTGATTCCGTTGTCGTACTTCCTGCGGCGCGCGCCTGAGGATATGGGCCTATTGCCGGACGGGGACCCTCCAGAGTCGGCAACGGCGACCAACGCTGGTCAAGGCAGACTGCAGCAGCGCCGAACGAGTCAGGTAGGAGACACCGATTTCCTGGCCGGCGAGGCGATGCGCACGCCATCCTATTGGCTGCTGGTGATGGCGACCGGGTTCCGCAACATTGTCCATGCCGGCGCGTCGTTCCTGATGGCCCCGTTGATCATCTGGTTCATGGAAGCCGGGGTACCGGTGGATACCACGTCAGATCAAGGACAGAGATTCATAATCATCGCGGCCGCATTTGTCAGTGGGTTTTCCTTCTTGAATATGGTGTTCAACCCCTGCGTCGGATGGCTCGGCGACCGGGTGGACCGGCGCAAGCTGAGCGCGGCATGCATGGTGTCGGGCGCGGTGGCGTTGGGTTCGCTGATCACCCAGAGCGGGGAAATGTGGCAGGTGGTGGTATTCGTCCTGCTGCTCGCGTTTGCCGAGAGCGCCAATCCACTGAACTGGGCGATCATGGGCGATTTTTTCGGCCGGCGAGCCTACGCGACGATACGCGGATGGCAGCATCTCCCTGACCAACTGGCATCGATGTGGACGGCCATGTGGATGGGCGCGGTTTACGACTACACTGGCAGTTTCTACTGGGCGCTTTTCCCGCTGGTGCTGCTGTACATCGCTGCTGCCATCGGCTACTGGTTCCTGCCGCGGCCCCGGCTGCCCAGAAGGTTGCAGTTGCAACAGGAACGCGACAGCAGGCGTCGCGCCAGGACAACCGGGGCCGCGCCCGGTGGGACTGCCGCGCCGGAACCGGCTGACTAAAACCCTTCACCCCTGGCGCAGGTCGTACCTCATCACGAGGCGGGCGACCCAGTTGCGGGGCCGGTTCGCCAAGGGGTCGCGAATCACGTCGAATCCGGCGCGCGCGAACATCGGCACAGTACCGAAATAGGCGTTATCGTCGCCGGTGCGTTCGCCGCCGGCCCGTGGGTACGCCTCGACGGCGGGGGCGCCGTGCCGGGCCGCATAGCGCACCGCCTCCCGGATCAGCGCGACCGCGATGCCCTGGCCGCGCCAGCCTTTGCGGACGGTTACGCAGGGAATCACCCACACGTCGACGTCATCGACCCGTGGGGTTGCGCGAGAACGGTCGACGCGGTTCAGTTCACTGCGAGGAGCGACGGCTACCCAACCCGCCGGTTCATCGCCGTCGAATGCCAGCAGGCCGGGGGCGGGTTCCTGCCTGGCCAACTCGGTCATTACTTCGCGGCGGCGCTGGCTTACGGAACCTTCGCCCGGGAGAGCCAGGGTTTCACGCTTGGTGAGGCGTGGGAACATGCACCAGCAACCGGAGCCCAAGTTGCCGCGAAGGACTGTCCCGAAGGCATCCATCAACTCGGGGGTCAGCGGTCGGAAAACGAGGTGGTCGGTCATGGGCTGTTCGGTCATGGGCTGTATCGGATTTGAATGTGGTTCGGCGGGCATCGGTTATACTCTACACAATAACCGGCCAGCACGGATAAGCGACCCTTTCGACACCCTGCATCCACCTCGACACCCTTGCGTCCACGGAGGGTTTCAGAATGCCTGACGAGAAACCAACCCGAAGTGGGCGGCGGCCCGCCGATGTGGACGCCTTGCTGAACCATGATGCGACCACGGTTCCCGTCGGGGCATTGCCCCTGGACGCCATCGCGGAGTTCTGTCGCAAGTGGGGCATCAAAGAGATGTACTCGATACCCATGGAGCTGGAGTGGTTCGAACCGGGAGGACCGTTTGACGGCACCGAGGTGTCCATGCGGGTGGTGTACCGGGACGACACGCCCGCGAAGATGGAAAAGTGGGGGATGGGCCGGTTGCTGACGCCGGTCATCGGCAAGAAAACATACGTAACTTATCTCCCTTCCACGAACGATCATGGGTTTGACTGGCGCAACGAACTGATACTGCAACGCAAGATACCGATCTATGTTGAGTGACGCTGTCGCTCCGTTCGACGGGTTTTTGGCATCCGTTCTTGGGCAGGCACAGGCAGAGTGGTCGGTAGTGCAGGACATCAGTTATCAGCAACTCCAAGACGACCAACGCACGGCATACGCCGCAGCCTATGCTCTGGTTCGAGTTGGAAACGCGATTGCGAGATATTCCCGCCCGCTGGAAATCGCCTACCCCGATTACAGCTGGGTGTCATGGGTTGACCTGAGGAATAACCTCGCGCACCAATTGAGTGTTTTGCAAGTTGATTTTGTTTGGGAAGCCATCTCGGCCAGCCTTCCTGAACTGATCCGAACCATCACGGGTGAACCGACCGCGCCGTGAGTTCCGCTGTACATGCCGGCAGCCGCCTGGCTGACCTGTTGTCGGGAGATCTGGCATTTCAGGCGCCGGCGAGGGATGCGCATCCACTGCATGCTTTGCATCCCTTCGCGGCGCGGTTCCCTCATGGGTTGGCCAGCCATTTTATCAACGGGCTGACCCGGCCGGGCGATGCGGTGCTGGACCCGATGTGTGGCTCAGGCATCACGCTGCTGGAGGGATGGCTGGCGGGACGCAACATGACGGGGGTGGATCTGGATCCGCTGGCGCGCCGGCAGAGCATGGCGCGGACGGCTGCGCTGCATCCCGAGGACGTCCGAGCCGCTGGGCTATCGGCCTTGGAAAGGGCGGCGGAACTGCACTCCGGAGGCACTCATCCCGCTGATCCGCTTGGGCTGGTGCGAGGCGCCATGGATGAGGCGACGCAACGGTTCGCGGACTACTGGTTCTTTCCGGATACCCAGCGGGAACTGGCGGCACTGGTCGTAGCCATTCGATCCGAATCGTGCGCCGGGTTGCGGAACCTGCTGGAGGTGGTCTTTTCCTCCACCATAGTTACCAAGTCAGGTGGCGTGTCGCGCGCCCGGGACCTGGCGCATACGCGGCCGCACCGAGTGGCCGACAAGAGGCCACGCAGCGCGCTGAGGCAGTTTGAGATCCTGTTGAATCGGGCTGCCGACGCCTACGCCCGCGTGGAGCAGACCGAAGTGGGCAGCAGCGAAGTGGTCGCCGGAGATTCGCGGCGCCTGCCGCTGCGCAGCGAGAGCGTGGACCTGATTGTCACGTCGCCTCCGTATGCCAACGCGCTGGACTACATGCGCGCTCACAAGTTTTCGCTGGCGTGGCTGGGCGACGCGATTCCACGCCTTTCGGATCTGCGCGGGCATTACATCGGTTCGGAGCGGCAGAGCAGCGGCGCGAGTCGCGAGAGCGCACTGCCAGCATCGGTGCAGGCGGTGGTGGGCGCGGTCGGCGCGAGAGACGCGGCCAAGGCTCGGGTGCTGGACCGGTATTTCCATGACATGGCCGCCGCGACAGGCGAAATGGCGAGGGTTCTGCGTCGCGGCACGGCAGCGATCATTGTGGTGGGGCCGTCGGTGATGCGAGATGTGCTGGTTCCCACGCATCAATGCCTGGCAGATATTGCGGCTGCGGCAGGTCTTGACGTGGTGGCGGTCGCGCCAAGGAACCTGGACCGGGACCGCAGGATGATGCCGGCGCGAACCGCTTTCGGCGCCGCTGAGGAGCGCGCCGGGATCGAGCGGCGGATGCACACCGAGTACGTCATCGGCGCGGTGAAACCGTAGCGTTATCGCTGCCCCCGGATGGCCCCACTAGTGGGTCGTAATTGGCCGGGCTGGCGGGCGCGGTTACCCGGAAATCTACCGACAAACTGTGGCCCGGATCATCCCGGACCGGCTATCTACCAGATGTTGTTATGTTGCGCGGTGGGACACCGGGAAGGGTCGACCCTGCTCTACCCCCAAGGCGTTGGAACACCCTTTCGGGGTTTGCCTGACAATGCCTCCGTCCCGATGATCAGCAATGCTAATTTTCAATAAACGGTTTGTTTTGGTCGCTTTTATGGATTAAGGCAGAACGCGATATCTAGCAAGTCGCCTAGCGATTGGGGGCGCTGGGCCACTAACATAATTGGCCATACAGCAGGAGTTTTGATAAACCATGGCCGACTCTCACGACCCCGTATCAGTCTGGCAAGCGGTGCTTGGCCGGCTGGAAATGGAAATGCCCAGGGAGCATTTCAATACCTTTCTGCGCCCGAGCATCGGGCACGATTGGCACGAAGGTGACCTGGTGGTGGCCGCGGCCAGTTCGTTCGCCGTGTCGTGGCTGGAGTTGCCCCTACACCAGGCGATGGCGCAAGAAGCGCTGGCGAAAACGCTGGGCCGGCCCGCGGATATCCACTACCGGGCGATGCCAACGGTGGCGACCGGCGGTGAGGTTGACCAAGGCAGCGATCGGGTGAGCGTCCACGCGATCTCAGCGGCGCCGGCGCGTCGCTCCCGTGTTCCGGTTCCCGACGACTATGACCTGGGACGAAACGGGTCGGCGTCCGGCGGATACGATTGGGATGCGGTGAACGCAGCTACCTGCGACCGCCGGTACACCTTTGACAATTTCGTGGTGGGGGAGAGCAATCAACTGGCGTACCACGCCGCCGAGTCCATATCCCGAAGTGCACAAACGCCGACCGGTGACGACACCTCGCGCGGCTACAATCCACTGTTCATATACGCCGGGTCGGGATTGGGGAAAACGCATCTGCTGCACGCGGTCGGCAACCGGGCGTTGGAGCAGGAACGGTCGGTCCTCTACGTGACTTCCGAGCAGTTCACCAACGAGTTCGTGTCGGCGATCCAAAGGCGAGCGACGCGGGAATTCCGGGACCGTTATCGCGGATTGGATCTGCTCCTCATGGACGACGTTCAGTTTCTGTCCGGCAAGGAACAGACGCAGGAGAGCCTGTTCCACACGTTCAACGACCTGCTGCAGGCTGGAGCCCAAGTGGTGCTCACCAGCGACCGCGCGCCGCACACCATCGCGCCCCTGGAGGAACGGTTGAGGTCGAGGTTCCAATGGGGATTGCAGGCAGACATCCAGCCGCCGTCGCTGGAGACGCGGATGGCCATTCTGCATTCCTGGTCCGCGGCCCGAAACGCCAATGCGCCGGAGTCCGTGCTCGCGCTGATCGCGCAGCGGGTCAGCCGGAACGTGCGGCAGTTGCAGGGCGCGTTCAACAGGATCATGGCGATGGCGCAGTTGATGAATGCCCCGCTGACACCGGAGGCGGTGGCGGACCAACTGGACACGATAGCCGGGCCGGACCCGCGCGTCGACGTCACGCCGGAGCACGTGCTGGAAACGGTGGGGCGGCATTTTCGAGTCAGCACGGAGCAGATCCTTGGGCGAGGCCGCACCGCGACGGTGGCACAGGCGCGCCAAGTGGTGATGTACCTGCTCAACGTGGAGTTGGGCATGCCTCCCACGAGCGTGGGCCGATTCCTGTCGGGCCGCAACCACAGCACCGTGATTCACGGGGTGGAGCGCGTCCGCACTGGTATGGATACCGATGACCGGCTGCGGCAATCGGTGAGCGGCATCAAGGCATCGCTTTTTGAAGAAGCCTGATACGGAACGGCGGCAGTCCCGTAACAGGGCCGTTGGCATGCTGATATAGTATCCGCCACTGAATAATGTCCCAGATGTCGGAGTGTAGGATGACCTCAGGAAACAACAATCTCACGATCCGAACCGTCGTTGGAACCGGCGAGGCCGGCTACACCGGCGACGGCGGCCCCGCCAGCGATGCAACGCTGCGCGAACCCTTTTTGTGCGCGTTTGACTCCGCGGGCAACCTGTTTTTCTGCGAGGCCCGCAACCACATTGTGCGGCGGGTGGACGCTGCGACCGGCGTCGTAACCACAGTGGCCGGGACCGGTGAGCAGGGATACTCCGGCGACGGTGGCCCCGCCACCGCGGCCATGATGAACGAACCGTACTCGCTGGAGGTTGACGCCGACGGCAGCATCTACATTGTGGATCGCCTGAACGCGGCGGTGCGCAGGGTGGACGGCGCCACTGGGATCATCTCCACGGTGGCGGGCACGGGCGAGCCGGGCTATTCGGGCGACGGAGGTCCCGGGAACGCGGCGCAACTGCGGGAACCCAACGACTGCTTTTTGGACGGTCGGGGCGGCCTGCTGATCGCCGACATACAGGACCAACGGATCCGGCGTCTGGACCTGGCAACCGGCGTCATCAACACGTTCGCGGGCAACGGCGAGAAAGTGCGCGGCGGCGACGGGATGCCGGCCACGCAGGCCAGCATCCTGGGGGCGCGGGCCGTGTGCATGGACAGCCGGGGCAACACGTTCATCGCCGAGCGCGAGGGCAACGGCGTGCGGATCGTTACGGCCGGCGGCATCATGGGCACGGTGGCGGGAACCGATGCCGAGCGGGGATACAGCGGGGACGGCGGGTCGGCGCTGGCCGCCACATGGGGCGCGCCCAAAGCGCTGCGCTGCGATGCCAACGACAACATCATCGTGGTGGACACGGAGAACCACGCCATTCGTAAGATCGACGCCAACACGGGCATCGTGACCACCATCGCCGGCGGCGAGTTGGGCGGGCACGGCGATGGTGGCGCTGCGACTGACGCAGGTATGGATCGCCCGCACGGATGCGGAATCGCCGCCAACGGCGACATATACGTGGCCGACAGCAACAACCACCGGGTGCGGGTGGTGTCGTAGTCGCACGCGGGTTTGGTTTAACAGCAGTCGTCGCCGGATTGTAAGGGCACCGCCCGGAGTCCGGCTACGACTGACTGACGTCAATGACGGACGATCAGGTCGACCGCCTATCCGTCATCGAACGATATGGTTGATCCGGTTGTAGTTCGGAGGGTTGTGCCACCCGCCCGGATGGTCACCTCGTCTTCTCCGGAATCGTAACTGATGTTTGAGTTGGTCATGACGCCGTGTAACTGGGAATAGGTGACGTTTACCGCGTTCGGATCATCGCCGCCGGAGGCATTGGGCCTGCTGAAAGCCAGTTCGAACACGGGTATTTCGTGGGGCTTCAAGGCGCCATCACCCAGAATGGCGATCAACGAACCCAACCCGAAATTCCTGGCCTGGATCGTCGCCTCTCCATCGTCAGAGAGCGGGAATTTCATAGACCCGAGCTTCGTTTCCACGTTGTTGGACTTCTTCGTGATCCAAAAACCGAACCAGCGACCGTCCTCGTCATCCGCACCGTCCTGTGCGATGCGCATCGAGTAATCGCCTTCACGCCAATTGTACGATCGTCTGACACTTATGAATGGACCGCCAAGTTGGCCAGTGTCGACCCAACCGTTGCCGGTGGTTCTCGAGTAGGATGACGTGTCGGCGGTATCCCACCGGTTGAACAACACGCCCTTACCCTGCGACCCATCGGTACCGGGCTTGTCCACGTCGGTGCGTAGCCCGACGGCGAAACGCACGCCATTGATGTGCCCCCAGGCCAAAGCCGCCACCAGGACGTCGGTTTCCGAGAAGTGCCCCGGGTCTTCGTTGATGGAAAAGTCCATCGTGAGCGAATCACTGGCAGGCGTGTCGTTTTGCCAGTCCCACAGTACGGCGGCCATGATTTCGGGCACGGCGGCAAATCTTGCATCCACCTTGTGCGCCGAAAGCGGTCCCCGTTTACGGCTGGCCAGATCTGCAAGCAGCCCGCCCTGTTGCCCAACTATGGACCCGCCACCGTGAACGCCGGTCGCCAGGTCGCCATCCTCGGCAAGCGCATTCTTTGGAATCACTATGCCGTCGCTGTCGTTTTCCAGCAGAGTCACGACGTGTTCAAAGACCAGTGTTGACGTGCCGCTGCCATCGACGTAATTCGCGTAACGCGGCGAGGGTGTCTGGAAAGCATGCACGTTCAGTCTCAGATTCAGGATTCCGCTGGCGACTACTGCGCGGTCAAATTTGGCCTCGACGGTAACGGTTTCACCGCGCACATAAGCGTCCGCGTGCCGCGGCGAGGATGTGATGCGGATGTTTTTGAGCCTCGGCCGCGTCTTGCTGCCGTCAACTTTGTGGTTCGATTGGGTGCCGAGGCGGGCGTGGGTCAGGTCTGCGTTTCTGGGAGAGTCGCCCGTGCTCGTGATGGCATCCGCCGGATTATGGTCCAGAGTCGCGGTGTTGTTTCCGATCCAAATGCCGTTTGAATCGCGCTCACTGGAACGGACCAACGTGGCGAATATCACCGTGTTGCCCCTGGCGCTCACCGGCGCCAGGTCTCTGGTGGCAGACCCAATTTTGATTCGGAACGTGGAGTCGCTGCTTGCCACGACCCCGGCGCTGAACTCGACGGAAACCGCGATGAGTTCGTTGTTGCCATAGGTATCGTCGCCGATGGTGCGAGTGCCCCATCCGCCGGCCTCGCCGTGACTCACCTCGTGCATCTGCACGCCGTTGGAAACGATGTAGGGAACATCGGCGCTTCGGCCCTTGACCTCGATCCTGGCGGGCCTCCAATGGGTGTACGAATTGCCGTCGGCATCTTCGATGTAGAGAGTGTTGGCGATGGACCAGCCGTCCGATTTACCGCCGTCCTCGTTGTCGCTGTGGGTCAGCTTGATCTCGATTTCTTCTCCGCTGCCGTTGCAATTCTCGTCGTCGTTGTCCCCGCCGTTGCACCGGAATACGATCATGTACCTGGTGTTGGGCTCCAGTATCGTCGTGCTGGCCGGACTCCAGTGGTTGGTCTTGCTCTCGCGAATGTTGCCGGTCATATCGACAACCTTGGCTCCCGGTCCGTTTGCGCTGGTGACGAGATGCAGTGCGACGCCAAGATCGAACCTGTTGGTGCGGCCCGTGTTGTCGAATCTGCTGGTGATCTCGGTCAGTTCGTATTTGGCGCGATCGCTGCCTGTGGTGAATATTTGACCGATGACGGGAGTAGATTCTCTCAACTCCCTTTCCCCGTTCCTGTTTTGTCCCTGGTAGCTGACAAACGTAATATCGTCGCCGCTGGCCTGAACGTATTGTGGTGTGGAACTTACGATGATGAGCAAAGAAATGGCGAGTATACAAACGGCCAATGAGCCGGGGATGGTGCGTTTGCCGGATTGGTCGTTGAGCCTTGGAAGATGCCATTCCATGATGATATCCCTCCCTCGGGCAAGTGGTTTGCCTGGCTCATTCGCCGGACGACACGAGCGGTTCGGTTCGGTGTTCCGCGGCCCCGGCTATATGCCGTCGCGATGCGGGGATGGTGTCAGCTGAGGCTATTTCCGTTGAGGAGCGCCAGGCGCATAACATGGAAACCAGATCGAATCTGGGTTGTAGCCGCGTACCTCCTTGCGTTATTTGGCGATAACGCCGCAGTACGGCCGGGCCCACGAAGCCATCAACCGATCGTACGAACAAGATGAACGGTTCCTGCTAAGCAAGCGTTGGCGCGAGTTTTATTCCGGCTATCCTGAATGCGTTATCGCCAGCGTAATGCTAACAGGGCTGTACAAAACTATGAGCAACATTTCTTAAATAGGACGAAATATTCATAATAAGTCCGTCATATCAATCTTATGGTGCAGTATCGATTCACATTTTGAACCGATGGCGTCAGACACATGTATCGGGCGCGACTGCTGCGGACAAGCCGTCATTTTTTGCGACGGCCGGTGGGAATGCGTAGACATCGAGAACCAACACTCTGCGCACGCTGCTGCCGGCTTCGGCCCGAACCGGCTACCTGCTTCGGGAGCGGGCGTACCCGGCACCATCAGCCAGGCTGTTTCCTTGACAGTTGCGGCCCCTGTTGGCTACGATGGAATCACGGTTTTCGCGTCGGCAGCGGGGCGATGGCCGGCAGCGTGGGGATATAGCTCAACTGGGAGAGCGCGGCGTTCGCAATGCCGAGGTTGCGGGTTCGAGCCCCGCTATCTCCACCAACCTATTCAGCCTGCCCCTGTAGCTCAGTTGGATA
>JAPOQH010000016.1 GCA_026710825.1 Chloroflexota bacterium | reverse complement strand
CCCGGTGGGCACGTCATGGCGGATTGCCGATGTGGGCCACGGAGAATACCGAGCATAAGAATATGCGTACCCCCGGCCGTACGCTGACAACGATGCAAGCGAATCCTGCCTCCCGCCAACCAAAAACCCCCAGAAACCCTCAAGGAGAACGCCAACCCGAAAATCCAGAAACGATCAACCACCAACCCCCGACCGGGCCACATGCCACGGGCCAGGGTGACGCGCCGACTGACGGCCGCTGCCACGCCTGTTTCGCAGGGACCTCTGTTCGCAGGGATCGTTGTATCCGCCTGCCAATACCTGGGCACCGCACCGGTGGCGGGGCAAACTACTCGCCCGCTGTCGCGTTGTATGATTGACACTGCAATGTGCCAGTGATACGATTTTTCAGTCTATCTATTCGCTGTGATGGGGAGTAATAGGTCGTGTATGGTCTCGTAGAGAGCCGACGGTTGGTGAAAGTCGGCGGCCAGAACCTCCGAACTCGCCCCTGAGCGCCTCGCCTGAAACGCAACGATTTGCGTGCGTAGGGTGAGCGGGTCGGCCCCGATAAAGGCTGTGCACAAAGAGTTTCGCGCACGGATCACTCTCGATCCCGGCACGAAAAAGAAGGGTGGTACCGCGGGAGTTCAACCCGTCCCTTCGTGGGTCGGGGTTTTTTAATGCCCCGGCAACAGCAAACTCGGTAAACCATCAGGAGTGGCGAACATGGAAATGACCGGCGCCGAAATTATCTGCGAAAGCCTGCTGCGCGAAGGCGTGGACACCATATTCGGACTGCCCGGCGGCGCTGTATTACCTTTCTACGGAGCGCTTTCCGGATACCCGCAGCTCCGCCACATCCTGGTACGACACGAACAGGCCGCCGCCATGGCCGCCGACGGGTATGCCCGCGCCACCGGCAAGGTCGGCGTGTGCTCCGCCACTTCGGGACCCGGCGCGACCAACCTGGTCACCGGCCTCGCGTCCGCCCAGATGGACTCCGTGCCCATTGTCTGCATCACTGGCCAGGTACCGCGCCCCGCGATCGGCCGCGACGCCTTCCAGGAAACCGACATCACCGGCATCACCTTGCCCGTGACCAAGCACAACTACCTGGTGATGGACGTCCGCGACATCGCTCCGGCCATCAAGGAAGCATTCCACATCGCTCGCACCGGCCGTCCCGGCCCCGTCCTCATCGACGTGCCGAAGGACGTCTTGGCCGGCGAAAAGATCGAGTTTGAATGGCCCGACGCCATCGACCTGCCCGGATACGAGCCACCCGGTGAAGCGGATCCCCAGCAGATAGCGGCGGCGGCTCACCTGATCAACCGGGCCGAGCGGCCCGTCATCATGGCCGGCCACGGCGTCCTGATCTCCCGGGCCTGGGACGAACTGCGCATCCTCGCCGAAAAAGCCCAGATTCCCGTCATCACGACCCTCCTGGGCATCGGCTCCCTGTCCACCGACCACGTGCTGCACATGGGTATGCCGGGCATGCATGGCATGGCCTACGCCAGCCTCGCCATCGACCGGTCCGACCTGGTGATCGCGCTGGGCGCCCGCTTCGACGACCGTGTAACCGGCCGCCTCTCCGACTTCGCGCCGGGCGCCAGGATCATTCACTTCGACGTTGACCCCAGCGAGTTCAACAAGAACGTCGTCGCCGACGTCCCGGTCCTGGGCGACCTCAAGGCCAGCCTGCGCGCCCTCATCAAGCGGGTCGAGTCCAACGTCCACCTGGACTGGATCAAGGAGTGCGACCGCCTGCGCGCCGAGCACCCGTCGCTGTTCATTCGCAAGTCTGACGTGCTGCTCCCCCAGCAGGTGCTCAAGGAACTCTCCGACGAGACCAACGGCGAGTCCATCATCGTCACCGGCGTGGGCCAGCACCAGATGTGGGCGGCCCAGCACTACGGGTACAAGGAACCGAACTCGCTGATCACCTCCGGCGGCAGCGGAGCGATGGGATTCGAGGTCCCCGCCGCATTGGGCGCCAAGGTGGGCCGCCCGGACAAGACCGTGTGGTCCATCGCCGGCGACGGTGGATTCCAGATGACCCTGTGCGATCTCGCCACCGCCGTCGAAAACAACATTGACGTCAAATACGCCATCCTGAACAACGGGTCGCTGGGAATGGTCCGGCAGTGGCAGGACTTTTTCTACGACAAGGATTTTTTCTCCACCATCTACAGCAAGAACCCCGATTTCGTGAAGCTGGCCGAAGCTTACGGCATCCGCGGCATCCGCGTTACCAAGCAGGAGGAAGTCGCCGGCGCCATCCAGGAAGCCATGGAAACCCCGGGCCCCGTCGTGGTGGACTTCGTGGTGAAAGAGGATGAGTTCGTGTACCCGATGATCCCTGCGGGCGAGTCGGTCCACGAGATGCTGGAAGAACCGGAGCCAGAGGGGGTCGGAATTGAAACCGCATAACGCCCAGCAACACACCATCGTCGCGTTGGTCAACGACCGGCCGGGTGTCCTGGCCCGCGTCGCCAGCCTGTTCCGGCGCCGGGGCTTCAACATCGCCAGCCTGGCCGTGGGAGCCAGCGAGCAGGAGGGGCTCTCCCGCCTCACCTTCGTGGTAACCGGCGACCAGTACACGGTTGAACAGGCCACGGCGCACCTCGACAAGCTGATTGACGTGGTGAAGGTGTCCAACATTTCCAATGAGGACGCGGTCGCCCGCGAGTTGGCGTTGATCAAGGTGCGCGCCACCCCGTCCAACCGCAGCGAAATCCTGGAAATGGCCAACCTGTTCCGCGCCAAGGTGGTGGACGTGGGGGCCCGTTCGCTGGTGGTGGAAATCACCGGCGAGGAAGACAAGATCGACGCCCTGTACGACCTCCTCCGTCCCTTCGGCATACTGGAACTCATGCGGACCGGACGGGTCGCCATGGTGCGCGGCAAGGCCGCCGGCAATATCAGCGACGACGTCGGGTCCGACTCGGTGGTCATTGGCCGGAACGGCAGGATAGCCGACCTCGCCAGCGCCGTGCCGGGACACTACGAGGGAGTGTAACCAAACATCACCGGCGGACCCAGAACCCGCCGAGTCAACAAAGGATGAACCAGAATGGCAGTTAATATCTACACGGAAAAAGACGCCGACATGTCGATCCTCGAGGGCAAGACCGTCGGGATGATCGGCTACGGCAGCCAGGGCCACGCCCACGCCTTGAACCTACACGACAGCGGCGTGAAGGTGATGGTCGGCCTGTACGAAGGCTCGGCCAGCCGACAGGCGGCCAGGGATGCTGGCCTCGCGGTCGGCAGCGTCGCCGAGGTTGCGAAGGAAGCCGACGTCATGATGGTCGCGATCCCCGACCACGTCCAGAAGGACGTGTACCGCGATGAGATCGAGCCAAACCTCGGGCCGGGCAAAGCCCTGATGTTCGCCCACGGTTTCACCATCCACTACCAGTTCGTGGTGCCGCCGCCGACGGTCGACGTGATGATGATTGCCCCCAAGGCCCCCGGCCACCGTATGCGCGAGCACTTCGTGGAACAGGGTATCGGCGTGCCGTGCCTGCTGGCCGTCCACCAGGACGCCACCGGCAACGCCAAGAACATCGGCCTGGCCTATGCCGCCGGCATCGGCTGCGCCCGCGCCGGCGTGCTGGAAACCACGTTCAAGGACGAGACCGAGAGCGACCTGTTCGGCGAACAGTCGGTCCTGTGCGGCGGCGTAACTGCCCTGATCAACCTGGCCTTCGAAACCCTGGTCGAGCGCGGCTATCCGCCCGAAATCGCCTACTTCGAGTGCCTGCACGAACTCAAGATGATCGTCGACCTGATCCAGCAGGGCGGCTTCAACTACATGCGCTATTCGGTCAGCGACACCGCCGAGTACGGCGACCTGACCCGTGGCACCCGCGTCGTGGACGACCACGTGCGCGATAACATGCACCGCGTGCTGGACGACATCCAGAGCGGCTCCTTCGCCCAGGAATGGATGGCCGAGTGCGACGAAGGACGCCACAACTTCCTGCGCCTGCGCCAGGAAGCCCGCACCAGTCGGATCCACGAGGTCGGCCGCGGCCTGCGCGAAATGATGCCCTGGATGAACCCGCGCGAAATCGAGTAATTTGACTCTGCGGCCCTGACCCATAGGGGCGGATAATTATTCGCCCCAGCCCACCGTCGCAGCGAAATATTTGGAGGAAACGCATGAGCATGGAGGTACTGTGCAGAGCAGTTCACCATCGCAGTCTGGTCTTGGCGGGGCTGGCTGCGGTGGACTGCGTGTGCCTGCCGAACCTTTCCCATCAAAGCGTAAGCAACTAACCCGCTCACACCAGGAGCGCTGACCCTTTCGGAGGGAAAGGAAACATCATGGCTTCACAAGTAAAGTTTCTCGATACCACGCTGCGCGACGGCGAACAGTCTGCCGGCATCGGCATGACCGTCGAAGAAAAGATGCAGATCGCCCGGCAGCTGGCCCGCATGAAGGTGGACATCATCGAGGCAGGGTTCGCCGCCAGTTCGCCCGGCGACTTCGAAGCGGTCTCCCGCATCGCCAACGAGGTGGAAGGGCCGATCATCTGCTCGCTGTCCCGCGCCGTCGCCGGCGACGTGGACGCCGCATGGAACGCAATCAAGGGCGCCAAGAAGCCCCGCATCCACGTGTTCCTGTCCTCCTCCGAGATCCACCAGATGCACCAGCTCAGGAAGGATCGCGAAGACGTCATGAACATGGCCGTCGACATGGTCTCCCGCGCCAAGGGTTACTGCGACGACGTCGAGTTCTCGCCCATGGACGCCACTCGCACCAACCGAGATTACCTCTACCGGATGCTGGAAGAGGTTATCAAGGTGGGCGCGACGACCATCAACATCGCCGACACCGTGGGCTACGCCATCCCGTCGGACTTCCAGACCATGCTGAACGACATCCAGCAGAACGTCCGCGGCATTGAGAACGTGACGCTGTCCGTCCATTGCCACAATGACCTGGGCCTCGCGGTTTCCAACAGCCTGGCCGCCATCGAAGTCGGCGCACGCCAGGTTGAGGGCTGCATCAACGGCATCGGCGAGCGCGCGGGCAACGCTTCGCTGGAAGAGATCATCATGGCGCTGGATACCCGCAAGGACTTCTTCGGCGTCGACCTGAACGTTGACACCACCCAGATCTACCCCAGCAGCCGGCTGGTCAGCCGCATCACCGGCATGAACGTCCAGGCCAACAAGGCCATCGTCGGCGAGAACGCCTTCCGCCACGCCTCGGGCATCCACCAGGACGGCGTGCTGAAGGACCGCTCCACCTACGAGGTCATGAAACCCGAGCGCGTGGGCCTCCCGCCCGACGTGCAGTTGGTGCTGGGCAAGCTCAGCGGTCGCGCCGGACTGCAGGCCCGTTTGGAGACGCTGGGCTTCTCGCTGGACCGAGAAGAGGTCACCGGTGTGTACCAGCGGTTCCTCGAACTAGCCGACAAGAAGCCGGAGATCACGGACCGCGACCTGGAAATCCTGATGGACGAAGAGAACCGCTCAACCTCTGAGCCGGTGACTTACGCACTGGAGACGGTCCATTTCACCAGCGGCGACAAGGACATTCCCACCGCCACCGTGCGCCTGATCGGCCCCGACGGCGAGACGCGCACCGATGCCTCCACGGGCAACGGCCCGGTGGACGCGGTTTGCCGCGCCATTGACCGCGTGGTCGGCACCACCGCTCGCATCGAGGACTTCCAGGTGCAGGCGGTTACGGAAGGCCGCGACTCGGTGGGTTCGGTAACGATGCGCATTGAGAACAGTGGTCGCATCTTCACCGGACGCGGCGCCAACACCGACATCATCGTTGCCAGCGCCCAGGCGTATCTCAGCGCCATGAACCGGATGCTGGCCGCCGATGAGGAAGCCGCGCTGCCCGCCGTCGGCACCACGCCGGACTAGCCGGCAAGCGAAATCGAAGGATTGTAGGGGCGAATGATCATTCGCCCCTACGTTTTGTGTGCCGCAATTTCATAGCAGCGGCATCTGCATTGCTTGATCTCCCGGCGTGGCGTTCTTGCCCAGGTGGCTGGCCGCATAACCGTGCTGACGCAAATGGGCAGCCAGATCGGGGAATCCGAACACCGTATACACACGCTTGGGCTGCACCGCCTCGACGTAGGAAACCAGGTCGCTGAAATCGGCGTGGTCGCTGTAGGGGAGGCTGGAGTCTCCCGGGCGCCCCCGCCCCCAGGGTTTCTCACCCTTGCCGGCCGCCCATCCGGTCAACTCCAGGTAACGCACTGAACGGCCAGGCTGAATGCTCTGGCTGATCTGTTCCCGCGACTTTCGGCCCGGTGGGAAAATGCCCACCTCTCCGTCGCGAAAATCGCCGTCAAAAACTCGATACTCCCCCGGAAACGTTACGCCTCCCGATTCATACCGGCGGGCGATGTCGTGCACGCTCTCCTCGCATACCACGCCAAACCCGGCGGTGAGCAGGTGGTGCAGCGCTTCCTGAGCCTTACCCAACCGCCAACCCAGCACCACCGGAATCGCGCCCTGTCCCAGCCACTGGCCGATTACGCGCACGGCCGTCGCGATGGCCTCCTCCTGCGGCGGAAAGACGTAATCGGGCCGGCCGTAAGTGCTTTCGATCACCAGGGTATCGCAGGGAACCGCCTCGGCTGGCTCGTTGATGGGCGACGGTTGCATGCGGAGGTCGCCGGTATACAGAAGCCGTTCGCCGGATTGCCGATTCACGACCAACGCCTGAGCGGACCCAAGGCAGTGGCCGGCCGGATGCAGGGTGATTGAATACTCAGGTGTTTCCAGCGGTTCCCCATATTCCAGTTCAACCGGTTGGGACCGCTGATAGTAATCGCCCAGCAGGATGCGGGTCCGCCGGGTCAGCACCGGGCTGCTGTGCCGCGCGATGTGGTCGGAGTGGGCGTGGGAAACTACGGACGTGTCGCGCTTGCGCAGGGAATCAAGCCAGAGATCCAATTCGGGTAGATACACTCCCCGGTCAAATACCACGTCCACCTGAAAAACCCGGCCGCCGGTTGCGGCGTCGGCGAGTATAGCATGGCCGGTCAGCGTATCCATGTCCGTACCGGACGCCCGTCATGACGGCGAGCGGGGGCGAATCAATGGTAGGGGAAAGGCTTGCCTCGCCTCTACCGGGGGTGGAAAACGACGGTCAGCGCCAGTCGGGGCGGCTCCTTATGTTATCCAGGTTGACCGACAGAGGCCAGGCTTTTTTGGCTACCACGTTCAGGGTGTCGTCCCTCCGGGACACGGTACCCTCCACCACCACCAGCGTATGACGCAGCGCGCCCTTGAGCCGCTCCCACTCCGCCGGCCAGACGGCCAGGGGAACCAGGCCGAACTCGTCCTCCAGGGTCAGGAACACCGCCGCTGCCAGCGGACGTTGCCGGCGCACGACCCGTCCGGCCACACGCACCGTATCGCCATCTGAGGATGCCTGCAGGTCATCGCTGGTGAATACATCGGTGAGTTCGTGTCGCACCAATTCCATCACGTGTCCGTCGGGGCAGAGGCCCATCATGGCGTATTCGTCCAGCATGCGATCCGTCCGGTCGCGCGCTGCCAGTGTCTCCGGCGCGCCCGCCACCGCCATGGGCAACGCCAACTGTCCGCGACGCACGCCGGACACATAGCCGGCGCCCACCTGCCACAAAGCAGTGCTTCGGTCGCTGAAATCGCTCAGGTTGTCCATCGCGCCGGCACGGGTCAGGTTCTCCAGGGCCTCACGGGACAAACCGGATCGGGCCAGCACGTCGGACAGCCCGGCGAAGGGCCGATCCTCACGGGCCTGCAGCATTATCGACCCCAGTCGAGAGTCAATGCCCTTTACGAAAGTCAACCCAAGACGCAGGGTATCGTCGCCCTCGGCGGTACAGAGCAGTTGGGACCGGTTGACGTCGGGATGCGCAATCCGAAGGCGCAATCGGCGAGCGTCCTGCTTCAGAGTGTCCAGGTCCCAGAAGCCCATGGGTTGCTGGTTGAACAGGGCCACGAAGAACTCCAGGGGATGGTAGCGGCGCAGCCAGGCCATCTGGTAGGCGGTGAAAGCAAAGGCCAGGGCGTGCCCCTCCGGGAACATGTAATGCGGATTGAACTTGCCAAAAATGGTCTCGGCAGCGGGTTCCGGTATCCCACGCCTGGCCGCGCCGTCGAGGAACATCTGGCGATAGGATGCAACCAGTGATTCGCCATTCCGGCGACCAAAGGCGCGACGCATGCGGTCGGCTTCAGCCGCGGTGAATCCTCCCACGTCCATGCCCAGTTGCACCACCTGGTCCTGGAACATGATGACGCCCATGGAACGCTCCAGCGCGTTCTGCTCCAGCGGATGGTCGTAGCGCCAGTGCATGCCCTCCCGGCGCCGCAGAAACTCGGCCACCCCGTCGTTGGCTCCCACGCCGGGCCGGACCGCAGCCACCTCCAGCGCAAGATCATAGATATCCTTCGGACGCATCCGCACGATGGTCTGCATCTGCGCTGCGGACTCGACCTGGAAAACGCCCACGGTGTCGCCTCTGCCCAGGTCTTCGAAAACGCCGTCATCTCGGTAGTCTATACGGCTCAAATCGGGCTCGACACCGCTGCGGTCGCGCACCAGCCGCACCGCCTCCTGCATCTGCGACAATGCGCCCAGGGCCAGCAGGTCGATTTTCAGGACGCCGGCATCGTCAACGCTGTCTTTGTCCCAGTGGGCCACGTAGCGGCCGTCAATCGCCGACGGCTGCACCGGCATCAAGTCGGTCAGCGGCGTGGAACTTACCAGCATTCCGCCGGGGTGCTGGGCCAGCCCCTTGGGAAACCTCGCCAACTGCTCAGACAAAGTCAGCAGGTCACGCCAACCCGGGCGATCGGCACGGGCCAGAAGGGTCGGCGAGTGGGATAACTCCGAAACGGAATCAGTCTCGAGGTCTTTGGCGAGCGCGTCAACCTCGTCCGCAGGCAGGCCCAGCGCCTTGCCCAGATCGCGCACGATGCCCCGTGCTTTGTAGGTGGCGAACATCCCGGCCAGGGCAGCGTGGTCCCACCCCCATTCATCAATAATGCGCAGGATCAACCGTTCCCTGATATCCCGTGGAAAGTCCAGGTCGATGTCAGGCAGCGTGGTGGCTTCTGCGGACAGGAACCGGTCCAGCGAGAGTCCGTACTCGACGGGGTCAACGTGGGACAGCCCAATCAGATATCCGACCAGCATTGACACCGACGACCCGCGTCCCCGGCCCGGCGGCAGCCATTCCAGGGGAGTCTCCAGGTGCCCCCAGCCCAGTTCCAGCATGCACTCCCGGGCCAATTCCACGATGCGGTGGTAGACCAGAAAGAATCCGGCCAGATCATGCCGGCGGATCAGGTCAAACTCCTCATCCAATCGCTCTCGCACCTTCTGATCGATGCGCCCATAGCGCCGGCCAGCCGACTCCTCGCAGAGTCGCTCCAGCCAGGTCTGGACGTTATAACCGGACGGGACCGGACATTCGGGGTAGGCGTAACGTCCCTGCAGGTATTCGGGCAGCTTGAAATCCGAGCATCGTTCCGCGATGACCAGGGTGTTCCGCACCGCTTCGGGATAGGAGCGGAAAAGCTGCGTCATCGTCGCGGGCGGTTTCAAACAGTATTGGCCGTTGACTTTGAGCCGTTCTCGCACATCTGACAGCGAGGCGTTCAGGCGCACCGCGGTAAGAGCATCATGCAGATGAGACCGGTACGGATCGTGGTACCACACCTCGTTGGTTGCCACGGTCTCAACACCACAGCGCTCCGCCAATTCGCGCAGCCGCTTGTTGCGGGTAAAATCGCCATATGCCAGGTGCTGCTGCAATTCCAGGAAAACGCTGCCGTGTGTCAACCGGTGGCGGTACTTTTCGACCAGGGATTCCGCTCCAGCCCACTCGCCGCTTTGAATCAAACCGGCCAGGACGCTGTCCGGCGCGCCCAGCAGGGTGATCAGTCCGCCGGCATGGGATTCCAGGAAGCGCCCATCCAACACGGGGTCGGAGCGACCGCCGGTCATGTAAGCCAGGGAAATCAGGCGAGACAGGTTGGCGTATCCCTCGCCGGTCTCAGCGATGAAAGTAACCGGGCCATCGCCCTCCACCTCGCGGACCATGAGGTCCACGCCGATAACCGGATGCACGCCGGCGGAGAGGCACTGCTCACTGAACTCCAGCGCCCCGCACAGGTTGGAGGCGTCAGTCAGGCCCAGGGACGGATACCCGTAGGTGAGAGCCCTGGTCACCACATCGGCGGTCGACGACGCCCCTGCCCCAAAGGAATACCAGGAGTGGGCCCGCAGTTCGATATAGTCGCCTTGCGCGCTCACTCAGTAACCCTGGCGGAACCAGCCGCCGGCAATCAAATCGTGGTACACCGTAATCAATCCGCCGTCAGACAGGGCCAGACGCCAGTAGCGTCGGCGCACCGGGTCGCTGGTCCACCACTCGGTATCCACCTCCCACAGGTCCACCACCCGGTCCACGGCATGCCCGCTTGCAGGGCCGGCCCACACACGTTGGGGCGTATCGCCGCTGAGGCTCACCTTAACCGGCGACGGCCTCGAAAGCGGAACCAGGGACGATGCGAACGCCCACCGTCGCTCGGGCAGGGGAGATCCCGGAATCATCCGGACCAACCGGTCCACTCCGGCGATTTCCGGAGGCACCCGGCGCGGCGGTCGCGACCAGAGAGTCGACTGGCGACCGGTTTCCGGTGAAAAGTCGGACAGTGTCAGGGAAAGGTCCACCAATGCCTCATCAGGCCACCTGCCCGTACCCAACGCATCTCGCGAGCCCAATGCTGCCAGCAACGTCCTGGTGAGCGTCTCGGCCGATGTCGCCGGCTCCCGCAGCGCGCGGTCAAATCGCCATACTCCGCCGGAGATCAGGTCGCCCTCAAGGGCTGCATGGCCGACCCGACGGCCTCTCAGGACAGCGGATCGCCACAGCCTTTCGGTCAACGCGCTGACTCCGGCTTCCGTGCCCGACACCGTGTCCACCGGAAAGGGAAATTCCAGACGCTCCGTCAGCGTCTCCGGCAGAATGGTCGGGACGATCGGCTCAGGGTCGATACCGTTGGCAAGTTTCCATACCCGCATTGCGTCCGGGCCCAGGAATTCCGACAGGGAGGGTGCGGGCAGCGCCGCCACGTCTCCCAGCGTGCGGAATCCGAATCCGGAAAGCCGTGTCGTGGAGTCCGAATCCAACGGCAGCCACGACACCGGCAGCGAGGCCAACCAGGCGGGCGCGTCATCCGAAACCCTCAGCCATCCACTGGCGTCAGCGCGAGCAGCGGCGCATCGGGCCGGGAACTTGCCAGCGCCGATGCCCAGACGGGGAGCTAAACGTCCATCACAGACGGAGAGAATTGCGTCGGCCATCCACTCCATGCCGCCGTACATATCGGCCATCCCGGCAAGATCTAGATAGAACACACCCAGCTCGGCAGCCTCTACGTGCGGAACTGAATCGTACAATCCAGCCAGCAGGGTGTCATTGATCTCGGAAAAATAAGGTGGATCAGCCGGCAGGGTCACGGCCCTGGAGCATTGGGACAACGCCTCCGAAACGGTCTGTCCCTCCAGAACTCCCTTGGCTTCGCTGGAGGCATCCAGCACCACCTGGCGGCCGCGACTGGGGATTGTGACGATCACGGGATGTCCATTCAGTTGTGGGTGCCGGAGCAATTCAGCCTTGACCGGCAGATGAGTGACCAGGAAGCAGCCAATTACCCGAACATCGGTGCACATTGTCATGCCGCCGATATTACGCGAACATCGGTTCACTGCTCCACAGAGCGATGTCACCAAACGGCCTGACCGTATCCTCAAACGGCTTTAGTAACTTGCTCATCAGCGGATAACGGCGCCCGGTGAACTCTTATGTCAACTCCCGACACGAACGGTGACAACGGTTGTGCTACCATGGCCCGAAGACCCCGGAAACCCCGGCACGACCGTCTCAATACCACTTGTTACGCCTCTCATTCCCCTGGATGGACCCACCATGTGCGGAAGAATCAGTTTGTTTTCCGAGTTGGGCGACCTGGCGTCGCAGTTCAGATTCGCCCTGGGACAGACCAACGACGATTACCGGCCGTCGTGGAACATCGCGCCCACTGCGCCGATCCTGGTCGTGAGAGCGGATGCCCACGAACGACTGGCATCAGTGATGAGTTGGGGGTTCACCTTCCGCAGTCGCTCCGGCAGCGGCTCTTCGCGGCCTCTGTTCAACGCTCGCAGTGAAACGCTGGCACAGAGACCGGCATTCCGCGCGGCCTTTGCAGAACGGCGTTGCCTGATACCGGCCAACGGGTTTTATGAATGGCGGTCCGACGGCGGCAAGAAAACTCCCATGTGGATCCACCGGGCTGACGAACGGCCCTTCGCGTTCGCTGGCATCTACAACACGCGGCCAACCGAGGCCGCCTCAATCATCACCTGCGAGCCGAACTCGATGATGTCGGCCATCCACAACCGGATGCCGGTGATGCTGTCCGATGAGCAATGTTACGAGTGGCTGGACCCCGACGCCGATCCTGAAACCCTCAACGTCCTGCTGGCATCTCGAGAGTGGCCGGACATGGCGGCGTGGGAAGTACCGAACGGAGTGAACCGGGCCGGGAACGACGGGCCGCAGTTAATTGAGCAGGTGGACGGAGCAACTCCGCGATTGCTCTAGCCCGAGTTTGTCGTTA
Source organism: Chloroflexota bacterium (assembly GCA_026710825.1). Taxonomy (GTDB): domain Bacteria; phylum Chloroflexota; class Dehalococcoidia; order Lucifugimonadales; family UBA3495; genus Bin87. Next base: position 37,524 of record JAPOQH010000016.1, on the reverse strand, counting down.
AAGGCGACCGGCGGAGTCCTGGGCATCAACGGCTAACCGCCGCCACCGCCTCATCGCGAGTGGTGCAGATGGTAACCACCCGGTCGAATCCGCTGATCCGGAACACGTCGTTCACAGAGCTTTTGAGAGAGCAAAGAGCGAACTTGGCGTCCTGTTCACTCAAAATCTGGGCAAATTCCAACATCACACGCAGACCGCCACTGCTGATGTAGTCGAGCGATTCCATGTCCATTATGACGGCACGGTCCCCGTGTTCGGTCGCCGAATCCAACTCACGGCGAAATATCGCTGCATCCGCGCTGTGTATTCGCCCTTCCGGCTTCACTATCAAAATCCCATCGTCACGTTCAGAACTAACTGGCATCAGGTTATCTCCGCATCAGCGACACAATCCATCAATTGCTTCCGACGATACATGAAGCACACCAACAACGCTTCTCACGGAACTGATTGTAATTGCATCGGAAGAATGTTGCGAGGGAGATGGGTGCAGAAAACGGGGAAACGGCCGAGCGCCAAGAGGAATTCGACCATCCTCCACCCCTGAATAACCCAAACGCGCCCGCATGTTGACGCAGATGGCTCCCGACCAGAAGCAGCGGCCGGGAGCCAAAGACACAACACTCGTTTTACGCTGCCATACCAAGACTAAGCTCGATACGGAGCGCACCCACAGGCTATGACTTATCCCTACGGGATCCAGGGCCTCCAGATCGCCTCGTTGGCATCAACCCACTCTTGCGCGGCCTGCCGTACGGTCAGGTCGTTCTCGGTCAGGTTGAGCACGATCTCGTTCTGCTGCTCGTTGGTCATCTGGAACCTGGACAGGAACTCGTAAGCCTCAGGAAATTCGTCCTTCAGGCCCGGCCAGGCCAGCTTCGCCACGTCGTCCGTTGGGAAGCCGCAGTTGTAACTGCTGCCGTCGGGATAGCAATCTGAACTCCACTCGGGCATCTCGAGTTGCACCAGGTTGTATTTGGCGTGGGCCCAGTGGGGTTCCCACAGGTAGGTGAGGACTGGTTCTCCTCTCTGGAAAGCGGCATCGACCTGCGCCAGGGCAGCACCTTCGGATCCAGCGAATACCGCCTGGAAGTCCACTCCGAAAGCATCCAGGCGTTCCTCAGGTCGAGTGTCCCACGCCGCCGTGAATTCGAGGAGCCTGCCCTTGTCCCCGGTATCGCTGGTGGCGAACACGGAAGTGTAATTGTTGAGATCACCAACCGTTTTCAGGTCAGGCGCCGCGGGCTCAATCCCGCGCTCCGCGTCGCCATCAATGACGTACGAGGGAACGTACCAACCCGTTTCACCCTTGATGCCCACCGAACCCATGCGTTCCACCTGGGCGTCGGAGGCGTCCACGTACTCTTCCAGGAGAGCGGCGCTGTAGGAAGGCCAGTTGCAGCACACCCAGTGGAAGTCGCCCGTTTCGAGGCCGATGAACAGCGGCGCAGAGTCAGCGGGGGCGAATTTGGTTGCCACGGTATGATCCATCTCCTGCTCCAGCAGGATCTGCGCCACTGCAGTCGTCACAAGCTGGCCGTTCCAGTCCTGGTCGACGAGATACAGCGTGCCCCTGGCATCCGAATCTGCAGACTCTTCTGCCGCTTGGGTACAGGCTACCCCTAATGCAAGGACCACTATCAACGCAACGGTCAACGACAGCGCGATTGACCTGTTTTTCCCTGTTTTCATTTCTCTTCCCTTCCTGGTACCGGAGTTTTCAGCGAATGTGACGGATTGCTGGATGCGCTATCGTCTCATTGGCATCCCCCTGTGGACCTGTCAAATTTGAAGCGGATAGTCATTACCTCACCGCACTCAGCGGGATAGACGATTTCCGATTTCCCTGGGTCATACGATCGAGCGCCATCGCCATGAACACGATGGTCATTCCTGCAACCAGGCCGTGGCCCATCCGCAGCCAGATGGAGTTAATGAACACTTCCTGACCCAGGCCGCCGCCGCCCACCAGGCCGGCGATGATCACCATGGCCAGCACCATGATGATGGTCTGGTTGACACCCATCATGATCGTGGGAAACGCCAGCGGTATCTTTACCTGGAGCATGGTCTGGATACCTGTCGAACCGTGGGACTGCGCCGTTTCGATCACCTGCGACGGCACTTCCTTGATTCCCAGCGTGGTCATGCGGATCACCGGTGGCAGGGCATACACCGAGGTAGCTATGATCCCCACCAGCGGGCCGATACCCCAAAGCATGATGACCGGGATCAGGTAAACGAAGATCGGCATGGTCTGCATGGTGTCCAGGATCGGTCGCAGCGCCAACTCGAAAGCTCTGCTCTGCGAGGCGAGGACGCCGATGGCGATACCCACTACCACCGTGAACACGCCGGCAGTCAGTACCTGGCTCAGTGTGTCCATTGTCACATCCCAGAGCCCGCCAATTCCGGCGAAAGCCAGCCCAACCACGGCGAGGAGGGCCACGCGCCATCCGGCCGTGAGATAGGCCAACGCGGCCGCGATCACCATGAACGCCGGCCAGGGGAGCCACAAAAGCAGCGTGTGAATGGGCGAGTAGCCCAATTGCCGGAAAAGGATATCCCGTATCCAACTGGTGATGAAATGGAGGTTCACGGCCATCCAGTCGAACATGGCGTTGACCGGCCCGGCCATCGTGAAAGTCAGCGCGTCCGGAAAGTCCCGGAGAGGCTGGACAAAAACGCCAACGATCAACAGAGAGACCATCGACGCTGCGCCCGCGATGTAAAGCGCGTATCGCTTGGTATGGTTCGGCAGACCTTGTCCGGACGCGCGTGGATCGCCTGCTGCGGCGATGGGCACCGGTGCGGCGGAGTTGGGACCGGAGGTCGCCATGGCGTAGCTGAACCGGTCCAGGATAATGGCCAGGATGACGATGGCGATGCCGCTCTCCAGCCCCTCGCCGGCGTCCACCTCCCTCAGCGAGAGCCAGACGTCCGTGCCGAGTCCCTGCACGCCCACCAACGCGGTGATTATTATCATGGACACCGCCATCATGATGGTCTGATTGACCCCCATCATGATCGAGCTTTTCGCCAATGGCAGTTGCACCTGCATCAGGGTCTGGATGGTGGTCGACCCGTGCGAGTGAGCCGTCTCGATAACCGCTTGGGGAACCTGCCTGATGCCCAGGTTGGTGAGCCGAATGACGGGGGGGATGCTGTAGACCACCGTGAGGAAGATCCCCTGCGTTCCGCTCACTCCGAACAGCACCAGCGCGGGAATGAGGTACACAAAGGCGGGCAGGACCTGCATGGTGTCGAGGACTGGGCGGACGATCCGCTCGAAACGATCACTGAAGGCGGCGCAAATCCCGACCGGCACGCCGAGCCCGACAGCGATGATCACCGACACCCCCACCACGCTCAGCGTCCGCATGGCCGAGTCCCAGAAACCGATCATTCCCAGGAACAGGGTGGAAACTCCGCAGAACAGTCCCAGCCACCTGCCGCCAAGCCGGAAGCCCAATAACGCGGTACCCACCACCGCACAGGGCCATGGCAACCAGAGCAGGAACGCATCGATGCCCGCGAGGCCGGCATCTAGGATCTTGGAAATCGGATTGAAGAACCACGCGAAGGTGTCCGCTATCCATTCGAAGGCCACGTCGATGGGCTGATGGATCGCAAGCTCCCAAGTACTTGGCCAATTTCCGATCTCGGTGCCCACGTTGGCGGTGGCCAGCGAAAAAGCCAGGATGTAGGCGGCGGCTGCGACAGCCACCCACAGAACACCCCGGTGCAGGCGTTCTGGCAGCGTCGGTACCCGGAGATTCTCCGCCCGAATCACGTGGCCACACCGTCGTCGCCCACCAAGGCGGCCATGGCTGCTTGGGTACTAACGGTGCCAACGCATCGTCCATTGTCCAGGATGGCGATTGGGCCCCCGCGACCGATGACCAGAGGGATGAGGCTTTCGAGGCGGGCGCCCACCTCCGCGGTCGGGCAAGAGTCCCGCAGAACGGACGCCACGCTGGAGTGCATCGATCCATCACCATCGATATCGGCCAGGCGGACGATGCCGATGAAACGGCCCTGTTCGTCCACCACCACCCCGGTTTCGCATGCTTGCGAGGCCAACCTTTCCCTCAGGTCAACCAGTGATTCGTCCGCGCACACCGAGACTCGCGCCGGTGTCATCACCGAGCGGGCGGTGAGCACCTTGGATCGTGGCACGTCGCGCGTGAAGTCCCGCACATAGTCGTCAATCGGGTTGGAGACCAATTCCTCCGGGGTGCCCATCTGGACAAACTCCCCGTCTTTCATTATGGCCACGCGGTCCCCGACCTTGAGGGCTTCGAGGAAATCGTGGGTTATGAAAACCATCGTTTTCTGCACCATCTGCTGAAGGGCGATCAACTGGTCCTGCATCTCCCTCCGGATCAGGGGGTCCAGGGCGCTGAACGGTTCGTCGAACAACAGGATCTCCGGGTCGACGGCAAGGGCGCGGGCCAGGCCAACGCGCTGCTGCATTCCGCCACTCAGTTCGTGGGGATAACGTTCCTCCCACCCGGAGAGTCCCACCAGATCAATGACTTCGGAAGCCCGGTTCCGCTGCGTGGCCTTGTCGATTCCCTGGATCTGTAGCCCGTAGACGACGTTCTCAAAGACCCGTTTGTGCGGGAAATTGCCGAAATGCTGGAAAACCATTCCCATCTTGTGACGGCGAATATCCCTCAACTGCTGCTTGTTCATCGCCAGCATGTCCTCGCCGTCTATAAGGATTTCCCCACGCGTCGGTTCGATGAGGCGGCCAAGGCAGCGGACGAGTGTCGATTTCCCACTGCCGGACAAACCCATGATGACGAAGGTTTCTCCCTCGCGCACGTCGAAGGAGATATCCCTGACAGCCAGCACGCAGCCAGTCTGGGCCAGCACTTGTTCCCTGGACAGCGCGGGATCCACCGAGTTGGCGAGGTTCTGGGCGCCGTCCCCAAACACCTTCCACAGATTCCGGCATTCGAGCCTGCTTCCCGGATCTATGCCCCAATCACCATCGCTTGCGGAGGGCAGCCCCGAGTTATGCTCCCTGGTCGTGTTCACGACGTTTCCGCCAACCGGTGCAATGGACGCGGCCGCCAAATAACGAGCATCGGTGGACAGGGAGCGTGACTTGCGCTCCACACGTAATGAACGCCGGATGCCGACTTGGGTCGCATTTTCAGGTTCGGGGACGACGCAGGGGTAGCGACCGGCCGGTCGCTACCCCTGCGTGCTCGAGTTTGTGGTTCAGTTACCGACGACTATATTTTCGCCGGAGATTACGGGTTTTGAACTTGTCATCTGCGTAATCCCAACTACCAGCAATCATTCCGGAAAAACTGCGCATTCATGTAGAATGTCGCGGATTATAGCATAGTCACAGTTTATTGAGATTGAGTTAACCAAGTGACCACGCGGTTCGTCGCCGGTATTAGCACCCGACACATACCGGTTGTCGATTTTCACCCGTATGATCCTTGGTCGGTTGACCAAAAGCTTTTCCTGAGCAGACAATCACGTTGCTGTGAACGCCGCATCGAACTTCGTGGGTTGACCGGAGAACTGCAGGATGTCACTAAACGGCAAAGTGGTGTTGATCACCGGAGCGGGTCGCGGCATCGGCAGGGCGATTGCGCTGGCCTTTGCCGGTGAAGGCGCCCGGGTCGCCGCAACCGGACGGAACATGCAACGGCTGGCTGAGACGGTGGACGAAATACGCGCCGGAGGCGGAACCGCAGCGGCTTTCGAACTGGACGTGACTAATGATGAAGATGCGGTTGGGGTTGCGAATCAGGTCGCCGCAAATTGGGGACGAATCGACATTCTGGTGAACAACGCCGGCGTCATCACCTACAACACCCCGGTGTGGGCCACCACCATCGAGCAATGGGACCAGGTGATGAACACCAACCTGCGGGGCACGTTCCTGGTTTCCAGGGCAGTCATACCCCAAATGATGCAGAGGCAGGAAGGGGTTATCATCAACGTAGGTTCTTCCTCCGGACGCCAACCCGACTCGGACTACGGCGCCTACGCAACATCAAAGTGGGGCGTGGTGGGCTATACCGCTTCCCTGGCTCATTCCCTGCATCCCCATGGCATCCGGGTCAACGGCATAAATCCCGGTTGGGTGGATACCGACATGGCAAGGGAGAATTGTCCCCGCGGAAACCCGGAGTGGATCACCGGCGAACAGATCGCCCAAGCGGCCCTATACCTGGCGACCCGCGCGCCCAATGCCATGACGGGACAATTCATCGATATCTTTGGCGTGTGAATCCACGTTACGTTTGGCAGGTGTGTTAGCGATGAGTCAAAGCGCGAATTATTCCGAGGCGTTCTACCGGCAATATGCCCAGCGTTACGCTGAGGTAAGCCACAACTTCATCCAGTCTGTCTATATCCGGTCCTCCCATCCAGCCCTCAAGGGCGACACAGACCTGCTGGATAGGCTCCAGGAGATAGTACCCGACGGATCTCGCGGGCTGGATGCCGGCTGCGGCGCTGGAGCGCGCGACGTTTTCTACTATTGGCAAAAGGGATATGACATCCTCGGCGTCGATGCCGTGGAAGAAAACATCGAAGAAGCTCGCCGTCTCCATCCTGAGATCGCGGACCGGGTAACGGTGGCCGACCTCCGCCAACCCCTGGACTATCCGGACCACTCCTTCGACTTCGTCATGTGCAACGCGGTCATCCAGCACATCGCTCCGGACATCGCGCTGTCGGTAACGATCCCGGAATTTGCCCGGCTCCTGAAATCCGGCGGCGTGCTCCAGTTGATGTTCAAGAACGGCGACGGCACGGCCACGATCTACGACCGCGATTACGGGACAGACCGCACCTTCCAGCTGTACGATGCGGACGAGGTGATCGGCCTCCTGGCGGAGCGTGGGTTGAGTGTAATTCCCGCCGAGGGCGACAAGCTGGGAGGCGTGATGTACTTCACCGATCCCAAGCCGATGGACCACTGCGTCTTTTTCGCCCGTAAAGAAGAATGAGGTATGGGCCGCCTGGATCACACAGATTTGAGCGAGGATCCGCCGGCTGACACCGAGAACCTCCCCGTTCCCCGCAACCTCAGGGACATAACGCCGGTTTGGCTCACCAAAGCCCTCGAACGTGGCGGTGCATTTGGTGAGATTCCTGTCTCGCGACTCTCGGCCGACGCCATCGTCGAGGGCAAGGGATTCATGAACCAGGTGTTCCGTCTGACGCTCGACTATGAGTCCAACTCCCCGAGCCCGCCACGCACGCTGATCATAAAACTCCCATCAGCTGACCCGACGTTGAGAACGATTTTTGACCGGTTTGGCCAAAACCGCAGGGAGGTCAGTTTCTACCGGGAATTGGCGACTGACGAAAACCTGTCGGCGCCTGCCTGCTACTACTGCAGCGTTGATCCGGACACGGAGAATACGGTCCTACTGTTGGAGGAGCTGAGCCATTGGCGCCAGGGTGACAGCGTCGCCGGATGTTCCATGGCAGATGCTCGCCAGGCCATTGCCCAACTAGCCAGATTCCAAGCGGCATGGTGGGACAGTCCCCGGTTGGACGAACTGGGCTGGATGCCGATGAAGTGCGCCGAATCCAACGCCTATCTGGACATCTATCCAGGTGCGTGGGAGTCGTTGAGACGGCAGGCCGCCGACGGAATGCCGCAGAATCTCCGTCAGCTTGGCGACACGTTGCAACCGCAGCTCGCCAAAATCAAAACCCAGTTGACCAGACGTCCCATGACCATCGTGCACGGCGATTATCGCCTCGACAACTGTTTCTTCGATGACGCCGCCAAACCGAAACCGCCGGTCGCCGTCGACTGGGAATTCTGCGTGCGAGGCAGGGGCGTCTGTGACGTCGCCACTTTCATCAGCGAGGCTTTCCCTGCTCAACCGCGCAGAGCGGTTGAGCGGGATCTGGTCGCCACGTATCACGCCGCCCTGGTGGAAAACGGGGTGGACGGCTACTCTTTCCAGGAATGCTGGCGCGATTATCGGCTGGCGATGCTTGAAATCTTTATATTCTGGATCGTCACCGGTGGCTACTGCAATTATGACGGTGAGCGGGCCACCGCATACCTGCATAACAGCCTGGCGCGGTTCGATGCAGCCATATCGGCCCTCGGCTCCGTGGGCCTGATACCCGATTAATCCGAAGCCGACCGACGTGGGCTCATAGATAACCGCCGGCGTTTGCTGAGTCGTGCAATCGTGGCGGGCCAAGGCGCGTTCATCCACAGTTCAGGGGACACGCTCTCTGCATCATATTTCCACTTGAATCCATATACCTGGTGAGGAGGCGGGCGGGCGGGCACGGCTCCGGTGGTAAACTTGGCACCCAGCCATCACCCATGATGCCCAACCGAGGGAGAGGAGACGACTCGCATGCGCATTGCGGTACCCGACCTGGTATCCAATTCCTACTTCCCATCCGTTGCCGCCATTGAGCTTGGGTTCTTCCAAAAGCAGGGCATGGATGTGGAGCTGGACATGGTTTTCCCGGTGGGCAGAGCGATGGAAGCGTTGCGTGATGGCCGCATCGACTTTGTGGCCGGTCCCGCCCACGCCACTCTGTCCGCATTCCCCGGATGGCAGGGTGCAACGTTACTGGCCGCCCTGGCCCAGCACACCTTCTGGCTGCTGGTGTTGCGCTCCAGCCTGGAAGTTTCGCCCGGTGATGTTTCAGCGTTGAAAGGCCTGCGTATCGGAGCCGCGCCCGGACCTGACGCGGCTTTGCGTCGGTTGTTGGCCGAAGCGGGCATCGACCCGGCGCGAGACGGAGTTGAGTTGGGTCCGGTACCGGGCAGCGGCGCGGCCGGCGTATCCTTCGGAATCCACGCTGCCCAAGCCTTGGAAGACGGCGTAATCGACGGGTTTTGGGCCAACGCGATGGGAGCCGAGGTCGCAGTGCAGTCCGGTGTGGGCAAAGTGGTGCTGGACCCGCGCCGAGGCGTCGGCCCATCGGCGGCCAGGGACTATACGTTTGCCGCGTTGGTCACCACGGGCCGACTCATTGAGGACTCCCCGGACAAGGCGGAAGGTGCGGTGCGTGCCGTTGTGGAGGCACAACAGACGTTGCGAGCTGATCCGTCTCGGGCTGTAGGCATCGGTCAGCGGCTGTTCCCTGACGGCGAAGCCGCGTTGATAGAGTCCCTGGTGCGGCGGGATGCTCCCTACTACTCGGCGGCAATATCCCCGGATTCCGTAGCCAGCCTCAACGACTTTTGCCGGAACATTGGCCTGCTCAACGGCGACGCATCCTACGAACAGGTCGTGGCCACCCAGTTTTCTCATCTTTGGTCCGGGCAGTAGGTGTGTTCGATGAAAGTTGATATCAGGGTGCCGGTGGGACTACCGATACCGGAGACAGCCGATTTCATCGCGGCGTGTGAGGCCGCCGGGTTTTCCGGAGTGGGAGTCCACGACCACCAACACAGCGGCCGCGATGTTTTTCTGACGCTGGCCCTGGCCGCTGAGCGCACCTCCAGAATCAACCTGTACCCTGCAACCACCAACCCGGTCACTCGGCACTCGATGGTACTGGCATCGCTGGCCCACTCACTGGAGGAGGTGGCTCCGGAACGCGTGCGCTTGACCATAGCCCCCGGCTATCTTGCCGTGGGCAACATCGGCCGTCCTCGCGCCACGGTGGAGACGATGCGTCGGGCCGTCCTGACCATCCGTCGCTTGCTGAGGGGTGAGCAAGTGCATTTCAATGGCGTCGAAACCAGGCTCCGCAATTTGAGCGACCGGTCAACCCCGGTGTTCATGACCGCAGCCGGCCCGCGAATGGTGGAGTTGGCTGGGGAAGTCGCCGACGGCGCCCTTCTGCTGGTTGGTCTCCATCCCAGATCGGTCGAGGCAGCGCGCAACCGACTGGAAATCGGAGCGGCGCGGGCCGGCCGCAGCCTCGACGACTTTGAGACGACCTTCATCACGCCGACCACCGTTTCGGATGATGGTCCGGCGGCTCGCCGCTTTCCGCAGCAGTGGTTCCGACCAGACCAGCCGTACCTGAAATACCCCAGCGATTCGAACCTTTTCTGGTTGCGTCAAGCCGGCATCGATCTTGCAGATGATTTCGCGCCGGAGGATATCAGCGACGCCCGCGCAGCGGAAATATGCGATGCCTTTGGCCTGTTCGGCACAGCCGAGGAGTGCCTGAAAAGGCTGAAGCGCGCCGGGGATGAATCAGGTGTGCATCACGTCTTCATTTTCCCGACCCACACACAGGAAGGCGGTTACGATATGCCGCGCGCCGAAGTGGATGCCTTCCGCGAGGTCATAATCCCGAGCGTCTCGACCAATTCGTGACGCAGCCCGAATGTGCCGCGTCCCGCACGTACAAGTCGTGGCCCCCGTCACGCTCTGGCCGGCGTTACAATGGCGTCGTCAAGGATGGATTCATAGCCAGACACCAAGGAGGCCAGACGCATGACGACAGTAGGAAACGGCAAGTACACCTATGAAGTGGTCGAGAACTGGGCCAGGCTGCCAGAGGGCGACACCTTCGCCATGGTCAGCGCTATCGCCACCGATTCCCAGGATCGAGTTTTCGCTTTCCAACGCAAGGACCCGCCAATCATCATCTTCGACCGGGACGGCAACCTGCTCGACAGTTGGGGGAACGGCGCCTTCTCATTCGCCCACGGCATCTACATCGAGGACGACACGGTTTACCTAACCGACCGGGACAGTTCCGTCTGCCTGGTCTACACCATTGATGGGAAACCCATTCAGATGCTGGGGCGCCATGGCGTCCACTCGGACACCGGCTGCGAAAACCCGGGCGATCTTTGCCCCCGCGCCGCAGGTCCCTTCAACTACCCAACGGAGCTGATCCCGTCACCCTCCGGCGACCTCTACGTGGCGGACGGATACCGCAACGCCCGCATTCACCGGTTCAGTTGGGACGGTCAACTCAAGCAGTCCTGGGGTCAACCTGGCAAGAGCGAGCCGGGGCATTTCCACCTGCCCCACAGCCTGCTGATTCACAACGACACGATCTTCCTCTGCGACCGGGAAAATCACCGTATGCAGTTGTTCAACCTGGACGGCGAGTTCATCACCATCTGGGATGACATCCAGCGCCCCATGGACATCTCTGTGGACGGAGAGGGCGTCCTATACGTCAGTGAGGGTCCGGTCAACGATTCTTCGGCCCGTGTCAGCGTGCTGGACACGTCGGGGAACGTCCTGTCCCGTTTCGACTGCCGGGGACCTGGGCACGGCAGTTGGGTAGATTCCCGTGGCGACATCTATGTCGGCCTCAGCGACGGCACCGGTGTCGACAAGTTCGTGCGCCAAGGGTAGCTCGATCAATCCACCGAAAACCGGGAATCCAGATTCTCTGAAATCCACCGGCCGGGGCGGTCTGCCCCGGCCGGTGTTCGATTGCAGCTTACAGCGGTCCGAGAGCGCCTGGCCATATTTCGGCGGGAAGAGTGCCATGACGTCCGCGAATTGGCCCCTGCGCCGACCAAGTGGTTAGCCGAGTAGCAGGCGTCGAGAGAGTGGCATGGGATAGCGCTCCCGGTTATGGCGTGTACGCTTGGGTCGGTGCGTCTGGAGACACATCGCCGAGAATGGGCGTGGCCTCGCGTCGTCCGGAGCCCAGAACCCACGCTCCCGATGGTTGGCCTGCATTCGGGCCCGGACATACCCCCTCACTGGGATGGGTCACGGCTTGAACCTACCAGCCCCACTCACTCTATCCGGTCACCGCCTACGCCCCAGGAATGCCTGCATGACCGCGACTACCGGCGCTGACACTATGCGTGGAGCCGTTCGTAAGCTGAAAACCGTTGTATCCCGTGCTCCTCGTCGTATTCCGGTGCGGCAACCAGTTGGCCGGTCATGGTCTCAGGGGTCTGCAGGGCCATGTACACGGCTACCTCGGCGATGTCGTCTGGCAACCGCATCCGCTTGTGGACCTCGTCGTCGTAGTCGTCGTTGGGCCGGGTCAGGTTCCAACCCGGGTCGAGGATGTTCACGGCGATACCAAAGTCCTTCACCTCGTCCGCCAGGGACTCGCTCAGCCGCTCCACCGCCGCCTTGGCAGCGCCGTAGGATGCCTGTCCGGCCCGGCCCCGGCGCGCGACGTTCTTGGACGTCAGATTGACGATGACGCCGCTGCCGCGTTCTATCATGTGGGGCAGCACCGCCTTGCAGGTCATGAACGTGGTGGTCAGGTTCGATTCCATCACCAACCGCCACTCCTCTTCGGTGATGTTCAGGACCGTGACCGCGTGGGTCAGGTCATTGGTGAAAAGACGGTATCCGCCGGCGTTGTTCACCAGGATATCTATCTGCCCCAACTCGTCGATGGTCTCCCGGGCCGCTCGGTTTGCGCCTTCGCTGGTGGTCAGTTCAGCGCTGACCGTATGTGCGCGACGGCCCAAGGCGCGAATCTCGGCACCCACGGTCTCCAGCTCCGACGGGGTGCGAGCCACGATGGCGACATCCGCTCCCTCACGAGCGTAGGCCAGAGCCATGGAACGGCCCAACCCCCGGGCTCCACCGGTAACCAGGGCGACTTTGCCTTCCAACTGCATTTTTTTCACCTCCCTACGATGGCGAGCACAGCACATCGGATCGCGCAACGCCGATCCGGGTCTGATACCAGAGAAACGGATTCGCACCCGGAGCAGCCTGCGGATGTCACATGATCAGATAAATCGATCACCGCGGCCATCGCGGCAATCACGGACCGCCGTCGCGTCAGTTCCAGACCTCGGCTGCTATGGAGATGGCGTTCAGCGCTGACGGATAGCCGGCGAATACCCTAACCCCTACTAAATCGGTATGAAATCGCCGCAATCTAGGGCGATTTTATACCGGTCTTATACCACAAAAAAACACCCGCCGCCCCGGACAAGTCAGCAGGGCGGCGGGTGCGTTGACCGGCGGTTATTGACCGTCGTATGCGTAGGCATGGGTTAGCCGGATCGGGTCGCGTGTGGCAAACGATATTTCGCCGCGCCGGTAGTAATGATCTCCAATCGGCCCGCGTGCGTTGCCGCCCGCCCTATGGTGTTGCCGCGCCTCTACGCCGGTCAACTTGGGTTGCCGATCATGCCCGCACTTATAGCAGGTGTCGGATCGGATATACCCGCCGTTACATCCCTGTTTCCTGCATTGCATCATTCGCCCCCGTAGGTTCCGGCTTGGGTTTGATGTACCTAAATCCCACCTCTTGCGCCGCGCTCTCTACGGTTGCGCCGCCGCCAACGATTGATTGAAAACTCCGCGCCCTGCCTTGAATATCCGCCGCCCGGAGTTCCTCCCATGTCAGCGTCAACCCATAGCCGATCTTGGCGGTCAACTCGGTTTGTACGATCTTGCCCAATGGTGATAGCACGCTAAACAGCAACAGGCGGTACGCCTCACGGACGGATGCTGCATCGCCCGCGCCCCATAGGGCGATATTCATTCCGCACGCGCTCACAACCTCTAACCGCGCCTGCTCTACCAACGACACCAACGCGGCCGGCGGGTTCGGCCCGAACCGTCGCGGCGTCAAGTCAACCGCGCCTTCACCAACGTTGCCCCAGTCGCCATTTTCAATCAGGCCAACATTGCCTTTTGCCGTGCGCAGGTCCGCTTTGAGTTTCGTAACCGTAGGATCGTCGCCATCAACAGGGATACCCAACAATGAACCGACCGCGCTGCTTGATTCGTCTGCTAGTACGCGGATAGTTTCGGCGGAAAGTTTCCCGGCAAGATAGGCTACTCGGAGCGGCGCATTGCCCATCCAAGGCCGGTGCGGATCGGCGGCGTACCGGAAATGCAACACGCTTTCGGCGGGTATGTCCGTATAGGCTTGCTGGATTGACGGGCCGGCGACGGTGAGATCATAACTCCAATCAGACGGCATAGGACCGCCCGTAACGTTGTATTCCGTCGCGGGCAACAGCATCAATGATCCGCCATCGGTTGTAATATAGAAAACCGATTGCCCGTCGCGGATGAAAGCGCGGCCGATCATCATCATGAGCTCCGGCGTGATTGCTTGCGTTACCATCGGGCTATCGGATTCAACGTCCGCCGCCGCAAATGCCCGGCCAACCGTTCCGGCGCATGATTCAAGCATACCCGTCGCCGTCTGTGCGGCACGCTCTACGCCGTCCGCTTGCTCTAACAGCAACCGGAGTAGGGCCGTTTCGTAACTGCTACTGCTACGCCGTTCAAGCGCGGGTTGACTGCGTTTCCAGGGTATCCACATTACGCGCTCCAAATGGCTTCAATGTCTAACCAGCGGCGGCGTAGGTCTTGACCGCGCCGTTGCGCCGTAACCTCCGCCTTGTTTGTAACGGTAAAGGTGATTTCGTCGCCGGCGTTGTCTAGCGTGCCGTCCGTGAATGTGAGCGTTGACGGCGCAACGTTTGCGATCTCCAAAAACCATCGGATACGGTAACGCCGTACCACGCTGCCGCGTGTGCCGCCAACCTCAAATGTGTAAGTGCTATCGCCATCGCGCCGCGTACCCCATACGTTGTAAAGCGTTGGAGTTCCCGGCACATCCTCGCCATGATCGTTGCGCGTTGGCGGCGTGGTGTAGGTCAACGCAATCGGGCGGTCCGCCGGCATTACAATTGCCAAACCTTTACGTTGAATGATTGGGCAGTCGTTCCGGTCCATCGGAATTGCACATTGCCGCTAGCGTTGCGGCCCACCAACCCGATTAGCGTTGCATTGCCAACGCGGAAATTGAGCCGTCCCGTCGCCGCCGTTGCGCTTACCGCCCGCCAATCGCTTGCGTCATACCACGCCATAGGCCATGCGTCGGTATTGACACCTCCGAGCGTCATAGCCAACCCGGTCAACCCTATGCCTAGCAGGGTTGACGTTGCCGACGGCGCAAACCCGGTATCATGCCATGCGCTACCCGCCCCGTCCGTAATGCTTGCGGTTCCGACAAGCGACGGCCCGCCGCCACCTCCCGCCGGTGTTTTGACGTGGTGCGCGCTCGGATCGGCAATGTGAGCGTTGTAAGCGGTTTGGGCAACCTTGCTATCCGCCGTCGTTTGCGCCGCCGCTGCCGTAGTCTGTGCCGTTGCCGCGCTTTCACGCGCCACAAGGTCAATGCCCGCCGCTGCCGCCGGTACTATCTGGATTGTTACGCTGGCATTGTGATTGGGTATCTGTGATCCGCTTGCGCGGTCGGCAACTCCCGTAACGGTAATGATGCTGCCGGATTGCGTAGGAACCGCGTTGACCGTAACCGTCTGGTGTCGGCTGCTACTTTGGGTTATCTCCACCATATCGCCGCTGGCAAGGTCTAGCAATTGCACGGCACCCGGCGCGTTGCCGCTCACGTTGAATAGCCAGGTATCGGCGTTGGGCGGTACGGCGTTGGCGGTGTAACGCACTTCGCCGGGGTCCGGGTTCAATTGGTCGCCGGTGATGTAATCCCACGTTCCGGCAAGGTCAAACGCGCCGCCGCTGGTGCTTGCCGAGATCGTGAGTTCCGTATCATCGCCCGCCGTTGGCGTGATGGTGATACCCGTTCCCGGCCTGATGTCGCCGCGCTCCAAACGTAGGGCGATGCTACCCGCGTTGGCGGTTGCCGCCGCCGTTGCGCTATCGGCGGTTGTCTGTGCCGCCGTCGCCGCGCTCTGTGCCGTCGCCGCGTCCGTTTGTGCGGTATTGGCGATTGCTTGCGCGCTATCGGCGGTTGCTTGCGCCCCGTCTGCCGCCGCCTGTGCCGTAGCAGCGTCCGCAACCGCGCTATCCGCCGTTGCTTGCGCCGCGCTAGCAGCATCCCGCGCTACCTGATCCGCGTTGGGCGGGATAGGTTCCTCGCCGTAATTGGCGTGCAAAATCCGAGTGCCGTAAAACCGCGCCCCTTGATCCGGTAGCAAGGTCCACCAATTATAAGTAATGCCGCTAAACGTCACCGTTTCCGGTTGCTGGCCGAATAGTATGCTAAACCCAAAAGCGGACGGGTTGGACAATCTAAACGCCGGTATCGGATTGCCAACGGGTTGCATGAATACAGGCCAACCGTTATCAGAAAAAGCGGCAGACGGCGGCGATATGTCAAAGTCCAGTTCGCCATAGGTTATGACGTTGAAACTTGCGCCCGCCGGAATAGCAGGCGGGATTTGCGCCCCGGCGTTGCGGTCGGCGGGATCACGCGGCACAGTCTCCCAATAGGCATACGCCGTACCGTTGAACGGGCTTACTGGCGTAACCGGCGTGCTACCGCCGCCCACCTCCGCAACCGGCGCAAGGAACCGCTCAACCCGCACACGCGGGATATTCACGCCGCCGGTAACAGCATCATCGGCAAGCAATATTTCATTGTCTGCGGTATGCCCAATCCGCAACGTGTGAGATGTGCCGGTCGGTAGCACGGTGATAAACGTTTCAAACTCACCGTCCATACTTGTTTGACCGGCGACTGCTTCGGTGTCATCCCTGACCGCCTTCCAGTCAACAACGTGGTAATCAATGGTCGCCGCAGACGTGTCAATCAAGATTGCGTCAGTTGTTGCCGGCACAGTAATTCCGGTTGCGGTCCATGCGCGGGTAAGCGATAACTGAATGTCAACCGTACCCAGCACGTCAACAATCAAATCACGGCTACTGTTAGGCCCGCCGCCGCTGCCTTGCGTAATGGTGAACGTTTCGCTAGTGCCGTCGGCATATAGGACGGTCAGCACGTCGCCGGAATAGTCAACGTCAGTAACCGGATTGACCGCGCTGCCAACCGCCGTTGACACCTCGGCAACGTCAGCAATGCCGATACGGTGAATCCGATACGGTAGCAAGGTCCGGCCCGCCCCGGAGTTCCGCAGGGCATTGGCGTAACCGCTACCCATAGGCGCAAGCGGTTGATCGTAGCGGTATCCGGCAATCTGAATTGTCGCCTCGTTGACTACCGCATCCGGCACGTCGTCAAACGCATCCCGCAAATAGTCCGCTACCGCTTGACTGGCGTAGGCCAATCGCCGCGTTGCGAGTTCGCGCTCTTGGGTTGTGTCGGTCAACCGCAGTTCGGTTAGGAGATCGTCAACCGTAACGGTTATAGCCATAGTGTCATTGCCCCCGGCAGTATCACGGCGTTAGCCTGCGGGAATAGTTCGGCGCGCAACTCCACAAAAGCGTCAACGTAAGCGCCGGCCGTTACAACGGACATTTCACGTAACACGCCTGCCCTTACTTGCCGGATCATCACGCCTGGGTTTCCAGGTTCCGGCGCAAGCGATTCGCCATTGGCGACGACGTTGCGCGGCGGCACTCTGAATCCCGGCGATAGGCCGGTCATTGTGCCGTTGGCGATTGCCTTTTCTGCGTCCGTAACCCATGACGGCGTGAGTTCCTCCGGTGGCAATGTCGCCTCAAAAGTGACCGCATCATCGCTATCTGCAATCGCAAGCGTGCCGCTTTGCCTGCTGGCAATCGGTTTGCCAAACTCATGCCCGACTAACAGATCAATCTTGCGTTCACGTTCTTCTATGGCGTAGCGGAACGCACGCGGCAATATCGTTTCCTTGCGGACAGTGCCACGATCCGAGATCGTCGCCAACGTGCCATAGGGAAACGTGCCTAGCAGTACGCGCGCCCCGCCCTCTTGCCGGATTTCAAGGCTACCCGGCCATACGCCGAAACCGTCCATTTTAGGTTACAAACTTGACGCGCTTGAAATTGGCGGTCCGTGGAAACGCCAGTTGCCACAGATAGTTGAGCGTCAATTTCACCTCTCCGGTATCCGCCTTGGTGTAGGGGTCTCTAATCAACGATCCGCTATTCCAGACGGCGGCGATACCCGCGCCCTCCAACCCGTTAGCCAGCCCAACGTATGCGCCAAAGTCGCCGTTGGCGGTATTGGTGTCAATGCCACCTCGTGCGGTCCAGGACATACCGCTAGCCATCAGGAATTGGGCGATGGTCTGATTGTCTGCCGCGCTGTTATGGATGGTGGAATACCAAAGGGTATTCGCGCCAACGCTGGTAACAATCCGCACGTCGGACATGGCAGACGCATACTCGCCGTCAACCAGGCTCACAAAGGTTTTGAGCGTTTCGTCAGCCTTTACCTTATTCGTCTGCGTGATCGTCGATTCGGTAATGCTTGCCGTCTGCATTCCGGTTACGTCTGCGGCGGTTTCGTTCGCGCCGCTATCGCCCTTGAATACCATCAAGTCAATGTCGTGAACCACTGCCATACGCATATCGCGCTCAATGGCGTCTGCCATGCCCGGCAAGCGTGCATCATCCTCTACCGAATAGACACCGTGAACGGCGGCACGGGCGGGTTTGATTTCGGTTACGGCGATGGTGTAGGTACTTTCCGTTACCGCTTCCGTGCGCCCGCGCATGACGGCACTACCGCCTGCAGTCGTTACGGGATAGGCAACCACGCCGGCCGGCACGTCCCGGAAACTGATACCAACCCGACTAGCGGCGGAATTGGCGAAAATCCGGTCAAGCCATGATCCTTGCTCGGTACGCCCGTCGCCATCGCGTGCGGCGCGAGTTTCCAGCAATGGACCGCCCAACAATTCAAGCGGGAAATGCCCTTCGGGAATGCCGCGCTCTGTGTTGTATTCCGCCTCGGCCCCGGTCAACACCGGACGGCCGGCAAGCGCGGCGGTAACGTAGGGCGAAAACCCAACCCTGCTGCGCAGGTTGTCCATATCCCGATCCTCTGACCGGGTTTCAACGGGCGTGGGTTCCGCGCCCGCCATTCTCAACGCCGTCTGTTGAGATTCGTTATCCGTATGCTCACGGCGCAACGTCGCCAGTTCCGACCGAACCTCGTCGGTAATTTCGTCTGCCGACAGCCCGCCAATCTCCGCAAGCCTGCCGCGAATATCGCTCGCCCTTACCTCTAATTTCTGCAACGGTGTCATTCTAAAACTCCGCCCGTTGCCGGTTTAGTTACGCACGGGCTTACTTTTATTTTACACCATGCGCCATCATATCCTGTATCAGTACATCCCACGCGGCACGTTGCGGATCGGGTTTGCGCCGTTCCATGCGCGATTTCCGAATGTGGCAATCGCGGCATAGCGTTTGAAGGTTACGCATATCCCAGGGTTCGCCCCCACTAAATAAACTGGTGATATGGTCGCACTCCAATTGCCGTGCGCTACCGCACTCCCGACACCTATTGCCGTCGCGCTCAAATACGCGCCGCCTTATTCGTTGCCATCGCTTACCCTGTAATGGAGTGCTACGCCAACCCAAGATATACCCCCGACGTGCGCTTTTTGCTGGACCGGTCCCACGCGCCCGCCGCCAACGTCAACGCACTGGCAACGTCATCTCGGCATTGATTATTGTTGGCACGTTTCACCAGTCGGAATGATCCTTGATCGTCGTTTTTCACCATCGCTACCGATAGGCTTGCAGACACCAACAAGGCGCATTCTGAATCAACCGATAGCGGTCCATCCTTTGCCATTTTGCGCAGGGCGCGAATGTCCGCACTGGCCTCACTCCATCGGGTAACACGCGGATCGTAGCGCAACTTGCTATCAGCATCCTGTATGTCGGCAAGGCGGAACCGGTCTAGCGTTACCGATTTTGGCCTGCCCCATTTGGCTCGTATGGCGTTAGTTACGATCTCGGCCGGCGGCACGCGCTTACCATGCGCGATTATCAGTTGCCCGTTGTCTAGCAACCTCTGGTATTGACCGGGCGCACGATCCCGCCGTTCCTGATCGGCCAGGTCCGGCACGCCGGGGGCGACGGCGATTGCCTCTGTGCGGCCGTTCGGGAATATCGCTACCGCCGCGCTCCATGCCCTACCGCCGCCCAGGTCAACGCCAACAACCGGCCGGCCTTCGCGGTCCGGTGTTTCCCGCGCCAGAGTAGCCAACCAATCCGACGTGTCTAACAGCATCGTTGATTCGTCGGCACTCGGAATATTAAGGCGGTACGAGAGATAGTCCGCTTTCTTGCGCGGGTCCATCCGCGCCTCATCCCGCCCTATCCGCAGTTGCTTGCGCAGTTCGGGATAGTGCCGCGCCAACGGGTTGACGCTATAAACGTGCCGGAGATCATCCCAACGGTTTAGATCGCCCTGCAATGACTTTACGTATATGTCGTTGCGCGTGCCATCCTCTACCAGATCGCGCCACCAATTGCCCGGTACGCCATGCGGCGCAAGCGTGCCAACGACTATCAGCGTCAACGGGCTATCCGGTTTGCCGCGCGCCGTGTCTAGCGCGGTCCATACCAACGCGCCCGATAACTGCTCCCAAGCACCGGGCTCGTCGCAAATGGCGTATCTCGTGTTGAGCAACCCCATCGCGGTCTTGCCGTTTGATCCGATCAGCCGGAACGCGGTACGGGTTTCCTTGTGCCGCGCCGAAATCCGGTTGGCGGTATCCGTGTAGGCGTAGGCGTTATCATCGCCCAGGAAACCGCGCATGACATTGAACGCTATCCGCGCCTGCGGCATGGAGGCGGCAACCATGACGTTTTCCGCGCCGGGATACCAGAGATCATCGCCCGGTGTCATCATCCGCGCGGCAAGCCAACCCGCCAACGTCGTTTTCCCGTTCGCCCTGGGCAACGTGAGCGCGGCAATCGTGATCTCCGGATCGGTAGCGTGCCGCACAAAGTCCTGTTGGAATGGCAACGGGGTAAAGGCGTTGTGCATAGATTACTCCCCTCCGCGCTCATCGGTGCCCCGGCGCGAATTTCGCGCCAGGGTCCCAAAAACGTCCGTTAGTCAGCGGCAGGGCTATTCTCCTCAAGCGGCAATCTCTCAAGCGTCTCGCGTATGACCGTCAATTCGCCACACATTTTGACAAGGCTATTCCGCCGGTCCTTGTCCTCCCGGCATAGCAGTTTCTCTTTTTCCAAGGCCTGGACCGCAGCGGCAAGCAGCGCAACAGCGCAGTCAACGTGATCTATGCCTGGTTCGTTTTCACATTGGACCGTCATATCCGCTGGTTTCACTTTCGCGCCGGGTCGTTTCACCTGGTATTGAAATCTGTATTCCATCGTTCAACCTCCGTTGTGTGTTCATGTTCATTCTATTAGGGATTGACCCATGTATGCACATACCGCCAATCCCTAATCTAGCAATGGCAAGGGCAGGCACGGCCCTTGGCCCTTGCTATATGCACGCACGCTCCGATTACTAGGGGAGTGCATATACATACAGCCGTGCGGTTCCGTTCCGCGTGATTGTTCCGGCGGCGTGCAACCGCCGTAGAATGTTCCGCACTGTGCCGAGCGTCAGTTTTCCGCCATCATCATCGGCAGTCAACGCCTCGTGTACTTCCTTTGGTGTCATGCCGTCTGGCGCATCGGGCAACAGGTCTAGGATCGCATCCTCGTTAGCCTTGCCCTTGCGCTCTTTGGCGTATGTGCCGGTGCTAGGATCAAACCGCACATACAGGTCAACGCCGTCCATGCCGTCCGGCTGTACGCGCCCCATGAACCGGAGGCGGCGCGTGTAATCATCGCAACTATCGGTTTTGTCTAGGCTCACGATGTTGTCAACCTTGCCGGTCAAGGCGTTGCTACCGCTAGCAGCGTCAACGGCATTGCCCGCCGCCTTGCGGTTGTGGTGTACGCCAACGATAGCCATGCGCGGGAACGTGGTCGCTAGTCGTTTCAACGGATCTAAAACGGCGATGACTTTGGCGTAGTCATTCCAATCATCGTTGAGTGCCCAATCTCCAATCGTGTCTATGAATAGCACGTCTGGCGGTTCTGTTTCGCTCCATTGGGAGATTGCGCCGTCAACCATCAATTCCCAATTGCGGTTTTCCAGGTCGCCAACGCCGACTATGCGCCAGTTCGGGATAACGTCTAGTTTCACGTCCGCTTGCTTTTGTTTGAGCGTCCGCGCCCGTTCCTCGGTCCATACGGTAACGCGCAATCCCGGCACAACCCTATCGCCCAGCACTGTGCCGAACCGTTGGAGTTCCGACAGCAACCCCCAATACAATTGCGTTTTGCCGGATTTCGGCCCGGCGGATAGCAGGGTTATCAACCCCGATGGCGCAAGGATCGGCAAGTGCCAAAGCAGATCATCGTCTGCAACGTTTAGCCATTCCGCCATGTCAAAATCGCGGTAATAGACCGGTGCGGGTTCCGGTCGGAATTGCTCACATTCGCGGCACTCGCAATCGGCGGCGTGTCCATTGGGATTTTCGCCAACCTCCAAAAGATACAACCGTTCATAGTGTGCGAACCATGCCGGCGACGGTTCGGCGTATTGCTCTACCCACGTTGGAGCGGCGTAAGGGCGGTTGAATATCTCCGATAGCGGCGTTTGTGGGCAATCGTCACAGCCTTGACAATCCGCGCCCTCGCACAACGATAAAAAATCGTTATTCGTGCTATACTTTTCAAGCGTCATAGTGCTAACTCCACTTATGGCGTATCACGCTCCGAACCGTTGCCCGTGGTTCGTTGCGTTAGCGGCAACTACGCCCGTTGCCGTAAGCACCTGCCAAACTGGAATATGGCAGGTGCTTTTTATTTTAGAACGCCGTTCGCAACCGGTAAACCACTATCGTTGTCAAAACGGTTGCCCTGTAAGGTAATCGCCCCACGCTTGCATGATCTCGCGCCGTTCCTCTACCAGTTGGGATCGGTAGTATGCCCGTTCCGTCATGCCTGCCACAACATGGCCTAGTTGTTTCTCGGCGGCATCCCGGCAATTCGGCCCGTATGTCTCTGCCGCCCAATCTCGGAACGATGATCGGAACCCGTGCATCGTGCATCCCAACTGCAAAACCCGCGCCGCCTCCGATAGTGCCTTGGCTGATACCGGCGTACCCTTTTTGGTCGGGAATACCCAACCTTGCCGCCCGCCGAATTGCCGCGCCGCATGGCGTAGCACGTCCATCGCCGCGTCGGATAGCGGTATGACGTTGGTAGCCTTTTGCTTGGTGCGCGATGCTGGCAAAGTCCAGGTGCGGTTATCCCAATCTATTTCATCCCAATGCGCCCCTGCCGCCTCACCAACACGGGTAGCGCACAGTATCGCCAGTTGCAGGGCAAAGCCGGTCGGCGGCGTGATCCGGCGGTTTATGCGGTACTCCGTTCCGGCGTCCGTTTTCTCGGTAACGCGGGCATGGCGCATACGCACGGTCAACAGCGCATCAGCAACCTCGCTATGGTGCAGTGCCGCCCGGTGATTGGGTTCCGCGTCCGCATCCTTCGGCGGTTTGGCGATTAGCCAATTCAAGGCATCATCCGCCGGACTGTACGGGCAATGCCCGATGGCGGTTGCCCAATTGAATATCTGGCGCAACCGCGCCCGCAACCGCGCCGCCGTCGCCGGCTGATTGGCATAGATTGGTGTCAGCAGGTCCGCGAGTTCCGCCCGCGTGATTTCGTTGATCGGCGCATTGCCCAACGCATCGCCCAAGTGGTAACGTGTCTCCGATAGCCACTTTTTAGCGTGCGATGGCCGCCATTGATTTCGCAATATGCCGTGTACGATCTCCATAGCCTGCCCGAACGTCGGAACGTCGGATTTCTTTGCCGCCTCTACCCGTTCCGGCACGGGTTTGAGAGTGCCGCCGGATCGCAAGGCGGTTTTGTTGGCGATGGCGGATTTCCGCGCCTGCGCTAGCGTCAGTTTCTTGACCGATCCCAACCCGCGCATTACCCGCGTGCCGCCAACGGTTGTGCGCAGGGTCCATGATTTCGTTCCCGTCGCCGCTACCGTCAAATACAGCCCGCCACCATCGGCATGATGCCCCGGTTTGGTGATTTCCCTAACCCTTGCCGCCGTCAATTTCGTTGTCATATCTTATACCCTTTACGCTTGTGTTTTATACCGATTTTATACCGCCCCGGTATAGTAGTCAAGCGTAAATAGGCACAAAATCAGGCCAATTCGGTATAAGTAAGGTTGCCAGCGTATCCTCCGGTCTGAATCAAGACCTCCACCACTTCCTCTTTAGAAAGGCCGACTCGGGGACCGGCCCTCAGGAAGTTGCGTAGCTGGCCCTCCGCCCGCACCGCGACCAGCGCGGCCGTGGTACACACCACACGGGATTTCAGGTCCAGGCCAGGTCGGAAGAAGATTTCCCCGAACCCGTACTGGTAGGTAAGCGTTCGCAGGTCGGGCGCGAGTTCCATCAGCGCGCTGTTGTAACCCCCCTGCCCCTCGACGCCGAACAACTGATCCCGGAGTTGACGACCTCGCTCCTCCAGTTCCTCGAGACTCACCTCAGGAACCTCTGTCTGCGGCGCCTCGATACCACGCTCACGGAAGGCCTCATGGACCAGTTCCAGGGAGTTCACCGCAGAAGGAAATCCGGCGTACAGGGAGCAATGGATCGGTACTTCCTGGATCTCCTCCGGGCTCAATCCCATGTTCAGAGCGCTGTGGACGTAGGTCTGGAACTGCGATAGGCGCTGGAGCGACGTCAGGACAGATAAGGTCGCAAGCATCCTGTAACGGATATCCAATCCAGGTCTGGACCACACCGCTCCGAAAATGGACTCTCCGGTAAAGTTGCGGAGGCCCGGGATGCCGGTGGTCGCCCGGGGCCTCTCCCGCACGGGATAGGTGCCGTGTTGCAGGCGTTCCCGTATCTCATTGCCCTTGCGCCTGAGTTCGTCGCGTTTACTCATTGCTAAACTCCATTTCGTGCTGTGGACCTTCCCCAATTGTGATGGCCCTGAACGCGATTGCGCTCCTCGACAGGACTATCCTCTAGCGTGGCGGGTAGCGCCGGAACCGACGGGGTTCCTGCATCCGAATTCTGGGCCTGATAGTTACAATGGACTGTGGGGGCATTTTAGCCGATAGACGCGCCGGCAGTCCGGGTGTCTCCACGAGAGATACGCGTCGGGTGGGCTGTGTTAAAATCCGGTCATGTCTCTGGATTCGTTCCATCCCCTCATTCAACGCTGGTTCCGCAGCCGGTTCGACGCGCCGACGGAGGCCCAGGCCACCGGATGGCCGGCCATCGGCCAGGGACGGCACACGCTGATCGCCGCTCCGACCGGGTCCGGCAAAACCCTCACCGCCTTCCTGACCTGCATCGATCAACTGGTACGGCAGGGCATGGACACCGGTCTGCCCGAAGGGACACAGGTGGTGTACGTTTCGCCATTGAAAGCCCTGTCCAACGATATCCAGAAAAATCTGGCGACACCCCTGGAAGAGATCGCGAACCTTGCCGAGGAGACCGGCTCTCCGATACCTAAGATAACCACGACGGTGCGCACCGGGGACACCCCCGCATCGGAACGCCAGAAGATGGCCAAGCGGCCGCCGCACATCCTGATCACCACGCCGGAATCGCTGTACATACTGCTCACTTCGGAGAGCGGGCGGCGCGGCTTGAAGCACGTCAGAACGCTGATCCTGGACGAGATTCACGCGGTGGCCGACGACAAACGTGGCGCCCACCTGGCCCTGTCGGTTGAGCGGTTGTGCCAGCTTTCCGAGGAGCCCATCACTCGCATTGGTCTGTCCGCCACCCAGCGGCCATTGTCCGAGATGGCACGCTTCCTGGTGGGCAACCGGCACATCGACGCCGATGGAAATACCGATTGCGTTGTTGTGGACACGGGCAGTCGCCGCAAGATCGACCTGTCCGTGCAGCTGCCGGCACAGGAACTTGGCCCCATCGCCACCCATGAAATCTGGGGTGAGACCCTGGATGCGATCGCCGGGCTCACGGAGACCCACGCCATCACCCTGGTCTTCGTCAATACCCGTCGGCTGGTGGAGCGAGTCTCGCACCAGCTTTCGGCCCGACTGGGCGAGGAGGCGGTGGTCGCCCATCACGGCAGCCTGTCCCGAGCCACCCGGTTGGCGGCCGAGCAGAAGCTGAAAAACGGGCAGGTGAAGGTGTGCGTGGCCACCGCCTCGCTAGAACTGGGCATCGACATTGGCGATATCGACCTGGTCTGCCAGATCGGCTCTCCCCGTTCCATTGGGTTGCTGGTGCAGCGCGTGGGTCGATCGGGGCACACTGTTGGGGGAGTGCCAAAAGGCAATCTGTTCCCCCTGACCCGGGATGAACTACTGGAGTGCGCCGCTCTGTCCCGGGCGCTCCGGCAAGGAAACCTGGACACCTTCGTAATCCCGCCCTGGCCGCTGGACGTGATGGCCCAGCAGATGGTGGCCGCCTGCGCCTCCGAGGACTGGGAGGAGGACGCGCTGTTCGATTTGTGCCGGAAGGCTTACCCATATCGGGAACTGCCTCGGGACCGGTTCGACCAGGTTGTTGCATCCCTTTCCCAGGGATTTGCGCCCCGGCAGGGACGGAACGGCGCACACCTGCACCGGGACGGCATCAATCAAGTGTTGAAGGGACGCCGGGGAGCGCGTATCGCGGCCCTCACCAGCGGCGGGGCCATTCCGGACAATGCCGACTACGATGTCGTGCTCGACCCCGACGGCACTTTCGTTGGCACGGTCAACGAGGACTTCGCCATCGAGAGTATGGCCGGTGATATTTTCCTGTTGGGCAACACCCCCTGGAAAATCCGCAGGGTGGAGAGCGGACGCGTCCGGGTTGAAGACGCCCAGGGCAATCTGCCGACCATTCCCTTCTGGTTGGGCGAGGCGCCCGGCCGCACCTGGGAACTCTCCGATGAGATTACGCAACTCCGCGAGGGCATCGATCGTCTTCTGGACAGCCCGCCGGATGCTGAATCGTGGCTGGTTTCCGAAACCGGAGTGTCGCCGGAGGTGGCCCGCCAGCTTGTGGCCTACCTCGTTGAAGGAAAGCGAGTGCTGGGTGTGGTGCCCTCCGCCAACAGAGTGGTGGCTGAGCGGTTCTTCGACGAGAGCGGCGGCATGCAGTTGGTGATTCACGCTCCTTTCGGCGCGGCTATCAACCGGGCTTGGGGTATGGCGCTGCGCAAGCGCATCTGCCGCACATTCGACTTCGAACTCCAGGCGACGGCCACCGACGATGGGCTGAATTTTTCGCTGGGTCCCAGCATGTCCTTCCCCCTGGGCGACGTGTTCAACTATCTCTCGCCCAACACTGTCGACGAGGTGCTGACCCAGGCGGTATTCCAGGCGCCCTTATACGGGACACGCTGGCGATGGAACGCATCGCGTTTCCTGGCCCTGCTGAGGCAAACCGGCGGCAAAAAGGTGCCCGCCCCACTGCAGAGGATGCGCTCAGACGACCTGCTGGCCTCCGTTTTCCCGGCCCAGGTCCAATGCCAGGACAACGCCATGCCCGGCGATATCGAGCCCCCGGACCATCCGCTGGTGTTCGAGACCACGCGCGACTGTCTCACCGAAGCAATGGACCTCGAGGGTCTGAAGCGTGTCCTGACATCCATACGAGGCGGCTCAATTGAAGTGTTAGCCCGTGACACGGTTCAGCCCTCGGTGTTCGCCCACCAGATTCTCAACGCCATGCCCTATGCTTTCCTGGACGACGCGCCACTGGAGGAGCGGCGAGCCCGGGCAGTTACCCTGCGTCGCGCCTTGCCGGAAGATGCCAGCGATCTGTCCGCACTGGACCCGGACGCCATCCGCACCGAGTCGGCATACGCCTGGCCGGCCATCCGTGACGCCGACGAACTCCACGACGCGCTGCTGACCCTGGGGGTCGCGCCACCGGACGAACTGGTGGTCCGTACCGAAATGGCTTCCCGAGAGATGATCCTTCAATGGTTTGAGGAACTGGCCCGGTCCGGACGGGTGATGCTCGTTACCTCACCGGAAGGCTCGACCCTGTGGTTGGACGCCGAGCATGCGACGCTGGTCTCCGCCGCCTACCCGGCCGCCTCCGTGGAAACAGTGGGCGACCAACCGTCTCGTGCGATTCTACCCCGCCGAGAGCAAATCGAGACCGAAGGTGCGGTGCTGCACCTGGTACGCGGCTGGGCTGAGTGCTCCGGCCCATTCACCACCAACGAAATGGCGAGGTTGCTGTGTCTCCCTCCGTCAAACGTCGAGACCGCGGTGGTTACCCTGGAAAACGAGGGTCTGGTTTTGCGGGGCAGCTTTCGCGCCGGCGTCGACGAGGAAGAATTCTGCGATCGGCGGATTCTTGCCCGCATCCACCGTGCCACCGTAGGTCGCCTGCGCCAGGAGATCGAGCCGGTTCCACAATCATCGTTCATGCGCTTCCTGTTTCAGTGGCAGTATGCGGCCACCGATTGGCTGACGATGGGCGAAGGAGGATTGCTGGACGTCATCGACAAGCTCCAGGGATTCGAAACCGCCGCGGCGTCATGGGAGTCGGAACTGCTGGCTCGCCGAGTCCGGGACTACAGCCCGGATTTGCTGGACCGCCTTTGCACCGGAGGTGAGGTCGCGTGGGGACGGTTGTCCCGTGGCAACAACTTGGCATCCGGCGTGAGCGCGGGGCAACGGGCCGCTGCCCTGACACGAACGTCCAACATCACCCTCGCCCTGCGGGAGTCCCTGGATTGGCTGTTGGACCCGGCTCCTGAGGCGGTGGACAGCCTGACCGGAGCGATGGCCGAGATACTGGAAATCCTGTCCACCAGGGGCGCCTGCTTCGAAAGCGACCTGATCGCCCGCACCCGGCGTCTGCCTTCGGACGTGGAAGAAGCCCTGTGGCAGCTGGTGGCCAACGGGCTGGTGACATCCGACAGCATTGCCCCTCTCCGCGCTCGCATCAACGGGAAACCCAATCGCGGTCGGGCCGACCGCAAGCGCGCCGGCCGCAACGGGGGCCCTGTGTCCGCCCGGTCGCGCTCCCCACGTAGCGACAGCCAGCCTCCAGCGTCCCACCGGCCGCGTTCCCAACGGCAATTCAGCGCCGGGCGGTGGTCCCTGCTGGAGTCCTTCGATACGACTGGGGACCCCAACGAGGCCAAGGCCATGCAACTGCTGCACCGCTACGGCGTGGTGTTTCCGGAGCTACTCGCCAGGGAAAGGATGGCTCCCCGCTGGCGCGACTTGGTGCGGGTATACCGCCGCCTGGAAGCGAGAGGAGAAATCAGGGGTGGCCGATTCGTAGCCGGTTTTGTCGGTGAGCAGTTCGCCCTACCCGATGTGGTCGCCACTCTGCGGGAGGCTCACCGCGCCACTGCACCCGGGGTCCTGGAGGTTGTGTCCGCCTGCGATCCGCTGAACCTGGCAGGTATCATCACACCGGGCGAACGGGTACCCACCCAACCGGGCAATCGGGTGGTATTCCGAGACGGCGTACCGGTGGCGTCGCTGGAGAAGGGCCTCGTCGTCAACCGCTCCAACGCCGACGACGACACCATGACCGCAGCCACAAATCTCCTCTACGGCCCCATACGGCCTGCCCAGCCGGAGCGCCATCAGCCCTTGGACGCTTACGGAGGGTCAGCACAACCGGCATGGCCCCTGCCGGACCGCACGACGCAGGAACCCGCGCCAGCCGCCCGTTTCAATCTGAACTGAGTTCCGGCCAGTGCATCCACCTTGGGCGGTTGGCTAGACGTTTTCGCCCTCTGTGCTGGCGCCAGGTGATTACCCAGTTGATGCAACCCTATGCGGTGGAGATCGCCGGCAAGCGTGAGGTCAACGCGGTTCTCGTTCACCGTTGTCCTGCCGGACGGCTTTGCGGTTGTTCCGGTGAGTAGGCCGCCGCGGGCGCATTCATGTAGACCAGTTCCCCTCGCATCACCTGTGGGAACTCCCCTCTGAGGAACATGTACGTCGGCGTGAACGTTTTTTCTGTAGGGTTTCAACATCGGCAGTGTAGTATTCCAGCAAACTGACTACGGCAACACGTCCCGCCGAACCGCCGTTCAAGCTACATCTTTAGAGTAGAACTACTGATGGACAACGGAACGAAACTTTGGACAACGGGCCTGGATTCCCTGGTAGATGCATTCCTGTGACGATCCACCAGCCCATTAATGCCCAAATACGTACATCTGAGGCCTACAACAAATGAGCGGAAGTGCGCCCACTGACCAGGCGGCATTCTCAGAATAAATTTGACATGCTATCTTTCCTGGACTTTGTACAAAAACTAGAAAAATGAAAAAGATAGGGTAAGTTGGGTTGACCCCACATCTCACCGTAGGTCGCCCCATGCTCACCTTGCCTGATGCCATTGTAACCGTTCTCTTTCCCTTCGCCATTTTGTTCCAACACCGCACTTGGCGAAAGGCTCAGGTCCTATCGGTCGGAACGATCCTGACCCCGGGCCAGCGCACGGTAGCCTCGGCATTGCGCGTCATGGGCCTCAGCAGCGACCGCAACTATGCCCGCTACCATCATGTGCTGAACCGAGCAGCATGGTCGCCCCTTGGAGCGCCCCAGGTTTTGCTCCGGCTGCTGATCGGGCATCTCGACCACGGCGACGGCCCCTTGGTCTTCGGTATCGACGAAACCCTGGAGCGGCGGCAAGGTCCAAAGATCAACGCCCTGGGTCTCTACCGAGATGGCGTACGTTCCAGCCACAGCTATACAGTCAAGGCCAGCGGTTTACGCTGGGTCTCACTGATGTGGTTGGGACACATCCCCTGGGCCGGTCGATACTGGGCCTTGCCCTTCCTCACCGTGCTGGCGCCATCGGAACGCTATCACCCAAAGCGGGGACGCCGCCACAAGAAGGTCACTGACTGGGCTCGCCAGATGATCAATATTCCGCTCATGGTGAGCCTGCCGAACCACGCTGGCTGCCGCATCGGCCTCCGGTAGTGGTGGGCGACAACGGCTACGCCGTCCTCGACCTGCCCCACTGCTGCCAGTCCCTCCGTGAACCGGTAACCCTCATCACCAGACTGCGCCGGGATGCTGGCCTCTACGATCCCGCGCCGCCCCGCCCACCGGGTCAACCCGGCCGACCCCGGGTGAAGGGATCACGTCAACCCACCCTCAAGCAACGCCTTGACGATCCCGACCTGCCTTGGGACACCGTGTCGGTGTCCTGGTATGACGGCGCCGTCCGCACTCTGGAACTGTCTTCCCCAGACCGTCCTTTGGTACCACCACGGCAAACCGCCCGTGCCCATCCGGTGGGTGCTGGTTCGAGACCCCGATGCTGAACTGGACGCCCAGGCTCTGCTCTGCACGGATCAATCGGTCAACCCAATACAGATCCTCCAGTGGTTTGTGCTGCGTTGGCAACTGGAAGCCACCTATCAGGAAGTACGGGCTCACTTGGGCGTGGAAACTCAGCGCCAATGGTCAGATCGCGCCATCGGCCGCACTGCGCCCATCCTGATGGGTCTGTTTTCCTGGATCGCCCTGGCGGCCCACACGCTGCAGCAAGAGAGCTCCATCACCCAACGTACCGCAGCCTGGTACGACAAGCCGTCGCCTACCTTCGTGGATGCCATCGCCCTCGTGCGACGACACCTGTGGCTGGCGTCCCGGAGTTTTGCAATGTCGACGCCCGACGACGACCGGGAAAAACAGACTCTCGATTTATACGCCCGGCTTATCGATTCCCTCGCCTACGCCGCTTGAACGTACAAAGTCCAGCTAAGGACCGGTGAGTAATTCCCGAGCCGGCCAAAACGTTTAAACCTGTGACGGTGCCGAGTTCAAAACTCTAATGGTGTGCGATCAACATGATAATGCGAGTGCAATTGCTATCTTGTTATCGCAACTATCCGGCAGTAGTTTTAGTCAGAGCCTTGATGATGGCTTTGGTGCCAGTGGCAGCATAACGAACTACCTCGTGGGTAAAATCCGTGGTGCGGCGTCAAACCGACAGTGGCGTGTATGGCAAACATCGGAGGGCGGGTATAGTGGTGATCTGGAGATATCTGCGTTGAATGTTATAAACATCGCGTCCATAAGGTTACCGCGGCTTTTTGACTGGGCCGGGCAAACCAGTCCTGAAGAACTTTTGCACGCCGCCAGGGTCCTGTTGTGGGTTCGATGGTTAGCGCTCATCGCCGCTTCCGTGGAAATCCACTACCGCGTAGATCACGGATCACTGGGCCACATCATCAATACGGTCTACTGCCTGGGGTTTCTGGCCGCCAACGGGTATGTTCAGTGGCGCATACATCGCACCAGGACGGCTAAACCGGGTTGGTTGTTGGGACTCAGTGTCCTGGACCTGGTGGTGATCTCATTCAGCACCGCCATGTCCGGAGGTTTCAACAGTCCTTATTTCCCGGCGTACTACTTCGCGGTTGCGGTATTCGCGTATGTGTTCACCTCTCCTCGATTCGTCCTGCCTTGGACGACTCTGGTGGCCGTTATCTACTCGGTGCTGAGCTTTGCGGTGGAACCGACGCTGGACATTGCTGCCAAGGAGGACCAACACCTCTTTTACCGCTTGGTGGTCCTTTACGCTGTGGCAGCGGTGGTCAGCATAATCGCCGGTTTGGAGCGGGAACGCGAACTCCAACGTCAGCGCATCGAGATCTCACAGACCATCCACGACACCACGGCGCAGTGGGCGTACATGATTGGCCTGGGTGTTGAGCAGGCTGCGGAGTTGGTCGACGAGACGCGGAATGACCTGAAGGCCAAACTCCGGCTCGTCGCAGAACTTTCCCGGTCGGCCATGTGGGAACTGAGGCATCCCATTGATGGTGGGCAGATATTTCGGGGAGAGGAGCTTGGGCAGGTGCTGGAAGCCCACGCGGGGACCTTCACCGTCATAACGTCGGTCCCCGCCGAACTGGTGCAGCGTGGCCGAGAACCTCCCCTGTCGATCATCGACCGGAGCCTCCTGTTTTCGATTGCCCACAACGCCCTGACGAACGTGATCAGACACGCGGAG
Source organism: Chloroflexota bacterium (assembly GCA_026710825.1). Lineage (GTDB taxonomy): Bacteria > Chloroflexota > Dehalococcoidia > Lucifugimonadales > UBA3495 > Bin87. The sequence goes on along the minus strand of JAPOQH010000016.1, from coordinate 4,928 downwards.
GCCGCACAGGTGGTAATCATGCTGGAATGCGATGAACAGGAACTGCGGCTGTCCGTGTCCGATGACGGCATCGGGCTGCCGGCGGACTACGAGACCCGAGGCCACGGGTTCAGGAATATGAGATCGGACGCCGAGCGGATGGGCGGCAAGTTTGAAGTGGAATCGGACGGCGACGACGGCGGGACCACCGTGAGCTGCGTGGTTCCGTACAGTTCCTTGACGATGGACGAGCGGTGACGCGATGGGCTGCGCCAGGGCATGCATTGGTTGGAAGTCCCGCTCGTTGGTTGTGGGTGTTCGCTGCGCCGTGTGCATTTACCTCGCCGAGAGGCAAACTCTTCGGCATGGGGACCGGGCTGGCGTTCTCGTCCGCGACGCATGGTGATATGCGGGAGTTGCTGAAACGCTGGGGGGCGCCTCAGATGGCGGAGAAAGCCGGTAGCGCGTTCGGGGTCAACGACTGGACGCTGAACCTGGTCGATCCCGACGGATTGAGGTACGTGACGAGGGTGTTGGTGTGGGTGCATTGGTTCATGGGTGTCGCGTTGCTGCTTGTCCTGGTTTACCGGCCCGGGTACGGTCTCGGCAGGACCGTCGGATTCGGGTTGGCCCTTCTCCTGTTCATGGCATGCAACGCCTGGCTGCATCATCGTCTGGCGTCCGGACGAACGCCAACCTGGCGGTGGATATTCGCGATGTACTGGCTGGACGTCGCGATGATATCGTTTGCCGCCGTGCTGGGCGGCGGTTTCAGCCACTACTTCTTTCACCTAGTGTATTACCCGGTGCTGGCCGGATTCGCGGTATTTTTCAGTTCGTTTCGGCTGAACATGGCATTTGTGACCGCAGTAGCCGGCGTGTACCTGATTTTGAGTCTCACAGTGGGCGACGGTATCGATCTTGAGGCGAGAGAGGAGAAACCTCTTCTCGTCAGGATCCTGGTGATGTACGTGGTGGTCGCGTGCGTCAACCTGGTTTCGCGTTTCGAGAGGGTCAGGTGGCGGGCTGCGGTGGAGCGAGAGCGCGAACTGCAGCGACAGCGGGTTGAGATTTCCCAAACTATCCACGACACCACGGCCCAGTGGGCCTATATGGTGGGCCTGGGCATCGAGGGCGCGCTGGACCTGGTGGACGAGTCCGACCATGCTTTGATCGAGAAACTGAGGCTGGTGGCGGCGCTGTCCCGGTCTGCGATGTGGGAACTCCGACATCCCATCGACGGCGGCCAGATATTTCGCGGCGAGATGCTGGGTGAGGTGCTGGAATCCCACGCGGCGACGTTCACTGCGATCACCTCGGTGCCGGCAGCGCTCGAGCAACGGGGTCAGGAGCCGCCGCTTTCGATCATCCACAAGAGCCTGCTCTTCTCGATCGCTCACAACGCGCTGACCAACGTCATCCGCCACGCGGAAGCACGTCAGGTGGTGATCGGTCTGGAATACACCGACGATGAGTTGCGTCTGTCGGTTTCCGACGACGGCATGGGACTGCCTTCGGACTATGAGGCCCGGGGCCATGGTTTCAGGAACATGCGAGCCGACGCGGAGCGAATGGGCGGTATTCTGGACGTAGTGTCCGACAGCAATGGTGGCGGAACCACGGTGACCTGCGCCGTTCCATGCCGAACTCTCAGAGGAGGAGATTAGATGAATGCAGACACCCGGACCAGCGTGATGCTGGTCGACGACCACTCCATAATGCGAGACCTGCTTCGGGACGCCTTGGAGGAAACGGGGGAGTATCGCGTGGTGGCGCAGGCGGCCGATGGACAGGAGGCGCTTCGGTTGGCCGGGGAAGCCGTACCCGATGTGGTCGTGATGGACGTGATCATGCCGGTTATGGACGGCATCGAGGCGTGCCGGGAGATCACCGGACTGCTGCCCGATACCAAGGTGCTGATGTTGACGGCGTCGAATGAGCAGGACGCCATCGTGAGGTCGATTGCGGCCGGCGCGACCGGATACCTGCAGAAGTACTCCGGCAAAGAGCAGTTGCTCGCAACGTTGCGTGAGGTGGCTGAGGGCGAGTTTCGCATCCCGGGCAACGCTGCGCGGAGGCTGGCCCGGGCGGTGCGCGGCCCGCTGGGGGACGCCAGCGCGGAACGTCTGGATTCGCTGACCGATCGGGAGGTGGAGATCCTGAAACTGTTTGCCGGGGGGTTGAGCTATCAGGAGATTGGCGACGTGAGGGAGATCAGCGCGCTCACGGTACGGAACGCGGTGTCGGGGGTTCAGAAGAAGCTGGGTTTCAGGACCAGACAGCAGATGGTGGTGTGGGCCATCAGAGCTGGCGTGGTGGACAACGGCGGCGAGTAGCCCCACGTGTCAGGTGCCAGTGCGGAGTCCTGCGTCTTCGAGGGCGGTCGGCGTCCGGACGATCCCCGTTGGTAATTTCCTGTCTCGACGGGCATAGTAATAATTCGCGCCGATCCAGGCGACGTTGGCCAAATATGGCTTGCAGCCGAACCCCTCTCCGAAGACACGGGACCTCCGCGTGCGAGTTTGCCACCAACGCTTTGCGGGTGAGATCGCTTCGGCTATCAGCCGGAATAGCGCATCTTGGCGAACGAATTTGAGGGGGCTCCGCGGGGCCGCCAGTGCTGGTGGCTTCCGACCTGGACCACTTGCACGACCCGAACCTCGACTTGGGCAACTGAGCGAGCAACTCACCGCAGCTTTGAACTGGCAGCGTTTCTATCACTTCGAATGCAGGCCCGCCACCAAGCCGATTGTGTTTTACTCCTGGAGTGCGGCAACAAAGCTGGGTCCATCCTGGCCCGGAAGGGGATGAGCGCGACCATCATCGCATCGCTCGTTGCATCATATTGGCTCCATCGGAGATCGTGGAGCAGGCTCGTGAGCAAAGGCTGCTCTCTGAGGAGCATTTCAGAGTGGATGGCGCGCTATTGGAGGCTTGGGCATCGGTCAAGAGTTTCCGACCCAGGGATGATGAGCCGCCTTCAGATGGTAGACGCAACCCAGAGGCGGACTTCCGGGGTGAGTGGCGCAGCAACGATCCCCACCGGTCCACCACTGACCCAAATGCCAGGCTGGCCAAAGTTGAGCAAGTCCTCGCCTGGGTCAAGTTGGTGGGCGGCGGCCGGAAACTGCGCTACTTCGGGGTGGAACGCAACCGGTTCTGGATGGAGATGACCACCGCCGGTTACAACCTGGTCAGGCTGTCCCGAAGGCTGCCGATCGCTCGCAGACGCCCATCGAACGATCCGCAACCAGCATCTACCCGCCCTTGGCCCCATCAAATTCAAGGCCAGCCGCAGCTTGACGTGCCCAGATCACCTCCGCCGCACCGCAAAACATCCCAATTCAACATCCTGCTAGAGATCACGACCACCGCAACGGCGGCGGCAAGGCTAGTTTCCCATCAGCTATGCTCCGTTCGCGCTCCGGAAGTTCACCAAATTTTTTCGTAGTAGTGCCGGTCGCAACTGTCGCCGGACACCGGGCCTGCGCGGTTGCCTTTGGCGTTTCTCCCTAGCAACTGCACAGGCCGGCATTCGCCGCGTTACCGCTGCGTCCCGGATTCTGAGTTGAAGGACGCCACACCGGCAATCGTGACGGTGTGCGCATCCTGCGCTGCGCCGCCGGATTTCGGCGTGATGGTGTAGCGGTCCACTTCTACGTCTTTGATGGCGTAGGTCACCGTAGTGGGTTCGGTCTCAGCGTCTCCGTTCCACCGGAAGAGCGTTTGCTCGCCCGATGTGGATCCCAGCGTTTCCAGGGCAGAACTCCACTGGGTCCGCTTGAGGTTCGTCGACAACGTGCGTGTAACCGTTGGCTCGCCGGAACTGTCCACATGATGGACGTGGCCCACCGGATCCTGACAACTCCAAACCCCGTCGGACGACTCGCAAGTTTCGTATTTGTTGTCCAATCGGGAGAGGCTGGCCCCGCCGTTGAGCCTGTGATAGGTCCGGTGCATAAACTGCTCCACGCTCACCGAATAAGCGTTAACCCCTTGGTGCTCGGCAGCCCATTCGCTCCAGTCGATGGTGTAGCTGCCATCCAGTTCCACCCGGTAGTCGGCAAAATCACCGGTGCCACAATGGGACACGCGGAACGCCGACAAGTCGCTGGAGCAACCTGCCGAAAGGGTTTCAGACGAACCGCGCCGGTCGATCGTTGCCACGTAGGTTGTGGACGCATTGCCGTTGTCGTCGGAGACGGTTATGTTGATCTCGTTCTCGCCTTCCGACAGGTTGACCTGGTGCCCCGGCTTGGTGTCGCTGCTGTCGGCAGGTGAAATCGCAACCGTCACCCCTGAATCGGCGGCGGCGGCCGTTTTTACCTTGACTTGAGAAACCGAGTTGGGCACGCTGACGGTGTATTCCAACGTGGTTCCGTTCAACGAGAACGGGATCCTGTTGAATCTGAGCGACTTCAGGGTCGTGTCGACGCCGGCCAGCGTTTGCACTGTGTTGGAGGACACCTTCGATGCCGACTTGCCCGAACCCTCGCCGTCGGTATAGGTCGCCGTGGCCCGCAGGAACATTCCGCCGTCGTCCGACACCGGCGTGTAGGTGCTGGAAGTGGCGCCCGTAATATCCGTCCATCCGCTCTCCTCGATGGAAGCGCGGGCCCATTGCCAGGTGATACCGCTCAGGCTTCCGTCAGGGTCGGTCAGGGTGGCCGTGAGCGCCTCACCCTCCGATGGCTCCGTGGATGACAGGTCAACCAGTCCCTCCTCGTCCACGTTGAGCAGGTTGATCGTAACCGTGATGGAGTCGTCAACGGATCTATCGAAGTTGTGGTCGGCGTCCTTGAGATCGGATACCTGCAACACCACCTCTAGGGATTGCCGGGTTTCGTAGTCCAGAACGGCCCCGTCCACCACCAACAACCGTCCGTCGGTGGTGTCCAGCAGGAACTGGTTCGAGTCCGGCCCTGTGGCCAACGAGTAGGCGAGGAAGT
>JAPOQH010000066.1 GCA_026710825.1 Chloroflexota bacterium | reverse complement strand
GGAACGCTGTGGCTGGCGCTGGGACGCAACTCCACGCTGTTGATAGGTTAGACAGACGTTGGCAGTCGCGGAGCCTGGTATGCGATTTGTTACTGACGGGGTTGGCCGTCGATGCTGGGAATCCTGCCTCACTGATGTTGGATTACAAACGCGCGCTTTATCTAGATGAATCTAGGATAGACGGGTTGCGCGGGCGCGGGCAACGGCGCGGTGTCACTTGAAGGGAAATCAATTTTCATGGATGCACAAGATATGGGGGAATCGGATTGCTGGACCGGACGGCAGAAATTGGAGGGCGGTGCCATGCACCGGATACATCCAGCGCATCGGGAACGCCCGCCTGATCCCAGACCTGTCGCACCGGAGAACAGCGGGGAATGACGCGCGGTGTGCTAGGATTGGGCGAAATATGGAGAATATGGGTATGGAGGCGCTGTTATGCCGTACGGAGACAATGACTGGCTGGCCCTGACGACGGAGGAGACGCTGGAACCGGAGTTGCCCATCTGCGACGCGCACCACCACTTCTGGGACTTCCGGTCGGAGCGGGTGCCGTATCAGCGGTACCTGCTGCACGAACTGGCAGCGGACATCAACAGTGGGCACAACGTGCGCTCGACGGTATTCCTGGAGGCGCGGTCGATGTACCGTCCCGGCGGGCCGGAGGAGCTGCGTTCGGTGGGCGAGGTGGAGTTCGTGCAGGGGTTGGCGGCGGCCAGCGACACGGGACTGTATGGGCCGGGGAAAGCGGCGGCCGCGATCATCGGGTACGCGAACCTAAACCTGGGCCCCGATGTGGCGCGAGTGCTGGACGCCTTGCAGGCGGCGAGTCCGAACCGGTTCCGGGGCATCCGATTCAACACGGGCTGGGACCCGCATCCGGAGGTGGAGAGCCGCAGTGTCGACGGGCAGTTGCAGTCCGCGGATATGCGAGCGGGGGCGCAGGTGCTGGCGGATCGTGGGCTGGCGTACGACAACGTGGTGTACTTCCCGCAGCTTGGCGAGTTGGCGGATTTTGCCAAGGCCGTGCCGGACCTGACGATTGTGTCCAACCACATCGGCGGGCTGATGCGGGTGGGGCCGTACGCAGGCCGGGACGACGAGGTGATGCCGGCGTGGCGGGACGGGATCGCGAAGCTGGCGGAGTGTCCCAACGTGGTGATGAAGCTGGGCGGGGTGGGTCAGCCGCGCTATGGGTTCGACTGGCACTTGCGGGATCGCCCGATCGGGTCGGAGGAGTTGGCGGAGGCGATGGCGCCGCTGATGAACTACTGCATCGAGCAGTTCGGGCCGGACCGGTGCCTGTTCGAGAGCAACTTCCCGCCGGACAAGGTGTCGTACTCGTACAACGTGATGTACAACGCGTTCAAGCGGATGACGGCGGCGTATTCGGCGTCAGAACGGGCGGCGATGTTCCACGACAACGCGGCGCGGGTTTACGGGATTACCTATTGATGGGGGACGTTTTACCGGGATTTACGGGATGCACAGGATTGACAGGATGTTTTTCTGATTTTGACGTCGGGGGCGGCCAGGCACACACCGGGGCATGTTGTTTCGCGATCTGGCCTGGTCGCTCTATAATCGAAACATCTGAGAGGTTTAGGGGCGAGTCCTCATGAAATCGGTTCAAATCGATATTCCTGACTGGACGGCGGAACATGTCGTCGGCCGGAGTCAAGAATTGGGCATCAGTCCCGACGAGTTGATGCGCGCCATTGTCTGCTTCAACGCGCGCGCTTTTGACCTCTCCAGCACGCGCTGCTTCACCGTCCCTGCTTCCATGGCAGATCTCTTCCCAAGCGAACGGTTCATGGTTGTGCGGCGAGAAGAAGACAGCATCACCCTAACCCCAACCGACTACGTTCCATTTGAAGAAGCCAGGGAGGCTTTCCGGGCCAATGGGCTGAAAGAGGAGCGAGTTTGCGGGATTACGTATTGATGGGAGGCGGCGTGGAGTTTCGATATCACCTTTCGAACCCTAAATCCCCAATTCCTTCTAGGGCTAGGCAAGCGATGCGGGCAGTTGCCTAGCCCTCTTGGTACCTACGGACAGTCTCTTAGAGTTGTGATGCGAAATTTGAGACGTCTTGGACGTCGGCAATTGGTTCCCGATTCGGTAGAGAAAACCCAGAGAGCGCCCACCCAACCCTTTGCCTCCGCGGATAGACGCCACCGCCGAGGAGATAGCTCACGCGGTGCTGATTGCGGGTCGCGCCAAAGTCCCGTCGCCGGCAGGCATTACTACTGCGCGGACTGCTGCAAACAGGTGTGAAGGCCGGCTATCCTGTACGATGATGGGCGATGCGAAGGCTGCCACGAGGAGAGGGCTGAATGAACAATCGGCTTGAATTGGCAACACTCGTTGAGATGAGCAAGTTACAAGTAGAAAAAGAGTCCAATGTCCTGATTTTGGGATGTGTACTCCATGCACATCGGTCCAAGAAATGGATCCCGGAAATGCACGAACCTCAGCTTATTTCGCCTGACGGGCCGTGGAAATTTACGCCGTATGAACAATGGCGCATGTTTGGAGTGCCTGAAACTTGGACTGCGGTGTTCTTGGATAGGTATGAACAACCATTCCGAGCAGCCCGCTATTTCGGTGTAGGTAGAGTGAGATATCACACCGTCAGGACGTGGGCTCGCGTCCGATACCGTATGTACGTATGGCGACAACGTATACAGCCCATCCTGGTCACCATTGTTGCAGGAGCAGTAGGTTCTGCTATCGGAGGGGCGATTTTGCTTCTACTAAATTGAGGACTTGCGATGCTCAATCAGGTGCGCTAACCCGAATTGGCCCGACCAAAAGAGCGTGTTGACGTCATAGTCGTGGGGATCCTATTTACGGTGTTGTGGAGGAACGAAACGACCTAGCGCGGTTTCTCACCCGTGGTAAAACCCCGGGGCTGAGCGGTCGGTGGGGTCTTCGTTCGTTGAGAGGTATTTCTGGCGGAGGCGGTCCCAGAGGTAGAGACGTTGCCACTGGGGTTGCTGTTCGTAGTTCTGGTGCTCGTCGAGGTGGGGGTTGGGCAGGAGGACGGTGATCTGCTGTTGGTCGCCGCCGTTGAACAGGCGGAGTCCCCATGAGGTTGGCTGGTGGTCCGGGTTGAGGCGTCGGTAGAGTTCGGCGCGGGCGGTGCGGCGCAGGCGGGCGACCTCGGGCGGGGCCGACTTGTGCTCGCCGATGCAGATGTGGAGGTGCCACTCCTGGAAATCCACGGTGAAGTACCCGTCGAGGAAGCCGATGCGAGGCTGGCGCGGGGGCTTGATCTCCCAGACTGCGCCGGGGATGAGCATTCCGATGCGGACGTTTTCCCACTCGGCGAGGCAATCGTTGAGGATGCCGTACAGGGTGTCCTGATCGGTGGGAATGGGGAACAGTTCGTAGGTTCCGTCCATCTGCTGGATGATTTCGCCTCGGGGGAGAGGCTGTGCGGTGGTCATGGCGTGGCTCCGGGTTGGGTGTGAGGCGGGCTGCGCTTGGTGGGTTGGTGGTAATTTACTACAACGATTGTTCAGATGCGGTCGGTTTCGAGTGGTGAGGGGACGTTGTTACCGGGATACACAGGATTGGCGGGATGGGCAGGACGTTGTCTCGTCGGATTCTACTTTTGATTAACGTTTTCAATGTATCTGCTTCGCCCCGTCTCGATTGTTACTGGTGAGGCCTTCTGGATTCCTGCTTCCGCAGGAATGACGGAGGGGGTTGCTATGGTCGGGCGTCGGCGGGTCAAGCCGAGGTTGGCCCGACAGATTTCGTAATTCCTGCTATAATTACCGTCGCGTGTGTGCCGTGCGGCGTTGCTATCCGACGCCGTTTGTGATGTATGACCGGGCCACGCGCCACATTATCGTACAGACCAGCCCACCAGGTGGGCCCAGGAGATTTCCCGATGACGTTGACCAAGATTGCCGCTCAAAACCTGCGAACCCCCGGACCGACGCCGATCCCCGACGACATAGTCGAGGAGATGTCGCTGCCCATGATCAACCACCGGGGGCCCGAGTTCAAGGAGCTGATCGAGGCCACGACCGAGGGGTTGAAGCAGGTGTTCATGACCACGGACGACCTGTATATCCTCACCGCGAGCGGTACCGGCGCGCGGGAAGCGGCGGTGGTGAACACGCTTTCGCCGGGCGACAAGGTGATCGCGTGCACGGCCGGGGCGTTCGGCGACCGTTTCGTGCAGATCGCCGAGACGTACGGGGCCGACGTGCTGCGGATGGATTTCGAGTGGGGCGACGCGATCGACGCCGAGGCGATTCGCGCCGAGCTGCAAAAGGACCCGTCGATCAAGGCCGTGCTGGTGACGCACAACGAGACCTCCACGGGCGTAACGCACGACCTGGAGTCGATTGCCCGAGTGGTCAAGGGCGAGTTTGACAAGCTGCTGCTGGTGGACGCGGTGAGCAGCCTGGGTTGCCTGCCGCTGCCGGTGGACGGCTGGGACTGCGACCTGGTGGCGACCGGCTCGCAGAAGGGCTTCATGATTCCGCCGGGGCTGGCGTTCATCAGCATCAGCCAGCGCGGTTGGGATGCCTACCAAGAGGCCAAGATGCCGAAGTTCTACTTCGACCTGATGGCGGCGGAGCGTTCGCTGTCGCGGGGTCAGACGCCGTGGACGCCCAACGTGGCGCTGCTGTACGGGCTGCGACTGGGCCTGGACCGGATCCTGGGCGAGGGCCTGGAGTCGGTGTACGACCGGCACGCGGAGATCGGCGAATACACGCGCGCCGGGGTCAAGGCGTTGGGACTGACGCTGCTGGCGAACGACGAGTCCCGCGCATCCAACACCGTGACGGCGATCAAGATGCCCGAGGAGATCGACGGCGGCCGGTTCATGGCGATGATGCGCGAGGAGGAAGGCGTGGTGCTGGCCGGCGGCCAGGGCAAGCTGACCGGGCACTGCTTCCGCATCGGGCATCTGGGCTGGGTGAACAAGTCCGACATCGCCGAAGTGCTGGAGGCCCTGGGACGGGTGCTACCCAAAGTCGGCTTCAAGGGCTAAAATACCCAAAATCCAACGGTAGGGGCGAATGATTATTCGCCCCTACGCATATATAAGGCCATGTCATCCGTTTCACAATTGCAGCAGGCGATGGCGGCGTTGCGGCTGTCGCTGGCGGAGATCCGACACAAGGAAGAGCAGCTGGACGCGACCATCGCGCAGTTCCGGACGCAGTTGCGGCGTCTGCCACGCCAGACCATCTACGGACGTGCGCCGCTGGACATGGCGTTGTCGGCGATGGGTGAGGTGGAGGAACGGCTGCGGGATGCCGAGGACAACCGGCGGCGGGTGCTGACCATCAAGCAGGCGGCGGAGGACGAACTGGCCGCGCTGGAATCGGTGCAGCAGGTGGACGAAGCGCGCAAGGCGTTGGCGCGCTTGAAGCAGCAGACGGGCCGGCAGCCGATGTCCGGCGAGACCGAGGCTGAGATCCGGCGGCTGGAGCAGTTCATCGCCATCCACAGCAAGCGGGCGGAGTTGGCGATCACGGCGGACTTCGAGGAGCGGCGGAACCGGGGGTAGCGTCAGGGTTGGTGCTACACTAGCCCCATGGACCGGATCACGCTCAAAAACTACCGTTGCTTCGGCAGCGAGGAGCAGTCGGCGCGGCTGGCTCCCCTGACGCTTTTGGTGGGTCCCAACAGCACGGGCAAGACGTCATTTTTGGCCTTGATACGGGCGTTGTGGGATGTGGCGTTTCGGGAGGTGGTGCCGAATTTCCGGGAGCATCCTTATGACTTGGGGTCGTGGGACGATATTGTTTATGACCCTGGTGGGAGACGTGCGAGAGCCGACTATTTCCGAGCTAACTTCGAGAGTAGCATCGGATTCTACGCAGACCAGTGGCAGCTGGCGTTCGATGCGACTTTCGCCAATCGATTGACGGCCCCGTACCCTGTTAGCCGCCGCTTCGTGGGCGATGGGTTCGGGTTGGAATTGTACGCGGTGGACGATGATCAAAACCGGACACATGAAGGTGTGCGGCAGCTTGTTGGTCCTGAAGAGTGGGCAAATTTGCCCATTGAGTTTTTGGGCGGAGACTTAATGCCAGCACGTCGGCTCGGCTTTTATGGAGAACGCCCGATTGCCAACATGCCCAAGGATTTCGGCGAGACTGTTCGAGCAGCATTAAGTACACTGGAAATTTACGCTGAGTCCAATCGGCGACCTTTCGCCAGCGCTGCAATCCGTTCGCGACCACGCCGTACCTATGACCCTGCGTTGGTAGCTCAGGATGGGGAAGGAGACTACGTGCCCAGCTATCTGGCGAATTTGGCGCGACGGAACGCGGACGAATGGCAGTTGCTGAAGCAGGGGCTGGAAAATTCCGGCGCGGAATCGGAGTTGTTCGATGAGATTCAGGTCAGGTCGTTTGGCAACTCTGATGGCGACCCTTTTCAGATACAGGTGCGCAAGCACAGCGGGCCGAAGTCGCGACCGCGCAAGGGGCCGTGGCGGAACCTGATTGATGTGGGGTATGGGGTTAGCCAGGCGTTGCCGGTTTTGACGGAGTTGCTGCGACCAGATGGGCCTACGATGTTCCTGCTGCAGCAGCCGGAGGTTCACCTGCACCCGCAGGCGCAGGCGGCGCTGGGGACGCTGTTCTGCCAGGTGGCTGCGGGCGGGCGGCAGTTGATCATTGAGACGCACAGCGATCACATCATCGACCGGGTGCGGATGGACGTGCGGGACGGGACGACGGGGCTGAGGCCGGAGGATGTGTCGATCCTGTACTTCGAGCCGGGTGATTTGGCGGTGAAGATTCACTCGATCACTATTGACGCGTACGGAAACCTTGATGGCGCACCAGCCGGTTACCGACAGTTCTTTTCGGATGAGCTAACCAGGTCAATCGGTTTGTAGATGTGTGCGATTGTGGATGCGAATGTCGGTCACGAGGTATTCGATCCCAGCCGGCAGACGGAAGCCGGGGGATTTTTCTACGACTGGTTGATGCGGCCAAATGGCGGTACGATCGTGGCTGGGGGCAACCTGCTCCGAGAGTTGAACCGTAGCGAGGCCTTTCGTCGATTTTTCGGGGAGCGGTTGTTGGCGAACCGCGCGAGGCGGATCCCTGACGAACCCATTGCACAGGCGGAGGACGGGATTCGGCGGGAGGGGTTGAACGATTCCAATGACGAGCATGTATTGGCACTCGCGCAGGTAACCGGCGCTCGTTTACTATTCACCAATGACCACGCTTTGCAACAGGATTTCCAAAACAGAGAAATCATAACCGGCACGAGGGGGCGGATTTATACGACCGTTGAACGCAACGACCTTCGCCGGACACATCGAGACCTATTGCGGCGCGGCGACCTTTGCAACGGCTGACCACCTGATGGCAGCGGGCGTCGCTGTGGTATATTTATGCGGCATTTTTGATGCTTATTCATGGTTACCAGGAGCGCGTTTGACATGCCTGCCAACGCAGAGATCACACCCATTTCCAACGGCACCGTCACGTCGGCCCAAGGCTTTTCGGCTGGCGGGGGTTTCATCGGGTTGAAGACCCGGGGCGAGGACAAGCTGGACCTGGCAATGCTGGTGTCCGATTCCGAGTGCTCCATCGGCGGGGTGTTCACCACGTCGGCGATACGATCGGCAACGGTCGACCTGGACCGGGAGCGGGTTGCCACCGGATGCGGGCGCGCGCTGATCGTCAACGCGGGGATCGCCAACACGTGCGTGGGCGCGCAGGGGTACAAGGACGCGGAGGAGATGACGAGCCTGGCCGCCGCGAAGCTGGGGCTGACGGCTGAGGACGTGCTGGTGTGCAGCACGGGCGTGATCGGCGTGGAATTGCCGATGTCGTTGATCCGGTCCGGCTTCACCCAGATTGAGCTGAAAGGGGACGGCGGCGCGGAAATGGCGCGGGCCATGATGACCACGGACACGCATCCCAAGGAGACTGCGGTGTCGTTCGTGGCGTCCACAGGGCAGACCATCACGGTCGGCGGCGTGGCCAAGGGTTCGGGCATGATTCACCCCAACATGGCGACGATGCTGACGTTTGCCGCCACCGACGCAGCGGTTGACCCCGGGTTCCTGCAACAGACGGTCAAGGCAGTTGCCGACGAGACCTTCAACATGCTGACGGTGGACGGCGACAGCAGCACCAACGACACGTACCTGGCGTTCGCGAATGGACAGGCCGGAAACCCGGTGATCGACGAGCGGTCGCCGGACGCCGACAACCTGCGGGCCGCGCTGCACCAGGTGGCAGCCAACCTGACCACCATGCTGGCGCGGGACGGCGAGGGGGCGACGCGGCTAATCACCGTGCAGGTGGACGGGGCGCGACACGCTGCCGACGCGCGACTGGCGGCGAAGACCATCGCAGGCAGCAACCTGGTCAAGTCCGCGGTGTACGGCGCGGATCCCAACTGGGGCCGGCTGATGATGGCGTTGGGCCGCAGCGGGGCCGAAGCGACCGAGGAAAAGGTTGACCTATTTGTGAACGGGGTTTGCATCATGGAGGCCGGAACGCCGATACCGTTCCACCGGGACGCCGTGGTGGCGCTGATGTCGGGCGAGCACGTGGACTTCCGAGTGAGCCTGAACCTGGCGGACGGGGCGGCGACGGCGTACGGGTGCGACCTGACCGAGGACTACGTGATCATCAACAGCGCGTATACGACGTAAACAGTATTCGTCCATACCGCCAATCGGCTCCAGCGCGGATATAATGCCTGAAGTCCTACGCGAGGGACCGTATCGTTTTTTATGCAAACGGGGGTAACGAGCCAACGCACGTCCACGTTCGACGAGACCGGAGAGTCGCAAAGTTCTGGTTGCGCCCGTTGAGATTAGCCCAAACAGGTAGTATGCCCCGGCACGAAATCAATCGCATCCGAGTCATGGTAGAAGATCACGAAGCGTTTGTTCTGGAGCGATGGAATGAGTTTTTCAACGTCTGAATCGTCGGAGTGTAAGGCGGTGGACATTGTGATTGACGAGATTGAGTTCGTTGTGAAATGCAGCGGCGGTAATGTTCTGCACATTCCCTTCGATTGGTTTCCCAGACTGCTTCACGCCACTCACGAAGAACGCGGGGACTGGATGCTGATAGACGACGGCCGCGGAATTCATTGGGAACAAGTCGACGAAGACATCAGCGTGGCCGGGCTGGTGGCCGGTCGCGGGTCCGGTGAAAGCGAAACATCCTTTGCCAGTTGGCTCGCTGCTCGGGAGCGGGTCGAGGCATAGAACCCGAAACGCGACTGACACCAAACCTGTCAAACCGACCCAACTGTATCGTGTCCCAGCATCTTTCCGAGCCGCCCATCGTCGTCAAGATTGGCGGCAGCACGTTGGGCGGAAACGATACGTCGTTGCAGGATTTGGTGTCGCTGCATCGCGACGGGAAGCCCATCGTCATCGTGCATGGCGGCGGCAATGTGATCAGCGAGTGGATGCAGCGGCAGAACCTGGCGCCCAACTTCGTGAACGGGCTGAGGGTCACGGATGCGCCATCGCTGGAGATCGTCGTGGCCGTGCTGGGCGGACTGGTGAACAAGGAACTCACCGCGCTGATGCAGCAGTTGGGCGCGCCGACGATTGGCATCAGCGGCATGGACGGATGCCTGCTGCAAGCCAGGGTTGCCAACCCGGACCTTGGCTACGTGGGCGAGATCGTGGCGGTGGACACGACCCCGGTGAACGCCATCCTGTCGTCCGGGTTTATTCCGATGATTTCACCCATCGCGGTAGACGTTAGCGAGGGCAGCGAACACGTTGGGAAGCCGCTGAACATCAACGGAGACACGGCGGCCGGCGCGCTGGCGAATGCGATGGGAGCGCAGAGCGTGGTGTTCCTGACGGACGTTGCGGGCGTGATGGACAACGGCGGGCGGGTGATTCCCCGGTTGACCGCCAGGACAGCCGAGGCCCTGCGTGAGTCCGGTGTGGCCCGTGGCGGGATGCTGCCGAAGTTGGCGGCGTGTTTGGATGCCATCGCCGACCGGGCGGTGCCCAGCGCGCACATCATTGACGGACGGGAGCCGGGCGCGCTGATGGACTGTGTGAACGGGCGGGCAATCGGGACGCGGATCACGCCCTGAGTCGGCCACGAATCAGGCCACGTATGTAATTGAATAGGGGCGAATGATCATTCGCCCCTACGACTGTACGGTATTTGCAGCCCAGTTTAGGCGGCGATGAGGTCCTTGGAGACAGCGTCGGGGATCAGGTCGCCCTGCTCTGCCAGGTGGGCCTTGATGGCCTCGGCGGCGGCGTTGACCAGTTCCGCATCCAGGTTGGCGGCGGCTTCGGGGTAGCCGGCCTCGGTCAGGTAGTCAGCGGTCTGCTCGCGCAGGATGTCCAGCGACCAGTCGAGTTGCGCCTGGCTCTCTTTCACGTCCTCGGGATAGTCCACGTGGGATCCGCCAGCGCCGAGCTTGTCGTAGCCGCCCTTATGCCAGTGGCCGCGGGCTCCGTGGGGGTCGAACCGGATGATCTCAACGCCTTGGACGTCCACACCGAAGGTGGGGCCGCCGAACTTGGCCTTGAGGCAGCGCAGGGGCCACAGGTACATCGTTACGTCGCCCTGCTTGCTGAGGGGCCGGACCATTACTTTGCCCAGATAGGACTCGCCGTCAATCATTGTTGCCATGTGAAAATTCCTCCATTGTCCGCCTCGGGCGGATACGTTTCGACGTATAGTAGCACAAAGCCACCGGATGCCCAACGATGGGGCTACCTGCAAGTTGGTTGGCAGGAGGAAACGGCATGAGACTTGGATGGAATGCGCCGGCCAGCGTTTGCTCCTCGCTGGTTTTGCTCGTGGTAGCGGTGATGGTGGTTATGGCGTGTGGCGGCGAACCTGCGCCGGCATTGCCGACGGCTACGGTGATCCCACCCGCCCAGGCGGTCGCGCCGTATCCGGCGCCGACCTACACCCCGCTGCCGACGTACACGCCGTATCCGACCTATACGCGGGTTCCTACGGCAACACCGGATCCCACGGCGACGCCGGAGCCGGCGGCTACTCCCGTACCGACTCCCACATTGACGCCAGCGGACCGGGACCGCGCGGCGTTGATCGCCCTCTATGAGTCGACCAACGGATCCGGCTGGACGAACAGAGCCAACTGGGTGAGTGATGCGCCGGTGGAGCAGTGGCACGGCGTAACGGTTGACGGGAAGGGCAGGGTGATCGAACTGTCGCTGCAGAGGAACCAGTTACTAGGCGAACTGCCGTCAGAACTGGGAGAGCTGTCCGAATTGCGGAACCTGCGGTTGTGGTCGAATGATCTGAGCGGAACGATACCCTCGGAACTGTCCCAACTGACCCAACTGGAGCAGTTCGCGGTCGGCGGCAATCGACTGCACGGGACGATCCCCGATTGGCTGTCGGGCTTGCACAACCTCAGTAATTTACATCTGACCACCAACCGGTTCACCGGGCCGTTGCCAGCCTGGCTGGGAGATTTACCGTTGCGCAGATTGATCCTGGGGAAAAACCGGTTTGAAGGCGATATACCGGAAGAGTTAGGTAACCTGCGAGGCCTAAGTGCGTTGTGGCTGGGCGGAAACAACCTGACCGGATGCATACCCGATTCGTTGCGCTATGTGTCCGACAACGATTTCGCCGCGTCAGGAGTGCCATTCTGCGCCGATGATAGTCTCGCCAGCGCGCCGGAAGTCACGCCAACACCGCAACCGACGGCTACGCCAAGCCCCACGGCGACGGCGTCGACCACTACTCCCGAGACGGCTCTACCCACGCGACCTGAGCCACCCGAGGTTTGGTATTTCGACGATCCCGAGGTGCCGTATTTGAAGTGGGAGATTGGGCCGGAGGTGCCGGAGGAGCAATACGAGTACGCTCGTAGCGGCATTCTTGATATGCACCGGTATGCGGTTTCGCTGGAACTGCCACCTCTGCCGGATGATGCGACCTTCTACCTTTATGGCGACCACGAATTGGCAGCCAGGACCATAGCGCGGGTCGAGAGGAGACACTTGGAAGACGCTCGGAGAAAGTTCACCGACGACGGATGGGCGGGACTGGCCGGCCTGGAACCAGAAAATGAGGACTCGGGTTGGATCATGCTCAACCTGCAAGCATTTATCAGGTATCCCGAGTCATGGCGGTATATGCGTACCGCCTCCCATGAGCTCAGCCACGTGTATCAGTACTCGTTGCAAGGCCACGGCAGGTTCGACACCACCCACCGAGAAGTGCGGGTGATCGGACCGGCCTGGATGCAAGAGGGGTTTGCAACCTGGCACTCAGACAGGGCCCTGCCCATGGGGGGAATCATTCCTTATGAGCAGAGCAGGGATAGGCTGATCCGACAATCACAGCGGGTTGATGTTCAACTCAACGAGACCGAAACCTATGACGGCCTCAAAGCGGGTCCGGGTCGATATGACATGGCAGCGATGGCGAGCGAACTCCTGGCCGCGGAGGCTGGCGAGGAAGCCCTGATCGAATTCTGGACCCTTCTGAGGCCGGGCAATCCATGGGAGCAGGCGTTTGAGAGCACCTTCGGCATGACGATCGATGAGTTTTACGAGTTGTTCGAGGAGCACCGGGCCGCCGGATTCCCTGAGTTGGATTTGCCCGACATCGCGCCGCGAGTTCCGTTGGCTGAGGTAGACCGGGAGGCGCTGACCGCGTTGTATCAGTCCACAAACGGAGGAAATTGGGAGAACAACGACAACTGGTTGAGCGACGCGCCTGGCAATCGTTGGCACGGGGTGACCACAGACCTGGATGGGCACGTTGTGGTGTTGGACCTACGAGACAACCGACTGAACGGCGAAATTCCTCCGGCATTGGGTGATTTGGTCAATCTTCGCGAACTGAGGTTGAGGGAGAACCAGCTGAGGGGAGCGATCCCGCCGGAACTCGGTAAGCTCGCCAACCTGGAGGTGTTGTCTCTGGTCCACAACCGCCTGGATGGCCCGATACCGCCAGAGCTCGGCAATCTCCCCAATCTCAAACAATTTGCAGCCTGGAGCAACCAATTGAGCGGTGAAATACCGTCGTCGTTCGCAAACGCAGTCGAGTTGACCCAATTCGCAGTAGGCGGGAATCGTATGACGGGGCAAAAAGCCGGCGTGGTTTGGCGATTTGCCCGACTTGCAAGACTTGCACCTGGTAGGCAACAAGTTCACGGGGACTATCCCAGGGGAGTTCGCAAAGCTGACCAAGATGCGGCATTTCAATGTAGGCAGGAATCAGCTGACCGGGGAGATACCAGCGTGGCTCGCGGACTTCCAATTGCGTAGGCTGTTCCTCAATGACAACCGGTTCACGGGAGAGATTCCCGAAGAGTTTTCGCATTTGGTGGAGTTGGAGTGGCTGTGGCTCGGGGGAAACGACCTTGCCGGGGGTTTGCCAGCGGGGTTGAGTAGCGTTGCTGAGAATGACCTGGGGCGGCTGGGGTTGCCGGATTGCTGATTGCCGTAGCGTGGAGGGGCGGCGGTTATACTGTGTGGCTGTTGGGAGTCAATCCGAATCTGCATCGTGGGCGTATTTAGTTCAAATACACCAACCCTTGCGAGTAATTTTATGAGATTCCGAATGCGCCGCGTCACGCCGGGCGTCGTCTTCCTGATGGCGCTGCTGCTCACCATCGCCATTGCCTGCGGGCCCAGCGCCGAACAGAGCCCCGCAACCAACGCGACTGAACCCACCGCTCCGCCGGAGGCGCCGCTGGCAGCCGCGGCGGATTCGGCCGCCACAGTCGAGGCACAAGCGGCGGAGCAACCGGCCGCAACTGAACCGGCGATGGACAGCAAGGCCAGCGAGTCCGGCGGAACGTCCGGGGAACAGCCGACTGCCGTTTCGGAACAACCGGCGCCGGCCGATCCGACGGCAACCACGGGGTCCGCACGGCCGGCGGCGGTCACGGTACCGATATCCACGGAGATTCCGACCATCGAGGGCATAGACGCCTGGTTGAACACCGAGGCGGAACTCCAGATTGGCGAGTTGGCCGCCGAGGGCAAGGTGGTGCTGGTGGACTTCTGGACGTACACCTGCATCAACTGCATTCGAACGCTGCCGTACCTGCGCGACTGGTGGGCGCAGTATGAGGATGACGGACTGGTGATCCTGGGGATTCACACGCCGGAGTTCGAGTTCGAGAAGGACTACCAGAACGTGGCTGACGCTATCGACACGCACAGCGTGGGCTGGCCGGTTGCCCAGGACAACCGGATGACGACCTGGCGCAACTTCGAAAACCGGTACTGGCCGGCCAAATACCTGTACAACGTCCGTGGCGAGTTGATCTACTCGCACTTCGGCGAGGGCGCGTACGGCGAAACCGAGCAGCGCATTCGCAACGCCCTCGTGGAGGCTGGCGCGGACCTTTCCGACGACCCGTTCAACGTGCCGCAGGATCAGGCAAGGGACCAGGCATTCCAGGCGGCGCGGCAGAGCGGCCAGGGCGTGGTGACGCCGGAACTGTACGCCGGATGGCATCGCAACTTCCTGACCGCGCGGGCGGGCCGTCCGCCCTACGTGGCGCAGCCGGAATATTTCGAGGCGATTGAAATCAGCAGCGACGAATCCACCGCCATCATCGACGTGACCGCCCCCGACGTGTCAAACCCGAGCAACCTGCAGCCCCACGCCATGTACTTCCAGGGTCAGTGGTCGGTGGAACCCGAACGGATCCGACACGCACGCGCGACGGAGAACCTGGAGGACTACCTTGCCCTCAAGTACTCGTCCAAGAGCATCAATGCGGTTCTGACGTCGGATTCGGGTGAGCCGTACCGGGTCTACCTGACGGTGGATGGCGCGATGATGACACCGGAGAACGCTGGCGCGGACGTCCAGTGGGACGAGAACGGCACCTCATACATCCTGGTTGACGTACCCCGGATGTATGCCCTGGTGGACAACCCGCAATACCTGTCCGATTCCATCCTGGTCATGGGATCGAACTCGGACGATTTCGGCCTGTTCGCCTTCACGTTCGGCGTCTACGCTGAGGGGCCGTGATGTTGCGCTGGATTCTACCGATAATGGCCGCGGTCGGCCTGCTGGTCGCAGTGGGTTGCTCCAGTGAGAGTCCGGCCATCGTCCCGACGGCGGAGCCAGCGAATGAGTCGGCCGCCCAAGTTGAGCCGACCACCAAGATCGCATCGGCCTCTCAACCTGAGCCGGCCGTAGTGGTGCCCACGGTTGACTACAGCGACGATGCCATCAAGTCGCACCTGGCGACGAAGTTGCTGGAGGTAGGCACACAGCGGGTGGCGTTCCTGCTGTCCACGAATAAAGCGCTGGTGAAAGCGCCGCAGTCGCGCATCGTGGTGTCGCACCAGCAAGGCACGGACCCGGTGGCGGAGATCACCGCCGACTACAACGAGTGGCCCTACGGGGTGCGAGGATCGTACAGCACGCCGATCGATTTTGCGGAGCCGGGCGAATACCTGCTGACGGTGACGCCCATCGGGGGCGACGTGGAGGGCGACGCGCACATTCCGGTTACGGTGCTGGATGATTCTCCGGTGCCGTCGGTGGGAGACACTCCGCCGTCCAGTGCAACCAAGACACTGGGTGACGGGTTGGAACTGGTGGACGTCACCACGGCGTACGAGCCGGACGCCAGCCTGTATGAGGTTTCGGTGGCTGACGCAGTGGGTTCGGGGAAACCCAGCGTGATCGTGTTCGCGACGCCGGCGTTCTGCACCAGCCCGACATGCGGGCCGCAAGTGGACATAGTGGCGGAACTGCGGACGGCGCATCCCGATGCCGCCAACTACATCCACGTTGAGCTTTATGACAATCCCGCCGAGATCCAGGGAGATCTCAGCCGAGCGGAGTTGGTGCCGGCTGCCGATGAGTGGGGATTCACGCAGATTCCGGAATGGACGAATGAGTCGTGGGTGTTCGTGCTGGATGCTGACGGGGTTATTCGGCAACGATTCGAGGGGTTTGCGACGCTTGGTGAGCTTGAGGCGGCGCTGATGGCGGCGGCGGGTTCGTAGCGGTACGGGGCTGACGGTCGGCGGCAGCGTATTGCCGGGGGTATCGCGGGGGATTTTCACACTCGCCCTAGCCCTCTCCCTTGATGGGAGAGGGTATGTTTTTGAAAACCCGAAGGCGCTGGGATATGATGCTTTTGTCGGACCGCGATTGATGCATCGGGTGGAATAGCCACGCCGGGAAAGAGAGGGCGTATGACGGCAGCATCGCTGATCACCATTCCAGCGCGACGGGGGAAGGCCGCGTTCGTGTCCGCCGGGCAGACGGTGAGGGTCATCAACACGCACGGGCAGCAGGTGGTGGACACGTGGGCGTTCAGTCGGGAAGACCTCACCGAGTTCATGTCGATGGAGCATTCACGAACGTCGCTGGCGCGGATCATGCCGACGGTGGGCCAAGCAATGGTGACGAACCGGCGGCGGGCGATCCTGACGCTGGCGGAGGATACGTCGGGCGGGATACACGACACGCTGCTGGCGGCGTGCGACCGGTACCGGTACGAGTTGCTGGGGTGCGAGGGATACCACGACAACTGCACCGACAACCTGGCGGCGGCGTTGGCCGAGTTGGGGCTGACGGCGCCGGAGACGCCGAGTCCGTGGAATCTGTTCATGAACATCCCGGTGGGGGCGGACGGCGGAGTGGGATTCGAGCCGCCGGTATCCAAGCCGGGTGATTACGTCGCGCTGAGGGCGGAGATGGACTGCGTGGTGGCGTTTTCGGCGTGCCCACAGGATATGGTGCCGATCAACGGCGCTGACTGCGTGCCGACGGAGGCGCATTTCCAGATTTTGTAGGGCCGGTAGCGTTAGCGGCCGCTGCGAGGCGTCTGGCAGTCTTTGGACCAAAGTAAACCCCCGCCGGGCTGGCGAGGGTTTGGTCTTGCCCTATCAACGGCGGGTTGAATGGGCGCTTGGGCGGGATGCCCGCGCTGGTGGCGGTGGCTGCGACCGGCGCAGCGTTGACCAAGAGCGCGGGCGCTATGGTTGGAAGTTGTTACTGGGGTACGGCCTTGATGGTCTCCAGGTGGCTGAAGTTGCTGGCCGCGGTGCCGGGGAACTTGTACTCGGCAATCACGTCGGGATCGATGGCCAACTGGAAGAATATCCAGAGGAGAGGTACGCCCTCGAAGTTGTCGAACTTTTCATCCCCAATTGCTCGGATTAGCCGGTCGCGTTCAGCAGCGTCCAGAGTTTCCGTAAGCTTTTCCCAATTGGCCTGGAGGGAATCACTCTCGTACTGGTGGACCACTCCTGCTTCGGTGGCGTTGAAGATCCGCACCTGCTCCTGAATCGGCCGGCGCACCGTTCGGAATGGAGCGGCGTGGCCCTGGAATTGCTTGGTGCGGTACAGGGGCCTAACCGCGGAAAACTCCAGACTGACGATTTCCACATCGATGCCGATTTCGGTCCAGTAGATGCTCACCGCTTCGGCAATGTCGGGCAGTTCCGGCACTCCGGGCAGGGTATGGGCACCGAACATCTTCATGTCGAAGCCGTCGGGATATCCGGCCTGGGCCAGCAACTCCCTGGCCGCCTCCGGATCGTAACCGTATTCGTCGTCCCAACGAGTCTCCCATTCCGGGTTCCATCCGGGCAGACTAGGATGATAGCCGTGCACCAACATCGGCGATCCGCCTTCCCTGAAGATGAACTCGTTGATCTCATCCCGGTCAATGGCTTTGTTCATGGCCTGTCGTATCAAACGACCCTCTTCTCCGGGAGCGGAATAGGGGACCGAAGGGTCGTACGCTTCGTCGCCGGCTGTATAGTACTGGCCTCCCAAAACCATAAATGTCAGGATCGCTCCGAGACCGCTCTGGGATATGGCCATCCCCTCTGATTGCGCCTGGGCAAGCAGGTC
Organism: Chloroflexota bacterium; assembly: GCA_026710825.1. Lineage (GTDB taxonomy): Bacteria > Chloroflexota > Dehalococcoidia > Lucifugimonadales > UBA3495 > Bin87. The sequence goes on along the minus strand of JAPOQH010000066.1, from coordinate 36,921 downwards.
ACGAGGCAGTTCGGCCATATGGGCTTCCTTGGTGAGGAGCATTGCCAAGCGAGTGGCTGACTCCGGAGCGAAGACCTGCTCCATCTCCCGGAAGTCGGGCGTTGGAACACGCCAGTGTTCATAGGGCACCCGCTCGTAGACAATGGACTGACCTACTTCGCGCTCCAAATACTGGTAAGGGCCGGTTCCGATCAACCGTTCTTCCATTCCTTCCTGCCCCTCCTGATCCCATTGGACTTTGCTCAACATGGCAAGGTCTCCGCTCAAGGAGAGGAAGAAATCCAAGTTTGGATCCGGCTTGCTCAAACTGAACACAACCCGGTGATCGTCAACCACGTCCACCGTTTCTACTGTGTTTGCCCAAACGTTACGGAAGGTGTTGAGGTTGCCTTCCTGGGGACCCAAGATGGATCTCGTATGGACCACGTCTTCGGCACTAAACGTGCCAGTGTCGAAGTGGAATGCTACGTCTTCCCGCAAATCCACCGTCCAGCTCTTCCCATCTGAGGCCATTTCCCAGCGCGTAGCCAGCATGGGAATGTAGGCTCCGGTTTCGGGGTCAATATCCAACAGGGTTTCTATCATGGGGCTGAGCTGGGTCAGCAAGCTGCGAGCGCCGGTCCAGGGGAGATTGGTCTCCGCGGGCGGTGGGGTGAAGGCGATCCGCAGACGATCCACTTTCGCCTCGACCGCCATCGCCGGCGGGGCCTCGGCAGTGGGTTGCGGCATCGCCGTAGCAGCCGAGACTGGGGCCGGCGCGGGTTCGGTGGCGGACTGGGATTCGGCTGCCGGCGCAGCTTCAGTGGCGGACTGGGATTCGGCTGCCGGCGCAGCTTCAGTGGCTCCGGATTCTTGCGGCACGGTCGCGGGTTCGGCGGCGGTGCCGCCGCAGGCGACGACCAACGCCAGGATCAGGAACAGGGGGGTGAACAATAGTAGCCTGCGTTTCTTGAACCAGTGATTCACGATTGTTTTCTCCTTTTCGAGGTTTAACCTGCCATGGTGTCTATTTGATTTCCTGAAAATGGATCACGATCAGCAACCATCGCAAAATCCACCGGTCATACTGTGGTGGCATTTGAGCTGAATTTCCGGCGCCAGGGTTACACGTTCTGCAGTTTTGGATCCAGGCGGTCCCGCACCCAATCCCCGAAGAGGTTCAGGGAGAGCACGGTCAACAGGATGGCCACGCCGGGGAACATCGCCACCCACCAGGCGTTGACGATCAGTTCTCTACCGTCGGATACCATCAACCCCCACGCCGGGGTGGGCCTGGGTATACCGGCTCCCAGGAAACTGAGGGTGGCTTCCAATAGAATTACTTGGCCGATTTCCAGGGTGCCCAGAACAATGACGGTATTGGCCACGTTGGGGAAGATGTGCCGGACCATAATCCGCCGGTTGGAGGCTCCCGCCACTCTGGCGCGGGAGACAAAATCCTGGCTTTTGATGCTCAACGTGTCTCCGCGTACCATCCGGGCATATCGAGACCAGAAAATGCCGCCAATAACGATGATTACCGTCCCAAAGCTGGCGCCGATGGCGGAAACCAGCACTAGCGCCAATAAAATGGCCGGTATGGAAAGACCGATGTCCACTATTCGCATCACCAGGTGGTCTACCCACCCCCCGTAGTATCCGGCCATAAGTCCCAGAGTGGTGCCGATGAGGCCGGCAATGAAAACGGCGATCAGCGAGACGGTCAGGGAGATGCGCGCTCCGTGGATTATGCGGCTCAGCATGTCCCTGCCTTGCTTGTCAGTGCCGAGGATGTGGTTCCAGGACCCGCCCGGTTTAACCTCTACTCCGTTTACCACCTCGGCCTGCGTCCAAGCTGGCGGCTGCAAACGGTTGCGCAAGCTGCCTTTCAGCGGATCGTGAGGAGCCAATTGATCCGCAAATATGGCCGGCAGTACCAGCACCACCAACAATATTAAGATTGGCACCACCGGCAGTCGCCGTACCTGCGAGATAACTTGCCAGCCTCTCGGAGCTTCAATCTCTGGCAGTTGTTGGGGTAGCGCTACGTTCGCCATATGTCCTGCCTCTTCATATCATTCAGTGTGAAACGGATGAGCAGCCATGCGAGTCTGAGGCAGTTGCTCAGCAGTTTGAAGGTCGTGATTAGTCGTATCGGATGCGAGGATCCAGGTAGGCGTAGGTGATGTCCACCAACAGATTGGCGAAGATGTATATGGTGGCAAAAAAGAGCACCACCGTCTGCACCACCTGAAAATCCCGGGCCCGAACGGCGTCGATCGCCAGCAGCCCTACCCCCGGCCAGGCAAACACGGTTTCGGTAACTACCGAGCCGGTCAGGAAACTCCCCAGAATCAGGCCAAAGTAGGTAAGCGGAGTAATGAGGGCGTTGCGCAGGCAGTGCTTCCAAATCACCTTACGCTCCGACACACCTTTGATACGGGCCAATTTTACAAACTCGGTGTCGAGCACCTCCAGCAGGGAAGAACGCGTCAGTCGCATGATCGCCGCCACCTGGAAAAAACCCAGGGTAATCGCCGGCAGAATCATGTGACTGATCCCTCCCTTCCCCGAGGTTGGGAGCAAGTCCAATTGCACGGCGAATATCCACATCAGCACTATCCCCAGCCAGAAAGAGGGCAAGGACTGCCCCAACAGGGCCACCACTTTCCCTGCATAGTCGATGCCGGTATCTTTCTTCACCGCCGCAATTACCCCGATGGGCAAAGCTATAACCACGCTCACTATCATGGCCAGGGACGCCAGTTGCAGCGTAGCCGGAAATCGACTGATTACCAACTCCCCAGCGGTCTTGTCCTGCCACTTCAAAGATTCGCCGAAATTTCCTTGGAAGATGTTGCTGACGTATTTGAAGTATTGCAGGGGCAGGGGTTTATCAAGTCCCCATGCCCGCTGCACCCGATCGAAATCCTCTTGCGTCGCCTCAATGGGCAGCAAAACGTCGAGTGGATTTCCGGTGATCCGCGCCAGGCCGAAGACGATGACGCTGATGGCAACAAGGGCGATCAGCGAATGGAAGGCCCGCACCATGATAAAACGCTGCACAATCGTACCTCATTCCGCAACTACATCAAGATCAATGATCTTGATACGAAAATCGTTTTCTAGGTGGATGTCAATTGATTGCGGCACTATATCAACGTTGGCGGTATTATACAACTCAATACGTTGTATCAGGCTGATTGATTATCGTGAAACGTATCACAATGCCATTATGAGACGAAATTCGTGGCATATAACGTTTGCCTGAATTGCAACATGACACTACAGACCAACACGACGCGACGGTTCTGGAATCTCGAGACGTTGCGTTTTGGCTCTCCCGGCCACCTGAGCGCGCGTCGGCCCGATCAGGTCGGTTGATTGACATGACATACGGGCGGGCGCAGAATGACCGCAAGTTGGGGCGGCCATCGGACGGATCCGTTGCGTTTTGGATGGGACTGCGCTCCTTTGCATTGCCTGACCAGAGGAGGTCCTGAAATGGCGTTTCCGGAGCGGATGAAGTTTGGAATCTTCCTGGGGCCATTCCATCGCGTGGGTGAAAACCCGACGCTGGCGATGGAGCGCGACCTGGAACTGATCGAGTGGCTGGACAAGCTGGGATTTGACGAGGCCTGGGTCGGCGAGCACCACAGCGCGGGTTGGGAGATCATCTCGTCGCCGGAGGTGTTCATCGCGGCGGCCGCACAGCGCACCAACCGCATCAAGCTGGGGACCGGCGTGGTCAGCCTGCCGTACCACCACCCGCTGATGGTGGCGAACCGGATGGTCCAACTGGACCACATGACCTACGGGCGCGTGCTGTTCGGGGTCGGCCCGGGCGCGCTGCCCGGAGACGCCTACATGATGGGCATCCCCCACGAACTGCAGCGGGAGCGCATGGACGAGTCCCTGGGCATCATCCTGCGGTTGTTCACCGAGACGGAGCCGATCACGTACCAGAGCGACTGGTTTGAACTGAGGGAAGGGCTGCTGCAGCTACGTCCTTACCAGAGGCCGCACATGCACACCGCGGTGGCGTCGGTACAGTCGCCGGCGGGCGTGACGCTGGCCGGCAAGCACGGCTGCTCCGTACTCACCATCACGGTGCCGAGGGACCCTTCGGCTGGCCCGTCGGACTTGCAGGGCCTGTGGAGCATCGCCGAGGAATCGGCGGCGGAGCATGGGAACACCATGAACCGCGACGACTGGCGACTGGTTTTGCCGGTTCACCTGGCCGAGTCCAAGGAAGAAGCCCTGAACGACGCGCGCATGGGCGCCGGGCGCTACCTTCGGGAGTACAGCGAGGGGACGAACGGCCGCAAACCGGTGTTCGATGGTCCGCTGGACAAGGTGATCGACAACATGGCCGACACCGGCAGCTGGATCATCGGCACGCCCGACGACTGCATCGAGGCCATTGAGCGGCTGGGCGAGCAGAGCGGCGGGTTCGGCGCGTTCCTGGTGCAGACCATCGACTGGGCGCCCCGGGAGAAGATGCTGAAGAGCTACGAGCTGATGGCGCGGTATGTGATGCCGCACTTCCAGGGCAGCGTGCTGAGCACCGCGGCGTCCAACCAGTGGGCCAAGGAGCGGCAGGATGACCTGGTCAGCGGCCGGGTGCGGGCGATTGACCGGGCGCGGCAGGCGTACGCCGAACGAGCAAGTTAGGCGGGCCGAACGACGGCTGCCATTGCAGGGGCGAATGAACATTCGCCCCTACGTTTTTGAACCTGTGACGCCGTGCCCATGTAATTGGAATGAGTAGGGGCGGGTTTCGTACCCGCCCCTACTCATGGGATCGCCGGTTCGAGATCAGGCGGGGACTTTGGCGTTGGACCATTCGACGCCGTTGAGGACGATCTTCTGGAACTCGGGCGTCTCGAAGCTGCGGCCGTCGTGTCCCAGCAGCAGGACGAAGACGTTGCCGTCGCCATACTGGCGGGTCCAACCCAAGGGATAGGTGCCGCCGGGCATGTGGGTCGGGTTCCGGTCGGGGCCCCAGGGCCAGGTGCCGCCCTCAGAGTCGCCGGTCAGGAAGACGTTGTTGCCGTCCTTGATGGCGAGGTTCATGTACAGCTCATCATCGGTGTCGAAGTCGGAGATGCCGCTGCAGCCGGGATGTCCCGCGTCGCTGACGTTGACGGTGAAGTGGCCGTAGGGCGGGTGATAGCTGGTGCCGGAGATCCAGCCGCCGCCGGTGATCTCGTGGTACTCGGGCCACGCCGCGGCGACGCACGTTGCGATGTGGATGCAGACGAACCCCTTGCCGCCGCTGATGAAGTCCTTCATACCGTCCATCTGATCGGCGGTGAGAGTCCAGTCGCCGAAGTCGGGGACGTTTTCGCGGCGGGTGTTGAAGACCAGGACGTCGTATCCGCTCATCGCCGACCGGTCGGCCAGGACGGATGCATCCTCGGTGACGGTGACGTCGTGGCCGGCGCCCTTGAGGAACGATTCCAGGATGGGCGTTGATTCTTCGTACGGATGGCGTCCACCCGAGATTACCAATAGTTTCATAATCGTTTCCCTCCGATGTGGTGCCGACGATTGTAGATTCACCGGCGTCAGGTGGCAAATCGTTGCCCGGGGGAGGATTATGCGCGGTCGGGACGGGAGGGCGCGAAAGTCTGAGCCGGCAGGCAAATGAATAGGGGCGACACCGCCGATAGCGATGCCGCCCCATTGCCCGGTACCGACTCCCGTGGAGTCGGTGGCTGCCGGGGTTCTTCCTATCCGCCGTTTGAGGAGTTGCCGTCCTCGACTGCGGTGAGAGACACGGTGTAGAGGCCGGTGTTGCCGATGCTGTGGTACGGGGTTCCGACCGCGAAGTAGTGCGTGCCGGCCTCGAAGTCTGACGTAAAGGACTCCACCGGGGCTTCGTGGGAAAGATAGTCACCCCAGCCGTTGGCGTACCAGACTGCCCACAGGCCCACGCCGTCCGGGCCGTCGACCATTTCGATACGATATGTACCGGCATCTGCGATTTCGAATCGGAACACGTCCTTGTCGTCCGCCGACTCGATGCCAAACCTGGGAACGGCGTCGTCCGCGCCGGTCTCCGCCCATGCCCAGGCGTGTGGATTGGCCTCGTCAGGGCCGATGTCCGAATCTATGCAGGCAGTGATGGACTGGCCGGGGTGGATGACAACGCCGGGCTGAGTGCGTTCGTCGTCGGCGTGGTCGTCCTGGCGGACCGAGATGGTGTAGTGGCCCAGGTAGCCACGAGCCTGGGCGCCGGAGCCGACCGCGATGTAGTAAGTTCCGTCGTCGCCCGGCTCGAAATATGCGCGCGCCCAATTCCAGATGAACCCGCCTCCGTCCTGCTCGCCCATCACCTGCTCGCCCTGTTCGTTGACGATTTCCAGGATGCTGGGATCGATCAGGTGGTTATCAACATAGAGCGTGCCGCCGTCTTCCTGGATTTCCATCCGGCTTTCCACTTCGATGATGTATTGCTCGCCGCCGACCGCGGGGAAGCTGAACGAGTCCCGGCCGCCGTCATCCTCGGTGAGTTCGCCGTGCTCCACGTGAAAGAGGCCGTTGTCGAACACGACGGCGTCTTCCATCCACGCGTGGGGTGGCGGGTCCGGCTCAGGCGGAAGCACCGGTGTGGTGTCGTTGTCGGTCGGCGGTGTGATGGTTGGCTCCTCGATCTTCACCTGCACCACCGGATGGGCTGGGTCGTCGTCGAGGCCGTGGAACAGGCGGTTGATCCGGCTGCTGCCGGTTTCGACGATCCAGATTCCGCCGTCGCGCTGGTTCGAGTTGTACCCGAGGCCGGTCCCGGGTCCGCCCTCCTCGACGCTGATGCCGTTGGCGTCGGCATCATCCGCCTGGACCTAGTAGCCGAATACGAGGGTATCGTCGCCGTAGTCGCGCAGGAATATGCCCGCGTAGCCGGCCTGTTCCCCCGTGTCAGGGTTGACGGTGGTGACGTCGCCGGTGAAGTGGGAGGTGATCTCGAGATCGTAGATGCCCACTCCATCGTCGTCGGTGATGGTAATTTCGCACCGTCCGTCGTGGCCTTTGCTGACGGCGCTGAGGAACTCGACGATGAAGGTCTCGTCGTCCTCTGGGTAATTGTCTTCCAAGGTGTGGTGTAGCCCATGCGGCCGTGTGCCGACTGGTATCCGTTGCTGGTGCAGGTGCTCGTAATCAGTGGCGTCCGCCGTGATCGGGTGCGTGTACCACCACAGCTTCATGGTTTCGTGGGGCCACTCGGAGTGGAGCTTCTTATTGACGATGAGACAGAAGTCGTCGCCTTCATCCACGACGGATCGCAGGCAGTTGATTTCCAGCCAGGGCTCGTAGCCCACCGCGGCCGGAGCGGCCGACACCTCGTCTCGTGGTACGGCGAGTTCGGCGCTGACGATGGCCATGCCGATGATGCCCAACAGACACAAGAGCGCTGCGGCGCCGGTTCTGCCCGTTCTTCCGAACCTCATATCGAGGAAGCTGCCGTGTACCTTGATCATGATTGTATCCTCTGGATGATTGAGTTATTGGCGACGGCGCTGGACCGGCGACTGTGCGCGGGGAATACTTATCGAGGACGCATCGTTGAATGCAATAATATTTATTGCTTTTTATAATATTAAGGCTATTACGCAGGGCATAGATTGTCAACGCGGCGGCGCAGGAGCACCGTTGCTATTCGGTGCCCCACCCCGTTCGAACGCGTTAGCGCGTCTTCAATCCCCAACCCGTTGGGTGCCCTTCTGGCACCCGCGATTGCCCCGTTAGAGTTGTCTTGAAATTTGTGTCAGGGCGCGGTTGTGTGGAATGTCCAACGCGGATTGCTCGGCCAACTGTATTTGCCGCCGAAATGTTCTTTGGTGTTCTCCACGTCGTTGCTGGTCAGCACCGTGAATGCATGTTCTACGCCTAGCGCCAAACGCCGCACTGTGTATTCCACACGTCCACCCTGCTCCACAAAGTTGAGAGCGTTCACGTCCACGTAAACGAAGGCTTCAAGCCATTCGCCGGTATTACTGGCCTTGGCGAGCGGGTAATCCGTCACCATGTTGACGTACCCAATACGGTAGTAGGTTGCCTCGTCCACGGCGTCCCAGGACACGACGACTTCCCCGGGATTGGTTCCGTCGCTTACCTCGATGTTGCCTGTAGGCGGCGAGGCCAGTGCGGGGTTGGGAGCGGACGCCTCCACCAACGGTAATGCAGCCATACCGTGCCCCCAAGTGTTGTCGGCACCAGTGGATCCACGGTCTACGGCGTTTTGCTCCAAGTAGCGGACCACGTCGGCCGGACTGTAATCGGGGAACCTCTGCTTCACTAATGCCGCCATGCCGGCCACATGTGGTGCGGCCTGACTGGTGCCGGAAAACCAACATTGGCGTCCGTCCACGGAAAGGGGCGTGTCAGTGGTCGTGGTTCCGCACGCAACTCCAGTGATGTCCGGCTTGGTGCGACCATCCATGGTCGGCCCTCTGGAACTGTATTCAGCGATGGTGTTGGTGTTCCAATAGTGAGCGGCCCCAACCGCCAGCATTCCCGCGCTGCGGCTTTCCTCCGGGTTGCCCATGTGATGGCCCCGGGACACTTGGTACAAATGCACAGCAGAATCCCACGCAATCAGTTGTATCCAATCTGGCGAGGTGGAGCATACGGCTTCCCCCATGGCCAAAGCGTAATGCCGCCCCTCATCTACGACCCGATCCACACCCACCCATGCCATCGGAATACTGCCTGCGGTACCGTCCTGCTCGCGGGCGTCAATTTCGATTGGCACCCACGTTTCGTTGCCTGCATCCCACTGTAACAACACCAGATCGAGATCACAGTCCGCGCTCCCCCAATCATCGTCCCAGCGCATGATGGCAAAAAGGGAGTCACCATTTTCCGCCAATAGGGGATTCACCTCCCGATTACCAGAGAAGTGGAGCCATCCATTGCCGTCCGGGTCAGAGACCGGCCCGTACCAGACACTGAAGGCCTCATTTCCGCTCGCATTGACCCACGTGATGCCATTCGATACCGCCGCGTCTATGGTTTTGAGCGGACTATTGCTGCTAGGGGAAGTGCCGTCTCCCGGCCCGTCGTATGTCCAACCCAACGACACGTTGACGACCTCAACACCTTGCCCAGCCATCCAATCGACGGCATCTCGCAAATCCCCGCGCGAGTAAGCGTTGGTGATGTACAACTCTGCGTTCGGCGCAACGTCGATCAACGTCTCCGCAACCGCGGTTCCGTGAGTGCCCTCCTCAACACAATCGGCAAAGTCGGCACTGGGACGTTGCGGACCCTCAAAGTAACACCGGGCTGTCACGTTCGCGGGCAATTCACTGCCTTGCAGATTGCTGAACCCCTCGAAGCCACCGTCGATGATACCAACCTTGACGCCGCTCCCTCCGTACCCCGCATTATGCCAAACGTCGGCCCCGTGGAGGCCGACGCCCTGACTGATTACTCTGGTCTGACTCTGTAAGCGTCTTGGCGGTATGACGGTATCCACGCGCAGGACGCCCGGTTGCTCGGATGCGGCGCCCAACATGGATGGCGGAATATGGGCTTCTATGTAATCGGCTCCGACATTGCGTACGAATATCCCGTTGTCCTCCAAATACTGCTGGACGTCATCAACTTGCTCCGGTTCGACGTAGAGCGTGACCAGTACCGGTTCGGCGTCTTGTTCGGTTGTGCGTTGTTGAGCGTCGGACGGTTGGTGAACGCCTGCGGAATCCTCCACCAGTTGGTTCAGGTGGGAATCCAGGTTGGGGTACGCCGGCGGTTCCTTGGTAATCGGAGGCAGGTTCACCTGTTGCTGCACATCGTCGATTTGCAGGGTTACCCGGTCAACCATCGGGTCCGGCGGGATTGACACAACTGCCGTGTCGGGAGGTTTAGGGGCATTGGCGGCAAACAAGATACCAGCACTCAATACCATGACCAGCATAATCGCCAGCGCGGTCAGCGTCAGCCATTGCTTGTTGGACAAACGGCGAGTGCTCATAGGGACCTCCTTGCGGATGCGTGAGATAGGCTTATTAGACCCCGACCGCCGTGCCCGGCTGATTCCCGCAATGAGGCACAAATCCTACGTGCGTTAGCGGAACCAACGCCTGTGCACCGTTCTCAACACGATAACGGACTGTCCGGAGCGGCACGTCAGTACTCCCGGGCGGGCACGTCAATCAGTGGGGTGTTGGTACAATATACTCTGATTGACACATCTGTGTCACCGGTGCAGCAATCACTAATCAAGATAGGGCACCATAACCACGAAAATTTAAGAATTCGGCTCCGTGCGGCGCGTTGCTAGACTACAGGAGAGTGCCCATGCTCAATTTTATGGCAAACAACCTGGCCAGGTCATTAAATCGTGGGATGCTTGACCCCAGGCGTCCTATTGCCGCATCGGCCAAGTCAACACGGATATCGACTTCCCGTTCGCCAAGGCCAGCCGGACCAGGAATTGGTTGTAAGCATTCGTCTATCCGGACGTGGACGCTCAGAACCTCCCGGAGTTTGGCGGCAAGGTCGAGTACACGGCGAAACGGCTAGAGCAGGGACTCGCCATGCTTTCGCAGCGCTGGTCAGCAGCATTCACATCAACACAAAGGAGCGTTTCAACAGCGACTTTTCGTGGCCCAGCGGTCCGCGCTGTGAGTTTCACATGGCCGCTGATCGGGCCGGTGCCTGCCCAATTCCGCCCGTTTGCCCATCGCCCCCGGCGGTCCAAGACTGCCTCGCCAACGGTACGTGCGTGCCGATCCAGTGTATCGGATCAGTAAGTGGGGTGGGCGACAGCACCAATCATATTTTCCACTTGTACGCAGGCGTGTACCGGATGACTCTAACTGGCGGCACGTTGACATCTGCGGATTTGACCCGCACAACGCTGGGTCGCAAAATCTTTTATTACGATTACATATCCAGCGACAGTGTGTCGACTCAGGAAATCGTGACGGCGCGCAAGGACGATGCCGGCGCATATATCCTCGAGATCGACGATGACAAAAATATGGGATGGAGTTTCCTCATCGAACGGGTTGGATGACAAGCTCGGCCCAGGTCATCGTGCAAAGGTGGACAGCGTCTCCGTCCTAGTGGAATGTGAGGAAGCTGGCGTTAGGCACTTCTTCCTGTTCCTGCCACGATGAAACTCGTGGTCAAGATTCAGACATTGATTGGGCCGAAGGGGTAAAGGCCCCCTTCAGCCTTTCGCGCCAAGGGATTTTTGTCGTGGCAAGGAATACGCTGAAAAGTCACGGCGGCAAGGATCTCAACTGCGACCCCAGGACCGCGCCCGCCAAACCCGGTGAAGAAGCCCGCAGCCGGTAAATGCCCTCTTGTCCTGGCTCGTCCCAATTCCAAACTGCCCGGCAAATCGCACAACTCGATGGGTAGTATCTTACTGCGCCCCTGTCGGAGCCATTTTTTGTCATCGGGGTGTGGCTGCCAGGAGGGGCACCTACGGATCCGGGGATGCAAACGCGTTAGTGAGTGTGAACGGGTTGGGAAGCCGGGCGCGAAAGTGGGCATGCGACGCAAATGGGTTTCTTGACTACCCCGGGCGGGCGTTGTAGTATGTGGACGTTATGGGTGGTGCGCATTCCGTGTTGCTTGCATTGCGTGCTGACCTATCCAGTTGAACCGACCGACGGGCACCCCTCCGGGCGTTCAACTTCTTTCCAGCAAGAATCGCCCCGTTGACGCGAACAATGTTGTGCATGTTGGCGTGACGGGCCTCACCAAGATGAGGACGCGGGCGTCGATTTCACCAGGCGTGTATGCCCACTAAGTACATTTTCGTAACCGGGGGCGTGGTTAGCTCCATTGGCAAGGGCATCTGCGTTGCGTCAATTGGTCGCATCCTGAAAAGTCAAGGTCTGTCAGTGACCGTCGTGAAGCTGGACCCCTACCTGAACGTGGACCCGGGGACGATGTCCCCGTACCAGCATGGCGAGGTATTCGTCACCAAGGACGGGGGCGAAACCGATCTGGACCTGGGCCATTACGAGCGTTTCATCGACGTGGAACTGACGCGGGACAGCAACGTCACAGCGGGCCAGGCGTACCTGGAACTGATAACGCGCGAGCGGCGCGGCGATTTTCTGGGCGGCACGATCCAGACGGTGCCACATCTGACCAACGAGATCAAAGACCGGCTGATCAGCCTGGCGGAGAAATCCAACTCGGACGTGGTGGTGGTCGAAGTGGGCGGCACGGTGGGAGACATCGAAGGCCTACCCTTCCTGGAAGCGATACGCCAGATGCGCAACACGGTGGGCCGGCAGAATGTTTTCTACATGCACCTGACGCTGCTGCCGTACATCTCGGCGTCGGAGGAGTTGAAAACCAAACCGACGCAGCACAGCGTAAAGGAACTGCGGAGCATCGGGATCCAACCGGACGCGCTGATCTGCCGCAGCGATACCGAGGTCACCCGGAGTATCCAGGAGAAGCTGTCCCTGTTCTGTGACGTGGAAACGGAAGCGGTGTTCCCGATGCCGACCGTGAACAACGTGTACGAGGTGCCGTTGATCATGGAGGAATTCGGCCTGGGGCGCTTCCTTTCGCAGTCGTTGAGCCTGGACGGACAGCGGGATCTGGGCGAATGGTACAGCCTGATCGACCGGATGAACGCCGCCGAGCGGACGGTGCCGATCGCCATTGTGGGCAAGTACGTGGAGTATCCGGACTCGTACATGTCGGTGCGGGAAGCGCTGCGACACGCGGCGGCATCCTGCGGATTGCGCGCGGAGGTGCGCTGGGTGCATTCGGAGGCCGTGGAACGGGACGGGCCGGACGAGTATCTGAATGATGTCTGCGGCATCGTGGTTCCCGGCGGTTTTGGCCCGCGGGGAGTGCAGGGCATGGTGGAAACCAGCCGATACGCACGGGATAAAGAGGTGCCGTACCTGGGACTCTGCCTGGGGATGCAGGTGATGGTGATCGACTGGGCGCGGGAGGTGGCTGGCCTGCGCTGGGCGAATTCGTCGGAGCTGGATCCGGATTGCGAGCATCCGGTGATCGATATAATGCACGGACAGAGGGCAATCACGGACCTGGGCGGGACGATGCGACTGGGGCAATATCCCTGCCGGCCCCAGAGCAACACCCAGGTGGCGCAGGCCTACGGCAAGGACCGCTCAGAGGTTATGGAGCGGCACCGGCACCGCTACGAGGTCAACAACAAGTACCGCGAGTCGCTGGAGGCATCCGGCATGGTGATGAGCGGACTTTCACCGGACGGGGAGCTGGTGGAAGCGGCGGAAGTACCCAATCATCCTTTCATGGTGGGCGTGCAGTTTCATCCTGAATTTCAGTCGCGCCCGAACCGACCGCATCCGCTGTTCAGCGCCCTGATGGGCGAGGCCGGGAACACGGTGCGGGAGGGCAAGCAGTTGCCATTCAACCGACCGGGTTGGTGGTCATTCTCAACTCAGTAGAGCTGACAGCAGATTTTTTCAATCGCAATGGGCCACCGGCGCAGCGGCAGCACATCGCCGACCCAGGCAACGTTCTACTCTTCGCGCGCAACGGCGCCGGCCATAAGACGCCGCGCCAAGGTCGCATAAGCGACGATTCTAGAGGATAAGGACGAGACAAACGGATCGAGGGATAAGCAGTGAAACTCTTTCTGGATACCGCAAACATCGACGAAATTCGCGCCGGCGCGGAGCTGGGCGTTATTTCCGGCATAACCACCAACCCATCGCTGGCTGCGAAAGAGGGAATCGGCGGCGCGGCCGGCTACCGAGCGGCCGTGCAGGAAATCGCCGACATAATCGACGGACCGATATCGGTGGAGGTGGTGAGCACCGACGCGGCGGGGATGATCGCCGAGGGTCGGGACATCGCCGAATGGATTCCCAACCCCTGGGTGAAGATTCCAAGCACCGAGGAGGGGTTCAAGGCGATCAGCGCACTGGCGCGAGACGGCATCCACATCAACCAGACGCTGGTGTTCACCGTGAATCAGGCCCTGCTGGGGGCCAACGCCGGCAGCACCGTGGTTAGTCCGTTCGTGGGCCGGTTGGACGACATTGGACAGGACGGGATGGAGCTGGTGCGGGACATAGTGGCCGTGTACCGGGAGCAAGACATTGAGACCATGGTGATGGCGGCAAGCATTCGCGGAGCGAGACACTGCACGACCGCGGCCGCCGCGGGCGCGGACATTTCCACCGTGCCCTACAACGTACTGACGCAGATGATCAAACACCCATTGACCGATGCCGGCCTGTCGAGATTCCTGCAGGACTGGCAACAAGCATCCGGAGGCTGACGATATGGTTCGCGCCCGCACCGGGGCCACAACCGCCCCCCGCCGCCGCCGCCGCCCACCACCCGGAGATGACGACGCCAAGCTCGTCATGGACCGAGGGCGGGCCGAAGATGGCGATGATGAACTGAACGAACACCCCGAAGGCGCGCAGGACGCGAATCCGGTGGACATTGCAGACCTGGCGAAGATGTCGCAGGAAGATCTGTTGCAACTCGCGCCGGAGGTGGGATTGCGAGACGACGGCGCCCTGTCCGAGTTAGGACGAGACGCGCTGTTTCACCGGATCCGACAATCCGCCGCCGGCAGGAACCAACTGGTGGCTTCCGGCGTGCTCGAGGTCATGGACGCCGGTCATGGGCTTTTGCGATCGATGCAATATCCGCCCGTGGCGGGCGACGTTTTCGTGGGGCAGTCGCAGATCAGACGGTCCAACCTGAAAACCGGCGACACGGTGGTGGGCACGGTGCGGCCGCCCAAGGACGGCGAGCGCCACTACGGCCTGACGCGGGTAACCAAGATCAACCTTTTGGGGCCGGAGCAGCAGACCCCGGCGAACCGGCGTCTTTTCGAATCCCTGACGCCGATATTCCCCAACGACCATATCGTGCTGGAAAACCCGCAGGGCGGGTTGCCGTCGCGGATGATCGATCTGTTCGCGCCAATCGGATTGGGGCAACGGGGACTGGTCGTATCACCGCCCAAGGCCGGCAAGACCACAGTGCTGCGGCAGATTGCCGCGGCGATCACCGAGAACCGGCCGGAAGTGCTCCTGATGGTGGTGCTCATCGGGGAGCGGCCGGAGGAAGTGACCGAGATGCGGCGGGCCGTGAAGGGCGACGTGTTCGCGTCAACGTTCGACGAGTCGGTTGAAGAGCAGTGCCGGGTCGCGGAACTGGCGGTTGAGCGTGCCAAGCGAATGACCGAGACCGGACGCGACGTGGTGATCCTCCTGGACAGCATCACCCGGCTGACACGCGCCTACAACCTGGCGTTGCCGACCTCTGGGCGGACGTTATCTGGCGGAATTGATCCGGCGGCGTTGTACCCGGCCAAGCGGTTCATCGGGGCCGCGCGGAACCTGGAGGAAGGGGGATCGCTGACCATCATCGCCACGTGCCTGTTGGACACGGGCAGCCGGATGGACGAGGTGATCTACGAGGAGTTCAAGGGCACCGGCAACATGGAGTTGCACCTTGACCGTCGGCTGGCGGACCAGCGCTACTTCCCGGCCATCGACGTGGTGCGCAGCGGGACACGCAGAGAGGAATTGCTGTACGACGCAGAGGCGGTTCCGCAGATCTGGCTGCTGCGCCGGATGGTCACGCTGGCGTCGGGCGGCGACCAGGCCAACATGGGCGACGCCACCAAGAGGGTGCTGGAGCGGCTGGCGAGGACCCGCACGAACTCGGAGTTCCTGACCAACCTGACCAAAGACGCCTGATCGGGCCAACCTTCGACCACTGTGGGGGGCGGCCAATCGGTCGCCCCTTTGCGTCAGGGTCCGCCGATGCCGCCAACGACATGGGTTGGCGAATGGCCTTATAATGTCGGCAGGATGGGGAGCAATCAGTCATGACCACTACAATGGAACCGCGTTCGGGAATGCAGTTGACCGTCGCCGAATTCATGGATCTGGACTTGCCGGACCCCGAGGACAAGCGCAAGCTGGAGTTGGACGACGGAAAGCTGTACATCATGCCGAGACCCCGAATCGCCCATCAACGTACGCAGGGCAGGTTGATTCAACACTTCTTCAATTTCCTGGATACTTTTGATGAGATCCCATTCGACGTACACCCCGACGTTGTAGTTGCCCTGCCTTCAGCGTTGCCGCGGTTGTTCGCTCCCGACCTGACGGTGATTCTGCGGTCAAACGAAGCCGTAGTAAGCGAGCGGATGATCGAGGGAGCGCCGGACATCGTTGTGGAGATTCTGTCCTCAGACCGCAGGCGCGACCTGGTGCGGAAGCGTCAGGTATATGCCGAGGCGGGCATCGCCGAATACTGGATTGTCGACGAACTGAACCGTACGGTCACGCCGCTGGAATTGAGCGGCCATGAGTACGTTGAGCGTGGGGTCCTCACCGACGACGATACTCTAACCACTGTGCTGCTACCCGGCCTGGAAATTCCCCTGGCGGATATTTTCAGAGAACGCAGTCGCTCTCAATCGGGTCGCGGGTAGAACCGTATGGCGCCGCGGTCCGGAAATATACTGATTGTTGACGACGAGGCGACTTCGGCCATCGTGCGGGCGGTGCGGCGGCGTCTTGAGGACGAAGGGTGGACCACCAAAGTGGTGAGCAAGGAAGCGCACGGGTCCGCCGACGACATGCTGTGGGCGGCGCTGGAAGCGATTGAGGACGCCATGCCGGACGGGGTGATCCTGGACGTGAGGCTGGGCGAATATCGGGACGACCAATTCAAGGGTCTGGACCTGCTCAAGAGGATCGTGGAGGAGCAGCCGAGGCTGCCTGTGTTGATGTTTACTCAATACAGCCAGGGTGTGGAGCGCGAAACGGTGGCGCGGAGCGCGCTGCAGGTGGAAGCGCCGGTGGAGTTCATAGACAAGCTGGCGTCTCCGGAAGAGGTGGCGCTACGAATGCGGCGACTGGTTGGAGCGGATCCCGGGACCATCGCCATCGGAGGCCGGATTGTGCTGGACAACGACGCTGGCGCGGTGCTGGTGGTGGACGAGGATGGAACACAGACTCCGGTGGCGGACGTCAGGGGCCGACGCTTTGACATCCTGCACGAACTGGCCCAGGCGTGGTACCGCAGCCCCGGCAACGTGGTGCCTTTCGACCGGCTGGAGCGTTTCCTGGAGGGGGATGATACGCGGGCGTCACTCAGGGTGCGGATTCGCGAGATCAAGGTATCGATGGGGCGCGCGCTGGGCCGGCCGCTGGGGGCCAATGACTTCATAGTCAGCGTCCGGGATCGCGGCTATCGGCTGCTGCCGCCGCGGGACTAGGGGGACGCATGGCAACGTTACCGTCCCGACATACCGGGGGACATCCCGTACTGGCCTACGCAGGAATTTTCCTGGCGGTAGTCGGCTTGGGCGTGATGGTGGCGTCGCTATTCATTCCGCTGACGTGGGTGTTTCCGGAGCCGTGGCCCGTTGAGCCACTGTCGTACTTCGGGATTGCCGCGGTGGTGGTTGGCCTGGCGGTTGCAGTGGGGAGTTACGTGGCGATCGGCGGGAGCAACGGCAACGGCAAGGGTCCAAACGGGGTGGACGACTGGAGCCGGTTGACGGAGCAACAGTTTGAGACGTTCCAACATGACCTGGGGAGGCCCATGCGCCGCATCCTGGGCAAGTGCCGCGAGGTGCGCGGAGTGCTGGCGGCAACCGGGGAGGACGTTTCGATAGTGGTCCACGAGTTGCTGGACGAGATTGAGGAGCAGGCGCCGTCGTTCAGGCTGATGATGGCGAACATGCAGGTCATGATCAACCTGGAGACCCCGGACGCGCCCATCGCGCGCTACCCGGTGGAACCGACCGCCGTGGTCAGCCGCATCGTGGAACGGTACACGGGACAGGCAGCGGAACAGGGCAAGGATATTGCGTGGTGGTCGGAGCCGGAGGAATTCGGACTGGTGTATTCGGAAGCAGCCGCACTGGAGCACATCATCGCCAACCTGGTGGACAATGCGCTGCGGTACGGGGGTGACTACATCGAGATTTCCGTGGTGCGCGACGCCAGGCAGTTCAGGATTTCCGTGAGCGACAACGGGCCGGGGATTCCGGACCACTACCGGCCGCACCTGTTCACCAGGGGCTGGACTCCGGAGATGGGGCGCAGCGATGAAAAGACCTCCTCGGGTCTCGGCCTGTACATCAGCCGCACGCTGGCGCATCGTTACGGAGGCGAGCTATCGGTGGAGTCGGTGGCCGCGCCGAATCCCGATCATCGCACCGTGTTCGCCCTCACTCTGCCGATAGGTTCACCCGAGGCCTGATCCGACTCGGGCATACGCCCGGACAGTCGGAGGGAGCCTCCCGTCATCTATCACCAACCAACCTGTGCGACAAAGGGTCATAGCAGCGCTACTGGCGTTCGGTCTGATTGCCGTGTTCATGGCGGTCTGGGTGCTCGCCCTGCCGGGCGTACCCGATGTGCCGTCGACGGCGAGAGCGCGGCCCACGCCAACACCGGCGCCGATTCAGCCGACTGCCTTACCCCCGACGCCCACTCCGACGCCAGCGCCCACGCTGCCGCCACCAACGCCTACAGCAGTGCCCACACCCACGCCGGCGCCCACGCCAACACCGGCGCCCACACCTACGCCGGCGCCCACACCTACGCCGGCGCAACCTACGCCGACCCCGCCTCCCCATTTCCTGGCGGTGCATTATCCGTCCAATCTTGACGTGATACGGGGCGAGCCCGAGATCGACCTGTTCGGCACGACGCTGCCCGGGTCAATTCTTGAGGTAACCTACGACAGCAGGGAGGACATGGAACGGAGCATAATCCTGCGGGCCGACTTCGAGGGGCACTTTGTCGTGACGATTCCGCTGGCCGAGGGATTCAACGTCATCGAGGTGATCAGCAACAACAGCGCGTCTCCAGAACCGAAACACCAGTTGCTCCAGTTGACCTACGACAGCACGCCGCTGACCCTGTTCCTGGAGATTGCCCAGCCGGACAACGGGGCCACTGTAACCAACCGGGTTATGACGATATCCGGCGAAACCCTGCCCGGAGCGCAGGTGGTGGTGAACGAGATCATCCCGGCTCCGCCGGACGCATCAGGCCGGTGGCAGGCCGACATTGTGTTGCGGCCCGGCCTGAACGAGATCTCGGTGCTGGCCATTCGCGAAGGCACTTCGGTAGAAACTATGATCACGGTGACCTTTCAACCGTAGATGGGACGGTCAACCGTAGGCGCGAGGTGGGTAGCGGCCCCTATGCCGGCGGGCGCGTGCAAGGCCATTCGATTGCCACGGGACGAGGGGGCGACCACTACCAAGGACGCAGCCTTGCTGACCGTCCGCTCGTGGTTCGACTGGCTCACCATGAGCGGATTGCGCTACCGTGGGACGACATTGAATGGGGACTGCGCTACCGTCGTACAACAATCTAAAGCCGACTGCGTCACCGCGGTACGACAATCTAAAGGCGCCGGGGCGCGTTTGATCTGATTGATAACGCCGGTGGTGGGGGCTATAATGAAACACTGGCATCCTTACCGAAATAAAGGAGGCGCTTTCAATGGTTGCTGAAATTCTAACCGGCACTTTCACCGTCAAATCCGGCCACGCCCAGATGCTCAAGGGCGGCGTAATCATGGACGTGGTGAACGCCGAGCAGGCACGGATCGCCCAGGAAGCGGGCGCGGTCGCGGTGATGGCATTGGAACGCGTCCCAGCCGACATCCGGGCGGACGGCGGCGTTGCCCGCATGAGCGATCCTTCGATGATCGCCGATATCATCGACTCCGTGTCGATTCCCGTGATGGCGAAGTGCCGAATCGGCCACTTCGTAGAAGCCCAGATATTGCAGGCGATGGGCGTGGACTACGTGGACGAGTCCGAAGTGCTCACCCCGGCGGACGAAATGCACCACGTCTGGAAGCACGACTTCACCGTGCCCTTCGTGTGCGGCTGCCGCGACCTTGGTGAGGCGCTCCGCCGCATTTCCGAAGGTGCAGCCATGATCCGCACCAAGGGCGAGGCGGGCACCGGCGACGTGGTGGAGGCCGTGCGGCACATGCGCGCCGTACAGGACGCCATCCGCAAGCTTCAGAACATGCCCGACGACGAGTTGGTGGTGGAGGCTCGCGACCTGCGGGTCAGCCTCGACCTGCTGCAGCAGACCCGCGAGGAGGGCCGCATGCCGGTGGTCAACTTTGCGGCCGGCGGCGTGGCGACTCCGGCGGACGCGGCGCTGATGATGCAGTTGGGCGCGGACGGCGTGTTCGTGGGCTCCGGCATCTTCAAGTCCGGCGACCCGGCGTCCCGCGGCCATGCCATCGTGCAGGCGGTGACGCACTATAACGACCCGCAGATTCTCGCGGAGGTCTCCAGGGATCTGGGCGAGCCCATGGTCGGCAGGAGCGTTCGCGAACTGGACGCCAGCGAGTTGCTGGCGACGCGCAGCGTTTAGCGAAATGACGTCATTGGGGCGGTTGCCCCAATGACGCAACGAAACTGCGACAAACGGACGGATCAGGGCATTATCGGCTGGACACTTAGTTGAACATCGGTGTATTGGCAGTACAAGGGGATTTCGCGGAACACTGCCACGTGCTCCGCAGCATCGGCGCTAACTCTACGGAAGTGCGATTGCCCGAACATCTCCACGGACTGGACGGCCTGATCATACCCGGCGGCGAGAGCACCACGCTCAGCCGCCTGATGTCGCTGTACAACTTGCGTGAGCCGGTTGCTGAAATGGCATCGTCCGGCAAGGCGGTTTGGGGGACCTGCGCCGGCATGATCATGCTGGCCGCAGAGATCACGGAAGAGGACCCCATACCACTGGCGGTGATGGACGTTGGCGTCCAGCGCAACGCCTTCGGACGGCAGGTCGATTCGTTCGAGCAGGACCTGAAGATCAAGGGGCTGGGCTCGGACCCGTACCACGCCATTTTCATCAGGGCGCCAGTGATCATCCGCGTTGGCGCGGGCGTTGAGGTGCTGTCTTCGTTGGAGGACGGGAGGCCGGTGGCAGTGCGCGAGGGGAACCTGCTGGCGACGGCTTTTCATCCTGAACTAACGGCCGACACGCGCATTCATCGATATTTCGTAGAGATGGCCGGCGGGCCGCCGTTGGACGAGGGCGCGCCATTGATAGAGACTCCGAGAGTACGAGGGCGCCTGGCCCAGGAATAACAATCACAAAC
The DNA here is from genome assembly GCA_026710825.1 of Chloroflexota bacterium. Lineage (GTDB taxonomy): Bacteria > Chloroflexota > Dehalococcoidia > Lucifugimonadales > UBA3495 > Bin87. Next base: position 15,828 of record JAPOQH010000066.1, on the reverse strand, counting down.
AACGATATCGTTGATTGCGAATCTCCACATTTCGGCGACAAGGAGGGCATAGTTGGTAACGGTCGAACAACTGGCCCATGATGAATTACAGCAACTGCTGGATGTGCTGCCCCCCCGGGTACTGGACGGCCTGAAGAGACAGGACGACCTGGATGACCTACTGGAAATCATCCTTGACCTGGGACGCCCGCCGGAAGCCCGCTTTTTGTCCGGAGACGTAATACTCGATGAGGAACCGGTCGGGCGGGACGACCTGCAGCACGTGGTGGCGGGAATCGGCGATTTCGGCGGAGACAATCGGGCCGGGATGGAGCGAACGTTGCACCGCATTTCGGCGATTCGCAACCGCAACGGGAGCGTGGTGGGCATCACATGCCGCGTGGGGCGGGCCGTATTCGGCACCATCAAGATAATTGAGGACCTGGCGTACGGCGGCAAGAACATCCTGCTGCTGGGTCGGCCGGGCGTGGGCAAGACCACGATGCTGCGGGAGGTGGCCCGGGTGCTGGCTGACGAAGCCCGCAAACGGGTGATCATCGTCGACACGTCCAACGAGATTGCCGGCGACGGGGACATTCCCCATCCGGCCATCGGACACGCGCGGCGCATGCAGGTGCCGACGCCCACGGTGCAGCACGACGTGATGATCGAGGCCGTGGAGAACCACATGCCACAGGTGATCATCATCGACGAGATGGGCACCACATTGGAGGCGTCCGCGGCGCGGACGATAGCCGAACGTGGCGTGCAGTTGGTTGCCACCGCCCACGGCAACACGCTGGACAACCTGATCATGAATCCCACCCTGTCGGACCTGATCGGCGGCGTGCAGACCGTGACGCTGGGCGACCAGGAGGCGCGGTACCGCGGCACGCAGAAGACCGTTCTGGAAAGAAAAGGGCCACCCACGTTTGACGTGGTGGTGGAGATCCAGGACTGGAACGAGGTTGCGGTTCACGACGACGTGGCGCAGGTGGTTGACCAGTGGCTGCGCGGGTACCCCGTCGAGCCGGAAGTCCGGCACATGAACGACGACGGGAACATCACCAAGACCGCGGCGCCCCGGCAAAACGAGGCCGCGCCAACACCCTGGGCGGCCAATGAAATCCGCAACCGTCGGGGCCGGAACCGCGCCGGGCGTGGACAGGATTCGTACGAACAGTATCCGCCGGAAAGGTTCCAAGACGAGCCGGATGCCATCGGATTGACCGGGCCGCGCCTGGACGCTCGGATTTTCCTGTTCGGCGTGAGCAGGGACAAGGTGGAGGCGGCGCTGGCCGAACGAGGCACGACGGCGGAGATCGTCAGCGAGTTGCGCCGGGCGAACGTGCTGCTGACCACCAAGAACCACTACCGGCGGGGCAGCCAGTTGGTGCGCATCGCGGAGACCAACAGCGTGCCGGTGTACGTGCTGCGGAAGAACACCGTTCCGCAGGTGAGCGAGTTTCTCACGTCCATGGCGCGGGATCAGGGGATAGACCTGCCGCCGCCGTCGGGGCGTTTCAAGGAAGAGTCGGACGCCGAGGCGGAGGCCTCGGCGCGGGCGGAGGCGGAAGAGGCGGCACGCAGGATCATCTCGGGCGAGTTCAGCGTGCAACTGGAACCGCAGCGACCGTACATACGCCGGCTCCAGCACATGCTGGCCGAGGAATTCAACCTGGCGTCCACCAGCCGGGGGCGTGATCCTCAACGGGCTGTGCTGATCTACCGGCCGTAATCGCGCACTCCGGGATCACGCGATCTGAAGCCTCGGGTTCGGCGGCGCTTTAAGTTCGCACCGCGCAACTGACGTAAAGCCGAGTGCAGTGACGGATATGTCGGGTCTTTTCATAGCCTTTGAGGGAGGGGACGGCGCCGGCAAGTCGACGCAGGCCAACATCCTTGCGGAAAAATTGTCGCGCCAAGGTTTTCGCTCGGTCCTGCTGCATGAGCCTGGTTCCACGACGTTAGGTGACTATCTGCGACGTTATCTGATTGGTGACGGACCTATCTCAAATGTCGCAGAACTCTTGCTATTTGAGGCTTCCAGGGCCGAGTTGATGACTGATCGCATTCGCCCGGAACTAGAAGCCGGGGCGATCGTGATTTGCGATCGCTTCACGGGCTCCACCGTGGCATACCAAGGACATGGGCGCGGTTTGGATTTGGAGAAAATCCAATGGTTGAACGACTTGGCCACGCATGGACGGTACCCAGACCTAACTATACTGCTAGATATCGTTCCTGCGGTCGGATTGGAACGGGTACACAATCGTCTTTTTCAGCTAGCTTTGCCTATAGGCGATGCGCCGGACAGATTCGAGGATGAGGAGTTACGGTTTCATGACCGTGTGCACCAAGGGTTCAACCGCCAGGCGGATAACAATCCCAAAACTTGGCGCAAAGTCGAAGGCAATCAATCCATCGGGGATGTTGCAGATGTGGTTTGGTCTACAGTGTATCCGATGCTACCACACCTCAAGGTTTGCTCCGAAACCGTCTAGATCCTCGAACAAAATTGCGTCGCGTTGCCAAACCATCTACCGGGTGATAACGTAGCCGCGATGCCTCCCCTTAAAATCTGCTGGCCGGCGGCGGTCGTGATCGCGACCCTGGTTGCGATAACCGCGTTGGCCTGCACCCCCGGCAACGAACCCGGCGCTTCCAATGAGCCCATGACCATCAATCGCATTGCCTACATAGACTCGAACGGGCAGTTGGTCACGGTTGATCCCGACGGCAGCAACCGGAGCACCCTCACCACCGGGGAAGTTGCGGACTCGTTGAGTCGCCTGGGCGGTGTAGTGGCCCAACCCACGAGCGAGACCCGCCTGTATGGCTGGCCGGTCTGGTCGCCGGATGGGAGCCGCATTGCCGTGTCTTTGATCAGTGGCCTGAGACCATCCGAGGCTGAGATGAGCGTGCAGTCGTTGGAATCGTCATCCGGCGTCGGAGGCGCGGTGTTCGTCAACTCGGCTCCGCTGACCATCGCCGATGGCACCCCTCATTATGTGCAGTGGTCGCCCGACAGCCAACGCCTGGGGGTTACCGCTGCCACGCCCGAGGGTCTGACGCTGTTCGTGGCAGACGCCAATCCGGTGGACGGCGAAACGACTCCAACAGCAGCGCTTCCTGTGGTTCGAGGAGCGCCGCTCTACTTCGACTGGTCGCCCGACAGCCGGTCGCTCGCCGTGCACAGCGGAGAGGAACTGTCGGTGCTGCGGCTGAACGACGACGCCACCGGATTCACAGCGCAACCCATCAGCCGCTCGCGATCGTTCCGCACGCCGGCCTGGTCGCCGGACGGGACGACGCTGGCGTGGTCTGCGCCCGGCGGCGACAGCGAGGCGGTGTGGTTGGGAAAGCCCGATGAGGCAAACTATCCTCCGATGCGCCTGGCCGAAGTGGAGGGGGCGTGCTCGTTCCTGTGGTCGTCCGACGGCACGGTAATCGCGGTAGCGGACCGGCAGAGCGACGGATCACCAGCCTACCGGCGACTGAGGCTCGTGGCGGCAGACGGCAGCGCGGTGCGAACGGTACGGGACGACGACTGGATACTGGGCTTCTTCTGGGAGCCGAACGGCACCCGGCTGGCCTGGATTGCGCTGAACAGCGAAGAGCGGACCATGGAATGGCGGATTCTGGATGGGTCGGCGACGGAGTCCGAGGCTGCCGGCGAGTCAGACGACCCGGTTGGGGGGCTGCGCTTTTCACCGAGCGGGGAGACTTTCCTGATGCTGGCGTTCTTCGACCAATACGCGCGCAGCCATTCCCCCTGGGCGCCGGACGGTTCCGCGCTGGTAGTGGCCGGGAACCAGCAATACCTCTCGCAGCGACGCAACGGGAGTGGCGCGGCGGGGCCACACGTGTACGTCACTGATCTCGGAGAGTCGGGCGGATTGCGGGATCTGGCGGCCGGCGGAATTGCCGTCTGGTCTCCGCAGTGAGTTGATGCTGGCGACGCTGACGGCACGCGCAGGGGTGTTGTTCCTCGCATGTGCGCTGGTTCTGTCAGTTCTGGCGGTTGGCTGCACGGGGTCGGCGACCCCCGCCGCGACGCCGGTTCCGACGGCCACGCCGATACCAGACCCGGTGGCGCTCCTGGGCGAGACGTCGGCGAACCTGCGGAATCTGCGGAGCGCAGAGTTCGCGGTGCAGCACGAGGCGGGGGCCATTTTCCTCCCCGTGTTCAGCGCCAAGCTGACCGAGGCGCGTGGAGTCTGGGACGCGGAACAAGGGGCCGAACTGACCGTTGACGCATACCTGGTGCCCGACGCTCAGACGGAGGCGGAATCCGGCATCTACTTCGGGCTGCAATCGGTGATCACGGCGGGCGCATACTACGGGACGGACCCGTTTTCGGGCGCGTGGCTGAAACAACCGCAATCCTCCGTACCGATACCGGTGGCGGAACTGAACCAACTGATCGCAGACCTGGTCGGCATGATCGACGACCCGACATTGGATGGGATGGAAGAGGTTGACGGAATTCCGGCGCACAAGATTTCCGGAGACGCCCCGGCATCAGTGATGGACTGGCTGCCGCTGACGGCCGAAGAAGGGCAGACCGTGCGAATCGTGGTTTGGACCGACACCGAGGACCGCCAGTTGCGGAAGTTGCGCGTCGCCGGACCGGTGGGGATGTTTGACCAGGCCGATACCGTCCGCGAGATCGTGTTGAAAAGCATCAACGAGCCGGTATCGATCGAACCACCCGACGAATTCACCGATCTGACGGGCGGCTGATTCGCCGCGGCAGTCTCGAGGGCAGAGTGGATATCTCGTCCCGCAGTTTCTCGTCCCGCCGTCAATGGACGCTGGTGGCCGTGGTCGCATGCGGGGCGTTCATCACCGCGCTGGACCAGACGGTAGTGGTGACGGCGCTGCCGGCGGTGATGGCCGACCTGAAAGTCCCGATCATCAGGCTGGAATCGGTGATCTGGGTGGTGACGGCCTACCTGCTGGGGTACACGGTGGCGATGCCGCTGCTGGGACGGTTGGCCGATGTGCACGGTTACGTCCGTGTGTACTGGGCATCGCTGGCAGTGTTCGGCATCGGGACGACGTTGGTCGCGCTGACGGGCGAATCGGAATGGCTGAACGGCGTACTGGAACCGCTGGACCAGATCGTGGCGGCGCGGGTGATCCAGGCCATCGGCGGCGGCGGCGCGGTTCCCATCAGCCTGGCCATCGCCGCTGCGCTGACGGCTCCGCACCACCGGGGGCTGGCCCTGGGGATCGTGGCCGGCGCAGCCGAGGCGGGCAGCATGCTGGGGCCGGCGTACGGGGGAGCAGTCATCGAGATCTGGGGTTGGCGCGCGATATTCTGGCTGAACGTGCCGCAGGCGGCGGCGATCGCAGCGGCCCTGTTCTGGGTGCCGAAGCGGGCGGCAACCGGAGCGCGGATGGACTACCGGGGCGCGGCGATACTCACGGTGGCCCTGGTGCTGGTGTCGCTGGCATTCGGCCACGAGGGTTTGTTCCGCGCGGAGTCGTGGATCCCGTTTGCGCTGCTGGCGGGATGCGCGTTGTGCGTGGGAGCGCTGGTCTGGGCGCAGAGGCGGACGGTCGAGCCGATATTATCCGGAGCGCTGTTCCGGACGTGGGCATTCGTCACCGCCAATGCGTGCCAACTGCTGGTGGGGGTCGCGCTGATCATCGCGATGGCGACGACAGTGATTATGGCGAACACGGTGATGAACCGCCCCGAGCGACCAGTGGATGCCGTCACCGCCGCACTGTGGCTGCTGCGGATGACGGCGACGATTCCGGTGTTCGCCATCCTCGGCGGGTGGCTGCTGCGCTGGGTGGACGCCAGATGGATCACGGTGGGCGGCCTGGCGCTGATCGCGTTCGGGATGTTCCGGCTGAGCGGATGGCCGGTGGAGATTGCCGAGCCGAGGCTGACGCTGGACATGGTGATGGCCGGCGTAGGGTTTGGGCTGGTGATCGCGCCATTGATGCACCGGGCGATAGCCGCCGCGCCGCATGAATACCGGGCGGTGTCGGCATCCACGGTGGTGGTGGCGCGGATGCTGGGGATGACGCTGGGGATGGCGGCGCTGTCGGCGTGGGGAGTGAACGAGTTCCTCGCGATCCTGGCCGAGACGCCGTCGCCCTTGACGATGACGGGTCTGGACGCGGAGGCGCGGCTGCGGGCGATCGCGGAGTACCGGGAGACGGTGGAGACAGCGAGCCTGGGGCTGTTCCACACCTTCTACCGCGTGGCCGGGATCATCGCGCTGGTGGCGATGGTACCGGCGATTTTGATGCGGGCGAGCGCGCGGGAACGGGAGGAGTCGGTTCACCCTTCGACAGACTCAGGTGAGCGTCGTCAGATCGGCGGATAGTTGAGGGTACAATGGCTGACGGCCGAACTGGCGCGGCGATCCGGCACAGGGAGAGATGGACAATGGAATTGAAACGGCTGGGAGCATCGGGCGTGATGGTTCCCGAGATCGGATTGGGAACGTGGCGTTACAGCGGCGGGTCGGAGCCGTTGCGTCGCGGGGTCGAGTTGGGCGCGAACCTGATCGACACGGCGGAGATGTACCGCACCGAGGACCAGGTGGGGGAGGCGATTGTCGGGATCCGGGACGACGTGTTCGTCGCGACCAAGGTGCTGGGCAGCAACCTGCGGTACGACGCGGTGCTGCGGGCGGCGGACAAGAGCCTGCGCCTGCTGGGCATCGACAAGATCGACCTGTACCAGATCCACTGGCCCAACCCGAGCGTGCCCATCGGCGAGACCATGCGGGCGATGGAGCGGTTGGTAGCGGACGGCGTGGTGGACCACATCGGGGTGAGCAACTTCTCGGTGGAGGACATGCAGGACGCACAGGCGGCGTTGGATAACAACCCTATTGTGTCCAACCAGATTCTCTACAACCTGCGCCGGCGGCGGGCGGAGCGGGACGTGATCCCATACTGCCTGGAGAACGACATCATGGTCATGGCGTATTCGCCGCTGCACGAGGGGGCGCTGGTGGGCAACAGCGGCGGGCGGATCAGGCAGGCGTTGGGGTTGAGCCGGGACCAGCATACGCTGGCTGAGGTCGCGGGCGAGACGGGCAAGACGGCGGCGCAGGTGGCGTTGAATTGGGTCGCCGATCAGGAAGGGATGATCGCGATTCCCAAGTCGAACAGCGTGGCGCGGACGGAGGAGAATTGCGCGGCGTCGGGCTGGCGCCTCACGGCGGAGCAGCGGCAGCGGCTGGACCGGGCGTTTTCGGTGTAGCGACGCTCTCCGGCTACGCTTCCACCGGCGTTTCGTCGGGAGCGGACGGCCCGGGGGCTTCCATTCCCGGCGGAAACCAGAACACGGGCCGACCCGCTTCGGGCGCAACGTGAGAATGGTTGGCAAGCACGGTCAGTATTCGCTGTTCAGTGCGGCGCAATTCTGCGAGGAATTGCTGCTGTCCGGACCTCACTTCGTCACGGACGGACTTCACTTCCTCGCGGACGGACTTCACTTCCTCGCGGACAGACTTCACTTCCTCGCGGACGGACTGTATTTCACCTGACAAACCATCAACCCGGCTCGACAGGCGACCCCACCAGTAGAAGCCGCCGCCGATGAGTACCAGTAGCGTGGCGACGCCGGTTATTGACACTATGATTGCCCCAACGTCCATGACTGTCATTCGTCCGTTTAGCGCTAATCCCGCTGCTGATAGCACAATCGGGTCATAGGCTGTAGCTGCCGATGGCCCGCCAGGAGAGGTCGGTGGCCCAGCGTCCGTTGGACCAGTCGTCGCCGGCGGCGTTGGACTCGAAGCGAGTGAGGGCGAGACGCCAGGAGCGGGTGATCTGGGAGACCTTCAGCTCATCGGTGACGGAGCGGGCGAAATCGAGGGCGCCGTCGAACACGGAGTCGGGCAGGTCGGCGTGGGACATCAACGGGATCTGCGGCGGGAAATCGGGGCCGTAGACGCGACGGGGACCGCCAACGGACGGGTTGCGCTCCAGGAGGTCGGCGACCATGGCCTGCAAGCGGTACAGGGACTCGTTGACCACCTCGGGCGAGAAGTCGAGCCAGATGTTGCCGTCGGTCTCGGTCTCGCGTGTGGTGGTGATGCCGCGGTTGAAAAGGGGGAAGCGCGGCGACACGCGGCGGTAGCGGTCCGCGAGGCGTTCGACCTCGCCGGCCAATTGCGCCTCCACCATGCCGGCCTCGTCGGTGTCCAACGGGAAATAGTCGGACATGGGCATGTGGAGCATGTGCATCTCGGCGGCCCAGCAGGCGTACTGGCCGCAGATTAGTTGACGCGCGCGGTAGGCGCGGGCGGTGAAGTCAGGATCGGTGAGCAGGCTCACGCCGTAGCGAATGGACATCAGGTTGCTCCCAAGTTTGTTACGACAAGATTGGGTACCGCCCCAAAGTATAATGGCGTAGTAGGCCACGTCGACATGATTGGAACTATACAGCACAGGAGTAGGCCAATTGGATGAGTTGAAGATCGTTGATGAGGCATCTCCTGGAATCCGTGCACTGGCACCTGGGATTTTTGCATCTCTTGGGATGTTGATAAGAGGCGGGCAAGACAGAAACATTCTGGAAGCTGAGCAAGAGTTTATCGAACGCAGGTTGCAATCTGGAAACGATAACTTTCGTTATCGTGGCCGGATGTTGGAGTATGACGCGTACGCCGACGCCAACGAAAAGGAAATCGAACGAATTGCCACCAACACACTAAACACTCTGCGAAAGACAGACGTAGCGACTGATTGGTCGAAGGTGAATTTGTCCAAATTCAACCCTGAGTTTGGGCGGAGGTGGGCATCGGAAGCCAGCAACGTATCCGATGAAACTCTGCAAACCCTATGGGCACAACTGCTGAAAGGGGAATTGGAATCCCCGGGCAGTGTATCCAACGACACCATGTCGGTTGCGAGGGACATGACGAAGGAACGCGCGGAGGAGTTTCAGATTCTGTGCTCGGCGGCTCTCTACGATTTGCAAGGGGAAGTCATGACTGTCGTATCGTGCGGTGCCCTGGGACAAAACGCGCTCCAGCCCTTCGGATTGTCTTTCGGCGTTCTCATGAACCTGGCTCACCATCGACTCATCGTCGGAGATGTCAGGATCTATCACGGTACACCTGTAGCATTAGCGAAAGCAGGGGTTCATGTACAGCATCAAGGATCGACCTGGTTTATACAATTTGTGGACAACGTTGATCCGACGGCAGAAATGCTGAATGTCGATGGGGTAATGTTCACACTTGCAGGGAAAGAACTTGCCCGCGTCGTCGAACAGATGTGTATTCCCGAATATACGGAAACTATGAGCGAATACTTACTGGGCGAAGGATGGATTTTCGTGCCAGTGGATCGACACGTTTCCGAAGAGACAAACTAAACCCAGCCGTACGCCAATGACCCAACTATCGTATGCTGTCGGGAACAACAACCCAAACTTGCGTTTTTGGTTGCAGGGCCCGGTATGTACTTTTCTCCGCTATAATCGTTCCGCCGCAATCGTCCCGCCGGAACCGCTGATGCCCACCCGCATATTGATTACCGATTTTGTTTGGCCGTCCACCGCTCCTGAGCGGGAGGTTTTGGTTGAAGGGTTGGGCGATGGGGTTGAGGTGGTGGAGGCGCCGGACGGGTCGGAGGGGACGCTGGCTGCGCTGGCGGTGGATTGCGACGCGATCATGACGTGCTTCGCGCAGGTTACGCCGGCGGTGGTGCGGGCGGCCGAACGATGCCGGTGCATCAGTCGGTACGGCGTGGGCGTGGATAACATCGCGGTGGACGTGGCGACGGAGTTGGGCATCCCCGTGACCTACGTGCCCGACTACTGCGTGGATGAGGTGAGCGACCACGTGATGGCGCTGCTGCTGACGTGGAACCGGCAGGTGGGTTTCTACGACGGTGTCGCCAAGGCGGGCCGCTGGGAGGGCACGCCATCGCCGCACCCGTTGACGCGACTGCGGGGCCAGACCATCGGCATCCTCGGGTTTGGACGCATCGGGCGCGCGGTGGCGGACAAGGCGCTGGCGTTCGGGCTGACGGTGCTGGCGTTTGATCCGTACCTGCCGGCGGATGCCGATCTGCCGGACGGGGTGAGCGCGGCGTCGCTGGACGAGTTGCTGGCGGCATCTGATTATGTCACGGTGCACACGCCGCTGAACGACGAGACGCGCGGGCTGATGGGCGAGCGGGCGTTCGGGCTGATGCGCCCGTCGGCGTACCTGATCAACTGTGCGCGCGGGCCCATCGTGGACGAGCCGGCGCTGGTCGCCGCTCTGCAAAACGGGAGCATCGCCGGGGCGGGTCTGGATGTGATGGAGTCGGCTGCGCCGCCGGCGGACCACCCGATATTTGCGATGGACAACGTGATCGTCACGCCGCACGTGGCGTTCCTGTCGCAGCAGTCGGTGCTGGAGCTTGAGGTCCGGACGGCCCGGGCGACCGTGGATGTGCTGCAGGGCAGGATGCCGGAGTTCCTGGTGAATCCGGCGGTTTTGCCGCACTCGCGGGTTCCGCTGGGGTAACCGGTCTTCTTACATCGATGGACAAGATGCACGGGATTTTCTGATTTGATTGGGGGATGGATTGGAGATGGCAGGATTTACGGTTAGTTATCTGGGGACAGGGTCGGGTGGCAGCACCCTGCGCGGACATACCGCCATGGTCCTGGAATGCCCCGGCGGAGAGCGGATACTGCTGGATGCGGCATCAGGCAACACTGTATTGCAGCACAGCGAGCGTCTTGGCATATCGCCCACGGAGTTCGACCACTGCCTGCTGAGCCACAGCCACCCCGACCACTGCGAGGGGCTGCCGCACATCGAGATGCAGCGCAGCCGGCGCAATCCGGCGGAGCAGCCGATGCAGGTGTATGGCTCCGAGCGCGCCACATCGGATATTGCAACGCTGCTGGCGTACCCGACGCGGGGACTGACCGTGGACCCGGACGGAGTGCGGCGACGGGATGGTCGGCTGGTATTCACGCTGCAGCCGACCGAGACGGGCCAGTGGGTGCAGTTGACCGAAACGGTGCGGGCCAAGTGCGCTCCCGTTGATCACATCGGCGGCGCGATGGCATGGCGGGTGGAATCGGGCGAGCACGCCGTGGTGTTCTCGGGTGACACCAGGTGGTGCCCATCGCTGGCGGAACTGGCGGAGGGCGCGACGCTGTTGATCCACGAGGCCTTGTGCGTTGAGGCCGAGAGGCATCGGGCGGATGAGACTGCGCATTCGACGGCAGCAGAAGCGGCTCGGATTGCGCAGATGGCTGGAGTGCAGGCGTTGACGCTGACGCATATCGACAACGCATACCACCTGGATTCCGAGCCGCTGGCGGCCGAGGCGCGGACGGTGTACGACGGGCCGGTGTCGGTTGCATTTGATTGCTGGCAGCAGAGCACCTGATTGGAGCCGCGTCAGTTACGGCGCGCCGGCAAATGCCGAATTCCGCAACCATCTGATTAGTCTCCCGGACAAGGATTGGTGGTAATATTGCCGCCGACGTAACGCACTTTGCGATTATCGCGTCACATGACTCATGCATGCCAATAACGCGCAACGAACGAACCCAATACTTCAAGCGATAAATTTCCTGCAGGAGTTTTCCTTGCCGCTGATTGCCGGCGTGATCCTGGGTTTGGTGGCGGCCAACGTCAACCAACACTGGTACGAGGTGGTGGTCGATTTCCACCCCCTGGGCGACCATGCCTACGTGTTCGGGCATCCGCTGACGCTCCATTTCATCATCAACGGGATGTTCATGTGCCTTTTCTTTGGCATCGCCGCCAAGGAAATCACGGAATCGACGCTGCCCGGCGGGGTGCTGAACCCGTTGCGCCGGGCCATCAACCCGCTGGTGGGAACGCTGGGCGGAGTGTTCGGGCCGGTTGGCCTGTACTTCGCGATGGCGTGGATATTCTACGGAGGCACGGAGGTTTTCGGCGCGGTGGCCAACGGCTGGGCGATTCCCACGGCCACGGATATTGCGCTGGCGTGGCTGGTGGCGCGGGTGGTGTTCGGGCCGCTGCATCCGGCGGTGAACTTCCTGCTGTTGCTGGCGGTGGTGGATGATGCGATCGGGCTGGTGATCATCGCGGTGTTCTACCCGGACCCGCACCACCCGGTGGAACCGCTCTGGCTGCTGGCGACGGTGGGTGGAATGGCGGTTGTGTTCATCTTGCGCAAATTGCGGGTGCGCTGGTGGCCGGTGTACATCCTGACCGGCGGATCACTCTCGTGGGTCGGGCTGGCCGGAGCGGGAGTGGAGCCGGCATTGGCATTGGCGCCCATCGTGCCCTTCATGCCCAGCGCGCCCCATCATTCCGCGACGGATGAAGAGCACGATCATGACCACGAATCGGTGTCGGCTCCCCATCCACGCGCTACGGATTCGCACCACGAGGGACACAGCGTGCTGGAGCAGTTCGAGCACCACCTGAAGATGTTCGTGGACTTCGGACTGTTCTTCTTCGCGTTCGCCAACGCCGGCGTGGCATTCTCCAGCATCGGATTGGTGACGCTGATGGTGCTGGTATCGCTGATCGTGGGCAAGGGCATCGGCGTGGCGCTGTTCTCGTGGGCGGCCGCGCGGATCGGATTCCCGCTGCCGGATGGGATGGGGATACGGCACCTGGTGGTGACGGGAGTGATTGCGGGACTGGGCCTGACGGTGGCGCTGTTCGTGGCCGGCAAGGCGTTCCCGGGCGATTCGCCCTTCCAGGAGCCGGGCAAGATGGGAGCGGTGCTCAGCATCGTGGCGGCGCTGGTGGCATACGTGCTGGGCAAGGTGCTGCACGTGCGCGAGGAGGGCCTCAGGCTACGGCTGCAGTTGCCCTGGAGTCGCCGCTGACGCGGCCAACTGTCGGCAGCATTTTCACGCCAACGAGATTGTCATCTGCCGGAGACACATGCCGGCAATGACAACCGGTCACGCACGAGGACAAGGAGGACAGCACGATGGCAATGATCGGCGTATTGACGCACCACTGGGCCAAAGAGGACAAGGTCGAGGAGGCGAAGGCGCTGCTGGAGGGCAACGGCCTGGCGCAGAGCAAGGCGCCGGGATTCGGGGCGCGGCAGACGTTCATCTCGCTTGCTGACCCAACGAAGATTTCCACGCTGGTGACGTGGGACAGCAACGAGATCTACGACGCGTGGCGGGCCAGCCCAGAGCGGGCGGTGGCGATGGCCGGAGCCGACGAGTTGTGGTCGCGGCCGGCGGAGTCCGAGCGGTTCGAGATGCAGGACTAGATCTGTCCGGAGCACAGGGGCGGACGATTGTCGGCCCCCACAACAACGAACGGGGGCGGGTTTGAAACCGCCCCTACGCATGCGCCGTGGTGGGGTGGGGGCTTTAGGACAATAGGGTCGTTAGATCGATTCGCTCGGCCAGCAGGTCGGCCATGCGGTCCGCTTTGTGGGGATGGTAGGGAACCACTGCACCCAGCAGGTCGCCGATGGCGTCGGCGGTGGCGACGGTTCCACCATCGACGAGCAGGACAGGAACTTCGCGCTTGGACGCTTCCACGCGGATGTACTCGGTGGGACGCGCGCCGCCGGTGAGGACGAGGCAGCGGGTGTTCTGCATCAGGCTGGCCATCTGGATGTCGGGTCGCTCGGCGCGGGTGATGACGGCCTGGTGGGCAAAGCGGCCGAAATAGCCAGCGCCGGAGTCCATGATGTTGCCGCCGATGAGGAACCGGTCAATCCAATCGTCGCCATCAGGGGGAGCCAGTTCCCAATGTCCCGCCAGTTGCTGCTCCAGCTGGTTCATGGTCAGCGAGAGCATGGGGCGGTCTTCGGGCAAGGCGGCGATGGCGCGGACGCCGGCGGCGTTCAACTCCGCCAGCAAACGTCCGGCGGCCGCCAGGCGGTAACGGGGAACCTGATTGATCACCACGCCGGCCAGGGCGTCGCCCAAGAGCGCGACATCGCTGGACACGGACACCGCAGAGAGCGCGGTGTTGTATCCGAAGACGGCGATGACCCGAGCCGACAACCGCTCGACCAGTCCGGCGGTGGTGGATGACGCAATGCCGGAACCGCTGACCGGGTTCGCCACCTCGACCAGGGTGTGCTCACTGATGCCGGAGAGAGACCGAACCGCGCTGGCCGCAGCATCGAGGGATGCCGAGTCGTCGTTTGAGGCCACGGCCACACCGCCGCGGAAGTTCTGCGCGAAGTACACGGCGTCGGGGTCGCTGCGCCCGGCGGATGAGAGAGGTTTGCAGACGGAGACGGCAGCGCCGCCGCGCGCAATAAGGGCGGCGAGGCCGGCGGCAACCGAGGTTTTCCCGGTGCCGGGGCCGTGGGATGCGATCAGGATGGTGGACATACGGATAACGCGGGACGATTACTCTGCGCCCACCGGCACACGGAATACGGGTTGTCCGCCATCGTCGTGGCCGAGGTTGGCCAGGGCGATCAACAACTGCTGGTTGCCGCGGCGCATTTCTTCGAGAAGCTCGACGCGTAGGTCGCGCATTTCCTCACGCAGATCAATCGCCAGTCGGTCGACTTTCTTGTCCAATTGGTCAACCCGAGTTTCCAGCTGTCCAACACGGTTTTCCAGTTGACCGACTCGGTTGGTGAGCTTGCCTAGCCAAAAGATGCCACCGCCTATCGCCACCAACAGGGTGATGACGCTGACTGCCGCGGTGATCGTGTCTGGAGCGATCGTGATCATCGGAATGCCTACGGCACGAGACTCGGCGCTTGTCAGTAGTCGTCGACGCGGTTCTCGATGTGCGTGGGATCGAATCCGGGCGGGAAATTGGTGGTGTCGTCCCACTTGCCCATGGTCATGTCGCAGCGATGGAGGCTGGCGCGGTCGAAGTTCGCGCCCCGCATATCGGTCATGATCCACATGGAATCGCGGATCTTGGCGTTGGCGAAGTTCGCGCCCTGCATCACCGCGCGGCTGACGTCGGCGCCGTTGAGGTTGGCGCCCTGCCAATCGGAATCGGTGAGGTTGGCGGAGCGCAGATCAACCTCGATGGCGGTGGTCTGGCTGCAGTCGGCGGCGGTCAGGTTGGTGTTGAGGAACGAGGCGCGATTCAGGCGGGACCACTGGAGGATGCTCTCCGACATGTCGGACTGCTTCAGGTCGGCCCAGAAGAGGTTGACGTTGCGCAGGATGACCATGGCCATCTCCGCCTGGGACAGGGTAGCGCCGTAGAGGTCGGAGCCGGTGAAGTCGGCGGCGCGCAGGTCGCAGCGGGAGAAGTTGGCCCTGGTGAGCCGGGCATCGCTGAGGTTCGCGCCGCGCAGGTCGGAACCGCGGAGGTCAATGCCGACGAGGTCTGCGCCGCGGAAGTCGGCGACGCGCAGGTCGAGTTGCTGGTCGGGGTTGTCGGCGCGCCACGACGCCAAGGCGTCCCGGCCGGCGCGCACTAGTTCGACGTGCTCGGAGTTAGCCATCAGCCGCGAGCCGCCATCATCTCGTCCTCGACGTCGAAGACGCGCTCGGCGATGACCATCTTGAGCTCGTTGACCTTGCTGTAACCGGGGTACTCATCGCCCTCTTCATCGAAGCGGTCGAATATCTTCTGGCCGTCGAGATAGATTTCCAAGCGGCCGTTGCCGGCAGGGGTCATCTTGATCGCGATATCACCGGCGTTTTGGGAACGCCAGAATTCGGTCGCCAGCCACGTGGCGAGGCCGTGGTAGCCTCAAGGCACGCAGTAGACGATGTCCACTTCAACTTTGCCGAAGTCTGACCTTGCCATAGTCATTCGGGATTGCTCCAATCCAGGGGATGTTCTCAACGTAGGGGCGAATAATCATTCGACCCGGCACGTCGCTGGGATGCTTACTTGACGACCGCGCTGGCCTGGCCGACGGCGGTCTTGTCGCCGTTCTGGTTCTCGCAGT
>JAPOQH010000017.1 GCA_026710825.1 Chloroflexota bacterium | reverse complement strand
TCATCCGTGAGAACGACGTTACTCTCACCCACACGCTGGTCAACCTGCAGCGGAGCCGATCTCCTTCTACGGTGGACAACCTGACCGAGCAGGTCGCGTTGACTGTGACCAAAGAGACCGACGCGGGCATCGTGGTCCGGGGCAGCCGGATTCTCGCCACCCTGGGCCCAATATCCGATGAAATCGCGGTGTACCCGACCCGGACTCACCTGATTGGAGACGACGCCTGGCGCCAGGCGTTTTCCTTTTCGATTCCCTGCGACACCCCTGGCCTCAAGTTCCTGTGCCGAGAGAGCTTCGACCATGACCGTTCCCACTTCGACCATCCTCTGGGGTCCCGGTTCGAAGAGATGGACGCGGTGGTGTTCTTCGACGATGTCCTGGTGCCGTGGGAACGGGTTTTCCTTTTGGGCGACCCGGAACTGTGCAACAACTATTCGGCCAGCACCCACGCACTTGCCCACACCGGGCACCAGGTCACCACTCGCAGGGTGGTAAAGACCGAGTTCGTCCTGGGCCTGCTGTCACTGATGGCGGAGACTTTGGGGTCAACCGAGATACCGCATGTGCAGGAGCGCATGGGCGAGGTGATTGTTTACCTGGAAACCATGCGGGCCTTGCTGCGGGCTGCAGAGGCCGACGCCGAAATCGACCAGTGGGGAGTTATGTGCCCGGCCATGGCGCCGTTCAATGCGAGCCGCGGGCTGTTTCCAACGACCATTTACCCCAGGCTGGCCGAAATCGTGCAGCAGATGGGTTCCAGCAGCCTGATGGCGCTGCCGGCCGAAGCGGACTTTGACACGCCCATCGCGGCAGAGATCGAGCGGTACATGTCCACGGACTCCGCCAGCGCACGCGACCGGGCGAAGCTGTTCCATCTGGCGTGGGACGTGGCGTGCAGCGCATTCGGAGGGCGCCAGGTTCTGTACGAGCGTTTCTTCGGAGGCGACCCGGTGCGCAATGCGATGATGCTGTACAGCAACTACGACAAGGAGCCATCCATGGCCCGGGTGCACGAGTTCCTGAACCGGAGCGGGTGAGTCGCTGCAGACTCGCTTTGAACCGTTGCGAAAAGCGGCTCCGTAGGCCGGCGTTCACCCCATCCCGGCAACCGGATCAATGAAGTCCGGCGGCGGTGACCAATGCCACGCGGACAGGCCTCCCACTTGAGGCCTGCCGCTCGGTCAGAGTTGGTTTACTGGTTGGACAGGGGGATGGTGCAGGTGACGCAGGGCTGGTCGCCGTGTGTCGCGGTTGTGTGGCCCTGGCCGGTGGTGTCCTCCACCAGGCGGGCGTCGCCGGGGCCGAAGACGTGCTTGGAGCCGTCGCCCAGGCCGATCTCCAATTGGCCGGACAGGATGATGACAAACTGGCGGCGCGGGGCCGGGTGCCAGTCAGAGAAGCGGCCGGCCGGGGATTCGCTGAAGCTGATGGTGGTGGTAGCCTGGGCGCTCTTCCAATCAGGCGTCTGGTCCAGGTCAATGGTCTCAATGTGGGACTGGCCGTCATCGCCAGAGTAAAGTCTGAAGGTTCCCATCGTGTTCCTCGGTTTGGTCTGTGGGGATACGGTTAGTCTGTACGGTATGCGGTCAGGCCACGGCTGCAGGCTGCTGGGCCTCGACTTTGGCGATGAACTCCAGCAGTTGTGCGGCGTAGAAAGTGGACTTCATGTGGTAGCGGTTGGTGGCGGCGATGCCCGGGAAGGTGTTGTCGTGCTGACCGATGACGGCCCATTCATCGTGGGTCCACGGCGACGGGAGCAGGTCGGCGTTGGGTACCAGGCGCTTCACGTTCTCGGCGGCAGACTTGTGGTGAACGTCGTCCGGCGTGTTGCCCTCGAAGGCCAGCACCGGGCAGGTGATGGACTTCAGCTGCTCCTCGGTCAGGTCTCCCACCGGGTTGGGTCGGGAGAACTGGTCCCTCCAGCGACGCATGACGGAACAGAACTCGTCGGGGTCCATGGACAGGATCCGTTCCCGGTTGTCAGCGTTGTCCCGGATGCGCTGCTCGAAAAACTCGGTAGCGGCCACGGCGGCCATTCCGCCTCGCTCGGCGGCCTCGATGTACTGTCCGTAGTATCCGGGAGACATCAGTTCGGCGCTCCTCGGCCCGCCGGAGACTTCCCAGATAAATGCAGCCTTGACCACCTCCGGGTGCCGAACCGCCACCGTCAGGGAGGTGCGGGAACCGGCGGACCCTCCGGCCAGGTAAGCCGGGGCAGCGTCCAGGTATTTCAGCAGCGCCGCCATTTCCTCAGCCCAAAGGTGCTGCTCGGAAAGCTCGCCACCGATCACTACATCGGACTTGCCGCAGTTGCGGCGGTCGTGGATGATGACGCGGCAATGGGTCGACAGCAGGGCGGCCATGGGACGCAGGCCGTTGTGGTCCACCCTTCCACCCGGCGTCAGCATGACCGTGGGGCCGGCGCCATACTCCTCGTAATACAGGTTGACTCCGTCTATGTGGGCGTAAGGCACTGCTCACTCCTTTCCGGTTGAACGCCGCTCTGTTTGAATACCGCGGCACAGGTGGGGTCAGGACCGGGACACCGGTAGTTTGGCGCCCTGGAACGGCCCCTCGGTGGCCTCAAAAGACTTGGAGAAGGCCAGAATCTCCTCGTTGGACTGGTTGCTCAGGTCTATAGGACGGCTGAACCCCTGTCTTACCACGTAGCCAGTCTTGTAATACAACTCGACCCAATTGTCCTCCGGGTCGAAGAAGTAAACGCTGCAGGAGATTCCATGGGTTACCGTCTGGTCGATACGGACGTTTTCCGCCAGCAGCCGCTGGTACAGGTCTTTCAGAGCGTCCATGCTTTCGACGATAAAAGAAACTTGTCCGACGCCGGTGGTCTTGGGCCGGGGTCCCATCGGGTGGTCATCGCCCCTCGCCTCTCCCAAGGCCAACTCGTGGTGTTCGTTGTCTGGGTCGGCGCTCAGGAAGCAGCTTCCCCGGTCCGGGTCCTCATCGGTTACCGTCAGTCCGATGACGCGGGTATAGAAGTCCCTCATCTTGAAGAAGTCGTCGCAGACCAGACCGACGTGGCCCAAATTGGTGACCATACCCTGCCTCCTAGCGTTGTATTGGGACTCTGATCCCGCCAGTACGGGCGTCACATCCACCAATCCCGATCCCGGCGTGGGCTGATATTAACATGGGGTCCCCGCCCGTACAATGGCTGGGAGAGCACGACCGTTGGGACGTTGGCGTACGCTTCTGCGCGTTTCACCTCGGCTTCGGTTCAGGATCCCCGGCGGACGAGTCAAAACGCCTATGTTGGTCATCAGGACACGGGAGACGCAGTTCTTCGTCGCTTCCTCGGTCCCAGCGTTCCCGTTACCTTCCGCATGAGGGCTGTCACATCGTCGGGGAGGACGTCCCCACACCAGGCTGACCCGCCCCCAATGATTGGGCCATTTTCCATGTGAGGCAAGCCAGCCCTGGCGCAGGATCCGCCGCTTCCCTTGATCCACGGTCCTAACATCGGTCCAGGGCCGATTCTTGGGGGTCAGGTCACTCCGTGTTCCATTCCGTGTACCACTATATTTCGTGGGTTGATCTGGTTTCACCGAACGTTGCAGGACACAAAAAAGGCCGTTCCCTACTTGATTTGAGTAGGGAACGGCCTTGGTTACTGGCGATTTACGATGTACAAATGGCGGAGAGGGCGGGATTCGAACCCGCGAGAGGCGTAAACCCCTACGCGATTTCCAGTCGCGCCCATTCGTCCACTCTGGCACCTCTCCGCACGGCCCGCCGATGGGTCGCCCCGGCGCGACGGCAATTATAGCATGCTGTTGATTCAGCCTCGAAGCAGCCCTGCTGAGCCGGCCCGCACCCGTAGACCGCGTTCGCGCCGGGGCAGTGTTGACCGAGGGGGGGTGCGTTGATACTATCCCGCCAGTTTATTTTCCGTACGCGATACGGAGAAAGGTGTCTATGCTCTTGCGATCCAGATTGGCCCGATTCTTCCTCATCTCCATGGTAACGGTTTTCGCCGGACTGCTGGCGGCCGCTTGCGCCCAGCAGGAGACCCCCACCCTGCGGGTCGGCGGCATACCCGACCAGGATGCCCAGCGCCTGGCGCGACGCTATGAAATCTTTGCCGACTACCTGTCAAAGGAATTGGACGTGCCGGTGGAATACGTGCCCAGCGTGTCCTACTCCGCGGTGGTGACGGCATTCAGCCAGAACGATGTGCAGTTGGCCTTCTTCGGCGCCCTGACCGGGGTGCAGGCCCGGATGCAGAACCCGGGAGCCCGGGCTATCGTACAGCGGGCCCACGATGCCGAGTTTCACTCCAAGTACGTCGTGCGTGGAGGCGACGAATTCGCCGACCTGAACAATCTGGATGATCTGGTCGGACAGACTGGCGACCTGACCATCACCTTCGGCAGTGAGAGCTCCACCTCCGGCCACCTGATGCCGCGGTATTTCCTGGGAGATGCCGGCATTGACGTCGCCAACGATTTCCGCACGCCACCGGGATTTTCCGGTTCTCACGACAAAACCTGGCAGCTGGTGGCGGCCGGTTCCTACGACGTGGGCGCGCTGGCCGAGGACGTGTGGGAGCGAGCGGTGACGGAGGGCAAGGCCGACCCAACCAAGGTGCGCGAGTTGGACACTACGCCGAACTATTTCAACTATAACTGGACGGCGCGGGCGGATTTGGACGAAGTGTACGGCGATGGTTTCACCGACAAGGTGCAGACGGCGCTGCTGGCGCTGAACCCGCAGGACCATGGCGAGGTCCTGGAATTGTTCAGCACGGAACAGTTCATTGCAACGAACAACGACAACTACCAGGCGATTGAGAGCGTGGCCAGGGAATTGGGCATAATACGATGAGCGCAGTCCGCCCAGTGCGGACTGGCGAGCAGGTTGCTACGCCCGAACCGCTCATCACTATAAAGAGCGCGGCAAAGGTCTATGGAAATAATCGCGGCCTGTCGCCGCTGAACCTTGCCATCCACGCCGGCGAACGGGTGGCCCTGGTTGGCCCCTCGGGCAGCGGCAAAACCACCCTGCTGCGTTTGCTGGCCGGCGCGCTGGTGCCGGACGAAGGGCCGAACTCCGTCAGCATCAACGGCAAATCCCCCGCCAACCTGAAGCCGGGCCGGGAATTGGCGTCGCTGGTGGGAATCGTGAGCCAGCGTTTCGACCTCGTGCCGCACCTGCCGGTGATGCACAACGTGCTAGCCGGCCGCCTGGGTCACTGGAGTCTCGCCCGCTCAATACTCTCGCTGGTCTGGCCCATGGAACGCCGCGCCGCTCAGCAGGCGTTGGCGCGGGTCGGCATTGCCGACAAGATCAACGAACGGCCGGGACGATTGTCCGGCGGCGAGCAGCAGCGCGTGGCCATTGCCCGCATGATGATGCAGTCGCCGCTGGTAGTCCTGGCCGACGAACCCGTGGCGTCCCTGGACCCGGCCCGCGCCGAGGAGGGGATGGCGCTGTTGGTCGGCCTGGTGCACTCTGACCTGGGGCACGCGAACGGGGACGGCCGCAGCAGCGAACGCGCGTTGATCGCCAGCCTGCATACGGCGTCCCTCATCCGCCGGCACTTTACGCGGGTGGTCGGCCTGAGGGACAGCAGAGTGCATTTCGACTTGCCGGCCGGCGAACTCGATGACGCCGTGCTGGATGAGTTGTACGACCTTGGGGACGGCTACGGTGACGTCGAGCCGCTGGCTGGGTTGGCGGCGCGGGACGGGTAAGCGACCACCGCTCTTCCATGTCTTTTCGGCGGTTGCAATCCTGGCTCACCGGCCCGCGTCTGCTGACACTTGGCATCGTCTGCGCGCTGGCCTGGAGCCTGTCCCGCGTCGATTGGCAGCAGCCCATCGCGCATACCGGAGGCGGCGCGGCGGCGTTGAAGGTGCTGCTGGCCCTGTTTCCGCCGGACCTGACGCCGGAATTCCTGAGCATCTGCGTAGTGGCAAGCTGGCACACGCTGGCCTACGCCGTCGCGGGAATGTCCCTGGCGGTGGCATTGGGTCTGCCCCTGGGCATCCTGGCATCCGGCGTGTTGGCGGTGTCATCGGACGGACACAACCCACGCCGCTGGACCCTGATGGTGGCCGTGCGATTCCTGCTGGCGGCCATGCGCTCAGTCCACGAGCTAGTCTGGGCCCTGCTGTTCGTGGCGGCGGTTGGTCTATCACCCATGGCGGCCATACTGGCCATGGCCATTCCCTACGCTGGCATCCTGGGCCGCATCTACGCCGAACAGTTGCAGGTCGCGCCGCCGGAGCCCATCGCCGCGCTGAGAACTACCGGAGCTTCGCCGTTGCGGGTACTCCTGTACGGTTACATCCCGATGGCGCTGCCCGACCTGCTGAGCTACACCTTCTACCGGCTGGAATGTGGCATCAGGGCCGCCGCCATCATGAGTTTTGTGGGCATCGACGGCATCGGTTTCCAGATTGAGCTTTCGCTGGCCGACCTGCTGTTTCGACAGGTGTGGACCCTGCTGATTTTCCTGGTGGTCCTGGTGGTGGCGGTCGACTGGTGGAGCAGCCGCGTCCGACGGAGCATGGCGTACTGATGGAACGGACCGGTATCCAGCAATCTCGCCCCACAGGCGGACAACGCGCGCGATTCAACGTGCTGCGCTGGTCCGTCTACGCGGCGGCCCTGCTGGTCGTGATCGCGTGGGCGTTCATCCTGCTTGACGGGAACAGCGGGTTCGGCGACCTGTTCCGCGAGCGTACCTGGCAGAACGCAGGCGGATTCATCGCCAGCCTGGCCGGCCAGGGATCGGACGGCCCGTCGCCATTCGTGCAGGCTGCGCGGTGGCGGGATACCGGCCGGCTGGCGCTGAACACCCTGGCAATGTCGATCCTGGCGATGGGGATAGCCGGCGCCGGCGCTTTGGTCCTGCTGATGCCGGGGGCGCGCAACGTGAGCGACGGGACGCTGGGCGGCGCGCCGTCCCGCACCGGAGCGTTGGTGTACGGTGCGGTGCGGATTCTCTACACCCTGACGCGCGCCATACCCGAGTTGGTGTGGGCCATGCTCATCGTGTTCTTCCTGTCGCCGGGCATCATCCCCGGCGCGCTGGCCCTGGGCATTCACAACCTGGGCATCGTGGGCCGGTTGACGTCAGAGGTGGTGGAGAACCTGGACCCCGCGCCGGCGCGGGCGCTACGGGCGGCCGGCGCATCCAGCCCCAAGGTTCTGCTCTACGGCGTGTTCCCCCAAGCGCTGCCCATGTTCCTCACTTTCCTGATGTACCGCTGGGAGGTTGTCATCCGCACCACCGTGGTGGTGGGATTCCTCAACGCCGGCGGGCTGGGACGGGAGTTCCGGCTGCGGATGTCGTGGTTCCACTACGAGGACGTGGCGCTGCTGCTGGTGTGGTATCTGCTGCTGGTAATCGCCGTGGACATCCTAAGCGCACAACTGCGCCGCCGCGTCCGCTGGGATTAGCGACGCTACACGATCCAAGGCCGGCGAATCTCTACCATCGAACTTGACACGTTTGAGTAGGACGCTATAGTTTGGTGTGAATGTTCCCCGCTATCCGCTTGGGTTTGATAACCAAGTTGATTGGCGGGGCTTGGTTTTAACCGTCGACAATGACTCCTTCCTCAAGGCTGGTGCTGTTCATTGATGCCCAGACACCTACCGTGGTGCTAGGGAGAGCTTCTTTGCTCGGCAGGGTTCGACAGCTGCCGGACAATTCGATCCGCTAAAGCTTGGACAACTCATCGCGGCGAGAGGTGGTCCTGGCGGGACTCAACGTCTCCTAACCGGAGTTCGTGTCTACTCCGGTCGTCCGGACCCGCATAAAGATCCCACGACATACGGCGCTCATTTGAGACAATGTGCTCGTTGGGAAGCCAATGGTGCGCAGGTGATAACCCGTCCGTTGAGGTACCCACCTGGCTGGCCACGCCAAAGATCAGAGGAAAAGGGTATTGACGTTGCTCTGGCCGTGGATTTTGTGGCGCTAGCAGTGGACGCGGCATACGATGTCGGCGTGGTAATGTCCACCGACACCGACATATTGCCGGCGCTGGAATTCACCCATGAACGGTATCCGGGCCTGCGCCACGTTGAAGTGGCCGCGTGGAGAAGCCCGGGCAACAACCGTCGCCTGTCCCTGACTGGTTCCAATATCTGGTGCCATTGGCTTAACCGGATTGACTATGAGGCGGTTGCAGATGCAACTAACTACAACCGTCCATGACACTACACCAACTATGGGGCCTTACCGCTCCTGACCGTATATCTCCGTTTCCGGATGGTACTGGAACCAGCCGAACCAGAATGACGTGATGCTGGGAATGCGCGCCAACCGTTTGGACGCGTCGTCGTCTGCAACCAGTCCGGTCTCCGTCACAGTCCATCGGATGCCGCTGTCGTCAAGCAGGGCTGCAGGAGCCAGGCCGAGGTCATCATCATCCGTAGTCGTGAAGGTCAGGTCGCCGCGCTCGTAGATCCGGCCGGCGCGGGATTCCGGCGACGCCACCACCACCACGTTCATGCCGCCCACCGTGTCGTTGACCAGCCGCGCGTCCTGCAAATCCCGCACTGCGTAGGCTTTGTTGGATTCACCAACGGACAGTCCGACCA
Source organism: Chloroflexota bacterium (assembly GCA_026710825.1). Classification (GTDB taxonomy): domain Bacteria; phylum Chloroflexota; class Dehalococcoidia; order Lucifugimonadales; family UBA3495; genus Bin87. Next base: position 27,519 of record JAPOQH010000017.1, on the reverse strand, counting down.
CCACGGCTTTGGGATCGAACGTCTCGTCCCGAATCCACACCGGGAACATCACCTCCTCTGAGGTGAAGTAGTTGAAGTAGATGGCCAGGGGGTTGTCTTCTGGCACGTAGAACTCTGGGGGGTAGATGCCAGTGTCTTGCGCCAGGACCGTGGTCTCAGGATGCTCATCCCACCATTCGCCCCACGTGGTCACCACGGACGGGAAGAAAGGCTGGCGGATGCCCGAATCGGCCAGCGGCCCGATCACCGGTTCACCGATGAACTGGTTCCATAGGGAGCGGGTGGCCCGGTCGTACATAACCTTGTTGCTGCGGTAGAGCAGGCCGGAAGTGCCGAAGGTGGTGGATTCTCCGTTGACGATGCCGGAATACACGATTCCGGTGCCGCAGAGCGTTCAATACACCAGCGAGATGGGTTCACCCCCCAGGGTGTCGTTCGCCAACTCGTGGGCATTCATCACCCGCAGCGGGTAGGCGCGGTGCTCGCCGTTGATGGAAACGCCGAACACCCGGTCGTCGGGAAGCAAATAGGCCGCCTCCTCAGGCAGGATGTGCGGCGGATGCTCCAGCGGTGGGATGCCGTCAACCCGCACGCCGCCCCAGACCACCTCGGTGAGATTGACTCGCGAGCTTGAAATGCCGGGCTCCAGCAACGCTGCCATCTCGGGGTCGATCACCGACAGCCCGTTCACTTTCCACCGCCCGTAATCCGACGGCGGAGCGTACTCCTCCTCACGCGCCCCGACGAACTCACGCCAACGCCGCCGGTCGAAATCAAAGTCCTCTCCGGTCAACTCGGTGAGAGTATCCAGGCCGGCGCGGGCGACATCCAGGTTGAAGAACTTGAGGGCCTCGAGGATCACGTATGCCTGGGACTTGTCATCATAAAAAACGGTGTCCTCCAGGGCCGCCAGTGAATCGCCAGAATCGTGCCCGAGGCCGTCCCAGATGCCGTACATGGTGAGGTTGGGGTCATAGACGCGCTGGGAAAACGGAGTGGCCGGCGCCTGCACGCCCGGAGTCGCAGTAACAGCATCCGTAGCTGCGGGCGCGGTCGTGGCGGGCGGCGGTTCCGTCAGCGCGGGCGACTGCGGTTCGTACCGGGATGGCTGCCCACAGGCCGCGCTGGCGCCAGCGATCACCAGGATGACGCTCAGGGCTCCGCCCCAGAGAGCGATCGTACTCGGCAACCTCATTCCGACCCCCAGACGGGCTGGTTCCTACCCTACTCTTATACGTAGAGTACGTTCGGTCGGCGAAGGAGGATTGATCAGGCCGAGAGGATTAATTGAACTGATAGGGGTAGACGACCTGGATGACGCGACCTTCGCTGAGCGCGTCGAAGTACCCGTGGGGAACTCCCGGTTGCTGCAGCCAGCGGCGCACGATATAGGAACAGATGTTGACCAGCTGGGCGCCCACACAGGTTTCGGGAGGCGCAACGATCAGGTCGTCGTAGATGGACGGCGAAACGGTATCTGATTCTTCGCCCAGGAACTCGGCCATCGCCGACGAGATGGATTTTGATTCCGAGCCGGCCATAAGCAGGGCATAGTCTTTCACGTCCCAGACCGACTGCATGATGTCGTCCGGGTTCATCTGCTGCATCACGTTTTCGTCCAGGAACATGGTGAGAGCCAGGAGAAAACGGCTGAAGGCAAGGCGGGACGGGTCGGTGTGTCCGTACAGAGAATTGCCCTCGGTGGCGCTGGCATCAACGTAATCAGCCTTGCTGATGTAGGACACGATGAGGGGAGTTTCCCTGCGGACGAGGATGCTGAGGCAGTCCTGGATCAACTCCGCGCGCCGCTCCGGCCTCCAGGACCGGAAGGGGCCGGTGCCTTGATACATGTGCCGCGGGTTCAGTCCGGCGGGAACGCCGTTCGACCCTGGAGGACCGCCAAAGTGCCGCCTGACCAGCGCATCGTACTCGCCTGTGATCGAGACGTACTGGTTTTCCTGTATCAGGAGCCCGGCGTGGACGTGGTGCGGTTGGTTCGGGTCGTTGGCGCTGGGGCCGGTCAGACCGGACTCGCTGAGGAAAATCATGTACATCGTGGGCCTCCTGAAGCGGCGACAGGATGCGGTAAAGGGTTAGGGGCGGGAATCAAGCCCGCCCCCAATGGTCGTTTGGGTGGTGTCAGGACGATACGGTGCGAAAGTCCACGTGCAGCACGTTGCCGGAACGAGGATCCCACTGTATCTCGGATGCCTGGACGGTGTACGATCCGGATTCCCCGGCGATGCTGACGCTCATGGAATGTCCGCTGTACTCGCCGCCGGCCCGGCTGATGGCCCGCAGCAAGGTGCGCACCTCGCATTGCAGGGCTCGGGACTCGACGCCCTTCCCGTAGAGATGGACGGGCACCGTGCCGGCGCGACGAAGGGCTTTCACTTTCTTGCCCAACGTTTCGCGTGGTTCAAGTTCGAGGGAAACCGCCTGGGTGGTCATTGTGTCAGGGACTCCTGGATGCGTATGGCGCCACGGGCCGCCAAGGCCCGCATCGTGCGGCGCATATCATAGCATATACCGGGTTGCGACAGCGGGACGGCAACCGAGTCCGTCTCGTTCCGAATCATCAGGACGGCTGACCGACTGCGCGGGAATGCATCCTACGAATCAGCCGACATTCACCATGACGACGGTAATGTGTCAGTGCTAGAATTGTCCATCGCAGTCACCAGGGTTGCAGTCATCAGGGTTGGGGGAACATTGCCATGAGCACGTCATCATCTTCAGAGTCGCGCCGCAAGCGCGTTTATACCAAGTACGGGGACAAGGGTGAAACCAGCCTCCTCTATGGCGGGAGGGGATCCAAGGCCAGCCCGCACACCGAGGCCTACGGCATCACCGATGAAGCGGTCAGCCTGATGGGGCTTGCCCGGGCCCTCACCGACGACGACAAGGTGAAGAACATCCTGCGCGACCTGCAGCGCGAGTTGTTCACTGTCGCCGCCGAGTTGGCGACCGACCCTGAGAAATACGACCTGTTCCACCAGCACTTCAAGCCCGTCACCGAGGAGATGGTGGATAACCTGGAAGCGATCATCGACGAGCTTGAGACCCACTTCCAGATGCCCCAGGTGTTCATCCTGCCAGGCGGCACTCCCTCGTCATCGGCCATGGACTCTGCCCGCACCGTGATACGCACGGCGGAGCGGCGCGTCGTTGCCCTGGCGGAGGCCGGCGGCCTGACTAACCCGCTGATCCTGGCCTACCTGAACCGCCTGGGCGATCTGCTCTTTGTTCTGGCCCGCTATCACGACCGGGAGATTCCCATCGAACGCGCCACCGGCGACCGGGTCTGACCGGGCGATGGCCGCGTCGAAAAGCCCGAACATCGTCATCATCGACTATGAATCGGGCAACTTGCGCAGCGTCGCCCGCGCCGTTGAGAGAGCCGGAGTAACGCCGGCGGTTACCTCGAATCCGGCCGCTCTGGCCGATGCCGACGGCGTGATCCTGCCGGGCGTGGGATCGGGCCCGGCAGCAATGAGCGCGCTGCAGTCCCGCGACTTGGTGCAGCCTCTGCTGGACTACATCGCTGGTGGCCGCCCGTTTCTGGGCGTTTGCCTCGGTCTGCAACTGCTGCTCGACGCCACCGACGAGGGCGACGCGGATTGCCTGGGCCTGGTGAGCGGGCGGGTGCGGCGGTTGCCCGACGGCCGCAAGGTCCCGCACATGGGCTGGAACACGGTGCGCTTCCAGCGGGAGCATCCCTTGTGGGAAGGCATCCCCCAGGACAGCCATTTCTACTTCGTCCACAGCTACTATGCCGATCCGGAGCAAAGGGCCGATGTGGCTGGACTGACCGAGTACGGCGTGCCCTTCTGCAGCGTCTACGCCCGCGACAACGTGGTAGCCACCCAGTTCCATCCGGAAAAGAGTGGCGACACCGGCCTCCGCATCTACGCCAACTACGTGCGGCAAGTAGCGGAAGCGTGCGGGAGGTGAGCCTGTATGACAATGCCTGACATCGATTTTGAAAAGCGGCGCGAGTTGGGCTGGAAGATCTACGACGAGAAGATCAAGCACCTGGTAGGGCCGCAGGAGAAGGGCAAGTTCCTGGTGATCGACGTTACGACCGGGGATTATGCCATCGACCGCGACGTCATCACGGCCAGAAAGAAGTTGAAAGCGGAATCGCCGGACGCGGTCACCTACTTGATGCGGATAGGCTTTCCTGCTCCGTACCATAGCCACGGTCCCCGAATCAGGTACGACGCGCCTTGATTGCTGGAAACGTAGGTGTTCGCGGAGATCTTCTAGTTCCCATTCGGATGCTGGATGCGAACGGACACGTTCACCGTGTTGAAGCCGTGGTCGATACCGGCTTCAATGGCTACCTGGCCTTGCCATCTGATTTGATACATCAACTGGGGCCCCCGCAACGGAACCGGTTGACATGGGGTTGGCAACAGATCTGGTCGTTACCGTCGACTCATTCGAGGGTATTGTTCTGTGGAGGGGAGAAAGGCGGTCCGTTGAGATACTGGAAGCCGAAGGCGATCCGCTCATAGGCACCGCTCTCCTCTGGGACAGCCTGCTCACTGCTGAAATGACCGACAACGGAGCGGTGACGATCGGCCCGCTGCCGGCGGGGGTATCTGGATAGACGCATGGAAATCATACCGGCAATCGACCTTCGCGGCGGCAACTGCGTCCGTCTGTACCAGGGCGACTACGAGCAGGAGATGGTGTTCTCCGATGACCCCCTGGGCGTGGCGGAACGCTGGCAGGCCGAGGGCGGCCAGCGCCTGCACATCGTTGATCTCGACGGCGCGCATTCCGGCAACCCGGCCAACCTGGCCGCCATCACGGCCATCACCCGCAGCCTGACCATACCGGTGCAGGTGGGAGGCGGCGTCCGAAGCGCGGACACGGCGGCCGGTCTGTTCGACGCCGGCGCGGCCCGTGTGGTGGTGGGAACCGCAGCCGTCTCCAATCCCGAACTGGTAGAGGAGTTGTGCCGCCGGTTCGGCAGCGAGCGCGTGGTGGTGGCGCTGGACGCCCGCGACGGCCTGGTGGCGACGCACGGGTGGACTGAGACGTCGGAGATCACCGCCACCGACCTGGCGCGCCGCATGGCAAACCTGGGCGTCGTTCGCCTGCTCTACACCGATATCTCCCGGGACGGCACGCTTGAGGAACCTAACTATGATGCTACGGCTGCACTGGTGCGGGACAGCGGTCTGCAGGTGCTGTCCGCCGGCGGCGTTGGCGCGGCGGAGCACGTCGCGAAGCTGGTACCCACCGGCGCGGAGGCAACCATCATCGGCCGCGCCCTCTACACCGGCGACATCACGATAGCCGAGGCGGTGGCGGCAGTGGCTGTGGAATGAACGTAGGGGCGAATGATCATTCGCCCCTACATATACTGCCGGTTATACGTGGTTAGTCGGCGGTGTTGGTTGCGGTCTCCGCGGCGGTGACGCTGTCCACGAAGGGCTGGTTGGTGCGGGGATCAACCTCGAATGGCGAGTAGAGTTCCAGCTCCTTGCCCATCTCGCGGACGGCGGGAATGACTTCCTCGCCCATGAGCCGCAGGCTGCGCATCTGGTCCTCGTGGGTCATGGCGCCGTCGCCGTCCCAGAAGAACACGCTGCCGGGGCGCAGGTATTCCAGCACCTCGCGGATCTTGGGGATGACCGTCTTGGGCGTGCCCGTGATGATGGTGCTGTCGGCGACCTGGTCCTCGAAAGGCCGGCGGTTGGTGCCGAAGCGTCCGGCGGGCCCGAAGGCGGCGGCGGACAGGCGGCGGGACGTGCGCGACGTGTGGCCCGGCAGGTTCATGATGGCGGGGTTGATGCCGCCCTCGTTGCCGGCCAGGAACGGGTTGCTGACGCCGGAGAGGTACTTGCGCCCGACTTCCTCGGCCAGTTCCTCGGTCTCGTCGACGTGCACCTTCCACAGGTAGGCGACGTTCTGCGTGCCCGACTCGTAGCCGTTTTCGGCGGCGGTGTCGTGGTAGAGTTGGACGGCCTCGCGGGTGGGTTCCAGGCGGGTGACGAGGAGACCCAGCGGGTAGCGATGCTCGGCGCACCACTTCACCGTCTCCACTGAAACGGTGGACGGAATCCAGATCTGCGGGTGCGGCTGTTGCAGCGGTCGCGCCCACGGGTTGACGTAACGATAGTGGAAGTGCTTGCCTTCCCAGCGCCACGGGCCGTCCTCGGTCCACGCCTTGAGAATCAGGTCGTGGGCTTCCTCGAACCGCTCGCGGTTGAAGTTAGGCGGCGAGTTGTGGGACCAGCTCTCGCGTCCGCCGCCGCGCACGAAACCGGACACCAGGCGGCCGTGGGAGATCATGTCGATCATGGCAAGCTGCTCGGCCAGCCACAGGGGATCGTCCCAGATGGGCAGCACGTTGCCCAGGATGATGATCTTCACCTTTTCGGTGATGCGGGCCAGGATGGACGCGCCGACGTTGGTGACGCCCTGCATGCAGAAGGGCGTGGAATGGTGCTCGTTGAGCATCACGGCATCGAAGCCCATCTGCTCCGCGTAGACCTTCTCGTCGAGGTAGCGGTTGTAGAGCTGGGCGCCAACTTGCGGTCGGTAGTGGCTGTTTGAGATGCCCAGGTCGGTGCTCTGGGTGCCCATCAGGCCGGACGATTCGTCCTGCCAGGGCTGCTCGGTGAAATGGCCAATTAGCATAACGGCGGCTCCTTAACATGGAGAATGGTTGAGGCTCTGTGATGGCGGCAGTTTAGCAGGGGGCGGGTGCGGGGGCAAGGATGGGGGCCGCCGGTGCGTTGCGGCTGGCGCTAGAGGCCTTCGGCCAGGTACTCCAACTCGTCCAGCACTTCGGCGAAGGTCGGGAACTGATAGCGCTCCAAGCGTTCGTAGAGTATCTGCGCTAGTACGGTAGCGGTCTAATGACTGCCATCCGTTTGGGTCCGCTCTTTGAGGGATGCCAAGGCGCGATAAGCGAAACACCATTTAAGTACCTCGGCAGTTTCCTGCATTTCGCCCCATTCGATGAGCGCAGCCATTCGCTCGCTGGGCATTTCGTAGCGCTGTTCGTACTCAGCGATTTCGGCTTGCAGTTCCGCCATCATTTCAGTTCTGGAAACGTTGTGGACGGGGATACCCGCTTTTCCGGTGGTTGACATGGGCTGGTCTCCTTTCCTGCTCACTCACATTGTAACGGGCGGTCAATCGGCGTCAACGGGACGGGGACATGGAGGCTCGGTGTTGGTCGGCAATGGCCGCAGATCAGCACGGGCCGGGATCGACGAGGGCATGGCTAGGGTGCAGGGGCGGGAAGGTCCCAGCGCAGGAATTTGTGGTAACGGTCGTTACAGGCCCAGGGGAGGAGGCTCACGACAATCTCGCAGGGTTCGGGGACGTTGCCCTGGCGTCGGGTGTCGTCGAGGTAGCGGTGGAGGCTGGCGAAGGTAGGGAGGCGGAGGCCGGCATCAGCGATGCGCCCGATGACGTCGGCGGGGTCGGGAGGTTGAGAGGGATCCCAGTGGTCGCCGACGGCTTCGGCGATGCGGCGGAGTTTGATGATGGTGAGTTCGGGGGCGAACCTGCGCTTGAGGGCGTTGACGCGGCGGCGGATTTGGGAGACGGTCATGGGATTGCCTCGTAATTTTCAGAATCAGGATTTTCGGGATCAGAGGATCAGCAGGATTTGATACGGAACCCAGGAAATCTATGCCTTGTTCACGGTTGCCGGTTGGCAGGCTTCCTGGATACCGGCTTTCGCCGGTATGACGGTTTGCGGTCGGCATGAGGGTTTTGGTTTGAGATGCGTACCTGAAACCTGCACGGTTACGCTCGCAATGACAGGTTGCGCCAAGTGGGTAGGCATCAGGGTTGTTGGAGGAGGCTGATGGCGGTTTCGAGGTTATCGAGGTCGGAGCGGAGGTTTTCGAGTTCGGTGGCGCGGAGGTTGAAGGAGAGGGCGTAGTTTACTGCGCGGAGACGAATGGCCGGGTCGGGATTTTGCATGGCGTCGGCGAGGACGGAGACGCAGAGAGGGGTGAGAGCGAGGAGTTTCTGGCGGGCGATGTTGGCGGATTGGCGACGGAGTTCGGCGAGGCAGTCGCTGAAGGCGGGATCTTTGAGCCAGCGGCGGAGGGTGGACTCGCCGACACCGGCGGCGCGGGCGGCCTGGACGATGGTCGGTAAGCAGGCGACGATGGGGAGGGCGGCCTGCTGGCGTGGTGAAAGGGCGGAAAGGTCGATTTCCCGCTCATTTCCGCTCGTTTCCGCCAATTCAGGCAGGGTATTGGGCCGGCCGCCCGGGTGTATGGGAGCCGCGAGGGGCGTTGTGGGGGCGTGATCAGTGGTTCTGGCGGGCAGATGAGCGGGTTTGGGGGAGCGATGTTTGCGGTGTTTGGACGTGGGCATTGGATGGCTCGGGGCGTGGGGCTGGATAGAGTTGGCGATTGGGTAGTTAAATGGTACTGATGTGCGAACGGTGGGGGCAAGGGGTAAGTGTCAGAGGGCGATCGCGTCTAAATCGACGATTGGAGGGACGTTGAAGTTGGCAGTAATCAACGGTGAATCTTACCGGGATAAACAGGATGAACGGGATAGACAGGATATTTTGAGCCGGGGTTTTCGGATGACAAGCGGGTGGCGGAGAGGGAGACGCGTTATCAGTAATTGGAATGCAATCTGGTCGTTATTATTTAGGCAGTTGAAGATGCGATTGCCATGGGGAGTGTCAGTGGATGGTCGTCGGCCAGGAGTGTTGGGATTTACGGGCTCCGTATCAAGTACGGGGTGACCCCGTGTTGGGCGCGGGGCAGGCAGTTATCAGGGGGTTAGCAGGATTGACGGGTGTGTATCCGTGTTAAAATCGAGCAATGACCACGCCTAACTTTGCTGACAAGACCGTGTGGACGCGGGACAACCTGGACAACTTGCAACTGCTGTGCGCACACGGCAACCGGGTGAAGGAGGAGAGGCCGCAGGGATGCTTGGTGGCGCGGTTGCGCGAGATTGGGATGGCGGGGCGATGGGAGATCTGCCGTGTCAACACCTAACCACAAGGCGTTTATCATAATGCCGTTCGATTCAGAGTTCGATGATGTCTATAAGGGCTTTTTGCACCCGGTGCTTAATCAGAGCGGCTTTGACGTCAAACGAGCTGACGACATTGAGAGTCAACAAAATATCCTGCGGGATATCGTAGAACAAATAGACCAGAGTGATTTGATAGTCGCGGATTTGACTGGCCTCAACCCCAATGTATTTTATGAACTTGGACTTGCTCATGCCCTACGAAAACCAGTTCTTCTCATTACCCAAAGCATCGAAGAAGTCCCCTTCGACCTGAAATCGTATCGACTTCTGGAATACGACACGCATTTTGCTCGCATCGAAAGTGCCAAAGGGCAATTGGAAAGATACGGGATTGGTTTTCGGGACGGTTCTATAACCTTTGGCAGTCCTGTGACAGACTTCTATCCTGACAGCGATGTGCAGTCTGCGCAGAGGGGTGCAGTTTCGGTTAGTGTTCAAGAAATTGATGGGCAAGGATACTTGGATCATGTAATAAACATCAATTATCACTACACTCGGATTGCTGAATCCATGGCTGTAGTTACTGATAACCTTTTAGATTTGACCGGTCACATTAACGTGGCTACGGCTGATGTGGCTCGATTGAGCGCCAATGTCAATTCTTCGACGCCTGTGGCAATGCGCCGGGTATGCCGACGATTAGCTGAACGATTCGCAACCTTCAACGGCGAATTGGGCGAGGCGAATAGCACCTACGCTACTGCCATAGAAAACACCGAAAACAGTTTGGAAACGCTTGCGGCCTTCTCATTGGAGGAGAGCGGTGTAGCAGACCAGAAGATTGAGGAGCAAGTCAACTTTCTGGAAGGAACGAAAGCGTCATTGGATGAGGCGCACGGGAAAGCCATCGAGTTCGCCGAAGTCCTGGGGCAGTTACCGAATGCCGAGCGCCGGTTAAACCAGGAAGTAAGGCGCACCAGGAACGAAATCAACACAATGGCGGGCCATATCGAAAAAATTGTCGCCTCTATTTCGCGAACCATCACCACATACGAATCGGCAAGACGAGGTGGATGAAAACCTACTGCTCCCTGTGCAGGGAGTTTTCCAGCCGAGGTTGACGACACACGCGACTTGGATGAGGTTCCGGTCTTTCCGATCGAGATCTTGCCTCGCTGAATTAGGGTCGGGCGTTTGCGCGGATCCATCCCCTGGATTCCGGCTTTCGCCGGAATGACGGGTGCGGGCGGGAATGACGGGTGAGCGTCCTGTTGAATTCGATGGCAAGGTCGTGGCCTGGGCCTGCGTAGTGAGCATCGCGCTCAGCAGGTTGCCAAGCTCGTTATTGGCGCTGGGTTCACTATGTCTGGGTCACTGCGTAACCACCGTTCTTGCTGTCAAAGGCCCGTTGCCTGTGTCAGCGCTGCATAACCCGCGGCGTCAGCCCTGTTGGGTACGCTCCGCCGGCCCCCGGTCGCGGCCCATGGGGTGGTTGGCCATGCGGTTTTGGGCCGCTAGTTCGGCTGTTTTTGCGATGCGCGCTGCCCTGGTTTCGGGTTTGCGCGCTGACTTGATCCACCAGAGGATGTTCTTCCGGGACGACGGCGGGAAGTTGTCGAAGCAGGCGCGCGCCGTTTCGTTGTCGGCCAGCGCGGATGCCAGGTCGGGCGGGATTACCAGGTCCTCGATCTCGTCGTACACCGTCCACGCGCCGTTCGACTGCGCGGCCTCGATCGCCCTCGCGCCCGCCTCCCGCATGCGGCCCTGCTTCATCAGGCGCACGGCCTTGTCCTTGTTGATGCGCGACCACGGACTCCTGGGATTCCGGCGGGTGAACAGCCGCATGGCTTGCTGGTCGTCTATTGTGTTCACCCTGGAGTCGATCCACCCGAAGCACAGCGCCTCGTCCACGGTGTCGGTGTAAGGCACGAAAGGCTTACCGGTCGCCTTTTTCCACGAGACCAGCCAGACGCCGGCGGAGTCTCCGTGGTTCTGCGCCAACCACGTGCGCCATTCCTCCTGTGTCTCAACCAGAAGGAGCGGCCGCCCATCGCTGGGGTGGGCGCCAATTTGTTCGATCATCAACCTGCCCCGGCGTCGTTACGCCGGGCACATCATACCAGCCAACTCCGCAAGGTCGGACACCTCGAGGTCGGGCACGGCGTCGGTCTGCCGCGTGCCGCCGCCCCGATCCGGCCGGTTCACCCACACGCTGGCGATCTCCATGCGGTTGGCCGGCCCGATGTCGTGGTACAGGCTCTCCCCGATGTGCAGCCAACTGTCCCTGGCGCATCCCATGCGTTCCAGCGCGGCGTGAAAACTGCTCAGGTCGGGCTTGTAGGCGCGCACCTGCTGCGATGTGATCAACGCGTCGAAGTCTATGCCCAACGCCCGGGCGGAGCCGGCGAACAGGTCGTCGTCCACGTTGGAGATGATCGCCAGTTTGTAGCGCGATTGCAGCGTGTTCAGCGCGGCTGACGCATCCGGAAACACCGGCCAGTCGGGCAGGCTGTCCGCCAGGCATCCCAGCTCGGACTCGCTGAACTCCAGGCCCAGTTCCTCTCCCATCAACGCCATCACGCCGCGCAGCGCGCTGCGGTACTCCAGGTATCCCTGCGCCGTCTGCGCTCGCGGCTCCAGGTCCGAAAACAGCCCCAGGATCTCCGCTGGCGTCCTGGATACGCCGTGGGCCTCCAACGCCTGCGCGACCGCCGTCGAGATCCCCGTCTCCCAGTCAACGAGCGTGCCGTAGCAGTCGAAGCTCAGCCATTCGTAGCGGTTGAAATCAAGCACTTTTGGTTCCGTTCGCCGAGACCAGGTGCGCGGCCTGTTCCATCCGGCGGCGTTCGATCCAGTTGGCCGACGCCTCCGAGGCCTCGAGTTCATCGTCAAAGAAGCCGTGTCCCCGCTTGGCCACCTGCATGGCCTCGTAGAACAGCAGCCACACGATGTGGCGCACGATCTCGTCGGGGACGCCGTTGGCGTAGAACGATCGCGGGTTCATGTCGGGGTCGGCGTTCACGTAGTCCACGGCGTAGAACTTGCCGTCCTCGTTCAGGCAGATCTCGCTGCTGAACTTTTTCATCTGGGAAACGCGGGCGATCTTGCGCATGATGCGCCGCAGCGGCTGCAGCTTGTAACGCTTGATCTGGGCCGGCGTCACCATCTGGTACTCGTGCGTCTCGGGATTCCACCAGCACGGGATCACCTCTCGGCAGATGTGGTACAGGCGGAACCAGCCCATCTGATCGCCCAGCGGCTTCGTCTTCAGTTGTTGCTGGATCAGAAACGCGTCCGAATTCGGCGCCTGCGCGTGGGACATCTTGAGGTCGTACTCCGACGTGGCGTCCATGATGACGCCGACGCCCGAGTCTCCCCAGGCCGGCTTGACCACGAACGGCACTCCGACCCGGTTTCTGATCTCCTTGGTGATGCGGAAACTGCCCACGTCCTGGTTCCGCACGAATATGGTTTCCGGCACGGGCACCTGGTGTTGTACCAAAAGATCGTGGAGTTTGGCCTTGTGCGCCGAAAACGCCGTGAGTTCCGGGTCGTCGATCACCACGCCGCCCTGGTCCTTCACCTCGTAGGCCAGCCGGGTGTACACGTCGGTGGGGTCGGTCTGGTTGGCCGTCAGGTCCAGCATGGCTCGCACGGCGATCTCCCGGGTCTTGAGCTTGCCCAGGAATTCATGCACCCACACGTCGTCGGCGAGAAAGAACGTGAGGTCCATCTGCCCGCACAGTTCCCGCATCTTGTGTGCGAAAAAGTCGTAGTTGGAAAACGGGCTGGACAGCACCATGTCGTAGGTTTTTCTGGTCATCGGTTTCCTCCGAATTTGACCGGGAATGGGTGTTGCGTTCGTTGGGCTCGCAAGGCACACGCACGGCAAACATGCATGACGCGCGAAAGTATAGTCAGCCTCCGGCCGCGTTCTAAGCGGATTCGCAAGCGAGTTTTGGCCTTATTGCAGCCTCGCCTCCTGCCGGGCTGGTGCTAGAATCGGCGAAATTTGATGCGGCGACATATAGCGACCTACATGGAGGTGGACAACATGGCGATCACCGTGGGTATGGGCGATTACGTTTACGAATACCAACCGGATTGGGCTCGGCTGCCCGTCGGCCAGGTCTTTCGGGGCATCAGCGGCGTGGCCGTCGACAGCCGGGACCGCGTGTACGTGTTCCAGCGCCAGGGCCCGCCCGTCCTGGTGTTTGACGCCGACGGCAACCTGCTGGACGCCTGGGAGCGACGGGACGGCGTGCCCGCCGACGCTCACCACATCCACGTGGGCCCCGACGACTCCGTGTACCTGGTGGACCGCGACGCCCACCAGATCCTGAAGTACGCATCCACCGGCGCCCTGCTCGCCACCATCGGCATACGCGACCGGGCCGCGTTGCAGGCGCCCTTCAACCATCCCGCCGACATCTGCGTCGCGCCAACGGGTGAGCTATACGTCGCCGACGGCTACGGCAATTCCAGCGTGCACCGGTTCGCGCCTGACGGTACGTTCATCGCGTCCTTCGGCAGTCCCGGCCGCGGCCCCGGCGAGTTCATCGTGCCCCACAGCGTCCGTGTGTCCGCCGACGGCCGGGTCTACGTCGCTGACCGCGAGAACAACCGCGTGCAGGTGTTCACGTCGGACGGTCAATTCCTCGACCAGTGGACCGATTTCAAGTGCCCCATGGGCATCCACATCGACGCCCGGCAGACCGTGTACGTATCCGACCAGGTGCCGCGCCTCAGCATCCTGGACCTCGACGGCAACCTGCTGGCCCGGGGCCGCACCTTCGAGCACGCACACCAGATCTACACCGACCCCCGGGGCAATATCTACGGCGCGGACACCTCGACCCAGCGGGTGCAGAAGCTGGCGCGGGTGGGGTGATCCGGCGGAGAGCGGGTGAACCATGGAACCAGTAAGGCGACGCATGCGTCGCCCCTACGGATTTGACGATTGCTTATCCGCTCACGCCGCGATGCCCAACTCCCGCAGCTGCGCCATCAGGTATTCCTGCGTGCGGTCGCCCTTGACCCGGTTGCAGTGGGCGCACAGCAGTTGCAGGTTCTCGATGTGGTCGCCGCCGCCTCGCGATTGCGGGATGATGTGGTCAACCTCCAGGTGGCGGAACTCGAACGCCGACCGACAGCCGTTGCACCGTCCCTCCTGCTGGCCGAACAGCACGTGCTTGTTCTGGCGGTAGTGGACGGGCGCCTCGATGTCGGAGCGGAGTGGGAATTGGAATCAATATTCAGAGACCACGAAATCGCACCCTAAGCTTCTAAGGCTTTGGCGAGTTTTTCCAAGGTTGATTCCACGTCGAGCGCCGAGCGGCGTGCCAGTGTGTGCAAATGCTCCAAGCGTTGAGTCCGTTTGGAGCCTCCGTCGGTTGATTGCACTACCTCGATGGTGTCGCCTGCCTCGTTGAAGATTTCAAGCCGAAAGCTAGTAGTGGGTAGAATACCTCGTGTGACTATCTGGCGGGACACCACCGAAATCGTATCAACTGAGGTAACGAATTGGTTCCTTTCGACGGTGGGGCTCCACTTTAGCCTGCCATCACCCGTGCGTTGAATCAATCCTTCCAAGATTTGGTCCAAATCGATCATTTCGTTTCCTCTTGTGATTCGCCGAAACCCATCACGCTGGCCAATTCCTCCAAATCGCTCTGGATATTGTTCAGATTCTGGTTCAGCCGAGATCGATCGTCTTCCTCAATGCCCTGAATGATGTCCTGCCTAACTAAATCGTCCATCAACGTGATCTCTGTTCTGGCGGTTGTCAGTCTCTCGCGAAACTCGATCTGGTGCTCGAGACAACGGGCGATAATCCATGTGAGCATCTCTCGCAACGTTTGGTAATGTTCCTTGGCCGCCTCCCATTGGTTATTGTCATGCAATGTTTTGACAAGTTGGATCAATCCAATGGCGCGCTGCAAATCTACGGTTTGCAAATGGCGGGCGATTTGCTCCTGGGTCTCATTGGCTGCAGTTTGTGCTGCTTTGGAAGCAGATCTAGCGCCACGTGCCTCCTTGATTGCCCAACCGAGGCCGACGAGCGAGACAACAACTCCAACTACTGTGGCTATATCGCCCCAGCTGACCGACCAGAACTCCACCATATGTTGCGATTATAGCCCCATGTGACGACGTTAGCGAGTTGATGGATATTCCATCACGGTGAAGCGAGGTCGCCGCCCGTCCAGATGGTTTTGTCGGCGAAGTTCGGTGTGATGGCGGTGGTCATGATTTTCGCGGGTCAAGATCTATCGCGTTGTTTAACCAATCCTATCACGCGGTGCCGCGGGGTTTCGTTTTGGCGTGTCATCAATTGCCATGACAATTTTCGCACTACTGACGCCCGCCCGTTGACGACCTGTGTCTGACCTCGACACAGCCATCCAGCCGGTGCGGTTGCGGTGAATCGGCGTGGCGCTTGCAGGGGAGAGTTTCGAAACCGCCCGCGTATGGCGGTTGACGGCTGCGCGGGCTATTCCGCCGAGGGACCGACGCTCGGCCGATCGGATTGGGGCTCTTTCAGGGTCTGGTCGCGGACGGCCAGGTAGGCCGCCAGAATCACCAGGCCAATCAAAACCAGTGAATATTGCGTTACGTCCGCCACACGGTGGTCCGCAATGGTAACTCCAGCTTCGTCAACGACCGTGGACCAGTGCGTGTACAGCAACTGTTTGTCCCGTTCGGTGGTCTGTACTATGGTGACCACCGCTGCCAGCGTGGCCGACGCGAGCCCTCCGGACACGATACCGTTTTTGATCGCATCTCTCACCAATCGGGGTTCCTTCGTGATTCGTCGCCGGTGTTTCCACCGGATTGCCACACACCGCGCCAAGAATCCCGCTGCCACGGCGCCGAGCGCAAAACTTGTGGCAAGCTCGTATTTGGTCAGCGTGCCGAATGCAGCGGGATCGAGGAGCACCTCGTCAATCGTAACCGCATCAAGGTCAGGGGGATCGTGAGCCGTCGCGACCGCTTCACCGATGTTAATGGCGAAAAAACAGAAAAGGGCCAAAACGCAGATGTCGATCGGGAGGTACTTCAGGGCGTAGATGCGGCTCATGAGACCACCCCTGGTTGCGCCGGTGGGTCAACCGGTATTCGTCCACGCAGATCAGATACTGATTATACAACGGAATGATGCATTTTATTTGAAAATTCATTCGATAATAGTTGGATTCAAGAAACGGATTGTAGATTTAGGTGCCATAAGGTTTGATGAAGGAACCCTGAATTTTGGTTTCGCTCGGCCACCGATTCTCCTCGCCGCGGTGTTTCTCGCCACTGACATCCGCCCGTTGACGGCTTGCCGCTTGCGACAATAACCTGTACATACGTTCGCCTGACACCGGCGAATGAATTTTTGTATCGCGCCCAATGGCGCTTGAGGTGTACGTGTTGAATTGTCGTCGTTGTGATTCAGAAGCATTGCTGGAACTGGTCCGGCTGGATGGCCAGGACCATACGGTGTACCGATGCAGGAACTGCGGTTTCCTGTTCAGCCCTCCTGACGGAGTGGCCCAGTCGGCGGGCGTCGAGTCGTCGCCGCTCAGGCCCGACGGTGAGGCCGTTCGCCTCCGCCGCGCCCGCGTCGCCGCCATGCGTCCCCGACCCAACCGGGGCTAGCGCTGGCCCAGCCGTGGACGGACGGCACTCAAGCCCCTGATGAACAGGAACATGAGAAAACTGACGATGCGCCGGAACCGGACCTGTCGGAGTCTCACTTGTCAGAGCCTGGCCTGTCGGAGTCTGATCTGTCGGAGTTTCGGGCCGCCGGCAACGACAAATGGGTCCCGCCCGTTCAGTTCGCCAGGGACATCCTGGGGGTGTCCCTCTGGTGGAAACAGAAAGACGTGCTGGACGCGGTGATGCGCGAGCGGCGTGTGGCGGTCAAATCGGGCAACGGCCTGGGCAAGGACTTCACCGCCGCGGTGGCCGTCCTGTGGTACCTGCACTGCCACGACCCAGGCATCGTGCTCAGCACCGCGCCCACCTTCCGCCAGGTGCGCCACGTCCTGTGGCGCCAGATCCACCGCCTGCATCGCGGCGCGGCGGATACCCTGGGCGGAACGCTGCTCGACACCCGGTGGGAGTTGGCCGAGGACCGCTACGCCCTGGGACTGTCCGCCGACGGAGCGGACCAGTTCCAGGGGTTCCACTGCCCCAACGTCCTGGTGGTGGTCGACGAGGCGGAGGGCGTGGACGAGGAGATTTACGAGGCCATCGACTCGGTGATGACCTCGCAGTATCCCAAGTTGCTCCTCATCGGCAACCCCACCTCCACGTCCGGGCCGTTCCACCGCGCGTTCCACCAGGATCGCGGAATCTACAAGACCATCACCATATCCGCCCTCGACTCTCCCAACGTGAAGCAGGGCCGCATCGACATAGCGGGCCTGACCACCGCGGAATGGGTGGAGGAACGACGAAAAGTCTGGGGTGAAAACAGCGACCTGTTCCGCTCCCGGGTCCTGGGCCAGTTCCCGCTGCGAGGAGAGGACAACTTGATTTCCATGGATGACATAAACGCGGCGATTGCCGAAGAGAAGGATGGGATTGATCCAGGGATGGGTGGGGGCAAGGCATGCCTCGCCCCTACGGACTACGGTGGTACGGGAGCAGCGAGGGACAAGGACGACCCCCTCGGCCTGTTCCTGCCCGGCATGGGCCCATCGTCTCACGGCCGCGTGGTCGTGGGCGTCGACGTCGCCCGTTTCGGCAGCGACCGCACCGTCGTGCTGATGCGGCGGGGCGACCGCGTGGAGTCGATCAAGGCGTTTTCGCGCATCGATACCATGACCACCGCCGGAGAGGTGATGGTGGCCGTCCGTGAGCACCGGCCCGACGCGGTGAACATCGACGTCATCGGCGTCGGCGGTGGCGTGGTGGACCGTCTGCGCGAACAGGGCATTCGCGCCCGGGGCATCAACGTCGCCGAGGGCCCCCGGCGGGACCGGACGTGCGCCAACCTGCGCGCCGAGGGCTACAAGTCGCTGGCCCAGCGGTTCCGCGACCGGCGCATCCGCATTCCCCGGGACACCGAGTTGATCTCGGAACTGGCGGACCTTCGCTACAGCTACGACAGCCGGGGCCGCCTGCTGATGGAGAGCAAGGAGCGATTGCGGCGGCGCGGCGCCACTTCGCCGGACCGGGCCGATGCCCTCATGCTGGCGTTCCTGGACGATTACGCCGACGAGTTTTACCCGGACCAACCGGACACACATGATCGCTATGCACATGATCGATATGCACAGGAGCAATGGAGGTTGTGAATATGATGGTTGGGATAGGCAAGATGCTGCGGTCGTTTTCCAGGCGGGACGGCAGACCCGCGGAGCCTGCGGTCGTCGTCCAACGCGCCAACCGGGCGGCGGCGGCCAACCGCTTGCCTGCCGATGAATCTGCTGGAGTCGGCGCCGGCGGCGAGGGCTGGGCCCGCCCGGAGTACGGGCGATACATGGCAACTTCGCCGTCCGTGTATGCCGCGGTGAAGCTCCGCGCCGAGGCCGTGACGCGGCCGCCCCTCCGCGTGTATCGCACTGAGCCAACCGGGCGGCGGACGCCGGTGGAACCGTCGCATACGGTGGCGCGACTGCTGGAACGGGTCAACCCGTGGTACACACGCGCCGACCTGTGGCGCGCCACCGAGATCTACCTGTGCCTGTGGGGCGCGGCATTCTGGGCCATCGAGCGCGGAGAGGACGGCCAGCCGGAACTGTGGCCGCTGCGTCCCGACCGCATGGCCGTCATCCCCGACCGGCAGCGCTACGTGCGCGGGTTCGTGTACCGGGGAGCCGTCGAGCAGGTCGCCTATACGCCCGACGAGATCGTCTGGCTGCGCTATTTCAACCCGTTGGAGGAGATGGCCGGTCTGTCGCCCCTGGCTCCCGCTCGCCTTTCGGCGGATATGGGACACGAGGGGTTGCACTTCAACCGCCACCTGCTCCGCAATTCGGCCCGCCCCGATTTCCTGCTTCTCACCAACCAGGAGATGAACGACGCCGAACTGGAGGACTTCTACGCCCGCTGGGAGCAGCGCTACCAGGGTCCCGGCAACGCCCACCGTCCCGCCGTTGCCTCCGCCATCCGCGACGTCAAGACCCTGGGGCTGTCTCACCGCGACATCGATTTCATCCAGGGCCTGCGCTGGAGCCTGGAGGAAGTGAGCCGCACCTACGGCGTGCCCAAGCTGCTGCTGGGCGACTTCGAGCGGGCCACCTACGCCAACGTGCAGGCGTCGGAGAGGATGTTCTGGCGCAACACGGTGGTGCCCGAGGTCAAGTTCCTGGAGGAACAACTCAACCGCTCCCTGCTGCCGAGGCTCGGCTACCCTCAGCTCACGGTGGAGTTCGATCTGTCCGTGATCGAGGCGCTGCAGGAGGACGAGAACAGCCGCGTCCAGCGCGAGACCGCCCTGCTCGACCGCGGCGTCATCACCATCAACGAGGTGCGCCGCGAACGCAATCTCCCCGAGGTCCCCTGGGGCGACGGGCCCGGCAACGCCAGTGAAACGGGGACACGTTTGGCGGGTTGAATATCCCGCCTCCGGCGATGATAATGCCACCGGGTCTCATATACGGGTCTCATATATTGGTTGACGGGGGCTCGATAACTTATGGTTGAAATACTTGGGGGCATCCTGGGCGGCGTTGGCCTGCTCTTTTTCGGGATGTGGCTCCTCTCCGAGAACCTCAAAGCCGTAGTCGGTCCACGACTGCGCGTGCTGGCCAGCCGTCTCGCCGACAACCGCTTCGCGGGATTCGCCTGGGGGACACTGGCCGGCGCCATCACCCAGAGCTCGCCCGCCGTAACTTTCATCACCATCAGCATGCTGCGGTCGGGCCTGATCTCGGCGCGGCAGGGCTATCCCATCGCCCTCGGCGCGCAGATGGGCGTTGGCCTGATCCTGTTCATCGTAACGGTCGATATCCGAATCGCCGCCCTCATCGGCATCGGTATCGGCGGCGTGGTCATCACCCGGTTCAGCCGCGGGAACTACCGCGAGGCCGGCGCGATGCTGTTCGGCGTCGCTGCCTTGCTCTTCGGCCTGGTGCTGATCAAGGAATCGGCCGCCCCCCTGTCGGAGCAGCCCTGGTTCCGCGCCGGCCTGGACATCTCAGCCGGTTCGATCCTGTTGTCATTCATCATCGGTGCGCTCCTCACATTCATCGTGCAGGCCCTGGTGCCCGTGGTCGCCTTCGGCATCGGGCTGGCCGCCGCCGGCCTCGTTGGAGTCGAGCAGGTGCTCATGTACATGTACGGCTCCTACGTCGGCCTCGCCATCAGCGTCATGGTGGTCTCGTACGGCCTCAGCGGCACGGCGCGCCAGCTTGGCATGTTCTGGGCCTGCCAGGTCTTCTTCTCCGCGGTGATCCTGGTGACCCTGCTTTACATTGAGGTGTACGCCGGCGTGCCCCTCGTCAAGGCGCTGGTCACGTGGCCCGACATCGGCCTGGGACCCCAGATGGCTCTCGCCGTGATCATCTTTGGGATGCCGTCGCGCATTGTCGTGCTGGCCGCCCCCGGCTGGATCATGAGCCTGTTCTCGCGCATCTGGCCGGCCAGTATCGCCGAGCAGCAGTCGCGCCCCTGGTACATCCACGACCAGGCCATGGACGACGTGGAAACTGCCCTGGACCTGACGCACCTGGAACAGGCTCGCGTCCTCGGCATGTTCTCCGATTACCTTGAGCGCGCCCGCGACGGTCAGCCCGCCGGCATCGTCCGCGAATGGGCCCGCGAGGTCAACGCCCGCATCGACGAGTTCCTCGACGAACTGGGACGCCTGCGGCCCGGCCAATCCAGCGAGCGGCGGAACCTCGTCCTCAGCCGCCAGAAGCTCATCACCTGGCTGGAGGAGCAGTTCTCCACCATCCCCGAGGTGCTGGGCAGGCTGCCCGAGGACAACCTGACGCTGGACACCTTCCGCATCGCCGTGGTGGAGGGCACCGACGCCGCTTTCCTGATTTTCCTGGACGCTCTGGAGGAGAATGATCCCGACAGCTGGGCATTCGTGGAGCAACTGATGGGCGACCGCCGCGTCCTGATGCAGGAGGTGCGCGCCCGCTACCTCGCCCTCACTCCCGAGGACGCCGGCGAACAGCAGCGCATCATCGTGGATGCCACCAACGCCGTGGAGAACATATTCTTCCTGCTCTCCCAGCTGACCCGCGACTTCCAGGAATCAAACGCCGCCACCGTCGCGGCTGCCGAGGCGTAGAGCCGCGAGCACGGTTGACGTCGGGGGATTCGCGCCCGAGGCGCGAAGCTGTGATTGGGCCCGCCACGAGATCCACTCCGTCCGTGCTTCACCATAGTCTGCCGTTTACCCCGCACCATCGCGGGAGTTGCGTCAGTGAATGCCTGGCGATGGAGTCCCGGTTAACCTAAGCTGCGGGGCTGGCAATAGGCCAGCCCCGCAGCTCCGACATCAGCGCCGTGGGCTCTCAGGGGAACAGCGCAGCGGCACGCTGATCGAACGGCGTTTCCGCAGTTGCGCTCAGTTGGATCCCTGGGGGAGCGCTCCGCCATTGACCTTGTGACCGGGGTACATGCGATTGTGGAAGTGGTTGGCGTCGCGATCACCAAATGACCATTTAACCGTGCCCTTGCCGAGGCCGTTGCGCCCGAGTTCGGGAACCATCAATCCGTTGCTGTCCCTGTCCCCGGGGCCGACCTCATAAGCGAACCGCAGCACCTTGGTGTCGCTCCCGCGGACGTAGGCCGCGCGCTTGAAACCCGACGGATCCTCCGGTGGCACCCAGGGGTTGCCATAGGTTGGCACGGTGATCCACAGGGGCATCGTGGGTTCGCCGGCGATGCGGACTTTGTTGTCGAACACCACTTCGATTTCGATCTGCTCTCCCGCGCGGTAGGTGTCTCCGTCCGCCGGCTTGGAAACCAGGCGTACCTGGCGCACGCGGGGCGGGTCGTTGTCCCGGATGGTTATTGTGCACCGCTGGTCCGGGTTCTGTCCGACTTCGTCCCTGGGTCCGACCGTTACGATGAAAGTCTCGCCGTCGTCCAAGTGATCATCGTTGGTGATGATGGTTTTCACTTGGCTGGGGTTGGAGGTGACGATGAGCCCCGCTTTGTAGGAGAAGTCGTCCCACCGGTCGGCCGTGCCGTCCACCATATTCAGTTCATAGACCATGTGCGTTCTTCTCTTCTGGGTGGAGGCGACCGTCGCGACCACCTGTCGGAAGGGTCCTTCCTCGGTGACGGTGCCCGGGCACTCGGAGATATAGATCGTGCTGTGGCCCTGGTCGTTTGCATCGGGAGCGAAGGCAAGTACAGAGAGAATTAGCGGCCCGAACAGCACGAACATGGCGACAGTGGCGAGGGGGAGCAGTATGCGGGTTTTCATGGGAATCTTGAGCTTCATAGTTATCACTCCTTTGTTTGTATGAGATGCTGCTTGTATGGAACGTAATAATGATTATTATGTATTAGTATATATCTGATGTCGTTTGCTGGCAATGACAGATGGCTCATGCCAGGGCAATTGCATTGCACGGGGACAGGTCTTTGAGCGTATAACTGGAACCCCAGCCAGCCTTTTTGAGTGGGCATCAAGGCCCACTCTGGCGGTTGGTTCCCGCTTGGGCAGGTTCAGGGCACAGCAGCGTATGGCCGCCGGATTACGGTCGGCGCGTCCGGTTGGTCATCGTGAGGAGCGCCGCCGGTTGAGGGGCGGAATGGCCCTGTGCTATCATCCGTACCTACCACGCTGCACACCCGGGCGGGCGTAACTCAGTGGTAGAGTGTTTGCTTCCCAAGCAAAAAGTCGTGGGTTCGAATCCCATCGCCCGCTCCATATTTCCGGGCCACGGGAGTTTCAGGTAGGGGTTACCCATATTGGGCAGTGCCTTAAAGATATTTCCCGCCTACCGATGCTGCCATTCGGACGGTTTTGAGTGATTTCAGACCTGATGGAAAGCAATCCTATCTAATCACACGCGTCCTCTACATCAGTCGGCACTCACGCCCCGATTTTCAACACCCTGCTAAGCGGACCTGCCTTGCCTTCGCCTGCTGGCACCCGGCGACTCGTACAACACACCGGCATCAATCAGCGCGGCCACATCCTCCACCGCGTACTCCAGGTGCTCAGCCAGCACCTCGTAATTGTGCTCGCCCAGTTGCGGCGCCGGCCCGCTGACCGCCGCCGGCGTCGCTGAGAAACGGTACGGCGGCGACACGACTCCCACCGGCCCGACCTCCGGGTACTCAATCTCCTGGAATGCCCCGCGCGCCTTGTAGTGCGGATGACGCCAGATCTCCTCCTGAGACAGCACCGGACCCGATGAAATCCGCGCCTCCGCCAGCACCAGCAGCGCCGCCTCGTCGTCGGGCAGGGTCTGCAGCCATCCCTCAATAATGCCCACGATCTCGTCCCGTCGCTCCACCCGGTCGTCATCCGTCAGGTAGCCGGGGTTCTCGATCAGGTCCTCGCGTCCCATGCACTCGCACAGCCGTCCCCAGGCGCTGTTGGGCCCCTGACCCGGCGCTTGCAGCGATATGTACCCTTCTTTCGCCTTCAATATCCCCATTGGGAAGGTGTAGGTGTTCTGTTCGCCGTTGCGGTAGTGCAGCGGAACCCCGTGGTTGGCTGCCACGTGGGGCATCGCCAGCGAGTCCAGGAACATCAGGCTGTCGATCATGGACAGGTCAATGTACTGACCCTCGCCCGTCCGCTGCCGGTGAAACAGCGCGTATCCCACCGCCATCGCCCCGGTCATGCCGGTGATGGTATCGCCGATGCCGCCTCCGATGGTGTACGGCGCGCCGTCCCGCTCGCCGGTGATCCAGTTGAGGCCGCTGACTGCCTGCGCCACCGGATCGGTGCAGACGTGCTCGGGGTTGTGCGCGAATCCCTCCTGCCCGTAGCCCGTCATGGAGCACATGATGATGCCCGGGTTGAGCCCTCGCAGGTTGGGGTAGTCCAGCCCGTAGCTCCGCACGACGTGGGGTGTGTAGTTCTCCACCAACACGTCGGCCCGTTTGACCAGGGCGTGGACGATCTCCAGCCCGGCGTCCGTCTTCAGGTCAACGCACAAGCTCTTCTTGCCGCCGTTCAGGTGCAAATACGGGACGCCGTTTCGCGTGGGCAACGACTCCGGCGTGAACCGTTCGTCCTGATCTGCCGCCGGCCGCTCGATCTTGATAACCTCGGCGCCCATATCGGCCATGATCCGGCTGCAGAACGGCCCGACAAACGCCGCCGTAAAATCCAAAACCGTTACCCCTGTCAGCAGTCCTCCAGACATGAGCAACCTCCTCGTCTGCCGCTCCCCCGATTGTACACGTCACGGGTGACCCGGCTGCGCAAGGGTTGGTCCAAAAAGCCTGTTGAGAAGGTCGCCGAAATGACGCTCCCGCCATGGCGGCGCGGGCGTTGCGACGGGCGCCGTCCCCGTCAGATCCCCAAAGCCGCTACTCCAGCTTTGGCAATGGCTTCGTCGTCGAACCCGCTGGGCAGGCCGCCCACGCCGATGGCGCCGACCACCTGGCCATCATGGAAAATGGCTACTCCCCCGGGCAGCGCTATCAACTGGGCGTCACCGAAGGACTCCAGCGACCTGCCCGTGCTGCTGAGTTGCTCGGCGAACGCGGCGGTATCCATGGAGCGGACCGCGGATGTGTAGGCCTTGCGGATGGCGAAGGTCGGCCTGAGGCACCGGTCCATCCGGGCGTAGGCCAGCAGGTTTCCGGCATCGTCAACCACGGCCATATCGACCTTGCGCCGGTCCGGATCCCGGTTGAAATCGGCGATCATGGCCGTGATAGCGTTCTGGGCCTGCTCCAGGCTGATCATGGATTTGTTGTACATGGTTACATCTCCTTGAAATTGGCGTTAACGAAATTGGCGTTGACAGATCGCGAAGCTCTACTGGTCGGGCGATGGACGCGTGCGGCCAGACGCCTCCTCGACGAGGCTGGCCGCGCGTTGGATTTACCTCCTCCCATAAAGACGATTGAGATTGCCGAGCAAGCCCGGGTCCAGGTCCCTGCCCTGCAGCGCAGGATGGTCGGGGCCGTACCGATGGGCGCGGAACACGGCGTTGGCCATACCCCACTGGGACGGGACGAAGAAGGGACTGACATATTCCCAGACTATCTCGTTGGCCGGCGTAACCTCGAACAGCCGGCCCTGCTGACCTTCGGTGATGAGGGTGTTGCCGTTGGGCAGGCGTTGGGCCCCGCCGGTGAAGTGGGTGAAGAATGACACCATTGGCCGGCCCTGATATTGCCATATAATCTCGCTGCTGGACGGATCCACCTCGACCACCCGGGAATAGCTGAGCCCGCGCCGGTGGGACCCGTTGTCCAGCAGCAGCACGTTACCGTTGTCCAGGTAGGTGGGATGATGCTGATGGGATATGTTCCCCGGCCCCCACTTCCAGGTGATCTCCCCGGTTGCCCGATCCACCATTGCCACGGTGTCAAGGATGCGGAAACTGACCAGGAACGAACTGCCGTCGGGAGACGCCGTCAGGTCGTTGGCGCTTCCCCAGGCATCGCGCCTTTCCAGCGGGCAGATGACGTCCGTTTCCGGATCCAGGTGGTCGGCGGAATGCCAGATGTTGACCTCGGTCCCGTCGGGAGCAACCTCCACGACCTGGTCGCCAAGCATTTGCTCCGGGTCGCTGACAGTGGCGAAACCACCAAGAACGCTGCGGGTCAGGTCGGCGGAAATCCGGTCGCGCTGGAACAGCATCAGGTTGTTGCCGTTGGGGAGCCGGGCGTGGCGTCGCAGGCTGGGGTCGTAGTGCTCCCAGACCAGCTGGCCGTCCCAGTCCACCTCACGGATGTGGTCAGCGCCCGGCGGGTTGGCGCCCAGGTCACGGAAAAGCAGGTTGCCGTTGTCCAGCAGAAAACCGTACGCGATGCCGCCGGGATAGTGCCAACGATGGACGAAGTTGCCTTCCATATCGATAAGGTAGGCATCATCCCCGCCGTTGGGAGAGAAGAGCGTGTACCCCCGGTGGGCTCCGGACGAGTCATAACGGATCAATCCAGTGGGCCGGTAGGACGTGTTCATGGGGCCGCTCCTCTGCTGTTGCCCGGACCAATCGTGTCGCCCGGACCAATGCCATCAACCGATTTCGCTGCTGGTTCAATCCGTGAGCCGCTGGCAGAGGATACCGGGTGTGAGACCGGTGGTAAACTCCGCGCGACCCCGAGCCTCAAACCTGGGCCGGCGGCAGGAGATAGTTCAAATGCGCATCGCGATACCCGACCTGGTGTCCAACTCCTATTTCCCGGCGGTCGCCGCAGTGGAATTGGGGTTCTTCAAGTCCCAGGGAATGGATGTGGAGTTGGAGATTGTCTTCCCGGTGAGACGGGCCATGCCGGCGTTGCGGGACGGCGACGTGGACTTTGTGGCGGGACCCGCCCAGGCGACTCCAACCGCGTTCACAGACTGTGGACAGGAACATATTCCGTGCCCGCCCCGATATCTCCGCTGGGGCAGCTATCCGCAAACTGGGGAGCATGGGCGTGGTTCGGGCCAAGCCCATGCTCCCGGCGGCGACTGCGGGCGGTTCTGGCCCTCCCCGCGCTAGTTGACCGGGATGCCCTGCCGCATTTGCTGAGCGCTCTGGGCGACGGTGACGCAGCGGTGCGAGCCGCGGCCGCCCGGGAGCTCCATCCCCGTCCTCACCGACGCCCTGGAGGGCGAAGGTGAAGTTGAGGAGGTGCGCGAAGCGATCCGCGGCGCGCTGGCTTTCCTGGCCAAAGGTCCCAGGCGTCAGTCTGCGGCGACCGAAGCAGGATGGATTCCGCCACGGCCCTGAGGGATTGGTGCTCTCCAGCGCGCGCCGCCCGGCAGTGATACCGCGTCGCCGCCTTGCCGGCGCAAACGTGCTGCGCCATGCCGTCGAGCTTTATGGCGGACACACCGAGTTTCACGTAATGACCCTTGCGCGAATCATAGCGGTATCGATGAGGTGGAGCATGCCGGAAGGGCTGGAAGGCGCTTTGCCTCAATACAAACGTTACTTTTATGAAGTGATTGCCGTCGCAAACAGTCATCGCCTCTGCCGACTGGAACTGGCAGGCGGTGGCGGTATGTGCAGGGCCGCTTCGGGTTGGTGCTGAGCCGGAGTAGTCGTCTGACCTACTCGCACCGCTTGGGATTTGTGCTGAAACGGTCTAACGAACGTTTGCGCAATGCAGGCCCAGTGCGGCGGTAGGCCTTTGCGGCGGAGTAGTTGGCTCTGACGGTCGCCGCTTGATGAACCAGGGGCAGGACATTCTTCGCCGACGAGGCCCATTTCCGAGCGATGGCGACTTGAGGGGCCAATAGGTACTCAAGGGGGGACCCGCCCTGGCGCACTCCGCCCGCACCGCCATCGTAAGGCTGAAGATGGACAGCCGATGCAACAGCCACGCCAATGGCTGCCCCCGTCTTCGACCTCTTGGACATTGGCCTCAAGGACTGGCGCCAGATCATCGCAGTATATGACGCACTCTCAAACCATTCACAGGACGCTACCGCGCCGACTATTTCCTACG
>JAPOQH010000107.1 GCA_026710825.1 Chloroflexota bacterium | reverse complement strand
CAGCAAGCCAGGTGGGAGCGGCGGGCGGCGCAGAACCCGGTACAGTTGGTGTCTGCCTGGTCGCAGAGCACGAGGCGGACGGCACTAGCCTTCCCGTGGTTCGGGGTCTGGAAGTGCAGGCCGCCACCGCCACGGGACGCCGCTCACAGACGAGCCAGGGCAGGCTGCAGGCGCTCTCCGATGAGAGTATCGGCGGCGTAGCGGGGATACTGGTCGCGCTACAGATCCCAGAAGGCAGGGGTGCCGTCCAGCAGGGCCAGCACCGGCCTATCGTCGGGCAGGCTTTCAACAGCGTCGGCGAGGCGTTCCACCTACCGCACCGTGGGCAGCGCACCGAGCAGAGGCCCCGCGATCAGGGGCCCACCGCGCGCACCGTCGGCAGACCTGAGGTACAGGTCGTGGTCCTCCACAGCCGGGATGGGCTCGCTGAACAGCCGGCAACCGAAGTCCCTGCCGTAGGTGATGATGCAGCCGCCCTGATTGATAAGGTGACAGCGCAGGGTCAGGTGGCGGTCCACGTCGATGTGGGAGCCGTCCACGGACAGCGCGACTCAATGCTGGGGGAGCTCCGGCGGCGGGCGGCTGCCCAGCAAGCCCCCGGGACCGGTGCAGGCGGAGATGTAGGGACGACGGCTCACCGCGGCGGTGCGGAAGGCGGCCTCATCCGTGGGCACTTCGAGAGCGCGTTCGACGGCATCGTCCAGGCGTGTCTGCGGGTATGCGCGTCCGATAACATGCCGTACAGGGTGGACAGCAGCTGGTGAGTGGTGAGGCCCAGGTCCAGCGCCATGACCGGTGACGGCGATGATCAGAGGAGGACGCCGATGCGGAGTTTCCTGGTGCCGCACTCCGTGCAGACGGAACGGGTGGCGACGGTCGGAGAGCGGTGGCAAAAGCCGTACACCAAAAGACAAAGCGGACGGGGCGTTTGCGGGGCTCGTTGGCTCCCGAGTGTGCCGTCATTTCACCATCCAGCCAGCCCGACGCCTGGCACGGCAACAGGGCGGCGAGCATCAAGTACGCCCGGGCCGCTGTCCAGGCAGGAAATCGCAGCGACCTCGGGCGTGAACCAGCCGGCTTCCCTACCGGCTCTTGATGAGTACCTTCAGGTGCCCCGCAATGAAACCGTCCGCGGTCGCGGTGTGGACGATCTCACGCCAGAGGTTGACGTCATCGCCGTCGGTTTCCGAGGTGAGCGTCACCGACTGCGGAGTGGACCAATTGTCCGGGGTAAAGGTCAGTTCGCTCGCGCTGGCGGTGAGGAATCCTGACGGGGAGATGGAGAGGGACACCGTCACGTCCTGCTCCGGCTGCGCCCCGAGCGCCACCGTGTAGGAACCGGCGCCACCCTCGGCGATGCTCAGGCTGTGGCCGCTGATCACGGGCCACAGTTCACTTCCATTGCTGGCGAGGGTGGAGTTGTTGGCGACCGTTTGGGAGGTGAAGTGTTCCAGTGGGAGACCGTCGTCTTCATCGACGATCAGGCCGGGCACGTCCCGGGCGAAAACGTCGTCGTAGGCCACGGTCACTGCCATGCCGGCGCGTATCGCGCTGTCCAGGGTCAGGGTCAGGTCGGTCCCGGAAATGGACGCATTGCCGGTATGAGCGCGGCGTCCGTCGGTAAAGACGTCGATCAGCGTGCGCAGGTACACCGAGGTGTCGACGCCCGTGAATGAGCCGAGAGTGCGCAGATCGGGTCGGATGTTGACGGGTTCGCTGAACGTGATGATCACCTGCTGCCCATCCGGGGAGGTTCGGGCGCTGCTGAACTCCGGAGGAACGATGCCCACCAGGTGACGTTCAAACGTGACAGTTTCGTGGGAAAGGAGCGGCTCATTGCCTTCAGCGTCCACGATGGAGCCGCCGTTTCGGATTAGAGAGTTGGCGACCACCGAGATTCCGTCGTTGTCTTCATCTCCGGCCTGTACCGTGTAGGCGAATGCCAGGACCCTGCCGGTGGCCGTTGGGGAGTAGTCGGCTCCATCCTGTACACCCTGGAAGCTGGCCGCGACGATTGAACTGCCGAGCTGGAGGGAGATCCGGGGCGTCCCCGTTACCGTTACGTCATGGTCAAAGCGTACCAACACCTGGATGGTGTCGCCGCGCTCGTATGTGTCGTCGACCCCCGGGTTCGACCCGAGCCAAACGGACTCGACGAGGGTCTTGCCCGCGATTTTGTGAGCTTCTTGGCGCTCGAGCCCGGGGTAGATCGCATCCAGTTCGATCTCGCGGCCAGCCGTGTATATGCTGCCGTCATGGAAGCTGTCGGCCAGCAGCGCCGGCACGGTCAGGCCATCGTTGTCCTGGTCGTGGCCCTGCACCTCATAGCCGAAGACGATTGTGTTGGTGCCGGACCCACTGCGATAGGTGGCCTCGGACAGGTGTTGGCCGATCTCCACCGCTATGGACGGCGTGCCTTCCACCACCACGGAATCGTCGTAGCTCAGGGAGATGTTGATTGTCTCGCCCGGGCGGTAGACGCTGCCCTGGGCGGGCGATGAGGTAATGGTCGTCGAGGTGACGCTGGGACGTCCATCGACTCGATGGCCCGCCGCGTCGTCGATGCCGATGATGTGTCCGGTCAGGGCGTTCTCAGTGTCCGCCTGGTATACGCGGGTGGTTGACGGTTCGAAGCCGCCGCTATCCCTTTCCATCAGGGCCACGCCGTCGTCGTCCACGTCGGTAACCTGGACGGTATAGGCAAAGATGAGGGTGTCGGAGCCGGAACCCCGGCTGTAGACTGCGCTCCGCTCAGGATCGCCGTTGCCGTCGATGAGGAGGCGGATTTGCGGGCGGCCCAGCACGTCCACATCGCCGTCGAACCCCAGCGCTATCTCGATGGTTTCGCCGTTCTGGTACGTGTCTCCGCTGTCCGGTTCGGAGAAAACCTCGCTGGAAACGACGGTGGGAAGCACGCCGTTGACGCGATGGTCGGCCTGGTGTCGCAGCATGGGGATTCGCTCGTACACTCTTTCCCTTGGGTTGCCGCTCCAGATGTTGCCGCTCTCGAGGAAGCCTTCCTGTTTCGGAACCGAGACGCCGTCCTGATCCACGTCGTCCTCGTCCACGCGGTAGCTGAACACGAGCGTATCGCTGAGCGAGCCGTCGTAGAAGCGAGCCTTTTCTTCCTGGTCGCCAAGAACGAAGGTGAACGCGGGCTTCGGCTGCACGGACACCACCCGGTCGAAGGTCAGCGAGAACATGATGCGTTCACCGGAAACGTAGTGCTCGCCGTTGGCGGGCTCGGAGGTCACGGCCACGTGCTTGACGTAGGCCCGCCCGTCCACCTTGTGTCCGGATCGATCGGAGATCGCGCTGTAGGCGATGTTCACGTCAACCGCGTTGCCCCCGGCCATTTCGACGATTTTCCCGGTGCCCACAATCCCGCTCCGGTCCTCGGCGTCACTCCGGGTACCGGGCGCAATGCTGACCCCGCTGGCGTCGCGGTTGCCAGCTGCCACTTGGTACTGGAACACCAACTTCCTGGTGCCGGATCCGGAGTGGTAGGGCGCCTGAACCAGCGAGTCGTCGCCGTCACCCACGTTCAACTGCAGAGCGACGTCGCCGTCCACCCGCACTCTCCTGTCGAATTCCACCTCGACCTGGATGTGTTCACCGGTGCGGTACGTGTCGCCGCGCTCCGGTGTTGACGCCATGGAAACCCTGGCAACGCTGGTCTGCCCGAACACCCGGTGATGAGCGCCACCGACCCAGCGGTGGACCAGTTTGTTGGCAGTATGGTTACCACTCTGCGTCCGGATCCTGCCGCCGTTCAACTCCGCCGACGGAACGTAAAGCCCGTCAGGGTCGAAGTCTCCTGGTTGGACTGTATATCGGAAGGTCCAAGTGGACCATACTCCGGTGTAAAGGGTGGCGAAACGATTGGCCTCGCCGGTACCCGGGCCCAGGTGAAACCCCAGCGTGGGTGATTCTCCCGTGAAGGACACGGACTCGGTGAATCTCACCACGAACTGGATGACGTCACCCCTGTCGAAGCCGTCGCTCCCGCCGCTCCAACTCATATAGGTCGTATACGGGCCGGGACCGTCGTCATCGCTTATTTCAATGGTGCATTCCCCTCCAGTGCCGTTTTCATCGGCGTTTTCTGCTCTGACCCTGAAGCTTTCAGTTTGCTCGGTCAGGTCGTCCTCCGTTGTGTAGAAGGTACGTCCCATCCGTCCGTTCCAGCTCTGAAAGCCGTTGCTCGCCTGGCCTTCTCGTTCCAAAGGCCTGTAATCAGACGGCTTGGCGGTGTCCTTCTCGGTGGTCCAGTACACCTTCATCGTTTCCCGCCGTTGCGATATGGACGCGTGCGTCAGGTTGTAATTCTTGACCATGTGCAGCCGGAAGGTGCCGCCTTCCACGACCGGATTGTCGTTGCACTCGATTGCCAGGCGATCATCGTAAGCGGACACCGGTGATGGATGCTGGGCCAACAATGCCGCGACGGCGACAAGTATGGCCAGAGCGACCAGGATTCGGTACTTTGCCACGCGCAGCGTAATAGATGTTCGACTCATCAGAGCCCTCCCTTGAAGTTATGAAATGGGTGGGCCACAGGTCCGGGATTGCAGTTGGATGCCCATGTGCCACGGCCGGGGGAATTCCGCGATGGGAATTCCCCACGCCGAGCCGCCCGAGCCAGATCCACGCAGGCAGGCGAATGCCGTCTATGAACGCCAGAGGCCTGGCCGGGCGGAGGTGGGAAGAGCGCGCACCGGGGGCCAATGCGGGCCCCGCTGTTTAATCCCGATGCAGCCCCGTCAAGTTATTGAGCGACGGCGAGCCGACGACCCGAGAATATCCGGGCCCTATGCCATCCAGAGATCTTCCTCTTCAACACGTTTATTTCCTCACTTTGCCTCGCCTATGCGGGAGGCGCTAAATACTTGCCACGGTAGCCGATTATGAATGGCTGCAGGCACTGGCGATTTCGCCACCTTGCATTATAACCCATCGCGTGTCAGATTCCGTGGCGATCCAATGCGTATAGTAACTGAGTGACCCTACCCCCAGGAATCAATCCAAGATAAATATTAGGCAGTGTTGTATAAATGGTTAGTGTGTGTGATGGTAGATTGTGTGGAACAGTGTGAGAGTGGGAGGACGACAGCGGCGCATCGCCGCCACGACCTTTCGGATCAGGTGTGGGAACGCTTGCCGTCGCTTTTGCCGGGAGGTGCTGGCCAGAAGGGACGACCGACCCGGGATAACCGCCAGTTTTTGGGCGCGGTGTTCTGGATCCTGCGCACTGGGGCCCTCTGGCAGGTCCTGCCATCAGACTACGGGGACTCGAAGAATGCCCATCGCCGGTTTTGGAGTTGGCGTGACCGTGGCTTCTGGGCCCAGCTTCGATGACCCTGACTTCGAGTGGCTGATGATCGACGCCAGCTATATCAAGGTGCATCCCCACGGGGCTGGGGCTCGTAGCAGCAACCAGGCCATGGGCCGCTGACGACACCCCCTAGTACTCAGTCAACGTTGGAAAGGCAGGGGTAGAAGCGATGGAGTTTGGTTCTGGCGTGGTCGGTGGCTTACCGACACTATTTCCGACTCTTGGGCCAGATCGCCGTTTGCCAGTTCCTGTCTGGCCTACGCCAGAAAACTCTCACTGGAATATTGGTACTGCTGAGCGTTCTTTGGTGGCTATTCCTGACGTGCTTGCATACCAGCGATTCAAACTTGGGCAGGCATGTAGCGGGCCAACCTTCTTGAGGGTTCTTGGTTATAAGTAGCGAAATTTGCCCGTTACCCCGCGAGTTCGACGTTGGCAGAAACTCTCGCGGTTGTTGAATGATCTGGGAAAGACGCAACGTCGTTGGGTCCCGCAGAACGACATACGTTGGGGACTCGGCATCCGCTGGTGTGCCCTGATTGAAATTCCACCCTGGACATCATCATGAAAATCGCTTGGGGTAGACGCTTTTGTCTTAGCCTTACATTTACCCCCGATTCCAGGACCGAGCGTCGCCGCTATAATGCACGCCCAATCACCGAGCAAGATGGTGGACGTGGCGGTAGCGAATTACCCTAGCAAATAATCGGCCCACTGCTGCATCAATTCACGACGTTGTTCGAAGTAATCGGTGCGCCGATATGCGAGTTCTGCCGCACTGCCTTCAACATGGGCCAGACACATCTCGGCGATTTCGCGGGGAGCGTCCGAACATTCGGCGGCCCAATCGCGGAAGCTGCTCCGCATCCCGTGCGGCACACAGTCGATGCCGTTCTCGCGTACTAGTTTGGACATCGTGGAATCCGTGAGCGCCTTGCCTCGGGGTGATGGGAACACCAACCCCGTACCATCGCTGAGAGACCGAGCCTCTTCCAATATCGCCAGCGCATGACGCGAAAACGGTATTCGGTGTTCTCACTGCGCTTTCATCCGACTGGGCGGAATTATCCAAATGTCGGCCCGAACCTCCGACCCATCCGCCAGTCGCGCTTCGCCAGACCGGCAAGCACACAATGTAAGAAATTCGAAGCACAGTTTCGTGGCGGCCATGCGTTGCTGGCTCGTATTTTCTCGACAGCTGCTCCGACTTCCCCAAATGGCAGCGCACGTTGGTGTTGCACAGGCTGGCTGTTTTTGGGCAAAGCAGCGATGATAGCTTCACCAGCGGGATTATCGGGACGGAATCCTTGCGCGATGCTCCACTTCATGACCGCACCGATTCGCTGCCGAACTTTTTTGGCCGTCTCGCGTTTGGTCAAAATCGGCGCCAACACGTTCCAAACATCGGCCGTGCCTACTTCCGAAACCAGTTTTTGCCCAAAAATTAAATCCGGCGCAATCGGCCGGATTTATCAGTTTGTTTTCCTTTTTGTGATTGGACTTTTCTATAGGCCGGCGTCAAGGCGACGCAAGGTTATTGTGGAACCGGGTCAGCTTGGGAAGCCTGGCGATTAAATGAAACCGCCAGTGAGATCAGACCAAAAGCGCCAGGCGGATACGTACGGTAGACCGAGTCGTGACGTGGATCCTGAATTTGCTCGTCGGTCGTTTCAAGTCGTTCGAATTCGAACGACGGGCTGCGCCAGTGCTCCCGAGTGGGTTGGCGACGTTTCATGCAGATTGCCCGTATGGCTCCCTAAACGTCCGGGAACCTCCAGCGGGCCGTATTCGACGACACACGGCGACTGCTGAATCCTGGGGTTGACAGGATGGCCCACCGGAGGCATCCGCCGGGCACAGGAAAACATTAGCGGACACCGGCGCTGATGTTTTCTGCCGAGTGTCTACGCCAGGGCGGCCACCGCCTTGATTTCGACCAGGAACTCGTCGCGCACCAGGCCAGAGACGACCAGCAGGGTGTTGGGCGGATAGTCGCCATTGGGGAAAATGTCCGGGAAGACCTCGTTTCTTCCGTCTATGAAACCTTGTACGGAGTCGCGTCCCACCACGTAGGTCGTGAATTCCACCACGTTGTCAAACCCGGCGCCGGCTGATTCCAGGACACCGCCGATGTTCTGGAAAACCTGGCGCGTCTGGGCTGCCGCATCCCCGGGCCCTACGAGGGCGCCCGAAAGGTCGACACCAACCTGGCCCGCTACATATATCAGCGTCCCGGCGTTCGTCGACATTCCGACCGAATAGGCGCCGAGGGGTTGGGGAGCCCGATCGCTGGTTATCGCCGTCCGCTGCAATTCTGCCATCGCGTTCACCTCGCTTGCATCTGTCGGCGCCATTATATGGCACGAAGAGGTCCAAAAGCTGACGCGATCCTGCCCGGGATGTCCGACTCCAGGAAGTCCGACTTGTTGCGGGTTACGGCATCGGCGCGGGCAGAACGAAATGACCTCCTCACGACTGTGACCGGGGAGGGGAAATACAGCCGTACGACCCCGCCCAGCAGAGGCTATGGATGCTTCTTGCCACCAGGCGGCCTTTGATATCCGTTAATATCAACCATCGATACGGGAGTCGGAGGAATTTATCGACGGGGAATGAGCACGGCTATGTATAATGACCGCGCGATTCAATCTATGCAGAGAGGCAACCGACATGGCCGCGGAACCCGTCAACATTTTTGAGTATGAACAGATCGCCAGGGAACGCATCGAGAAGGGTCACTATGATTTCATCGCCGGCGGAGCCACGGATGAGATAACCATTCGCCGGACGCGGGCGGTGTATGACTCCATCATGCTGCGGCCGCGCATGATGGTGGATGTGGACCAGCGCAGCCTGTCCACCACCGTGCTGGGCCAGGAGATCTCCCTGCCGGTCATGCTGGACCCGGCTGGCAACCATAGCGCCGCGCACCCTGATGCGGAAATCGCGTCGGTCAAAGCCGCCGGCGCGGCGGGGACGCTAATGGTGCTAAGCTCGCACGCATCGCGCACGCTGGAAGACGTGGCGGCATCCGCAAGCGGGCCGATCTGGTTCCAACAGTACTTCTTCAAGGATCGTGGACTGACGCTGGAGATGGCGGCGAGGGCGGAGGAGGCCGGATACTCGGCCATCTGCATGACGCTGGATGCCAAGATCAAGCCCAAGCGGGAGCGCAACATCCGCAACGATTACGTTGGGCCGGAATCGCCGAACTACGCGCAGCTGGACCTGGGGACGCACAGCTGGAAGTTTGCGGCGGATGCGCCCGCCGGTCCCAGCGACATTCGCGACGTTGCGGCCACTTGGGATGACCTGGACTGGTTTGCGTCCAGCATTCAGCTTCCGGTGGTGGTAAAGGGGATCATGGCCGGCGAGGACGGCCGGCTGTCGGCGGAAAACGGCGCGAAGGGCGTCATCGTTTCCAACCACGGAGGCCGTTATCTTGACACCACGCCCGCGACGATCGAGGTGCTGCCCGAGGTGGTGAACGCGGTCAACGGCAACGCCGAGGTGTACCTGGACGGCGGCGTTCGGCGCGGAACGGACATCTTCAAGGCGGTTGCCCTGGGAGCCCGGTCGGTGCTGATCGGACGCCCGTTGTTCTGGGGGCTGGCAGTCGATGGCGAGGCCGGGCTTGAGGCGGTGCTTGAAATGCTGCGCGATGAGTTGGATGCGACCATGGGCATGACCGGCTGCGCTGACATCGACAGCATCAACTCGGCGATGATCGACACGGTGTCGCCCCTGCTGGCGTCGTTCCCGTCCACCGCCGATTTCAGGTAACGATAAGCAGGTAGCGTATCGCTGCCAGGTTGTCCGGGGCTTTCCGGGTTTGGGATTGACCCCGGGAACCCACGGGATAGCAATACCCGAAAGCCCCGGGGCAGTAGGGATACCGCCCCGGCGCTTTGCTGTTGGGTCGCTCTAGTGCGACCAACCCGACGAGCCGCTTATTGGATGGGGCCCGGCGGCTTGACCTGTTCCATCAGATCGTTATTCCATTCGCCTTCGACTTCCAGGATTGCCTTGGCATCATAGGCGAACGCCTCGATGAGGTTGTGGGACAGGTACACGTAGGTCCCCGGCTGCTGGAGCGTGTGAATGGAAGCTCCGGCGGAACCGGCGGCGATCACCCACGTTTCGAGGTCCAGTTCGGGCGGGTCATTGAAACCGCCGCGTTCCCAGACGTAGTCTCCGTGCCCGCCGATCAGGTGAGGGTACGATTGTCGGTTGGCCTGGGAATGGACGATCAGGACATTCTCACCCACATTGGCGGTCAACTTCCCGTCTCCCTGCAACGCTCCGGTGACGCCGTTGAACAGGATATGGGACGGGACGAGGGTTTTCATCGCCTCCAGGTCGTCCACCAGCGACGCCGCCGGGCTGTCGTATCGCTTGAACTGACTGGAGTCGTCGCGAGGCAGATAGTAATCCTGCTCGCCGATGTAGTAAGCCCGATCATAACGCAGAGGATTGCCGGCAGGGTCTTTGAGTCCCCCCTTGGGCAACACCATAATGGCGCCGTTCATGCCGTGGGTCACGTGCCAGGGAACCATGGTGCCGCCGGGCGCGCAGTGATACACGAACACGCCGGGTTTCAGCGCGCGGAACCGGAGCACAACGTCCTGGCCAGGGCCCACATTGGTGAGCGCTCCGCCGCCCAAAGCTCCCGCCGAAGCGTGGAAATCAATGTTGTGCAACAGTTCGTTGACTGACGGGTTGACCAGGGTCAACTCGACGTAATCGCCCTCGTGCACCACGACGATGGGGCCGGGGACCGAACCGTTGAAGGTGAATGCCCACATGAACGCGCCGGGCGCAACCTCGATCTCCTTCTCCTCCACGACCATTCGTATCTCAACCACCCGGGGTTCTGCGGGAGACTCCTGGTCGTGTTCGGGGAGGAACGGCGGAGCCACCAGTTCCTGGGTGACCCGTTCCAGATTGCTGACGTCCTGCGGAGCCCAGTTTCCGGGGCCGTCCCAGTAGGTTGAGGTGCGGGCCGCGGTGGCCTCTGCTGCGGAGCCCGTGGGGATGGCCTCCGGGCCGGGCAGCGCTGTGGGCAACGAGAAGGACGGCGTAACTGCCGCGGCTTCGTCGTCGCCGCGACACGCCACCAGAGCAGACAGCAGAATCACCGCCGCCAGTAGCGCCAATATGCTTGGGAGCGACCTTTTGGCCATTTGATTCCGATTATCCATGCTCCTCACTCCTTGGCCGGCCTGGATTCCCTGACGGATGGTCCGGCGCATTGATATCATTGTAAAGAATAGAAAAGGCCATCTTGTATCTAAGTGATTCTCAGCCGCTCATGGAATTTTGCGCGCGGCTTCGAAATCGTGCCGCCGGATGACGCAGCGGTGGAGGGTCGCGCTCATACTGATTTTCTGTCCTGCGGCTGCTGAATATTGCTGCGCGTAATACAGCGCAAAAAGCGCAATTGACGACGAATATCGCATGTTATGTCGATGCCAACGGCGTTGATGCGAATTGGACGGTATTGGGATGGGATTTTGTGATAAGAATAATTGACGTTTTGCGCCAATCGGGATAGCATTGCGTCAAAATTGACGCAATGCTGCCAACCATCGGGGCCTGCTTGAGCAAAGCAAGGGCGCGCGACGACTCAAACCCGATCCCGATGGGAATTGCGCCTCAACCGGAGGTTCCTGTCAGCGGCGTCAAAGACCTGGACTCAGGAGGTAAAAGAATGGCAGAGAAGGACATTGCTCTGATGGCTCACCTCATGCGCCGTGCCGGATTCGGAGCGTCGTACGAGGAGCTCGAGGCGCGCGCCGCCAAGGGCTATGAGGCCACCGTAGAGGAACTACTGCATCCGGAAAGCCAGCCGGCTATTCAGGATGACATGCTGATGCGCTACCAGCCGCAGTGGGTATCCAAGGCGGGCCTGGAGGGGCAGCAGGAAGAGTGGACCTACCGGATGATCAACACCAAGCGGCCGCTGGAGGAGAAGATCGCGCTGTTCTGGCACCATATCTTCTGCACCGGCCACGCGAAGTGCGAGTATCCCAAGCAGCAGAATATTGAGCTCGATATGTTCCGCACCCTGGGGTTCGGCAACTTCGAAGAGCTGCTCATGGGCCTTTCGCGCGACCCGGCCATGGTGTTCTATCTTGACAACTGCATGAGCCACAAGGAAGCGATCAACGAGAACTGGGGCCGCGAGCTTCTGGAACTGTTCTCGCTGGGCGTGGGCATGGACGGCGACGCCAACTACAGCGAGGACGACGTCAAGGAGGCCGCCCGGGCATTTACGGGCTGGACCGTGACCAACTCCATTCCGCGGTATCCGTATGGCAAGTACGAGGCGGCGTTCATCTACGACCCGTCGGACCATGACTACGGCGAAAAGACCTTCCTCGGTGAGACCGGCAACTTCAACGGCGAGGACATCGTCCACATCGTCGCTCGTCAGCCGTCCGCCGCCCGGTTCGTAGCGCGGCACATGTACAACTTCTTCGTTGCTGATGAGCCGCAGGTTCCCGCCTGGCAGAACACGCCGCCGCGAGACCCCGAAGCCATCAAGATGCTCGAGGACGAGTACTTCCGCTCCAACTACGACATCCGGTCCATGCTCCGGGTGC
This sequence comes from Chloroflexota bacterium, assembly GCA_026710825.1. Lineage (GTDB taxonomy): Bacteria > Chloroflexota > Dehalococcoidia > Lucifugimonadales > UBA3495 > Bin87. Next base: position 24,921 of record JAPOQH010000107.1, on the reverse strand, counting down.
TGTTCAACTCCGACTTCTTCAAGAACGCTCAGTTCGAGAAGGTGAAGAGCCCGACCGAGACCGTCGTTGGCACCATGCGCCTGGTCGGAGACTTTGACATGCCGAGGCCCGGCATGAACGCCATGACGCTGACTATCCGCTACATGGGTCAGGACCTGCTGAACCCGCCGACGGTGGAAGGCTGGCATACGGGCCGCGAGTGGATCGACAGCGGCACACTGGTGGAGCGGATCAACTTCACGGCCGACGCCGTGGGCGACACCTCGCATCGCGGCGTGCAGGCGATCATCAACCGCCTGGGCTCCCAGGGCGACACCATCTCGTCGGAACAGTTGGTGGACGGCTGCCTGCAGTTGCTCGGCCACTACCAGTTGGCTGACGTCACCCGCAACGAACTGGTTGCCTTGGCGGACAGCGAAGGCGAGTTGCGGACCGGTACCGACGAGTTTGGCACTCGCGTCGGCCAGATGCTGCAGTCCATCGTCGCGACCACCGAGTACCTGTTCGAGTAACAAAGGGGGAACGATATGACATCCACCAAGAAAGATCCGGTGCTGGTGGTACTCCAGCTGTCCGGGGGCAACGATGCGCTGAACACCATCGTCCCCTACGGCGACCCCCTGTACCTGGACAACCGTCCCAACGTGCGGATACCTGTAGACCAGGTTCTGCCGATCAACGACTACATCGGGTTCAACCCGGCCATGGGGCCGATGAAGCGCCTGTATGACGAAGGCAAGGTCGCCGTCATACAGGGCGTTGGCTATCCCAGCCCCAGCCGCTCGCACTTCCGCTCCATGGACATCTGGCACACCTGTGAGCCGGACAAGGTCGGAGACGAAGGTTGGCTGGGACGCGCTATCCGCGACATCGACCCGCAGAAGGAGAACGTGCTCACCGCGGTCAACTTCGGGCGCGGCCTTCCCCGCTCCCTGGTAGCCCCCGGCGTGCCCGTCGCCTCCGTTGGCAACCTCGAGACCTACGGCGTGCTCACCGGCATCGAGATTGAGGAACAGCGGACCAAGGCCCTCGACGTATTCTCCCGGGTCTATTCGCCCATGCTGGGCCAGGGCCCGGTGCTGGACTACTTCGCCCAGACCGGCCTGGACGCGCTGGAAGGCGCTGACATCCTCAGCACCGCTCCCGCAATGTATTCCTCTTCGGTGGAGTACGGCGGCGACACCGTTGCCCAGTACATGCGCAACATCGCGCAGACGCACCTGGCGGGGTTCGGCTCCCGGGTGTTCTACACCACCGCGCCGTACAACAGCTTCGACACCCACGCCGGCGAGCTGGCGAACCACACCCGCCTGTGGACGGAAACGTCCAATGCCGTCGCCGACTTCTACGACGACCTGAAGGAGCACAACGCAGGCGAAAACGTCATCCTGCTGGTCTTCACCGAGTTCGGCCGCCGCGTCCATGACAATGGCTCGGGCACCGACCACGGGTCCGGCGGCGTCGCATTCGTCGTTGGTGAGCAGGTCAAGGGCGGGCTCTACGGCGAGTATCCGTCGCTGGAGGAGAACAAGTTGCTGGAGGGCGACCTGCACTTCAACAACGACTTCCGCGGCATCTATTCGACCCTTATGGAGAAGTGGATGGGCCTGGATGCCCAGCCCATCGTGAACGGCTCCTTCGAGCAGATGGACTTCATTTAGCCTGCAGCCCGACGCAAGGAGGCGATCATGGTAACAGCAACAAGAATTTCCCACGTCCAGCTGCAGTACAGCCACACCATAGGGCGTGGCGAGCAGTTTGGGCCTGGGTTCACCTATCCGATCCACGTCGCCCGGGGCGAGGACGACCTGATGTACGTCCTGTGCCGGTCGTCTGAGTATCGGCCCGAGGGCACGCGCATCGCGGTGTGCACAGTTGACGAGGAATACGTCAACGCGTTCGCCCGCGGCGTCCCGCAGCAGGGTCCCCACGAATACAACTTCGAGGACGGATCCCTGGTCTGGCCGGTCAACGTGGCCATCTCCAGCAACGGCACCGTGTACGTGTCCGACGAATGGCTCCACCGCATTTCGATGTTCACCCGCGACGGCGAGTTCATCGGGAAGTGGGACGAGAACGTAGGCAGCGGCGACGGCCAGCTGGACCGCCCGTCGGGCCTGGCCATCGATGCAGACGACAACGTCTGGGTCGTGGACGGGAATAACCACCGGGTGCAGAAGTTCACGCCGGACGGCCAGTTCCTGGCGAGGTTCGGGGGCCAAGGCAGCGGCGACGGCGAGCTTGATTCACCCTGGGGAATCGACATCGACAGCCAGGGCAACATCTACATTGCCGACTGGCGCAACGACCGGATCCAGAAGTTCACCTCGGACGGACGGTTCCTGATGAAGTTCGGGTCCTCCGGCTCCGGAGACGGCGAGTTCAACCGGCCTGCCGACGTGGCGGTGGACAAGGATGGAATCATCTACGTGGCCGACTGGCTCAACAACCGGCTGCAGTTCTTTGACCCGGACGGCAACTTCTGCGGCGAGAAGACCGGCGAAGCCACCGTATCCAAGTGGGGCAAGGACAAGCTGGACGCCAACCCGGAGATGTGGGAAGAGCGTGAGCGCGCGCCCGGCCTCGAACGAGAGCGGGAATTCTGGGCGCCCACCGGGGTTGCCGTGGACGAAGACAACCGGATTTTCGTCTGCGAAGGACCACGCAACCGCATCCAAGTTTACCAGAAGCAGGCCCTGACCTTCATGGGACCGCGCCTGTAAACCGCGAACACACCTGAACCAAAAAGGGGCCTCCGCCTCATGCCCGATATGGCCGGGACGCCGGCCTGACGGGTATGGACGGGGGCCCTTTCAGGTGGTATGACGTTGATAGAAAACCAACGCGCCCTGGGGAGTTAAACATAGCCATGCCGATCACAGTAGGTCATGTTCCCAACCTGGAATGCGAAGCCTTCTACTTCGATATGGAGCGCCGCGGAATCGTTCTGGCGGACCTGGCGCCGCAACAGGTGGCGGGCGCGCTGGAACGGGGCGAAATCGACGCCGGGCCGGTGCCGCTATTGGATGTGCCTCGGCTCGCGCCCAATGCATCCCCGATTGAACGGTTCTGCGTGGCATCGGTCAATCGCGCCGTTGCCTGCATGCTGCTGTCGAACAGCGAGATCGACGAATTGGGCGGCTGCGCCATCGCGATCAACGAACCTGACCCGACATCGCTGCAACTGCTGCGCGTCATCCTGGAACTGAAACACGGCATCGGCGACATATCCTTTGTGGACACTCAATCGGAACACGAGGCGGTGTTCCTCACGTGGAACCAGGGGTTGCGCGGGCGGCGGGCCGTTCGAGGTTTTCCGCATCGCTACGACCTGGGCGAGGAATGGCAGGAGTGGACCGGCCTGCCCTTCGTGTTCAACCGCTGGATGGCCCGGTCGGACATGGAACGGCAGGACTTCGTGGTTTTGCAGGACTCGCTGTTCGTTGGCCAGGAGGACTGGATGAACAATCTCTACAAGTCCACCGGGCCGCGCAACGACCTGTTGATGCTCCCAAGGGAGGTGCTGGAATACGTCCAGGGCCTGCGGTTCTTCATGGGCGTGCCCGAGGAACGAGCCATCGAGGCGTTCCAGGAGAAATTGGGGCAGTTGGGTGACGCATCAACGTAAGATTCCGTGCCGCGCAAGAAGATGCGTCCAATCCAGCGGCGCGCCGACATACCGTAGGGGCGAGGCATGCCTCGCCCCTACATCGCACGACGTCAACCGGAGGTAAGTCATGGTACTCGTTGGACAGGAACTCGAAACCGGGACTATCCAGTACGCCAGCCGGGACGGGACGACGATCAACGCGTTCTACAGCCGCCCGGCCGGGGCAGGATCATATCCCGGCGTGATCGTGACGATGGAAGGCATGGGCCTGATGGACCACCACAAGGACATCGCGGTCCGCTTCGCAGGGCAGGGTTACCTTGCCATCGCACCCGACCTGTACACGCGTGAGGGCACGCCGGAGCCAGAGAACGTGTTGGCGCCGCTGTTTGCTCCGCCGGACTCCCGCGCCATGGACGACCTGGAAGGGGCGGCGGCATTCCTCAAGTCGCAGGCGCACAGCAACGGGAAGGTGGGAATCATCGGGTTCTGCTCCGGCGGACGCTACACGCTGATGATGGCGTGCCTGAGCAGCAACATCGACGCGGCGGTGGACTCGGCCGGTGGCCACATCGTCCACGAGCCTACCGAACTGAGGCCGGTGCAGCCCATGGATATGGTGTCCGATCTGTCCTGCCCGCTGCTGGCGTTATTCGGCGTTGAGGACGAGAACCCCACTGCGGAGCAGGCAGAGCAGATGAAAGCGCTGCTGGACCAGCACGGCAAGACCTACGAATTGGTCATGTACAACAACGCCGGCCACGCCTTCTTTGCCGACTATCGGCCCAGCTATCGGGCGGCGCCCGCCCAGGATATGTGGCACCGGGTGCTGGTGTTCTACGACCGCCACCTGAGACAGTGATGACGGCGGTTCTGCGAAACGGGTTCCTCGACCGGGACCTGTCCGTCATCGTTCAGCCTGATTCCGAAAGTTCCGTTACTCCCGCATGCGTGGTACCATCGGCGCCGCTTCTGCGGTCGGGACCAAGGCCGCCTACCCAAAACCTCTTACAAGGAGCAACCTCATGCCGGAGATTGAAAACAAACTGAAGGAAATGGGCCTCGAACTGCCCCCGCCGCGCGCGCCGGGAGCCGGCAACATCATTCCCTACGTACGGACCGGGAACCTGGTGTTCCTCTCCGGGACGGGGCCGGGTCTGCCCGGGGGCGGATTGCTGCATACGGGTAAATTGGGGTCGGATCTGACCGTTGAACAGGGATACGACTGCGCCCGGCAGACCATGCTGAACCTGCTCACCACCCTGAAATCAGCGATCGGCGATCTGGACAACGTCAGCCACATCGTCAAGCTGCTGTGCATGGTGAACTCCGCGCCCGACTTCGCCGGACCGCCCCTGGTGGCCAACGGCGCGTCGGATCTGCTGGTCGAGCTTTATGGCGACCGTGGACGGCACGCCAGGTCTGCCGTGGGCATGGCCACGCTGCCCAACGGGATGCCCATCGAGATCGAGATGATCGTTGAGGTACAGGACTAGCAGTCTGGAATCTTTGGCGGCGCGCCGGGCCCGGATGCGAATGGCCCGGCGCGCCCGCTTAACGGTTCCGCCTGGATTGGATACGCACTGCGGGGCGACGGCTCCCGATACGGGGTAGGCCGCCGTCCCCATGGAGATGGATGAAATGGCGCCTGCGAACAACTTTGGAGTCCTGCTGCCCACTCGAGGCGTGCTGGTGTACGCCGGCAGCCAGGGCCCGAAGACTGAGCTAACCTGGCAGATGGCGGAGACCGCCGAACGGGCCGGTTACGACTCCGTCTGGGTTGGCGACAGCATCACCTCCAAACCGCGCCTGGAGCCGATGACCGCTATGGCCGCCATCGCGGCGCGCACGACGCGGGTGAAAGTCGGAACCGCCGTGCTGCTGAACGCCCTGCGCCATCCCGTACACCTGGCCCACGCTGCCGCGACCATCGACAACATCTCCGGCGGGCGCACGATCCTGGGGCTCGGCGCGGGACGCGGCAACAACCAGATGTTCATCGACGAGCACAGCGCCGTTGGAGTTCCCATTACGGAGCGCGCTTCCCGTATGGAGGAGGGCATCCGCGCCATGCGCGCGCTCTGGACGGGAGAGCCAGTGAGCAGCGACGGCGAATTCTACCCGCTGGACAACGTCGCCCTGGAACCGACGCCGGTCCAGGAGTCCATACCCCTGTGGATTTCCAGCAACTGGGTACGGCGGGGGCTGGCCCGGGTTGCCCAACTGGGCGACGCCTGGATCACCAACGTGCCGTCGGTGGAGCAGTTCAGCCAGTGCTGGGACAGGATCGAGCAGTGCACCGAGGAAATGGGGCGCGACTCGTCGGAAATAGGGCGGTGCCTGTATATCTCGGTGAACCTGAAAGACGACACCGATGCCGCGCTGGACGAGGGCGACCAGTTCATGCGGGCGTACTACAGCATCCCCTATGACGTCATCAGCAAGCAGTTGCTGTGCGTGTTCGGCCCGCCGAGCAAGATCGTGGACGCCATACAGGCGTATCAGGAATGCGGTGCCGACTACTTCATCGTGCGGTTTGCGTCTCCGGACCAGATGGGGCAGATGGCGCGTTTTACCGACGAGGTCTTGCCCTCAGTAACCTGACGGGGGATTTCACCCTCACCCCAGCCCTCTCTCATCAAGGGGGAGGGCGTATTTTTTGCACTCATCCGAGCCAATGGTGGTTCGAAAGGCTCACCATGAGCGGCGCCAATTGGTGGTCAGTTGCTGCGTCCGGCGAACTCGGACTTGGCGGCCTCGACCAGAGTGGCGTCGCGCAGGAGATCGCTGGCGGTGAGACTGAGGGCCTTGGCAACCTGGAGGGCGCTGGACAGGGCGTAATCGGTGATGGCCGTTTCGCACATGTCGCGGGTATGGGATGCCACGGGCGTTTCGCTGACGGCGTAGCGCAATTCGTAAGCGGGCATGACCTGGCTCACGTTGCCGAAGTCGGTGGACGCACCGCTGCCCGGTCGGCCGGGAATCGGATCATCCAGCCGGACTCCCAGCGCCTGCAGGTTGGAACCCACGGCCTGCGCCAACGTCAGGTTGGGCTGAACGTTCTCGTAGAAAGGATAGAATTCCTCGACCTCGAGGCGGGAGCCCGTCATGGCCGCGGCGCCCTCGGCCACCTGCATGACCTTGCCCACCACCTCAGCGCTCAGATAGCGGCCGTCCCGGGAGCGCAGCATGAAGTTGGCGGCGGCGAACTCGGGCACGACGTTGGGCGCGGTGCCGCCGTCGGTGATGACGCCGTGCATGCGCACGTCGTCGCGCAGGTGCTGGCGCAGGGCGTCGATTCCGGTGAACAGGTGGATGACGGCGTTGAGGGCGTTGATGCCGGCCTCCGGAGCGGCGGCAGCGTGAGCGGCGCGGCCGTGGAACATGTACCGGTAGCCGACCATGGCCAGGCTCCAGCTCTCGCCTTTGGGGGAGACCGCCGGAACGATGGTGCGGTTGGAGAAGGGATGAGACGACAGGGTTGCGTCCACGCCGTCGAATATGCCGGCTTCGATCAGGCGAATCTTGCCGCCGCCGCCTTCCTCCGCCGGCGTCCCGATGATCTCGACACGCCCGGGCAGGTCGTGCGCGTTTGCCTTCAGACCGAGGGCGGCGCCCATCGCGGCCATGGCGATGAGGTTGTGCCCGCATCCGTGGCCGATTTCGGGCAGCGCATCGTACTCAGCGAGGACGGCGATGGTCGGGCCTTCGCCGCCGCCGCCCGGAATGGTGGCCCGAAACGCCGTCTCAACGCCCCCGATGCCACGTTCCACGTGGAAGTCGTGATTCTCCAAAAAGCCGGCCAGCGCGTTCGAGGAATAGTATTCTTCGTAGTTCAGCTCGGGATGGGCGTGGACATCTTTCGACAGGTCGAACAGGGCCTGTTTAGATGTCTCGATGACCGAGTTGGAGGCGGAGGCCAGCGCGTCTGTGGATCCGGTATTCTGGGCGGTCATGATGTGGTTGCTCCTGCGTGGGATACTGAACCGAGGCGGCGTTGTGCTGAGTTTGCGGGCTATCGTTTCCCGTCGATCGCACTCTTGGTGTGGCGGCGATCGCGTGCACGGTATTGTACAGGCAGAGCATGTGGCGTGCTACGGTGGATTCACGCCCTCAATATCCGAAGGGCCAGCGGATCGACATTACCGAACGCGGCGGCACAAACTCCGGACATAGGTGATGCCCGTTGGTGGTATCCTTGATAGCCGTGCGAGGTGAACACGTTTGACGGACCTACAGAGAAAAGACATTCGCAACCTGGCGATCATAGCCCACGTTGACCACGGCAAGACCACGCTGGTCGACGCGCTGCTGAAGCAGGGCCAGGTTTTTCGTGCCCATCAACAGGTGGGCGAGCTGATCATGGACACGAACCCGCTGGAGCGGGAGCGCGGCATCACGATCCTGGCCAAGAACGCGTCGGTAACGTACCGGGGCGTCAAGATCAACATCATCGATACGCCGGGGCACGCGGATTTCAGCGGCGAGGTGGAGCGGGTGATGAACATGGCGGACGGCTGCCTGCTGCTGGTGGACGCCGTCGACGGGCCCATGCCCCAGACCACATACGTGCTGCGGCAAGCCCTGGAGCAGAATGTCACGCCCATGGTGGTGATCAACAAGATCGACCGGCCGGAAGCACGCGTGGCGGAAGTGGAAGCGATGGTGCAGGACCTGTTCCTGGAGTTAGCGACCGACGCGGACCAACTGGATTTTCCGGTGCTTTACGCCTCTGCGAAGCAGGGCTGGGCGACGGATGACCTCGACGGGCCCGCCACCGATATGCAACCGCTGTTTGACGCCATCCTCGATTCGGTTCCCCTTCCGACCGGGGATCCGGACGCGCCGATGCAGATGCTGGTGGCCGCGTTGGACTACGACAACTACCTGGGACAGGTGGCGATCGGGCGTATAACGAATGGGACGCTCAGGTTGCGAGAACAGGTGGCCCTACTGCACCGGGACGCGGAACCAACTCCCCACAGCGTCGAGCGGGTCTTCGTTTTCCGCGGCATGGAACGTGTGGAGGCGACCGAGGCCTATGCCGGAGACATTGTGGCGGTCACCGGCCCCGAAGGAGTCGCCATCGGGGACACGATTGCCAGCGCGGAAGACCCACGGGCTCTGCCGACCATAGACATCCAGGAGCCCACGGTGCGGATGACGTTTGGCATCAGCACCTCGCCGTTTGTGGGCAGGGAGGGCGCGCACTGCACCTCGAGGAATCTATATGACCGCCTGATCCGTGAGCTGCGCACCAACGTAAGCCTGCGGGTTGAGACCACGCCAAGCCCCGATATCTTCGTGGTGGCGGGCCGGGGGGAGTTACACCTGTCCATCCTGGTCGAGACCATGCGGCGCGAGCAGTTTGAGTTCCAGGTGTCGCGCCCCGTGCCGGTGACCAAAACCGTCGATGGGAAGGTTCATGAGCCCTACGAGATCCTGCACATCAGCACTCGCGAGGAGTATGTGGGCGCGCTGACCGAGTATCTGGCCGGCCACCTGGCGCAATTGCGGGACATGCGGTACGGGGAAGACGGCTACGTGTACATGGAGTACCGCATTCCCACCCGCGGCCTCATCGGGTTCAACTCTTTCTTCCTGCGGACCACGAGGGGCGACGGAGTGCACAACAGCAGCTTCGAGTCCTACGCAAAGATGGAGGGCGAGATCAAATCGCAGCGTGGCGGAGCGCTGGTTGCGTCGGACGGCGGTCCCGCGGTTACCTACGGCCTGCTCAACGCCCAACGCCGGGGAGAGACGTTCATCGACCCGGGCACGCAGGTTTACGAGGGTATGGTGGTGGGCTGCCGGCGGCAGGAAGGGGATCTTGAGATCAACGTCTGCAAGGAAAAGAAGCTGACCAACATGCGCTCTTCGACAGCAGACGTCGCCGAAAGGTTGAATGCCACAGTCAGGTTGAGCCTGGAAGAGGCGCTGGAGTTCATCTCCGATGATGAGTTGGTGGAGGTCACGCCGCAGAACCTGAGACTTCGCAAGATGGAACTATCGGCGCACGACCGCAAACGGCAACGGCGGGACGGGGCGCGCCCCAAAGTCAACGCCAGCCGATAACCCCCAGGTCTGTCCACCGATCCCAGAGTCCATCTGCCTCAGCCGCCGACGAAGCGGTCGCCAAACGTAGAAGCCAGTTCAGCGTCGCCGTCCGAAACCGCCAGTCGCCCGGATGCGATTGCATCGGCGGGGGGGAGGCGGCCGTACATTATCAGTACGCAGGCTTCGCCGTCGCACTCGAATGTCACGCTGGCGCGATCTGCCGGTGGTTGGGGCGTGGAGCCTTCAATTATCTCGGCCGGGTCATCGCTGAGCACGAGGTCGAGGGTGCGCTGCTCGGGACTCGGTATGAGGAAACGGTAACGGATGGGCTGTTGTGCCAGCGACGGATCGGGACGGAACGCACGGCGCGCGGCGCGGTCTACGGTATCCAGCAGGGCGGTTACGCTGCCGTCCGACAGGTGGTAGTCGTCCTCCAGCCGGGAACGAATATCCCAGCCGTGCATGGTCAACTCGGCGATGCGTTGGGTCAGTAGCGTATCCACGGACATCGGCCCGGCCGGCCAATAGACCAGGTTTTCCCACTGGCTGGGCTGCACGGATCGGAAAAGGGTAACTGTCTCGTCGATTCGTTCGATGAAATCGTCCAGCAATCCTGAACCCAATCGCTGGTTGGCGTTGACCGCCCGCTGGTAGATGGTCTGAGCGAATTCGTCCTCGTCGTGCTGTTCAGGGGAGGGAGAACCCTCGGGCGGCGAGTGATCGCCATCCAGGCCCCGCAGCAGGCGGGTGGATAGATCCACGCTGGTGAGGTGGCCGATGACGTCGGCGACGGTCCAGCCTTCGCATGCGCTTGGGATCCCCCACGCGTCGGGAGGCATTTCACGCAGGAATCCGATGAGTTCCCGGCCTTCGTGTTCAAACAGGTTGATTGATTCTGATGTCGCGCTCAAGAGGTGCTCCGATGGCGGTTGGCAATGGATATTTGGCAATACCGGCTCACGGCGAATCGATGGTGTCGATAAAATCGAGCGTGCGCCGGGCCAGGATGTCGGGGATCTCCACCTTCATGTTGTGACCGACGCCGTCGAATGCTTCCAGCGTGGCGTTGGGCATCGTATCGGTCATCAGTTGCTGGATTTCCAGGGGAGTGATCGGGTCGTGGCGCGCGGCGAGAATCAGCGTGGGAACGTTGATCCGGGGCAGCAATGGGGCGAGGTCCGCCGCCAGCAGGCAGGCCTGGAGGGCCAGCACTTCGGCGGCTTCGGTTTTCCCGCCTTCGTCGGCATACCAGTCGATGATCTCGCGTGGAGTGTCGGGGCCGAAGCGCTTGTCGGTGTCGGACAACAGCCAGGCGCGGGTGCCCTCCCGTCGGAGGGTGTCTCCCCAACCACTGGCGTCCATGTCGGCGCCCATCTGGGCCAGGCGCGGCGTTGACGCCACCAGCGTGAGGCTGTGGAGGCGGTCGGCGAAGTCGTGGGCGAACTGCAGGCTGACAATGCCGCCGGCGGACGCGCCCACGAGGTGCGTTTTTTCAACGCCCAGCGCGTCCATCACGCGAGCGATGTCGGCGGCCAATTCGGTGATGACGAAGGGCGAATCAGAGCGGGACGTGGTGCCGCCGTGTCCGCGCATGTCGAACCGGACGGTGGGGTGTCGGCGGGCAATCGTGGGAACCCAGGGACGCCAGCGGTGCAGATTTCCGCCGGCGGAATGGTGCAGCAACACCGGTTGGGCGTTGAGCCACGGGTCGGAAAAGTTGTCCACATGGTAGTGGAATTGCTCTCCGTTCAGTTCCAGTTTGGGCATGAATACATCTCCGATCGGCCCGGGTTGGCCGCACGCGTTTCGCGAACGGATACCGGGTGATTCAACATAGCATGGAATCGCTCAGCCGGGCGCATTGCCGGCGGAAACGTTGCGGGGCAAGAGCGCGCCGGCGATAAGCGCGGTTGAACTCATGGCCGTGCAGACCAGGAATCCCGGCAGGAATGATCCCGTGGCATCACGGACCGCGCCAACCAGGATGGGCGCGAGGAACATGGCGAAACCGGAAAAGGTCATCAGGGAGCCGTAGATTACGGCGAGGCCCTGGGGCGTGATGCCGGGCAGGCGCAACGGCAGAGTCAGCAGGATGGGCACGTAGAACCACGAGCCGAAGCCCAGTACCCCGGCTGCCGCGTAGATGCCCGGCAGGTTCGGCAGAAGGTAGGAACCCAGTCCACCCGCCAAGGCCGCCAATCCGGATCCGATGAATATCGCACGGGGCGAGTCGAAACGCAGGGGCACAATGCCGCCGGCGATCACCGCGAACACGCCCACAAAGGGCAGCATCCCGGTGATTAATCCCGCCTCCGACAGCGACAAGCCCAGTTGGTCGTTGAAGAATGTCGGCAGCCATCCGGTGAGCGCCGTGTACTGGACGAGGACGCCGGCATCGGTCAGGACCAGCAGGATCACGGTGCGGTTGCGCAGCACCCTGCCGGTTTGCCGCAGTGATATGGGAGCCGGGCGCACACCGGCCAAGGGGGCATCCCGGCCCAGGGCCAGCCACGCGACAGACCCGACGACGCCCACGACGCCAAACACCGACATGGAGATCTTCCAGTCGGTGATCTGCGCCAGGGGCGCTGCGCAGGCCACGGCGACGGCCACGCCCAGGCTGATCGCCGCAGTGTTCAGGGAGTTCATGACCAGGACTTCCCGCTGGGAAAACCAGGCCATCAGCAGCGGGCCGGTGGCGGTGATCATCATCGCGAGGCCCACGCCGTAGGCCAGGCGCAACACCAGCATCGCCCCGAAGTTGGGGGCGATGAACGACAGGGCGAGCACCGCCATGGCTATCCACGCGATGAGTTGAGCGCGCTTTACGCCGATCCTCGCGACCAACATGCCGCCAGGGATCCCGAACACTGCGGCCAACAGCATGGGCAGGGACACCAGCAGGCCGGCGGCAAAGTTGCTGATGCCGTAATCCGCTATTGCCAGGGGGAGAACCGGGGAGATTCCGAACAGGTTGAACCCCAGGGCCAGGTGCCCCACCAGGGACATGGCGGCCATGACCCACCGGTAACGGCTCAAGGCTTGAATTCCGAGGGCGGTATGCATAGGAAACGGTGGCGGCAACGCTAGGCGCGTTGGTCGCGGTTGGGTATTATTAGCCGAGATCAAGAGACGCGCAACGACCAGCGAACAGATTCGCGCAGCGCAGGAGGCCCGGAATGAAGTATGACGTCATCGTGGTCGGCGGAGGGTCCGCCGGATGCACTATCGCCAGCCGGCTGTCGGAAGACCCCGATCGCTCGGTGCTGCTGCTGGAGGCGGGGCCGGACTATCCCGACTTCGAGCATTTGCCCGAAGACCTGAAGATGGGCAACAACGTGTGGCTGTCTGCCTACGGGCCGCACAACTGGGGTTACACCGCCAAGATCACCGAGGACCAGACCGAACTGGTGATTCCCAGGGGCAAGGCAACCGGCGGGTCCAGCGCGGTGAACGGGCAGGTGCTGTTCCGCGGCATCCCCGAGGACTACGACCGCTGGGCGGAATGGGGCAACGACGAGTGGAGTTTCACCAGCGTGCTGCCCTATTTCAACAAGCTGGAGACCGACCTGGACTTCGGCGGCGACGACTTCCACGGGTCCGATGGGCCGGTTCCGGTTCGGCGCGTGCCACGCACCGAATGGCTGCCCCACTCGGTGGCGTTCGAGCGAGCGTGCCTGGACGAAGGATTCCCACGGGACGAGGACCAGAACCATCCGGAGTCCACCGGCGTTTCGCCGCGCGCGCGCAACACCATCGACGGCGTGCGAATGAGCATGGCGATCAACTACCTGGACATCGCGCGGCATCGCCTGAACCTGACTGTCCGGGGCAGCGTCACCGCCCGGCGCATCCTGTTCGACGGCAACCGGGCCGTGGGAATCGAGGCCGAAAGCGGCGGCGAGGTCTTTACGGTGGAGGCGGACGAGATCATCGTGAGCAGCGGGGCGGGCGCGTCGCCGCAGTTGCTGATGCTGTCGGGCGTCGGGCCGGCCGAGCACCTGCGCAGCATGGGCATCCCGGTGGTGCATGACTCGCCCGGCGTGGGCAAGAACCTGCGAGACCATCCCGCGGCGTCGGTGCTGTACCTGGCCAAGGGAGAGAAGCCGGACGTGCAGGCGCCGGTGATCCAGGTGGGCCTGCGCTATACGGTCGAAGGGTCCGACCTGCGGAACGACATGCAACTCAGTCCCAACCTGATGACCAGCGAGCACCGTCCGGCCCACGTCCAGATCGACGAAGACCTGAACTACGTCGGCATGGGCGCGAGCCTGCAGTTGGCGTTGGGGCAGGGTGAGCTTACCTTGCAGTCGACGGATCCGCACGTGCAGCCCAACCTGAACTACAACTACTACCAGGAGCCGGAGGACCTGCGGCGCATGCGCGAGGCCATCAGGCTGGGCGTGCGGATGGCGGAGAAGCCCCCGTTCTCCGATCTGATCGAGGAGCGACTGATGCCGTCTGACGAGGAACTGGCGTCGGACGAGTTGCTGGACGACTGGCTACGCAAGAACTCCGGCACGTCTCATCACGTCTCCGGCACCTGCAAGATGGGCCCCGACTCGGACCCGCTGGCCGTGGTGGACCAGCACCTGAAGGTCAAGGGTGTGCAGGGTCTGCGAGTAGCCGACGCGTCGATCATGCCCGACTGCATCCGCGCCAACACCAACGCCACGACGATCATGATCGGCGAGAAGTGCGCCGACTACGTGAAAGACGGACGCTAACTCGCGTTATCATTCCGGAATGGGCATATCGTTTGTGCTGGCGGTGTAGGGGCGAATAATCATTCGCCCCTACCCATCCTGGACGTAGCCACGGCAACAGGCTGAATATATTTCCCCGCTGAGCTCGTCGATTCAGGTCGAACCCGTTGGTTCAACGTCAAGGGGTATCAAATATGGAAGTGCAATGGATGAACCACACGGGTTTTGTGGTCAGCGATATGGAACGCTCCCTGGCCTTCTACCGGGACATGCTGGGCCTGAGCATCGAAAGGGACCAGATACTGGAGGGGGAGTTCATATCGGAGTTGGTGGGTTATCCCGACGCTCGGCTGCATATCGTGTACCTGGGACCGGGGGACATGCGGCACTCGGTGGAGCTGATCCAGTATCTGAACCCGCCAAGTGTGGCCGCGGAGATGCCGCAGCGATTCCAGGTGGGAGCGACTCACCTGGGAGTCATGGTGGACGATCTGGACGCCTTTTACGAGGAACTCTCGGCGCAGGGCGTGCGGTTCGTCAGCCCGCCGGCGGAGCGGCCCAACCCGGTGTATCCGGCGGCGCGCAAGGGGTGCTACATGCAGGACCCGGACGGCAACTGGCTGGAGCTATTGGAGCGGGGGCCCGCGCCGCCTAACGCGACGTCGGTGTAGCGACCCGGTTCAATCTGCCGCGATCAGAGGTCCAGGCCGAGCCTGGACCTCAAGGTTTCATAAACGCACTGCAGGAACCCGCCGGCGTACTCCCGGTGGTTGAAGGGCATGCCGGTGGTCGACGCGTCTGATCGCGCGGATTCGTAGAGTTCCACCGCCTTCGCGTTGTCGTACGGGAAGGGCATCTGCCCCATGTAGTGCTCGAAGTCGGCGATGTCGGCCCAGGCGATGAGTTCGTGGGGTTCGGCGAAGTTGGCGGCCCAATTCTCGCCGTCCACACGCCCGCGCATCAGCGACCAGGCGCGCGGGCCGACCGAGGGGATGGATTCATCAGCTTGGGACATATAGCTGGAGTTTTCACCCGTCTGTTATTAGAAGACGTTCCGCAGCCATGCTTTTCCCACCGTCCGCTCGTGGTTCGACAGGCGCACCATGAGCGGACTACAGCATCTCTGGCCCGAGATCGGCGGGCGCGGCATCGCGTTAGCCGATTACCTTTTCCGCGAGGCGTTCCATCTCGTCCAGGCCGTTGGGGCCGGCGTCCGGCGGCAGGGCGACCGTAACGCGGTTGGCGCCGGCTGCTTCGTATCCTGCGATGACTTCACGGTCGGGCGTGACGTTGGAGACGATTAGCTGGATGGAATTGGGATCTCGGCCCGCGGCCTCGGCCAACTCATCCATGGTCGCCCGGCCGGCCCGGACCTGCTCCTCGGTTACGCGAACGGGCATCCAGCCGTCGCCCCAGGCCACCACGCGCTTGAACACGTTGGCAGCGTAGCCTCCCAGGAACACCGGCGGATGCGGCGTCTGCACCGGCTTGGGCGAGCACTTGACCAGGGGGAAATCGAAGAATCGCCCGTGAAACTCGGCCTCGTCCTTGGTCCAGAGTTCCTTCATTGCCAGGATGGCTTCGCGGGTCTGGCCCCAGCGGTGCTGGAAATCTCCGCCCATGATTTCGGTCTCTTCCTGCAGCCAGCCGGCGCCGATTCCGAACAGGAACCTGCCGTTCGAGTACTTGTCCAGGGTGGCGATCTGCTTGGCCTGCATCAGGGGGTTGTGCTCCGGCACCAGGCTGATGGCGGTGCCCAGCTTGATGGTGCTGGTGGCGGCCGCAGCCATCGACAGGGCGATGAGCGGGTCGCCGATGTCGGCCATTGAGGGCGGGATTGATCCGTCGGGTGTGCCGCCGTATCGCGACGTGGTGTGCACGGGGAGGACCGGGTGCTCCGGGAGCCAGAATGACTCAAAGCCCAGTTCCTCTGCTCGCTTGGCCAATTCTGCCGGGTCAACCGAATCGCTGGAAGCCCTGGCGGTAACTCCGATGTCCATACTTAGATCCTCCCTTGAGTGAGTGGCCTGATGATACCACCGGAGCCCCGCTGTATCCCCCGATGGATTACAATCGGCGGGTGATCAGCGGCGTATACCCGATACCTTCTCCATCTTCGCCAGCAGCCACGGCCAAGTTGCCGCTTTGGTAGAGCCTCAAGCCGGCGGAAATCGCGCCGCGTCGTACATGCGTCGGGCCATGGGCCCGTGGCGTGCTTCCAACTTCCGGTGGTATTGGACGAGTTCCGCCACCCAGGCGTTGGCGCAGGGGATGCAATTCCTGGTTCTGGGCTGGCTGGTGCTCGAGGTAACCGGCTCCAAGACCCAGTTCGGGTTGGTCGTGTTCCTCTACGGGGTGCCCAACGTCGGTCTGTTGATGGTGGGCGGTGTGATTGCCGACGCCGTCGACCGGAAGCGGCTGGTGATGTCGATCCAGTTCGCGGTTGGCGCAGTGATCTCAGCGCTGGCCGTGCTCTCGTTCACGGGCGTGGTGGCGATTTGGCATATCTACCTGGCGGCGGTAATCCTGGGGTCGCTGCAGGCGTTGAATCAACCGGCGCGGGTGTCCATGGTGGCCGATCTGGTGGACCAGCGCACGCTGCTGGACGCGGTGGCGCACTTCAACGCGGCGGTCCACATCGGGCGGATCGTCGGGCCGCCGGTGGTTGGGCTGGTGATCGATCACTGGAGCATCAGCGCGGCCCTGCTGCTCAACGGATCGTGCTACGTGGTGAGCATATTCTCCGTTTACTGGATCCGGATCGCGCAACGCAGCGCCAGATCAACTCGCGACCCGGTGTTGAGGCACTTCACCGACGGGGTGGTCCAAATCTGGCGATCGCCGGTGCTGCTGACGGTCATCGTGCTGGCCTGCTCGTGGGGCGGGTTCGGGATGAGCCACCTGGCCGCGCTGCCCGCCTTCGCGTGGGACCAACTGGGAGCCGACGCGTACCAGGCCGGGCTGCTGCTGTTGGCATCGGGCGTGGGCTCGCTGATCGGCAACCTGAGCATCACGTTCATGGGGCGACGCTGGCTGTACCGGTGGCTGCTGGCCTGCCTGGGGCTGTTCTGCGTGTGCTTGACCCTGTTCGCGTGGTCGTCCAGCTTCTGGGTGTCATGGACGGTGTTCCTGGTGTTGGGAATTGCCAGCCTGGGTACCGTGTGGCCACTGGCCACGACGATCCTGCAGTTGGCTACGCCGGCGGAAATACGGGGTCGTGTGATGGGAATCCTTCACTTTACGCCGGGCTTCCATCACCTGGGCGCGCTGCCGCTGGCTGCCGCCGCCGGATGGGTGGGCTGGTCCACGTCCATCAGCGTGGCGGCGGGGCTGTGCCTGCTGATCTCGCTCTGGTTCGGGTTGGGGCGCTCGGCGGGCCGGCAGCTTGCCGCGACGCCGTCGGGCTAGGGCGGAGTGTGCCGCGAAGCCCGTAGGGGCGAATGATTATTCGCCCCTACACCCACGCCAAAACAATCACCTTACGTTGATGGAGTTTTAGGCGCCCGCTTTTACAGCGCCAGGGCGTAACAGGCGCGGCGGGGGTCGGCGCCGGTGCTGAGGGAGCCGTTCTCGGCGTCTCGGACCGATACGGTTGCGCCCAGGCCGCAGTTGGCGGTGCGGTAGATCTTGTGGCCGAAGGCCCGCAACGCATCGGCGGTGCGCTCGGGGATGCCGTCCTCAAGGTCAAGCTGCCCGGGATAGTAGACATGGGGGTAGAAGGAGTTGACGTTGCTGGCGGTGCCGAATCGCGGCGCTTCGACGGCCTGCTGGGGGTCCATGCCGAAGACCAGGGAGTTCAGGATCAGCTGGAGGTTGCCCTGCACCTGGTTGTCGCCGCCGGGGCAGCCCACGGTCATCACGGGCTGGCCATCTTTGGCGACGATGTAGTTGACCAGCGTGGTGCGCGGACGCTTGCCAGGCTCGACGACGTTGGGATGGCCCGGCTCGCAGTTGAACATCTCGATGCGAGTGCTGGGGCAGGCGCCGAGCTCGGGGAAGAACACCGACTTGGAGAACGACCCGCCGCTGATGGTTCCGCAGACCAGGTTGCCATTCTTGTCCAGGACGGACACGTGGGTGGTGCCGTCGTCGGCCGAGGAGTCGGGGCCGGTGTAGATTGGTTCGGCCATGACCTGGGGCGCGGTCTTGCCGCTGATACGCGAGTATTTCCAAGGGTCGCCAGGCTCCGGCTGGGCCTGGTATGCGCCCTCAGGGTCGATTGATTGGGCGCGCTCGGCAGCGTACTCCTTGGAGAGCAGGCCGTCGATGGGCACCTCGGCAAAGTCGGGGTCGCCGTAGAATGCCTCGCGGTCGCCGAAGCAGAGCTTGAGCGTCTCGGCGACGGTGTGGATATATGCTGGGCTGTTGTGGCCCATGGCGCGCAGGTCGAAGTGTTCCAGGATGTTGAGAGCCTGCATGAGCATCGGGCCCTGGGTCCACGTGTCCTGTCCCCAGATTTCATGGCCGTCGAAGGTGGTGGTCACTGGACCGGCGAACTTGCTGTGGTAGTTGGCGAGGTCATCCATGGACAGGATGCCGCCGACGGCCCGGGTCGAATCGACGAACTGCCGGGCGATGGGGCCGCAGTAGAAGGCGTCGCGGGCGGCCTGCAGGCTGGCGCTGCGCGAGCCGTTTTCGGCCAGCGACGCATCGCGCATGGTTTTCAGGGTGTTGGCGAGGCCCGGTTGCACCATCGGAGCGCCGGGCTCCGGCACCTGCCGGTTCTCGTAGAACACTTCCCAACCGCCGGGCGGGAAGTTGTCGAACTGCTCCTGACCGGATCGGGACTTCAGACGTTCCAGCATGTATTCGTAGTGGGGGATGCCATCCTCGGCGTAGCTGATCGCTGGCGCGACTACTTCGGCGAATGAGAGGGAGCCGTAACGGTCCAGCATGGCGATGAACGCGTCAACAATGCCCGGCTGGGTGAACGACAACGGAGCGTCCATGCCCGGGCCGGTGGGGATGCGCTCGTGGCCGCGGGAGCGGTAGAACTCCGGCGTTGCCGCGGCCGGCGCGCCGCCCTGCCCATTGAGGGACGTGAGATCGCCGCTGGCGGAGTCGTATAGCATGAACACGCCCTCGGCGAGCAGCGAGTAGGACGCGATGGGTTCCACCACGGCGGCGGCCAGGCTGGCGGCGACCATGGCGTCGAAGGCGTTGCCGCCGGCCATCAGCATCTTCACGCCGGCCATGGATGTCAGGTAGTGGCCCGACGAGATGACGCCCTCGTTGGAGCGGACCACTGGACGGCCGGTGTCGGGGAGGGCGACATCGCCCTGTTCGAGATTGTGGGCAGCCTGCTGGATAACCATGTCAGCTCCTAGAGTGTTTCGAGTGGGTCTCGTGAGGACGGCTTGACGTGCCGGATTTCTTTTCGGGGCGCGATTTTGCGCGGTCAGTATCGCAGGAGGTGCGTGGGTATGAGGCGGCCGGCTACCGGGTCGACGGCGAGGGCAGCCTCTTCGAGAGTGACGACACCAAGTAGACTGGACTCGTTTGGTTCGGCGAATATTACCGGCGTGTGGAATTGTAATCCCTCAAGCCTGACCGTGGTTTCGCCGACGTCGACCGGAACCATCCTGCCGTCTGCGGTCTCTGACGGCAGTGAACGTTGGACTGGGACTCCGAGGCGTTCAAGGATTGCGCGTGGTAGTGCGGTATAGGTCGAGCCGGTGTCGACGATGATGTCGAGTTCCTCGAACCGGTCGCCCTGATGGTCTCCGACCTGGAGTGTGACGGTGATGGTTCCCAAAAACATGCCTCCGGAGGCGTGGCGCGGAATGTCTTTGAATAGGCTCTTGCTCGCCCGATCTTCCGCGCCTGTTATGCTAGTCGGGCGGATGGACATTTGTCCACTGCTCCGAGTTTGACGGATTGCTCGCATTAGACATGGGCTGTGGTGTGGTCGAGGCGCTCGTGGGGTCTATGTCGATCCGCCCAAAGCCAACCGTCCGAAGTCCTGGCCGCCGAAGTCCATGAGCAGCGTGTCCCGGTGGGCGACGGCGTGGGCGTCCCGGTGGTAGCGTTGCAGCGCGACCGAATCGAAGAGGGCGTGGGCGCCGCTGATGTCGAAGATGCGGTTGGCCGACTGGAGGCACAGTTGGATGGCATACGCCCGGTCGCGGCGGTACCTGGCGCGGTCCAGCGCTGAGTATCCTTCTCCTGCTGCGGCGCGGTCCAGGATTTCGCGGACGTCGCGGTGCATCAGGGCGCGGGCGGCATCGACCTCGGCGCAAGCGTGGGACAGGCGGATGTGGACGGCCTCGGATTCGGCGGTGCGTCCGGCGCCGGTGGTTCCCGACAGGCGGCCGATGAACTCGTCGGTCATGCCGCGTGCGATGCCAATCATGGGGGCGACCAGGTCCCAGCCGAGCAGCGCAGGGATCGGGGCGCGATACCTCGTCTGCTCGTGCAGGTCCCATCCGGTCCAGTCGCCATCGCCGGCGGTGGTGACGTCCAGCACTCGATGGGACGGCACGAAGGCATCGTCCACCACAATGTCCTTGCTACCGCTGCCGCGCAATCCTGACACGAACCAGGTATCCACGATCTGGAAGTCGGCTTTCGGCACCAACGCCCAGTTGCGCTCACCGATGCCGGGCACGCCGAGCATCACCCAATCGGAGAAGTCGCATCCGCTGGAGAACTCCCAGCGACCGGAGAGGCGGTAACCACCGTCAACCGGAACGCAGGTGGATTTACCGGTATTGAGCGAGCTTGCGGCGAGAGTGTCCGGATCTCCGATGAACACCTCCTCCTGCGCCAGCAGGGGCCAGTATCCAATGAGCCACGCGTGGGCGGCCCACAGGCCGTAGCACCAACCGGTGGCGGGACAGGCGCGGGCCAGTTCCTCAGCCACGTCGAGCGCGAGCGAGTAATCGACATCGAGGCCGCCGAACCGGACGGGTACGGCGATGCGGTAGAGCCCCGTGGCCATCAGGGCATCGAAGGACGCGTCGGGCAGGCGGCGCAGTTCTTCAGCCTCGGCAGCGCGTTCCCTGAGGGCCGGCGCCAGCGCGGATGCCCGGGCCAGCAGTTCCGCCGGCGGGGCGGGTTCAGCTCGTATTTCGACCTTGGTGGACAACTGATCGCACCACGCTTATGCGACGCATGGTATCACCTTTGGACGCCTCACGCCGGGGTGGTGCCAGCCTCCTCCGGGCGGCGGTACAACTGCACAGGACGCCAGACCAGCGGAGTCCATATGATCACCGGCAGCATGAGCAGGATGCCAGCGCCGGCGTTCAGGCCGATGGCGATGGAAATGCCGAAAGCCTGGGCGATTGCGCCGATCCCGCTGCCGCCGACCACGTGGCCCACGCCGTTCACCAGCCCCTGGGACCCCATGATGCGGCCGCGCATATCCGGAGGGGAGCACAGCAGCAGGATCGAGCTTTGCATCACGCTGAATCCCGCCTGGCCCATGCCTGCGCACAGGAACACCAAGAAGGACACTACGAACCAGGGAGACCAGGCGATAATAGCGACGCCGATGGCGACGCTCAGTGCGCCGAACATGAAATAGCGCCCATGGTACGTGAACCTGGAGCGGCCGGCGAGGACGATGACTCCCAGGAACGAGCCGATGCCCTCGGCAGCGGCCAGCAGGCCGCCAAGGGCGGGGCCCACTTTCAAAACGTCGGTTGCCACCACCGGAACGAAGTACTGCAGGGGAAACACCATACCGTTCATCAACAGCGATATGGTCAGGACACCGAGCACGAATTTATCGGAGAACGAGTGACGGATTCCCGATTTGATGCCCTGCAGGAAAGCGGTGTCCCGCGGCATACGGGCGGAACCGTCGGGGAGGCGCATTTTGAAAATCAGGAAGGCCGCCAGGATATCGAGGACCACCAGGAGGATGAAGGCGCCGGTAAACCCGTAGAACTGCACGATGACGCCGCCGATGATCGGGCCGATGATCTTGCCAGCGTTGTTGGTGATCATTTCCAGCGACATCGCTTGGGTGATACGGTCCTGACCGGCAATGTCGAACAGGGCCGCGCGACGGGTGGGATCATCGAGCACTTTAGCGGTGCCCTGCATCAGGATCGCAAGGAAAACGTGCCAGGGCTCCACCAGTTGGTAGATCAGGAGCACCAGCAGGAATGCGGCGATAAACAGGTAGATGACGTGTGTGCCCACCATGATGCGCCAGCGGTCGAGGCGGTCGGCCAGCATCCCCGCCACCAGGGACAGAGGCGGGCGGGGCCCGTTGAGGAACACCGAGATCAAGCCCACCGCGAAGGCCGAGCCGGTGAGCTCCAGGATGAGGTAGCCCAGCACCAGCAGTTCCATGCGCCGGGAGATCTCATGAATCCACCGGGCCGCCCAAAGGAACTGAAAATTCCGATCCTGCAAAACCACCAGGACCGGAACGTTGCGCATACGCATCAGGAGTGGCCGCCTTTATGGGGCGCGAGGTAACGTGCGAAGGCGGGGTTCCAGATGGCCTTGCGCGGTAGCCGGCGCGCCTAGAGCCGGCACGATACGCCGGGAGTGGTGGCAAGTCAAACGACGCCTGGCCGCCAGTGCAATTTACCGTTCGCCACCACCGAGCCGTCCACGGACTGGTGGGACCTTGGAATCCTCACCCCCGCGAGAATTGGCTGTCGTCAGGGCGCTGAGTTAGCGGCCTCAGGGCGGCGGTACAACTCGATGGGGCGCTTGACCAGCGGGGTGAGCAGGATCACCGGCAGCATGAACAGGATGCCGACGCCGGCGTTGATGCCGATGGCTAGGGAAATGGTGAACGCCTGGGCGATCGCGCCGATTTCGACGCCTCCAATCAGGTGGCCCAAGCCGTTGACCAGCCCCTGCGACCCCATGATTCGGCCCCGCATTTCGGCCGGCGACGACAGCATCAGGATGGTGCTTTGCATGGTGCTGAATCCGGATTGGCCCACGCCAGCACCCAGGAGCAGCATAAAGGAGACCACAAACCAGGGGGACCAGGCCACCGCCACAACACCCACTCCCACAATCAACGCTCCGATCACGAAGTACCGCCCGTGGAACGTGTACCGCCGGCGCGCCCCGATGATGATGGCTCCAATGAACGCCCCAATGCCGTCGGCGGACCCCAGCAATCCTCCCAGGGCGGGACCAACCTTCAGGACATCGGTCGCAATCACCGGTATGAAGTATTGCAGGGGCAGCACCATCGCGTTCATCACCAGCGATATGGTGAGGACGCCGAGCACGAACTTGTCGGAGAACGAGTGGCCGATGCCCGACCGGATGCCCTGCAGGAATGCAGTGTCCCGGACGATAGTGGCGGAGCGGTCCGGCAACCGCATTTTGAAAATCAAGAATGCCGCGATCAGGTCGAGGACCACCAGCACGATGAACGCGCCCGTGAATCCGTAGAATTGGACGATTATCCCGCCGACCATGGGGCCCAAAATCTTGCCGCCGTTGTTGGTAATGGTTTCCAGCGACATGGCATGGGCGATACGGTCCTGGCCGGCCAAATCGAACAGGGAGGCGCGGCGAGTGGGATCGTCCAGCACCTTGGCGGTTCCCTGGAGCAGCACGGCCAGGAAAACGTGCCAGGGTTGGATTGATCCCACGGCCAGCAGAGCGAGAATGCACGCGGCGATGAGCAGATAGACGGTGTGCATGCCCACGAGGATGCGCCACCGGTCCAGGCGGTCGGCGAGCATCCCTGCGACCAGGGACAGAGGAGGCCGCGGCCCGTTGAGGAACACCGAGATCAGGCCTACCTGGAAAGCCGAACCGGTCAGTTCGAGGATGAGGTAGCCCAGCACAATCAGTTCCATGCGCCGGGAGATCTCGTGGATCCACCGGGCCGCCCACAGGAACTGAAAGTTCCGGTTCTGCAGGACTTCCAGAACCGGAACGCTGCGGATTCGCATCAAGGCTGGCCGCCTTTAAAGGGTGTGAGGGCAGGGTCAAAACCACGTGTGTGAGCCGCTTTTGCCCACACGCCCAAGGCCGGCACAATAAGCCGGCGGGCAGTCCCAAGTCAAACGACGGCACGACGTGAGACAGCTGCCAAGTTGGTCAATTTGGCATGCTCCCAACCAGAGGGCCCTTTGACCGAACCAACCAGACAAGGCAAAATGCAGAGCATTCCAACGCCCGGAATGCTGGAACCACAGGACAAGAGATGGGCATATACCAACTGGACTACGTTCTACACGAGCCCGAGGAGAGCCATGGCTGGATGTATCGGGCCGAAATACCCGCGTTGCAGGGCTGCAGAGCATGGGGCGATACACCGGCACAAACGCTGGAGGAATTGCGGGAGATCGCCCGGACCATGCTCCAAATTCGCAAGGAGAACGGTGAACCTCTGCCGCCAGAGATCACGGCAGGTCGGAACTCCGAGGGCAGCATGACGGTAGCGGCGTGACCTATCGGCAGCTCCGGCGTAGACTAGGGCCTGTTCACACTAGCGCAGTGCGTCAACGATGAGCGCAAATGAGATGAACCCGAGGAAGAGAACGTCGAGTTTCTCAAAGCGGGAGAAGATGCGGCGAAATCCCTTCATCCTCCGGAACAATCGCTCGATCTCGT
>JAPOQH010000018.1 GCA_026710825.1 Chloroflexota bacterium | reverse complement strand
CCGTTCCGACCGCGGCGACCTCTCCTGTCATTACAGGCAACTGACCGTATCGGCAGGCGGTTTTTTAAAAAAAACCAAATACGACGTTCATTATACGCCATTGTCCCGATGCATTACGCACACTACACGCAACAGACAGATACACTACCGAGCCATCCACGATTATTCAATAGGGATCAGAGAATATGGCCTGCGGCAAAGCAGCATCCGCTCCCGATGCGGCGCAAGACCTTTGGGACAGCATAAACCCGGGCGCAGCGGAGAACCGCAGCCCAGAGATATTCGTTCAAACGGTCGGTCCGCGCTGCGGGCTGCAGACGAACCGTCCGACGAGGCCGGCGCCCAACCGACCGGATTCACGACGCAGCCGACCAGGCAAGCTGGCCCGCCCCAACTCCAGATTGACGACCGCCACCCAGAGTCCGTCCATGACACAGTATCGGCAAGCCGCAGACAAAACGCTCCAGGCAATGTTCCTCATAGAGGAGGCCTGTCTCACGGCCCTGCTGGAGCATCGGGCCCGGACCGGCGCCGAGGACGGGATGTCCACGCAGGAGATCGCGGAACGCATCGGCTTGGTTCGCTGGCTGGGCCCCGATGTTGGCGATGCCGTAGTGGGCAAGGTGCTGTGCAATCTCGCCAGGTCCGACCGGACCGAACCGGTCCCGGAGACGCACTCCACCGCCAAGTGGAGGATAACCGTGGTAGAAGCAGCGATACGGCCCATGCCCGTGATGGACGTTACGGCGCAATCCATCGAGGACGGATCGCTGGGCCAAGGGCACGGGCCAGACCAGTAACCCGATGGAAACTATGACCGCCCGACGGCTCAAACGATCGACCAAGTACCGCAGGAAGAATCTGACGACACGGAACCTACCCTCGCAAGCGGAGAGGTACTGCATCGAGAAGAAACGGGATAAGGAGCGCGATGGCATCAGGGCTTGACCGCTTTGCACAAGGAGAGAGCAATGATCATAGCGGTGAAACCAAGGCAGCTGACCATCGCGCTAGCGGCAGCCATCTGCGCGGCCCTTGCACTGACGGTGGCGGGCCTTCTGTTCGTACGGCCCTCGATCACCAATGCGACCGACGACGCGTCGGCCAAGCAGATCGCCATCAGCAGGTGCTCGGACACGGAGATATCGATTGAGCACGCCAGAGTCGAAAGGGACAACGTGATTCTTGAATGGTCCGAGGTATATCACGGTCCCCACGATTGGTCGGAGTCATACGAGACTATCTACCGAATCGACCGGGCGCACGCTTACGATCACGAGCGATGGGAGGAAGTCGCGTCGGTGCGCGACGCGTTCTCGTGGTCTAGCCCCACGCTGCCGGGCGAATGGTATTTCAGGGTGGGGGTAGTCGCCGCGGTGATCGAGGGCGAGACGCTGACCTGCCTAGACAATGAGGTGTCGTGGGGTACCGAGTACGTGAATGTGGATCGACCGCTGACGGCTGCCGAGTGGCAAGCGTTCGCCATTGATCTATGCGCCAATGTAACGGTGTTCGATATGGCGGGTTGGTTCGAGCGCGATATGGTTCATCTCGACTGGTGGGTTGACGACAACTACCTCTACGAAACTGGGTACTACTACAACGAGCACTATGAAGATTATGTTCTGGGCTACCGGATCGAGAAGCGCAAGATTGACGACGGCAGTTCGTGGCAGTATGTCGCCGACCTTGTTGACGAAAGATGGTGGAAGGGGGGGCCGGGAGAAGCCGGGGCGTGGGAATACCGGGTGGCCCTGGTGCTCGTCCGCAGGGAGAGCCAGTCGGTGTCCTGCGGCGGCGACCCTACGTGGGCCACGGTAGAGGTGCAGGTTCCGACGGCGGAGGACATCGCCCATGAGAAGGCCCAGCGCGAGATTCTGGTCGCCGAGATGTTGCGTTGCCAGGTTGAGTCATTAACCGCGAACATCAGCGACGAGGCGCGCCCGATCATCGTAGCGCAGATTGAGAAGATGACGCGGGAGCAGGTGGAGTATGTAGATGGGCTCGAGGAACTGGTGCAGTTAACGCTGATCTCGTGCGCGACCAGTGGCGACCAAGAGATGGGTGCTTGGATCACCCTACTGATGTGGGGAAGCCTTTTCTGACATCCAGTCATTGCCATCGCGGATGCCTAGCGCAATCGAGCAACGGAACTGGCGGACGAGTAGCAGAAAAAGAGGTGCGACCATGGATATGGCTGGTCGCGGCGTTGCCGGCATAATCACGGTTTGGTTTTTGCTGTGTTCCCCATCGAGCCGGCCGTCATCGGTGAGGGCCTTTGCCGCAACAAGATGCGCGGCATCGACCTCAAGAGCGGAATAACGGAGGGTACGCAACTGTTCGAGATATGGTAGGTGATAGTGTGTCAAGGTTGTTGACGGTCCGATCAGGCCTCGGTGATAGACGACAATAAGTAATGCCTCCCTGTTGCGCCGACTATTCTTGCCGGTTGGGATTGTGTAAATCGTCCGGCACGGAGGTGCCGGATTGATCAAAGACTTTTGAGGCAAAAACGTATGGAAGGAAAAACACAGGAGACGGCGGCCGCCATGTCTGGGATGAGCGTGCGATCGGCGCGCAAATGGCAGAGTGGCCCGTTGCCGTCGGAGACCAAACAGGAGCGTTGGGTAACGGTTTTGTTGAGGCAATGCGCGCCCACCCGATGCGCGTCAGCAACATCAGGCTCACCCACTGCAGTCCGGGGGTCATCACCACCTGGTCGTCCTTGGAACGCACCGGATCCCGATACCGCCCCTTGGCCGCAATCTTCCGCCCCCACCTCCCTGACAGGGGTAGGTATTTTCGCAACATGCTGATCACCTTCATATCAGTGGATGACTCGGACTGTGATTTTCAAACCTGAAAGCTCGGCTTTGGCTCGGTCTCAAGGCCCGGAGGACACCATGCCCGGTTCCGGTAAATTCCAGGGATTTGTACCTAAATTCAGCCCATACCTACCCCTGTCAGCCGCCCCACCTTCAGGGGGCGGAACTCTGATGCGGGCCGCGTCCCCGCGACAGCTTTCCACCCTACTGCTTCCGGCCCTGGCCCTGCTGGCCCTGGCCGCGGTTGCCGGCCTGATGTGGCTGCCTACCGCCGATGTGGAGGCGTACCAGCCCGAAGGGTTGAGGATATCCCTGTCTGAAATGCCCGAGCCGCCCTGTCCCTACGGTCATGACGACGCATGCGAGAACGCGGCGGGATCTGCGGTTTCAGTCAAACCTTACCAATCAGACGACCCCCACGCTCCAGCGCTCGGCGCAAATGATGGTTCCTATGACCACCGCGAGCACATGGAAAGCATCACTCGTATCAACCAACGGGTGTTGGCCCGTCTGTCCGATTCCGGCGACGCGCTGGATGGCGCAGGCAACGAACCCGACGGGCCGGGCGACGACATTAACTACGCCATCACCTCCGATATAACCGGCCTCCCCTGGGTAAGAGACGGTCAGACCGAGGCGGAAAAATTGACCGTCGGCTGGCTGAGTGAACTACAGGAGCACAATCCATCGCTGGTTGCCTCCTTGGTCCGGATGCCCTTCCTCCAGGACCACACTCCCGGTGATTTGCAGGCAATCCAGACCCTGACGTATATATCGAAAAATGACCCGGGCGACGCCACCGAGATAGTCACCGACGAAGATTTCGCCGACGGCGGCGGCATCGACAACACCGAGGCCAAAATCATCGCCGTTATGAGCATTCCCTATTTCAACGGCGATACCTTACTCATATCGCTACTAACCAGCCACGGAACCGTTGAAGAACGAAACGTCGTCGGCCGGTTTGGCAACCCGCTGACCTTCGCCGTCGTCAAGTGGTCACCTACCGTTTCCGCGCCCCAGAACGTAATGCAAACGGCGATAACCTCCGTCAGCGACGCAGAAACCCTGATGGGCAAGGCTCTGCCCGTGGACTTCGTCGGCATACTTGTCGAGGATATGGACGGCGCGCTGGGGGCCAACAATGGCATCAGCATCCAGGTGGACGAATGCTTTGGCCGCACTCTCCGGTCCTGCAGCGACCGCGTCAGGCAGCGCCTCATAGCCCACGAAATCGGCCACTACTGGTGGGACCGCAACGACGGTCATGACGTGTGGGTCAGCGAAGGCGCCGCCGAGTATATCGGCGCCTATTCGGTAAAGAGCCAGTTCGGTGACAGCCGCCTCTCTACGGACTACTGGCCGTGCCCTTACTACCGCACCATTGAGCACCTGCGCGCCGACAACCCGCACTACAGATTCTCCAACGGGAGCCAGTGCTACTACTCCTTGGGTGAGCGCCTGTTCATCAACCTGGACCGCAGCATGGGCCACGGGGCGTTCACCACCGGCTTCCGCAGTCTGCACCAACGGCTATCCACCTACAAGGATGACGAGATTGACCAGGGTCTCAGCCTGCTGCGGGCGTTCTGCCCCGGTTGTGAGAGCAACCAGTGGAACCTGGACAGCGGCGGCAACACCTTGGCCCGCCGCTACGGTGAGAAAGTGCTTACCGATAACAGTGCGCCCACCGGAACACTGCCGGGATTAGGCCAAGCGGTAAGCGCGTTGATCCGGGACGATGACCGCGGCAATCGACAGTACGGGGTAGCCGAAATATCCGCCAGCAGCCCGAACCAGCGGCGGTGGCTGATGGTGAGCTTCAGTGGAGTCACCGACCCGCCGCCAGAAACGGTCAAAGTCTTCGTGGTCTTATACCACGAAGACCGGGAACCTTATTCGATCTCATCCCAGGAACGAACCGTTCATAGCTATACGGATGATGGGTGGTACTATTTCAACGCCTACTTGGGCAACCCGCACCGGCGACCCATCGGACACCACTGGGCGTACGTGTACAACGAGAGTTGGCAGAAGATCGCCGAGGTCGAGTATCAGGTGGTTCCCTAGAAAGCGGGCCGGAAAGCTCCGGTTGAAATGAGTGATAAGGCCACTGGTGGCGACCTGAGCCAAGCCAGCATGCAGATCGGCAACAGATGGCGGTGCGCGCCATGGTCCCTGGCAACAGCGCCGCTGGCGGTGAGGCCGTGAACATCTTCGCCAGGATCACCGGACACATCGGTTTGGTTGCCCAGCAGGGTCAGGTTGGTCACGGTGGCCGCCAGGTACAACTGGAACTTGGTCTTGACCCGTCCGAAGTAGCGCGCCTGCCGAATGCCCAACTGCTCCAGCCGAGCCAGTCGATGCTCGGCCACCACCCGGCGTCGCCGGTACTGGTCGTAGTCGGCGCTCTGCTGCAACGCCCGGGCCTCCTGAAGCAAGGCTTCCTGGGGGTGGATCAGCACCTGTCGGCCTTTCCTGCCCTTGGCCGCAATGCATTGGGACCTCAGCGGGCAGGCCCAGCACACTGCCGCCTCAAACCGGAAGGCCTGCAGGCGATGGGTCGTACCAGTGCTGTCGGTTCGCTTCCCTCCTGGCATGATGGTGCCGGTGACATGCCCCGCCGGACAGGTACAGCTTCCCGCCATCAGGTCAATGCCGAAGTCTTCCTTGGGAAAGTGCTTGCGGTTGGGCCGTCCCGGCACTCTGGCCACCAGCTTCCGACCGGCATCGACAAAGGTCTGGTGGGTGCCGCCGTAGCCGTAGGCGGTGTCTCCCATGGCTCCTACCACCGGCGCAT
>JAPOQH010000105.1 GCA_026710825.1 Chloroflexota bacterium | reverse complement strand
TCACCCCGATGGGGGATGACCCCGGCGAGGATCCGGACGCGTTGGACAACAGGTTGCTGATCACCTGGACAATGCGCGCCCGGTCCGCCATCACGGTGGGGAGGTCGGCCGGCACATCCCCCCGCAGGTCGTTCCGTCCCTCGCCGCCCAGATCCGGCCGCCGTGGGCATCGATGATCCCCTTGCAGATGGACAGCCCCAGGCCATACCCGGCGATGTCCCTTGCGACCATCCCGCCATCGATGCGCGAATATTTCCGGAACAGATTGGGCAGTTGCTCCGGCGGCAGGCTCAATCCCTGGGCCACCACCGAAAACGCAACGTACAAACCATCGGCCTCGGCGCTCACCCCGATGGGGGATGACCCCGGCGGGTATCCGGACGCGTTGGACAGCAGGTTGCTGATCACCTGGGTGATGCGCGCCCGGTCCGCCATCACGGTGGGGAGTTCGGCCGGCATATCCACCCGCAGGTCGTTCCGGCCCCCTCCCCTGACATACGAGGCTCCGGCCTGATCCACCAAGGCCGCAACATCCGAAGGCTCGGGGCTCACGGACAGGGTGCCGGACTCGATATTGGCCGTGTCCAGCAGGTCGCTGATCATCCTGCGCATGCGATCAGCCTGGTCGTTGATGATGGTATGGAACTGGCGGGTCTCTGAGGGGTTCAGGTCTGCCGACTCGTCCAGCAGGGTCGCGGCCGAACCTTTGATGGACGCCAGCGGGGTCCGCAGTTCGTAGCTGACCAGACCCAGGAATCCCGACCGGAGCCTTTCCAGGTTTTCCAGGGGCGTCATGTCCTGGAGCGTCACGACCACCGACTCCATCTCATCCGATTCTTCCGAGTAGATGGAGGTAGCGTTCACCAGCACCGTCACCGACCTGCCGTCGGGCGCCCTGAGCACGACCTCCTCGGCGCGCAGCGCGGTGTACGTACTCAACCGGTGAGCCAGCGGGAACTCCTCCAGTGAGACCTCCCGCCCATCAATCCGCCGGATGCTCAATATGTCCATCATCTGCTCGACCGGTTGGTTCGCCGGACGGATGCTCTCAACGATCCTCAGCGTCTCGCGGTTGTACGACACCGGCGCTCCCGATTTCGCGTCGAAGACCACAACCCCAACCGGGCATGTGGCGATCAGCGCCTCCAGGTCGGACCTCGTCCGCTGCTCGTCCCGGTACCTCCTGGCGTTGGCAATGACCAGCGCCGCCTGGGACGCGAACATCACCAGGGTGTCCTCGTCCTCGCGGGTGAATGCGCTGCCCGCCTCGCCTTTCGCCACGTATATGGAACCCAACCGCACGCCCTTGTTTCGGATGGGCGCAACCAGCAGGGAGGCGACGGCCACGGGCGGGTTCCACTCCTCCAAATCCAGGGACCTCACGTACGAGGTCAGGTCGTTGATCCGCAGCGGGTCCGGCACGTGGTTCAGGTAGCGGAAGAATTCGGCGCTTCCGGGCAGACCTTCCATATGACGATGTTCTTCCGGTGTAAGGCCGGAGGAGACGAACTCCTCCAGCCGGTTGGCCTGGTCGAGGACCGTGGTCGCGCCGTACTTGGCGTCCGTCAGGATGCGGGCGCTGTTGGTGACCTCCTGGAGCACGCTGTGATAGTCCAGGTCCTCGTTGATGCGCAGGCTTGCCTCACTCAACCTGGTCAGGCGTTCCTGCAATGCCCGCATCCCAAGTGCCGTTTCAACGTCATTTGTGGCCACGTTTACCTCCCATCGTCGCTTGACGCACGCGATCGAGTCGACATTCCCGACCTGATTGGGACCCAATGCACCAAGCTGAGCAAACTGTCATACAAGTGTCATAACTATAACCCAATCCGTTATGGATACGTCAGATCTATGGCCGTAACATTTAGTGAAAGGAATTGCTCAACCATAACGACCGCCCCGATTGCGCAGAGATATTCCAACGCAGGGTCGTAGCGCCGAGGTTGAGCCGAAGGAGAAAGAAAGATGAAGATTGCACTGATAGCCATGAGCGGCGTGCGCGCCTATAACCAGGAACTGACGGCGTTGGGCATGACCATGCCGGGTTTCATGGAGCGTGGGAATGTGATCGCCTCGCTGCCCAGCCTGTCCCTGCTCACCCTGGCTGGGATGACGCCGGAATGCTTTGAGGTCGAGTACCACCAGGTGCCCGACATCAGCAAGCTGGACCACCTGCCGGACTGCGACCTGGCCGCCATCTCGACGTTCACCGCCCAGGTCAAGGACGCTTACGCCCTGGCCGGCAGATACCGCGATGCGGGCGTCAAGACGGTCATCGGCGGCCACCACGCCACCGCCCTTCCCAACGAGGCGATCCGCCACTGCGACGCGGTGGTGGTGGGTGAGGCCGAACTGACCTGGCACCGGGTGCTGGAAGACTTTCAGAACGGCTGCCTGGGCGGCATCTACCGTGCCAACGGGCAGGAGTTTGATCTGGCCGAGTCTCCGCTGCCCCGGTTCGACCTGCTGAACCCAGACGAATACAACCGGATTACCGTGCAAACGCAACGGGGCTGCCCATGGCGATGCAACTTCTGCGCCAGCTCCATCATGATGACCAAGCGCTACAAGTTGAAGCCCGTGGAGCACGTGATTCGCGAGATCCGGGCAATCAAAGAGATCTGGCCGCGGCCCTTCATCGAATTCGCCGACGACAACTCATTCGTCAACCGCTCCCATTCGAAAAAGCTGCTGCGGGCTCTGGCCGAC
>JAPOQH010000067.1 GCA_026710825.1 Chloroflexota bacterium | reverse complement strand
TGCTACTGCGAACTCCTTCGCTGGGACCTCCCCGCCTCTACACGCTAGCCATGCCCTCAACCTCTCGTTCCGGACCTGATCGGGAAACCGGTAACGTCATGCTGCCGCCAACGTTCCGGAACGCCGGCGCCTACTGGATAACGGCCTGCGGCTCTTGGGAATGACGGTTTGGCCGGTTCAGACCGATAAACCAAAGGCCCTGGAGCGGGCGCCGCCTGGATGGCCCCACCGTCCGACAGCCTCGCGACCGCCCTCGTACACCGCGCGTGCGGCATCCCCGCACCTGTTCATGTCGGCGCGATGGCGTAGCGTTGTGCTTTGCGACACGCTATCATCGTATCGCTTTGTCCGTCCGAAGTGGGCGAACCAAAAAGAGGTGATTACCATGACCATGCCATCAAACACCCTGGAAGGCCGAGTTGCCATCGTAACCGGCGCCGCCAGCCCAATCGGAATGGGCCGCTCCATTACCACCGGCCTCGTTCGCGCTGGAGCGCGCGTCGCCATGCTGGATATCAACGAAGACTGGCTGGACCAAACCGCTAACGACATGCGTGAACTCGGTGGCGACGACGCGGTCCTTCCCATCATCGCCGACGTCACCGACCCGGAATCGGTGCAGAACGCGGTGAACCGCACCATCAGCGAAATGGGTGGCCTGCACATCCTGGTCAACAACGCGGGAATCAACCCCCGCACCGCCGGTTTCGGCGGGAGCGCGGCCGGCAGTCGGACGGGTTTTTTCGACCTCGTGCCCGACGCCTGGCTCAGGGTGATCTCGGTAAACCTTAGTGGCCCCTTCCTCATGTCCAACGCGGTCGCCGGTCACATGATGGAGCAGGGATTCGGCCGCATCATTGGTGTGACCACCAGCATGGACACGATGTGGCGCAAGGGCGGCGCGCCCTACGGCCCGTCCAAGGCCGGTCACGAGGCGCTGGTCGCGATCATGGCCCAGGACCTCGAAGGCACCGGCGTCACTGCCAACGTGCTGACGCCGGGCGGCGCAACCGCCACCAACATGGTCCTGCCACCGGAAGGAGCGTCAGCCGAGGCATTGATTCAACCTGAGGTGATGCAGGCCCCGGTGGTCTGGATAGCTTCCGAGGACGCCAGCGACTGGAACGGCCGCCGGATCATTGCCTACTACTGGGACGAGTCGCTGCCTCTGGCGGAGCGTTTGGAAAAGTGCGGTGCCCCCGCAGCCTGGCCTCAGTTGGGCCTCCAGGCCGTGCACCCCGACTGGTTCGGTCGCAGCGACTGATCGGCCTACACTGGCAATGATAAGGGGCGGGTCCTGGGACCCGCCCCGCTGTTATGCGATGTCCGGCTCGTCAGTGCCTGAACCCCGTGTCAAATCCCCGGGCGGCCGGGTTGATCAACAGATCTGGCCGGTTGCCCCACCGCTTCAGGAACCTCCCGAAGTTCTTCCGGCTCAACTCGTCGCGCTGGTTCTCCTCAAGCTCTTCCCATTGGCGGTGTTCGTGGCGTACCAGCGGCAGGCTGCTGTCGCAAACCACGCGGTAACCGGCGTCCTTGAACTGGAAGCAATAGTCGATATCCAGATTCCGATAGAACCGGAACGATTCGTGCATCAATCCCACGGATTCAAGGTCCGCCCGCCTGAAGGCCATGCAGTAAGCCTGCATCGCGTCGGCGTCGCCCCGGTCCACCTCCTCGTGGAAGTGCTGCATGTCGTCGGTGGTGAGGCCGAACGGACCAAATACTCCCACCGTTCCGTCGGCCAGATGCTCCGCGACCGGGGACATCACATCGCCTACCACTTCGGTCGAAGCGTCCAGCAATATGATGTATTTTCCCCGGGCTTGTTTCAGGCCGATGTTCTTGCCGGCAGCGTCGCCCACCACGTGGTCGCAGTGTATGACTTTCACCTTGGCGTGTTCCGCTTGCGCCTGCTCGAGGTATTCGGCCGTGCCGTCCGTGGACCCGTTGTCCACCACGATCATTTCAACCGACGCGCCTCCGGTGTGCCGAAGCACCGCCTCAACACAGCGCCGCACGTCATCCACGTAGTCGTACGCATTCAACAGGAAGGTAAATTCATAAAGGTCCGGTTGGTCGAGGAGAGACGGTACTTCCCGCGATGCGGACACCGAGGGCCAGCGCGCCGACTGCAATTCCAGCATCGTTTGTGGCCTGACTCTGGTCGCAGTCCCGATGTCCTCCACCACCATGCCGTTGGCGATGACCTCTTCCCTCATGGCGTCCGCGTCGGAGTAGGCCGACTGTTCGCGCAGGGCGGCCCTCCGGTCGATCGCCGCGCTGGTCGTCGGCCCTATCTCGTACTGCATTGGCACTTTGTCGAGATCCAGGCCGAAGACCCGGTCGAAGTCCAGGAGCAGTTCTACCTTGTCCGCCGGTGCCAGTTCCGATCGGGACATTTCCCATGTGATCGCCAACGCGGTGGGCAGGTCCAGGTCGTTGTGCACGGCGTCCCAAAATCGCGCGCTCCAGGTTTTCCCGTCGTTGCTGAGAACATGCTGACCCGCACCGGCGGCGGCGTTGCGCCATACCCAGAGGCGGTTGCGGAGCCCGGTGAGCGCCTTCTCAGCGGCCTTGAGCGACGTGAACGTGAAGTTCATCCGGTGGCGGTAACGCACCGTCATGCAGAGGTACCGGAACGCCAGCGGATCGAATCCCCGCGTCGCCAGATCCTCAACGAGGAATACGTTGCCCGCCGACTTGGCCATTTTCGCGCCGTCGGCCAACAGGTGCTGCCCGTGCACCCAGTAATTCACATGCCGGTGACCGAAGGTGCCTTCGCTCTGGGCGATTTCATCCTCGTGGTGGGGGAAGACGTTGTCCACGCCGCCTGTATGAATATCGAAATGTTCGCCCAGGTATTTGTGCGCCATCGCCGAGCATTCGATGTGCCAGCCCGGGAATCCTTCTCCCCACGGGCTGTCCCACTTTACGTCCCGTCCCGGCTCTGCCGCTTTCCACAGCGTGAAGTCTCGCGGGTCACGCTTCAGGGGGTCAGCCTCGGCGCGGACCCCCTCCAGGAGGTCGCCCCCGAAGTTGCGGGACAGCTTGCCGTATTCGGGGAAACTGTTGACGTCGAAATAGATGTTGCCGCCGGCCTCGTATGCGCCGCCATTGCCCATCAGCGTCGTTACCATCTCCAGCATTTCTGGAATGTGGTGCGACGCCCAGGGAAACACGTGGGCCGGTTTGATGTTGGTGCGTTCCTCGTCCTTCCAGAACCACTCGGCGTAGAACTCGCCGATCTCTTGGAGCGACTTACCCTCTGCCAACGCCGCCATGATCATCTTGTCGCCGCCGGCCTCCGCCAGTTCCTGGCGCATATGACCAACGTCGGTGATGTTCTTGATGTGATACACCTCGTTGCCGTCGGCTTCCAGGATGCGCCGGATCCAGTCGGCCATCAGGTAGGTCCGCAGGTTGCCGATGTGGGCGT
The DNA here is from genome assembly GCA_026710825.1 of Chloroflexota bacterium. Taxonomy (GTDB): domain Bacteria; phylum Chloroflexota; class Dehalococcoidia; order Lucifugimonadales; family UBA3495; genus Bin87. The sequence continues at coordinate 2,189 of JAPOQH010000067.1, read as the reverse complement.
AGCGGTACACCGTTGGCCCGCAGGTGTACATGGTGACGCGGCCCGGCGTTATCGGCCGGATTTCCTCGACGTTTTTCGTCAGGGTGTTGTAGATGCTTAACACGTCGCCACCTCCGCGGGGTGCGGGATTGCGCAAGTTTAGCACGCCCACTACTCGTTTGCATCAGAGACCGTGCCCGCTTCGCGCCGAGTCCGGGAAAGCAAAAGGGGCGAAATGATTTCGCCCCCCAAATGCTGGTTCCGATCTTTCGGACTATGGCTGCGGAGCCACCGCCGCTCCCGAAGCTTTCAATGCCTCGATTTCGGCAGCCGTATAACCGGCCTCGACCAGGATCTCATCGGTGTGCATGCCAAACCACGGAGCCGGCGGGCCCAGGCGTGGCGGCGTTGCCGACAGGCGCGCGGTGGTACCGGAATGGTCCACGCTGCCCCAGACGTGATGCTCGCGCGTTACGATGAATCCTGCATCCCTCACCACCGGATCGTGCCGGTAGTCCTCCATGGTCAGATTGGGCGTCACCGACACTCCCATCGGCCGAAGTTCCTGCATCCAGTGTTCGACGGTGTTGCCGGCGATGGCGTCCGCAATGGCGTCAGCATCGTGGTGAATGTCGCGGAAATTCAGCGCCGACAGGAACGCCCCGTAAGTCGCATCATCTGGACAATGGACGTACAGCCATCCGTCCGCGGCCTCATACAGGCGCGAGCGTACGGAATACCCGCGAGAGTCAACTCCCTCGATGTCGTCGCGTTGGTATCCTTCGTAGTCCAGGAAATAAGGCGACTGCAGGAGGCCGGCCGTGAGTGCCAGGCCGCTGTCCACGGATTGACCCTGGCCCGTCCGATTGCGCTCGTGCAGCGCCAGCGCCACCGCGTACGCGCCCATCAGCCCGGTGCCATAGTCGTTGACCGCGTAGGGGGACAGCATCGGTTTTCCGTCCCGTCCGCCGCGCCGCACTTGCATCCCGCTGGTGCCCTGGGCCAATTGCTCCCAGCCTGCCCGCTCGGCCCACGGCCCATCGTGGCCGAAGGCGTTCAGCGATGCGTACACAATGTCCGGTTTCACCTTCTTGACGGCCTCGTAGCCAAGGCCCAGGCGCTCCACCGCAGACTTGCGGTTGTTCTCCACAATTACGTCCGCTGATTCGACGAGCTTCCAGAACACGCCACGCCCCTCCTCAGTTTTGAGGTTCAGCATGATGCTGCGCTTGCCGCGGTTCACGTCGATGTACCCGATCGGATCCAGAGTTCGCGTTGGGTCGTCTATCTTGATGACATCCGCGCCGAACTCGCCCAGCGTGCGCCCACAGGTGGGGCCGGCCAGGATGATGCACAGGTCCAGCACCCGTACGCCCTGTAGGGCTGACATAACATCGGCGGCGTGGCCGTTATCCGATCCCGGTCGAGCCGAGCCGTTTTGTGTCTGAGCCAAAACCTCGTCGGTGTGCTCGCCCAGGCGAGGCGCCCGACCCTGTATGGCTCCCGGAGTCCCGCGCAGCCTGACCTGCACCCCAGGTTGGTTCATCTTGCCATGCTCGGAGTCGTCTACCTCGGCCACCATCTTCGCCGACACGGCGTGCTCATGGACCAGCCATTCATCCACGGTCTTGCAAACTGTGCAGGCGCCGCCCTGCTCGTTGATGTCGCTCTCCCACTGCCAGGCGGTGCGCTCCTTGAACATCTCGGCGAACCGTTCCCGCCACAGGTTCAGCGTATCGGAGTCCACCGGCCGCCCGAACAGCGACGTCACCTCGTCTATCCACTCTGTGCGCCCCGCGGCGGTCAACGTCTGCCGGGCGAATCGCTCAAACATCCCGTGGTGGTACACCCACCGGCCGTCCGCGCACTCATAGGGGTGGGACATAACGGTCCGGGGAAAGTCGAACAGGTCGACGTATTCGTAATTGTTGAACTTGATGATCCGGCTGCCCATCGCCGTGAACATCGCCGAGTGCAATGGAACTTCGATCCGCTGCCCCTTGCCACTCTTGTCCCTCGCGTTGATGGCCATTGCCACCGAAACCGATCCGAGGAGCGCCGAAAAGGTGCTGGCGATTGGCAGTGGCGTGAACAACGGATCGCCGCCGCTCTCGCTCGTCTCGGGATAGAATCCCGTCTCCGCGCTGGTTACCGGGGCCCAACACGGCTCCTTTGGGGTCGGGGGCTCCTCGCCCCAGCCCGGCAGCCGC
>JAPOQH010000078.1 GCA_026710825.1 Chloroflexota bacterium | reverse complement strand
TCCGTTGGGTGCTCCTGGTTTCAGGGTGGTTTCATGTTTCAAAAACCATTATCCCCGAAGCCGGGAGCACTTTCTCATCCCCTCAGCACGACGCCACACTCATCCTTTCGGTGGATTGGGGATAAGAATATGCGTACCCCCGGCCGTACGCTGACAACGATGCAAAGGGAATCCTGCCTCCCCAACCCCCCGCTCACAGCGAGCCCATCAAACCAAAAACCCCCAAAGGAGAAAGCCCACCGAATCAACACCACAACCACCAACCAACCGTAGGGGCGAACAATCATTCGCCCCTCCCCACTCCGTCCCGCCTCAGCGCCGGATCCGAACTTCCCATAGGCGCACCCATCGGTCGTCTACGGAACCGCCGAACCTGGCGCCCACGCATGGTCGCACCCCGGGCCGATTTCGTCCCGCCTTAGCAACCGGTGCCTGCCACCCACTGCCGGCCAATGTTGTTGGCGGCGTTTCATTGACATCTAACGGGCCGGTTGATACGCTTTTGGCACCCAAAGATCGCAATGGGAGATACTTGAACGTGTCTAATCAAATAGAGAGTGTTGACAAGGGAACCTCGCGCCGCCGTTTCTTGGGCGTGCTGGGTATTGGCGTCGCCGGCGCTGCCGTGCTGGCCGCTCTGACGCCGTTCGGTCGCCGGAACCAGGCTGCCGAAGCCGCTAATGAGTTCCCCGGACCCGATTCCATCTTCCACCCTGCGCAGGACCCGCGCACCGACCCGCGCCGCTAGACTCTCTCACATCTCGGACCACGGGGCGACCAACCGGTTGCCCCTTATTTATGCGTGCCCCTTCGCTATTGGTGGCCCCTTTTTCTCGATCACCCCTTTTCTATGCGTGGGCTCCCGGTGGGAATCGCCGTGAATTACCGCCGCCCGAATTCCCGCTCCAACTGGTACTCCGTGAAGTGGATCACCGTCGGTCGCCCGTGCGGGCAGTGGTGCGGATTTTCCGTCGTTTCCAGTTGACGCAACAGCGCATCCATCTCGTCCGTCCCCAGCGTGTCTCCGGCGCGCACTGATCCGTGGCACGCGATGGTGGCGGCTAGGGCGTCCTCCCGTTCCATCACCACCTGCTCCACCGATACGGCATCCAGCAGTTCTATCAGCGCCGCCCCCGGGTCAGGGTTGCTTCGCGCCGTCAGCGCCGCCGGTACCGCCCGCACCAACCAGGCGTCCCCCCCGAACGGCTCCACCTGGAATCCGTAGTCTGCCAGCATCTCTGCGTATTCTTGCAGCGTGGCCGACCGCGCCAAGCTCAACTCCACCGGGGCCGGCCCCAGCAGCGGTTGGGACACGTTCTCCCGCCCGTCTCCGTGCTGCCTGATCCGGTCGTACACTACCCGTTCGTGCGCGGCATGCTGGTCCACCAGGTACATTCCCTCGTTCCCCTCGGCCACGATATACGTCTGGCGAATCTGACCAACCACGCGTAGCCCCGTCAGCACGTCCCGCAGGGATCCTCCGGTCGGAGCCAACCCGGTGGTCGGCAACGCCAGAGGGTTGGGCCTGGGGGCATCTGGACGCTCTGCCCCTGGATGCTCTCCTCGGAGATAGGCAACCGGCCCGCCCCCCGCGTCGCCCGTATCCGATTGAGCCTCACCGGTCACGTGGAAAGACCGGGCCACCTGCCGCACCGGCGCGTGTGCGACCAGCGCGTCGCTCACCGCCCGCTGCACTGCCGAGAAAATCCGGTTTGCGTTGCGGAACCTGACCTCGCGCTTGGTGGGATGCGAATTGACGTCACCCTCCCCCGCCGGGATGTCGACGTTTATCACGGCCAGCGGATAGCGCCGGTCGGGCAGCGTGCCCTGGTAGGCCCGCTCAATCGCGTACATGATCGAGCGGTGGTACACCCAGCGTCGGTTCACCAGGAGCGTGATTGAGGAACGGTTGTGCCGACTGAGGTCCGGCGCGCTGGTGTACCCGGAAACCGTTATCTGCTCTGCCGAACCTGCCACCGGGAGCATCCGCGCCGCCACGTCCCTCCCGTACAGCGACAGGATCACATCCTGCAGGTTGCCGTTGCCCGGTGTGTTGACCTGCTCCCGTCCGTCCGTGGTCAGCGCGAACCGGACGTCCGGATACGCCAGGGCGTAGCGTGTCACCACCTCCTGGATTCGAGCCGTCTCCGCCGCCGCCGAGCGGAGAAACCTGCGCCGCGCCGGCACGTTCCCAAACAGTTCAACCACCTGCACGGTGGTTCCGACCGGGCACCCCACCTGGCCCTGCGTCACCAGGTCCCCGTAGCGAAATTCGATCCTGGACCCCGTTTCCGCGTCGGGCGTCCTGGTGGTGCAAGTCACCCTCGCCACCGCGGCGATGCTGGGCAGCGCCTCACCCCGGAACCCCAGCGTGCCCACCGATTCCAGGTCGGCAGCGCTCACCAATTTGCTGGTGGCATGATGCCGGAACGCCAGCGCAAGTTCGTCGGCACCGATACCCGTTCCATCGTCCGATGCCCGGATTTCTGATACGCCGCCCTCGCGCACCGCTACCGAGATTCGACTTGCCCCGGCGTCCAGGGAGTTCTCAACCAACTCCTTGACGACTGAGGCCGGGCGTTCCACAACCTCGCCCGCGGCAATCTGGGCTGCGACGTTGGGGGGCAGTTGGCGAATAGGCATATCCGGATTGACCTCGCCCCCATGATCGGTGCGGTTCGTACCCCGGGCCATTATCCAAATGAGCCCAGCCGCTGAGGATTACCCGGCTATCTAGAACAGCGGAATCTTGGTGCCTTTTGCCCGGTATTGCCGGTCCTCGGAATCGCCCGTATCCGAGAAATCGCAGATGATCCGGTAAATCCGTTCCATCTCGTGGTCAACGCTCCTGGAGAAGAAATACGGTGGAACCCAAACACCACCGAACGCCGCTACGATCTCCGGGTAATCGTCAATGACAAACTCCGGCTCAAAGGGGATTTTCAATTCTTCCAGGCGCTCGTGGTAGTGGTGAGTGGGTTTCTCGTAAACCCCGCTCACGAACCTCTTCAGTTCGTGCTTTTCGATTACCTCCCATCGCTCGCCCATCCCCGACCAGATGTAAATTTCGTGGCCGTCGTCCAGCAACTTTTGGAAGGTGTCCAGTGTTCCCGGACGCAACGTGTCGTCCAGCCCAAGGATCGTGTAATCGACATCAAAAAAGATTTTCATGGCAGGTCGTCGCGTTTGTGGTTCGTAGCGGGTGCGCTCTTTGGTTACTCGTCCAGGGCGGCCGTGATGGCTTTGACGCTGGCGCCAATCAGCAACCGGTCTCCCAAACGCACCAAGGGACGCCGAACCAACCTCGGCTCCTCCAGCATCAGGGAGAATTTACGGTCATCCGACAGTTCCGCCGCCGTGAGGCCCAGCTTTTTCAATGACGGGCTTCGGCTGGCGAACATGGCGCTTACTCCGGGCTCCCCCGCTTCAGCGACCAGACCGCTGAGTTCCTGTTCCGTGAACGGCTCTTTGAAATAGTCCCGTTCCGATACCGTTATACCGTTCTGCACGAGCAACTCCCGCACTTTGCGGCAGCTACTTCAACGCGGCCACCAATAAAGCGTCGCTGAATCAGCCATAACATCGCCTCCGTACAAAGTCAGATGTCAAAATCGTTTTCCAATTGTTCGCACAGTATATACGGAATTTTCTTTGCGTTTTCTGTACCGGAAAGACTTGTCAACGATGCGGAGCGGCGTGCCAACTCTGATCGAGTACAGTCATTCTATACCCGCAAACCCGTCCCATTCGCGATCCGAAAGTAACAATTCTGTAAATTGTCGAAACCGCGCCCCGGCTATGGATCGCGGGCTTTTTGCTGAAGCTCGTACAGTTTGTTGATCGCCTCCAGCGGGGTCAGGTTGCCGATATCCAGCTCCAGGACGGCTTGGGCGAGTCGCGTGTCCTCAATATCGAACAGCGGCAAGGCGAGTTGAGGCGGCGGAATATTGTCCCGCCGTTTGGACCGTCCGCGCGGCTCGTCGCTCTCCAACTCGGTCAGCAATTCCTGGGCCCGGTTCACCACCGACGTGGGCATGCCGGCCAGCATGGCAACGTGGACTCCGTAAGAGCGATCGGCGCCTCCCGGCACAATCCGATGCAGGAAAGCGATCCTCCCGTCCTCCTCTGAAACGGCCACCCGGTAGTTGCGCACGCCGGGGAGCGTTGCCGCCAGGTCGGTCAGCTCGTGGTAGTGAGTGGCGAACAGCGTCTTGCAGCTCACCCTCGGGTTATTGTGCAGGTGCTCCACCACAGCTCGCGCTATGGACAAACCATCGTAGGTGCTGGTGCCGCGCCCGATTTCGTCCAGGACGACCAACGAACGCCAGGTGGCCTGGTTTAGTATCGCGGCAGTCTCCACCATCTCCACCATGAATGTCGACTGCCCGGTTGCCAGATCATCCTGCAATCCCACGCGTGTGAAAATACGGTCCACCAAACCGATCGATGCCGAGGTCGCCGGCACGAAGCTCCCCACCTGCGCCATCAGCACAATGATTGCCACCTGTCGGATGTAGGTTGATTTTCCCGCCATGTTGGGGCCGGTGATCAGCATGATCTGGGCATCGTCTGCGTCCAACGTTGCATCGTTGGACACAAACTCGCCGGTCTCCAGCACTCGCTCAACCACGGGGTGGCGGCCGCCCATAATGCTGATCGCGTTACCGTCGTCCAACGTGGGTCGCACGTATCCATACCGCACCGCGACGTTGGCCAGCCCGGCAAACACGTCCACTCTCGCGATGGCTGCTGCCAACCGTGTGATGCTTTCGGCATGGTCGGCGATCTGTTGGCATACCTGACGGTATAGGGTCCGCTCCAGGTGTTCCAATCGCTCGCGGGCATCCAATACCTGGCTCTCGTATTCTTTCAGTTGCGGCGTGATGTAGCGTTCCCCATTAGTGAGCGTCTGGCGGCGCTGGTAGTCGTCCGGCACCAGTTCCAGGTTGGAACGGCTGATCTCGATGTAATAGCCGAACACCTGGTTGAACCCCACTTTCAGGTTGCGAATGCCGGTCCGCTCACGTTCCTGGGACTCCAGGCCGGCGATGAACCCTCGGGCGTCGCTGGCCATCGCCCGGATGCGGTCCAACTCTGGCGAGAATCCCTGCTTGATTACTCCGCCGTCTCCGGGCTGCGTCGACGGTTCGTCCGAGATTGCAGCGTCAATCAGGTTCTCGACGTCCGGGAGTGGGCGGAGATCAACGGCCAGCCAGGTCATGTCGGGGGTGCCGTCTCTCGCTAGCATCGGCTCCAGTCGTTCGGCCGCCCGCAGGCTCTGCCGCAATGCCAGCAGGTCCCGTGGCGGCGAGTTGTGGGTCTGGATGCGGGTCAGGATTCGTTCCAGGTCGGCCACGTCTGACAACGCGGCAGTCGCGTCGTCCCTCCGAAAAGCATCGTTGAAGAAAAACTCCACCGCATCCAGCCGGCGCTCCAACCGCTCCAGGTCGAGCAGCGGCTGGCCCAGCCATCGCCTCAGCAGGCGGGCGCCCATGGCAGTTCGGGTGCCGTCCAGCGCGGATAGTAGCGAATAATCTTGCGAATCCCGTCGCCCCGCTTCGAACAGTTCCAGGTTCCGACGAGTCTGGGGATCCAACGCCATGTACGCGTCGTTTTCGGAAACTCGGGGCGGGATCAGTGGCGGGCGTTCGCCTTGCCATGTGTATCTCAAGTAGTCGACGATTGCCCCGGCGGATCGCACTGCCAACGGCATCGATTCCACGCCGTGGGACTCCAGCCCGTACGCCTCCAGCGACAGCACGCCGTAGTAATCCAGAAGCGTGCGTCGGGCCACCTCTGGATTGAACGAGGAGGCGTCCAACGCGGTGATGGTGGTGTCATTCCCGTCGGGAGTTGGCAGCGCGGGCAATTCAAAATCGGGCGGGACCAGAATCTCGGACGCTTCCAGCCTCGCCAATTCCAGGGGCAAATCCCCAGCCGTAATCTCTGCTACCGCAAACTCCCCTGTGGTCACGTCCACGTACGCCAGACCGGCCCTGTCGTCTGAGGAGCAGACCGCGGCAAGATAATTGTTGGCTCCTTGATCCAGTAATGCCGATTCCAGAACTGTGCCTGGAGTCACCACCCGGACGACGCCACGTTCGACCAGGCCTTTCGACAGGGCAGGGTCGCTGAGTTGCTCGCAGATCGCTACCTTGTACCCCTGCCGAATCAGGCGGGAAAGATTCGCCTCCAGCGAAACCGCCGGAACGCCGGCCATCGGGATTCGGGTGTCCTTTCCCATCGAGCGGGCAGTGAGCGCAATTTCGAGTGCCTTCGAGAGGGTCTGTGCGTCGCCATCGAAGCACTCGTAGAAATCGCCCATCCTGAACAGCAGGATGGCATCCGGGTACGAGTGCTTGATGGTGAGGTACTGCCGCCGGACGGGAGTCAGTCGGGCGCTGGTGGTAACCATGGCATGATTTTACATGACCGGAGCCGGCGCCGCTGTCCGGTGGCTTCAAAAGCAGCAGGGACGAATGGATATTCGCCCCCGCAATAACATGGTCGTTTGGTCAGCCAACTACTCTTTCCAGAATCGTTCCTCGGTCCAGCGCCAGCCGGTAGCGGTAACGATTTCACGGCTGGCCTCGATCATACCAGGATGGCCGCATGCGTAAATCAGGGTGTCGTCCCGGTTGAGTTCAAATTTTTCCAGGTAATCGGCCACGATGTTATTCAGACGGCCGGTTGCTCCGTTCCAATCCGCATTGCGTTCTTCCGTTGGCCTGCTGATCGCTGGAACAAAGGTGAGAGTCGAAGGGTTCTGAGCCGCCGTGCTGGCAAGTTCCACGTCGTATACCAGCTCATCAAGATAGGAAGCGCCCTCAAGGACGTAGAAATGGTGCCCCGCATGTCCGCGGTGAATGTGGTCCCGCACGATGCTGACGAAAGGCGCCACCCCGGTAACCGTGCCCAGCATCAGGTGCTGAGTAGCGGTCCGGTCCATCAAAAAGATCCCCTTTGCCCGAGGTCGGATGGACATCGTGTCGCCGATGTCCATGCGCCACATCCGTGGAGTCAGTTCCCCGTCAGGCACCAACTCAACGAAAATTTCCAGATACGGTTCATGGGGGGCAGACGCAATGGAGTAAGCCCGTTCGATGCCATCGAGACCCAGCGTGCAGTACTGGCCGGGCTTGAAATTGAACTCAAACCCCTGCGGTTCCATTTTGATGACCATGAGGTCATCGGTATAGTCGACTCGCTCCACGAGGCGGGCCCGTGGCAACGTTGCGGTGCGATCACGAGTCGCGGCGGCAGTTCGGGCACTGGTCATACTAACTCCAGGTAGCGGTTGCGTTCTTGTTTGGGCTAGGCGTCAGACTGGCGCAGGCGTTGTTGCGGTGTTGCACATTCCCAGGATTTGGCGGCCCATAAATCCATAGTCGGTACAGAGTCAGTGGACCACGGGCAACGCTACGCGCGTCCAAGTGGCTCCACGCGGCATGGTTCTATCTGAAGGCCCGGAACACGCGCCATCGGATTCACGTCTTCGGACGTCTGCAATTCGAATGCCAGTTCCCCGAACAGGGTTGTCATGGCGACCACCCCGCGCGGAACGGATTCATTGGCTCTGGCTATCCCTGTGATGTGATTGGTAGCGGTCACAACAGCCACCGGTTCGCCGTCGGACAAATTCCATCCTGCGGCATCATCCGGATTCAGTTGTACCTCCTCTTCGCGGATTATCTTGTTGAGGTCCCCGTATTCGATGTCGGTGTCCCGTTCCTGTTGGAGCAGGACACGCCCGGGCGCGAGCAGCGCCGGGTATCGGGGTTCCGACTCCCAATCTATTACCCGGAACCTCGGAGCGCCTGGCTCAGCTTTGCCGTTTGGAAAGCCGTCAGAATAAAGCACTGGTGAGGTCGGGCTGTTGGCGGTCGGACACGGCCATTGGATTCCACGCTCCTCGCGGGACGTGTAGAGTAGTTGCGTCGGGCGGGGAGATTCAACGCCCGTTTGCATCACCAGGGATGACTCTCGAGCCAACCGATCGTAGCTGACACCGCCGTAAAGCTGGGTTACGGATGCAATTTCGTCCATCAACGCGGCCGGGTCTTCGTAGCTGATTCCATCGATACCCAATCGTTGCGCCAGTTGGGCGAAAACCCATCCCTCCGCCATCGCATCGTTGTTTTTCACCGACAACGCTGGACGAATGCGCTGGATACGCCGTTCCAAGTTGGTGAATGTACCGTCCTTTTCGGCGAAGGTAACCCGAGGCAGCACCACGTCCGCGATCTGTGCCGGTGGCGTCAGGAAAGTATCCATCGTCACCAGGAAATCCAACTGCTCCAAGGCAGCCAATCCATCTCCCAATAGACCGTTGGTGAAATTCGGGCTATCCCCGACGACCAGCATCGTTCGAATGTCCCCGGAGGCGGCGGCAGACAGCATGTCTGCTACCCCCATGCTTTGTTGCGGCGGCGGCAGGGAAACACCCCAAACCTCTTCAACGCGCGCCCGATTCTCGTCATCAAACAGGGGCCCACCGCCCGGTAGGCGGTTGGGAATACACCCAATATCAGTCGCACCCTGGGTATTGGCTCCCTGCCTCATGGGGAACAGACCTCCGCCCGGCTGCCCTACGTTGCGGGTGAACAGGGCCAGGTTGCACAGGGCGACCACGCAGTCCCGGGTGATGGCGGCAGGCACGTTGTCCAAGCCGTACACGACGGCCGCATTGTTCGCTGTAGCATAGAGGCGAGCGGCCTGCACAATGTCGTCGCGGGACACACCGGTGGATGCCATCGCCGCTTCGTCAATCAACTCCAGTTCGTAGAGCAAGGTGTCATGGTCCTCTACGTTTTCGGCCATCCAGTCCGCGTCAACCAGTCCCTCGTCCAATACGGTTTTCAGGATCGCTCCGAGCAAAAGCAATTCGGCGCCGGGGATCGGCCGCAACCACAAATTCGCGTAACGAGTGAGCTCCACTTCGCGGGTGTCAATCACCACCAGGGGGGTGCCGTCACGCGCCGCCTGCTTGATGGGGACTCCCACCACGTTGTGGCTCTCGGTCAGGTTGCTGTTGAAAACCAGTATGCAATCGGATTTTTTCAATTCCCGGATCGAGTTGGTGGCGCCCGGATATCCGAATACGTCCTCCAAGCCTCTCGTCAGGTCAGGCTGGACGTTCCCCGAATGATCCAGGTTGTGGGTACCCATTCCGATGTGGGCAAACTTCTGCGCCAGGTAAAATTCTTCGTTCGTGCTGTCGGCAGCCGTGATAATTCCAAATCCGGCGCCGGACTGATGCGGGCGCAATCGTTCCGCGACGAGGTCCAGAGCCTCGTCCCATGTTGCCGGTTCCAGAATGCCATTGCGCCTGATGAGTGGGCGCCGCAAGCGTTGTCCGCTGGTCAGATGGCTCAGGCCAAATTTGCCCTTGTAGCACGCTTGCCCCTGGTTCGCCGGAGAGTTTAACTCGGGAATCGCCCGGATTACCCGACCTTGCTCGTTGATCTCGAGGTTCATCTGGCATCCCACCGGGCAGTGGGTGCAGATGGTGCGCTGCACGGTCGCGGCTTTTTCCCATTTATTTTCCCGCTCCGTCAGGGCGCCGACCGGGCAAACGTCAATGCACGCGCCGCAGAATTCGCACCCGGATTCCAGGAGCGAAGTCCCGAAAGATGTGCCTACCAAAGCCTTGCCCGACCGCTCCGTGAAACAGATCGCACTGTCTCCTCTCACCTCTTCGCAGGCGCGAACGCAGCGCCCACACGTGATGCAAAGGTTGTAGTCGCGGTCGTAGAACGGGTCGCTGACCTCCAGCGGAATCTCCCGGTACGAGTAGGTCATCGGGGATTCCAGCTCCATCCCCAGGTACCGGACAGTATCTTTGAATTCGCATCGCTCGTTTTTGGGGCACGTTACGCAACGGTCGTTGACGGAAACGTGCCGCAGGCACACATCAGACGGGCCGCAGATTTCCACCCGATGGCACGTCAGACATCCGTTGGGGTGCTCTGCGATCAGCATCTGCATGACCGAGCGTCGCAGTTCGTTGACGTCGGGTGTCTCGCTCCAGATGGTCATACCATCGGTTGCGGCCAGGGTGCAGGCGGCTGGAAAGCCCGGTACCCGGCCCCGTTCGTTTTCCGCGACAACCACGCACATGCGGCACGCGGCGTAGGGTTTCATGCCCGAGTGATAACACAGATACGGGACGTAAACCCCAGCGTCGATGGCCGCTTCCAGGACCATTTTGCCGGGTTGTGTCCTGATTTCCACACCGTCTATCGAGATGGTAATGTCGTCAGGCATTGGGACTCCTAGTCAGCGGTTGTATTGGCCGGCAAAGTGTGTAGCTAGGGCGCTTAGCGGCGGGTGAGCTTGGGGGAGAAGACCTGCTCCGGGCAGTCCCCGGTGTGCCGTTTGTCGAGGATATGGGCCTCGAACTCGTCGCCAAAATAGCGCAGGGCAGACGACACCGGATTGAACCCCAACTGGCCATGGCCGCACAGAGAACCGGCCTGCATGTTTTCGCCGATGTTGCGCATCAGAGCCAGATCCTCCTCGGTGCCTTCCAGGTTGCTGATTCGTTCCAGCACCTCCAGGAGGTGGCTCATACCCATGCGACACGGGAAACACTTGCCGCAGGATTCATACTGGCAGAAGGCTATCAGGTTGCGCGTGAGATCAACGGCACAAGTGTCTTCATCACAAACGATTATTCCGCCCGAACCCAGTATTGCTCCAGCCGCCCGAAACACGTCGAAATCCAGTACCAGGTCCAAATTGGCATCGCTAGCAGAAAGCACGCCACCGAGCGGGCCGCCGGTTTGCAGCAGCTTCATCCGTTTGCCGTTGGGGACGCCTCCGGCCATGTCGAACAGAACGTTCCGGAGCGTCATTCCCAGTGGCACTTCCATCAAGCCCGTGTAGGTGATGTCTCCAGACAGGCAAAGGATGGCGGTTCCACTGCTCCCGTTGATCCCGTTGTCCCGGTCAGCCGGCGTGCCGATGCTGGCAAACCATTCTCCACCCCGGGCAACAATCTCAGGCACGTAGGCCAGGGTCTTGACGTTGTTGATGTTCGAAGGCTTTCCGAACACTCCAACCTGAGCGGGGAAAGGCGGACGATAACGAGGCATAGACCGTTTGCCTTCGATAGCCTCCATCAATGCGGTTTCTTCACCGGACACGTATGAATCGCCGGTGAGCGCCACCTCGACATCAAACGAGAACCCGCTCCCAAGGATGTTTTCGCCCAGCAATCCAAGCTCGTAAGCCTGTTCGATCACAGCCCTGGTGCGGTCAATTGGTTGGTTGTGTCCATGCCGGATGAATATGTAACCGCGGTTCGCGTTGCACGCATAACCGGCGATGGTGATTCCCTCCACGACGGTCGCGGGATCGCTCTCCAGTATTCCCCGGTCATTGAATGCACCGGGGTCGCCCTCCTCGCAATTGCACAGGATATATTTGTTGGGATCCGGGTTGCCGGCCAAAAAGCCCCATTTGACTCCAGCGGGAAACGCCGCACCCCCTCGCCCACGCAAACCGGAAGTCAACACCTCCTGCCGCGTTTCGTCCGGCGACATCTGGGTCAAGGCTTTGTTGAGGGCAGCATACCCACCGTTGGCGATGTACTGGTACAGATCGGAAGGGTCGATGTTGCCTGCATTCCGGAGCGCAATACGTTGCTCCATCGAACGCATCGGATGATCATCCAAATGCGGGATTCCATCCGGCGCCAGTGAGCGGTGCCCGAGATAGCCAATAGCGTGTTCGCTGAGCGGGTTGCCGCCCGCCACGTGTCGTTCGACGATGCTATCGGCCAGTTCCGGGGTCACGTTTCGGTAAAATATCCGCGGGCCACCCGGAGTTTGCACGTCCATCAGAGGCTCTGCGAAACACAACCCGAGGGTCCCTACCTCAGAGACGTTGGCTACGACCTGGCGCTCTTCGAGGGCCCGCTTGGTGGCAGCCACCACCTCCATACCCCCCGCTGCCTCACCAGCCAAGCCCGTTCCGATACGAATCCACGGACGATCGCCGTTGGTAAGACCCTGCCATCGGCGCTGAGCTTCAGCCAGGACGGACTCGAAATCGGTGATGGTCGGAATAGCCACGGCAACCGTCAGATCAATGCGAGGCGGCCGATCGTAATACGTCCGCTATCTTCTCGCGTGCGGACTCAGGAGTAATGCGGCCCGCCAGATGGTGGTCGATCGCCATCACCGGAGCATGAGCGCACGCCCCCAGGCAGGTGTTGTAACGCAGGGTCGCTTTGCCGTCGGGCGTGTCGCCTTCATCAGACAGCGATAGCGAGTCCTGGGCCGCTGCTATGATCCGGTCCGCACCCATCACGTGGCATGATGGCCCCCAGCAAACCTCGATGCGGTGCTCAGTGGGCGGGACGAACCTGAAATTGGGGTAAAACGTTGCAACCGCCCAAACGTCGTTGATGGTCGCGTCCATTTGGAGCGCTACTGCCTCGACTGCCTCTTTCGGAATGTAGCCAATCGCGTCCTCAACCGCCAACAGTGAAGAAAGGACGGTCACAGTAGACTGCGGCTGGCTATTGACTGCGTCGCTGATCAGGGACTGGGTAGCGGCGTCCATCGGTCAGGTCCGTTGGTTTGTGAAATCTATTACAAGTGTTTGACCGTCGTCAGTCTAGCACAAGGCGCGCCAACCGGGCAACGAAAGATCAAACGAACCGCAACAAGGTTCCGCCCCAAGGGTCAGCCCTGAACGTTTGCGACCACCGACCGCAGTAGTTGTCCAACCTACAATATCGAGGGCAACGCGCCAGATCGGCAACCAACGCCCTTCACGTTATTGGGATGGATTCGATTCCCGGTTTTCCAGGGCTTTGTCCATAACCCTTTGGAACACCTCATAGGGTTGCGCTCCGGTGAAAAGCAGGTTATCGAGCACGAAGGTAGGGATTCCGCGAATCCCGTAGCCCAAAGCTTCTTGATACTGGTCGATGACGCGCTGGGCGTAATGGCCCGACTCGACCCGTTGCTGCAGTTCTGCACCGTCCAGCCCCACGCTGCTCCCGATGTCTGCGAGCACCGACGGATCACCCAAATTCTCTCGGCGGTCCCAATACGCCTCGTAGGCGGCGTGGTGATATTCGAGAAATTTTCCGTGCTCCTGGGCGTATTCAGTAGCCTGAAGCGAATTCAGGCTGTTGGGCGTGTACCTCGGGGGCCGCATGACTATGTTTGCATCCCTGGCTTGGGAGCGTAGCGGGTCCGAGAGTTCATCATCAGTTTCGCGGGGCCGAGATTCCCGGACACGACCTTCCTCTGGAGTATCGGGACGCAGCAAGTATGCCCGTCCCTCCACGGTTACGTCGTACTCTTCAGACAGTCTGTCGACGCGTTCCAGGCCGACATAGCACCAGGGTCAAATATAGTCATACCAAACAATCACGTGCACCGGGTTGGCGTCTCCGGGATGGTTGTGCGCTGGCATCTGTGTCGTCATGAGGCCTCCCCGATAGCGTGATGAAAGAAAGATGGTCAGTAATCAGCAGGTGGCGAGCCGGTCCAGCAGCGGATACAGTCCTTCCAGGCTGTCGATGTGGTCGCAACCCACTACGTCGGCGTGGAATCCTCCCCGGTCAATGAGGACCGGATACAGCCCTGCTTCGCGGGCGCCCTCGACGTCAGAACGTGGTTGGTCACCAACGTGCATGGCATGGTTCGGCTGCACCGCCATTCGTTTCAATCCGGCTTCGAATATCGCGGTCGCCGGCTTTTCGCCTACCTCACGACCCGTTATAGAAAATTCCAGGTATTCATGGATGCCCAACTGCTTCGTGAGTTGCTCCATATCTCTGCGCAGGTTCGTGAGCACCGCGAGACGGTAGCCTCGTGATTTAAGCTCTGCGAGCACCGGCCGAGTTTCTTCAAATTCGACCAGTTCTTTGGGCACCGATATCGCCATATCCCAGATCTGCTTGGCCATGCGGAGGGACACCGACACGCCGGCTTCGTCGAGGATGATCTGCTCGTAACGCGCGAAGAAGGCGTTACGGTCGTCGCTGTCGCGTTCCCCCAACGGCAAACGGTGGTTCTCCTCGTTGAAGTAAAGATCCGCGATGGCGTAGCCGCGAGCCAACTGATCAGCAGGAACTCGAATTCCCAAGTTCTGGCAAGCGGCGTGTTGAATCTGGGGCAGCGGAGGCCAGAACCGTACCAATGTGTTGTAGAAATCGAAGAAAATGGCGTCGATCATTGGGTGAAAACAGCGCCCGGTCAACTATGTAGATCTGCGGCTCCGAACCGGACGCGGCCAATAATAGCACAACGATGGCGCACAGATTGCCAGGCTGGTTGCCCGGAGAACCCTACAGCCGGGCATCAACCTCTCTCGGACTCCCAACAACGCGACCTAGCGATCACCGTGAGACGAGATCTGCGAGCGCGGCGCTCACGGCCGCGGGTGAATCCAATCGGAAATTGGCGCAAGTGGTGTTGCCGGCTGGGCCCACGAAAATTCCACAGCCGCCCGCGTCCTGCGCCGCCTTGAAAGCATCCTCATCGGTTCGATCATCGCCAATGTAGATGGGGAAAGCGTGTGGGTGCAAACGGGACCTGATCAACTCAAGGGCACGGCCTTTGTGCCAATCCACTGCAGGCCGCACCTCTATCGCCGCTTTGGCGTGGGTGATCCTGTATCGACCGAACATGGGCGGTTGTTGAACTATTGCACCGACTAACGCATGAATTTTCTCGTGGTATTGAGCGGGGGTCTGTCGGAAATGCACAGTGAGCGTCAGTGTTTTGTCTTCCACGTTCGCTCCCGGAATCTCGGCCAGCGCCAGCCTCAAGCGCGATGCGATCTCCGCCAAACCGGGTATGTAGGTGGCCACGTCAGGATGAACAAAACGCAAACCGGGAGCTTGGATCTCCATGCCGTGATTTCCGGCATATATCAGGTTCGGCAACGCAACTCGTTCCATCAGGTCCTCAAGAGAACGTCCACTGACTATACCGACAGCGTACCCGGGTTTGCTGCTCAACATGTTGAGCGTCCGGGTGTTGCCCTTGCGCAACACAGCCATTGCTGGATCTTGCACGATGTCCGAAAGAGTGCCGTCGAAATCAAGCAACAAAAGGACCGCGAATTCGCCCGCGCATCGGCCAAAGACGGCCGACCAACCCGGAAAATCGGTCGGTGGGTTGGTTTCAGTCATGCGCCTGATCTGTGAGCTTCGGGCAAATTCGTCCCAGGATTCGCGCAAATAACCTTCTGAGCTTCCCACATGGGACGTCATGCGGTAGATGCGACGCTGGCCGCCAAGCGGGAGTGGTCCGGAGTGCTGGCCTGCATCAGATTCATCATGATGCGGCCGGCCCATTTGTAGATGTTGTTCTCCTGCACCGTATTGCGCATCTGGCGCATCCGCATGCGGCGTTCCAGGTCGCTCATGTTCAGAGCCTGATGGATGGCGTCCGCAAACTGCTCAGTGGCGTAAGGGTTTATGATCAACGAACTGGTGAGTTCCTGGGCGGCGCCCGCGAAAGCGCTCAGGATAAGCACTCCGTCTTCGTCTACACGTGAGGCCACATATTCTTTGGCCACCAGGTTCATCCCGTCATGCAGACTGCTTTCGGCGCAGAAACTGGCCAGCCGACGGAGGGCTGAGAAGGTGTGGGACGGCAACGTGGTCGGCCAGTACAAAATGGGTTGCCAACCGTCGTACCCGAACCGTTCGTTTATGCGACAGACGATCGCTTCGATATCGATGGTGAGCTGCATGTATGAGTCGATATTGGTGCGGCTGGTGGCGCCCGCCTGCAGGAAGACCAGCCGGCCACGATATTGGGGCCACTTTTCCAGCAGTCGTTCCACCGCACGCAGCCGATGGGGAATACCCTTGGTGTAGGCCTGCCGGTCGATACCCAATCCAAGGATTCGCCCCCTGTTCAGACCCAGTTCCCGGGAAAGACGCACCATTTCGGCCTCGACTTCCCCGGTCCTGGCTTCCGCGTCAAGACTGTCGAAATCGATGCTGATCGGAAACGGGCGAACCAGCGTCGTTTCGTTGCGGTAATCCACCAAACCGTAGTCCGGGTCTACCTGAGCGTCGAGATTTGCGTCCACGCAACTGATGAAATTCTGGCAATCCCCCGAAAGGTGAAAACCCAGAAGGTCGTTGCCCAGCATTCCATCCAGGATTTCATCTTGCCACGGGCAAATTCGTAGGATGTCAGGGTTGGGCCAGGGGATATGCCAGAATTGGCCGATGATTGCATCCTGGTTGGATTCCCTGATGTAACGGGGTAACAGCGCCAGGTGATAATCCTGGATCAGGACAATCGCGGGTTCATCGGCGATTTCGTCCAGAACCAGATCAGCAAAACGCCGATTGACCGATTGGTAGAAACCAAAGTGCTCGGAGTCAAACAGCGGCTCCGTGTAGGCGATGTGGCACAACGGCCAAAGCCCTTCGTTGGAGAACCCGTAGTAGTAACCGTTGTTTTCTTCCTCGCTAAGATTCAACAGACGCATGCGATATGCGGGAGAGTCATAGGGAACGGGAATACGCCCATAGTCGTCCATGGCGGCTAGGTCAGCATCGCTGCTGCTCTGTGCGATCCAGGTTCCCCCACAAGCGCGCATCAACGGATCGATCGCGGCGGTGAGGCCTCCCGGTGGCATTTGCCCATGGAGTTTTCCCGCGCCGTCAAGATTGAATACATACGGCTGACGGTTAGAAACTACCAAAAGTCGGTAATCGCTCAGTTCCCTCTTGACCAGCCTTTGTAAGTCGTCGCCGGTCCACATGATGGGTAACCTTCCTTTTTGTCCGACGGCCACATCCGCCGTCGAATTATGGCGTTATAGCATAATGATTATGTGATAGCGGAATTATGCCATAGTGCACGACTCGGGTCAACGGCAAGCAAACTAGCGCTGATGGATTGCAAGGCGAGCAACCAGACCACTGGGACAATGGGCATTCGATCACCTTACGGAATAGCCGGATTTGGACGTGTCATACCATCGGCCAATCCCGTCGCAGTGCCGATACCCACTCCGTCAGCTCACGTCGAAAAAGCATCCATTTCACCTGATCGCCAGATCTGTACTGAAGCGGAATCGCCACGTCTCGGGCTCAGACTTCCCAACAGTGGGGATGCGGGCGCCGTGGTCCCGGCGGCACGCACAATTGAGGAAAACCACGATAGTCGACACGCAGGGCCTTTAGATTATCGGTCTGAACCGGCCAAACCGTCATTCCCAAGAGGCGGAGGCCGGAATCCACAAGGCGGCAGCGTTACCGAACGCTGGCGGCAGCATGACGTTCCCGGTTCCCGGATCAAGTCCGGGACGAGAGGTTGAGGGCACGGCTAGAGTGCCGGGGCGGGGAGGTCCCAGCGAAGGAGTTCGCAGTAGCGGTCTTTCCTGGCCCAGGGGAGGAGG
>JAPOQH010000019.1 GCA_026710825.1 Chloroflexota bacterium | reverse complement strand
CTATGTCTAGACCAAACGTACGTTTATCCCAACATCAGTGAGGCAGGATTCCCAGCATCGACGGCCAACCCCGTCAGTAACAAATCGCATACCAGGCTCCGCGACTGCCAACGTCTGTTTACCTTGTCAACAGTGTGGAGTTGCGTCCCAGCGCCAGCCACAGCGTTCCGTGCTGCGTCGTCTATCCCAATGAACCGGCCCCGGTGGGCACGTCATGGCGGATTGCCGATGTGGGCCACGGAGAATACCGAGCATAAGAATATGCGTACCCCCGGCCGTACGCTGACAACGATGCAAGGGAATCCTGCCTCCCGCCAACTCCCGCTCCCAGCGAGCCCATCAAACCAAAAACCCCAAAGGAGAAACTGCCAACCCAAACACCGCAACCACCGACCAACCGCTGAACGTACGGGCGACCTAACACTCGCCCTCACCCCCTAACCAACCGCCAACCGTACGGGCGGCCCACGGGTCGCCCTCACCACCCCACAACCGCAAACGTTGGGCCGATTAACCATTGGTCCATCCCGCGATTGCATGTCGTTGGGGCAATTAACCATTACCCCTCCCATCCGTTGGGGCGACGCATGCGTCGCCCCAACACTGCTGCCCCGGCACCTTCCGATCATTCTGCTACGCCGCCGTAGTCCGCTCATGGTGAGCCTCTCGAAGCACGAGCGGAAGGTGTTTCCAGAAACGACCTGCGCTGTACATTCTCTCGGTTTGGCAACAGTAGATAGGCCCCTGACCGTGGGGTCGTTTTGCTTGCCCGTGTAACGGGCGGTGTGCTACCATCGTCGCGCTATGCTACGCGACGCCGCAGCGGACATCCGCACCTCTTGACGCGCCGAACGCCCTCAACTATCTGCGGCCAGCGCTAAGTCCGTTTACTCTACTTGCGGCCATCCTGCAGCAATGCCCAATCCGGAAAACCCTGATCCCCGGACACTCGGCGGTGGAGGCTTTCGCCAGGCCCTCTCCGACGCTGCGCCGCCTTCTGGCAACGGCACCGTCATAACCATCGGCGTTTTCGATGGTGTGCACAAAGGCCACAAACACCTGCTACAGCGCATGTTTGAGTTGGCCGCCCCGGCTCTGGTGCCCACCGTTATCACGTTCAGCAACCATCCCGCCGAGGTGGTGAATCCCGACCGCACGGTCAACAAGATCATCACTCCCGAGGAAAAGGTCGAACTGCTCTACCAGGCCGGAACAGGTCGCGTCATCTGCCTGGAATTCACCAACGAATTGGCCAACCTTGATGCCAACGAATTCACTGGCCTGCTGGTGGATTGCCTCAAGATGAAGGGTATCGTGACCGGCCCCGATTTCGCCTTGGGACGCAATCGCAGCGGAAACCTGGAATACCTCCATCGTCGCGGCGCGTCCCTGGGGTTCTGGGTGGAAACGGTTCCTCCGCTGGAACTCGAGGGCGAGGCCGTACGGAGCCGGCGGGTGCGCAACTCCCTGGCTGACGGCAACGTCGACGGGGCGGAATATCTCCTCGGTCGCCCCTACGCCACCGACGGCGTGGTCGTCCACGGTGCCAAGATGGGCAGACAGTTGGGATTCCCCACGGCCAACATCATCCCCACTCAGAATTTCGTCATCCCGGCCGACGGCGTGTATGCCACCTACGCCACCGTGAACGGCGTGCGGCACCTGGCCGCCACCAGCATCGGTGTACGTCCCACGTTCGGCCTCAGCCAGCGTCTTATCGAGGCCCACCTGCTGGATTTCTCGGATGACATCTACGACGAGAACCTGCGGCTGGAGTTCGTGTCCCGCCTTCGCGGGCAGGAAACCTTCGATGGCATTGATGCCCTCATCACCCAGATGAACCGGGACGTGGATAACGCCCGCAGGATACTTGAAGAACACGACCGGCTGGACAACGCTTAGCCGGCCGAAATCACGGCGAGGTTATCAGCGTGACCAGTCGAGTAGAGATTCCCGATAATCTGTCCCCCATCATCAATCGGGGCGTCAGCCGCATCATCTCCGAAGAGGAGTTCACGGCGATGCTCCAGCGCGGTACGCCCCTGCGCCTGAAGATGGGTTTCGATCCCAGCCGGCCCGACATCCATCTGGGCCACGTGGTTGGCCTGCGCAAGTTGCGCCAACTCCAGGATCTCGGCCACCAGGTCATCCTCATCGTCGGCGACTGGACTGCCCAGATCGGCGATCCCTCCGGCCGCTCCGCCACCCGCACCATGCTTACCCACGCCGAGGTGCTGGAGAACGCCGAGTCCTACATGCGCCAGTTCTTCAAGGTAGTTGATCGCGACCGCACCCAGGTGGAATGGCAGAGCCAGTGGTTTGGCGAATTCACCCTTGCCAACGTCATCGAACTCACCAGCCGGTTCACCATCAACCAGTTCCTGCACCGCGAGGACTTTGCCAACCGTTACTCCCAGAACCAACCCATTGCCATCACCGAGATGCTGTACCCGCTGATGCAGGCCTACGACTCCGTGGTCATCGAGTCCGACGTCGAATTCGGCGGCACCGACCAGATGTTTAACTTGCTGGTCGGCCGCGAGTTGCAGGGCATGATGGGCCAGACTCCCCAGCAGTGTTTCATGATGCCCATACTAGTCGGCACCGACGGCGTGCAGAAGATGAGCAAAAGCCTGGGCAACTACGTAGCCCTCGAAGAGCCGCCCCAGGAAATGTACGGCAAGCTCATGTCCCTGCCCGACAGTCTGATCGCCTCGTACTACGAATATCTCACCGACGTACCCGACGCCGACATCTCCGAGATGCGGCAGGCCATGGAATCCGAATCCGCGAACCCCATGGACTTCAAGAAACGTCTGGCCCGCTACATCACCGCCGTCTTCCACGACGACGGCGCCGCCAACGCCGCCGAGTCCCACTTCGAGCAGGTGGTTCAGCGCCGAGACCTACCGGATGATATGCCAGAGTTCAGCATCGCAGACGTGGCCGATCTCCCCATCAATCGGCTCCTTGCGCAGACCGGACTGGCTGCCAGCAACGGCGAGGCCCGACGCCTGATCACCCAGGGCGCGGTCGAAATCATACGCAGCGACGGCGAGCGAATATCCGTCTCCGCCGAATCCGCACCGACTCTCGCGCCAGGCGACGTCGTACGCGCCGGCCGCCGCCGGTACGTCCGTGTGGTCGAATAACCGAAACGTGCTTTTGGATACTGTCGTGCACGCTTATTCCTGGGTTGTAACCGACATACAGACAGGGCAAGCGGTCCCTACTGCGATCGAGATGACTGCCGCATGTCTGTCCATGGAAGCCATCCTGGATGCTCCGGGACAGGAGCGAGTGGGCTGGTACGTCATTGGTGGTCGTTGGAGTCAGAAGCTGGCCCCGGGACTGGCCGATAACACGCCGCTACCCCACGACATGCAGAACAAGTGGTGGACGGATGTTCCCGGCAACGTAACTGTGGTCCGGCATCTCGACCCCGACGAACGAGGTTGGCCGGCCGATATATTCACGCCAACGGAACGGCTGCATCTGATGAGCCACGTTTACGACATCTTCCGTCCGCCGGATCCGGCCAAAATAACCGCGGCTCGTGAGTTGTTGACCAGATACCCCGATCACATCATCATGGCTGTAGACATCCACGACTGACAGGAGTTTCCCGTGGCTCTCCCCAATAACCAGGACAACGATTCCATCCAGCAGCGCACCGCCGACTGGCAGCAGCGAGCCGATGCTGTCCCGGGCCGCAAATCTGCCTATAAGACGCTGAGTCAGCTACCGGTGGCGCCACTCTACGGCCCGACTGATGTCGCCGACAGCGACTACCTGCGCGATGTTGGTCTCCCCGGCGAATACCCGTACCTGCGCGGCGTGCATCCCACCGGCTACCGCTCCCGTCTCTGGACCATGCGGATGTTCGCCGGTTTCGGCGAGCCGGCTGAAACCAACGAGCGGTTCCGCTTCCTGATGGACCAGGGCGAAACGGGCCTCAGCGTTGCCTTCGACATGCCCACTCTCTACGGCTACGACCACGACGACGAGCGCGCCCGCGGGGAGTTCGGCAAGTGCGGCGTCGCCGTGTCCTGCCTCGAGGACATGCAGACCGTTTTTGACGGCATTCCGTTGGACCAGGTCACTACCTCCATGACCATCAACAGCCCGGCCGCCATCATCTGGGCCATGTACATAGCCGCCGCCGAAAAGCAGGGCGCGAAAATCTCGTCGCTCGGCGGCACCCTCCAGAACGACATCCTGAAGGAATACATCGCCCAGAACGAGTACATCTTCCCTCCTGATCCGTCCATGCGGCTGGTGGTCGATACAGTCGAGTTCGCCACCGACAACATGCCCCGCTTCAACCCCATCAGCATCAGCGGTTATCACATTCGCGAGGCGGGCAGCAATGCCGTGCAGGAATTGGCGTTCACCCTCGCCGATGG
The DNA here is from genome assembly GCA_026710825.1 of Chloroflexota bacterium. GTDB lineage: Bacteria > Chloroflexota > Dehalococcoidia > Lucifugimonadales > UBA3495 > Bin87. The sequence continues at coordinate 85,481 of JAPOQH010000019.1, read as the reverse complement.
GTTCGAGTACGTGCGCCACTGTGTTGAAAGAGGCATGGCCGTGGACGACTTCGCTCCCAGGCTCAGTTTCTTCTTCAATGTCCATAACGACTTCTTCGAGGAGATCGCCAAGTTCCGCTCGGCCCGCCGCATCTGGGCACGTGAAATGCGCGAGACCTTTGGCTCCGAGAACGAACGCTCAGCCTGGATGCGGTTCCACGCCCAGACCTCCGGAGCATCACTCACCGCGCAGCAACCCGAGAATAACGTCGTTCGCGTGTCGCTGCAGGCCCTGGCCGCCGTGCTCGGGGGCTGCCAATCCCTGCACACCAACGGCAAGGACGAGGCCTGGGCCCTGCCCTCCGCCGAGGCAGCCCTGCAGGCCCTGCGCACTCAGCAGATCATCGCCCATGAGACCGGCGTCACCGACACCGTTGATCCCTTGGGCGGCAGCTATTTCCTGGAGGCTTTGACCAACCAGGTGGAGGGCGGCGCCTACGATTACTTCCAGCAGATCGAACGCCACGGCGGCGTCATCCCGGCGCTGGAGTCGGGCTTCTTCCAGCGGGAGATCGCCGATGCGGCCTACATCTACCAGCAGGAGGAGGACAGGCAGGAAAGGATAACCGTGGGAGTGAACGATTACGTGGATCAGGATGAAAGCTTGAACATCCCGATTCTGCGTGTGGACGAGGCCGGTGAGCAGCGGCACATCGCCCACCTCAACGAGGTGCGCCGCCGCCGCGACGATCGTGAAGTCGCCGTTCGCCTGCGGGCCCTGGAATCCGCCGCCCGTCAGGACGGCAGCAGCGCGAACCTCATGTATCCCCTCATCGAGGCCGTCAAGGCAGAGGCCACCCTGGGCGAGATGATGGGCGTCTTCCGCGACGTTTACGGCGAGTACCAACCGACCTGGGGATTCTAGCGCGCCTGGACCGTCGCAGGCCGTTCCCAAAATCGCTGCCTGCCATGATCAAAACGTTAGGGGCGGGTTTCAAACCCGCCCCTTCAGTTCGCGAATATATTTGCTCCAGCTTACGCTGTCGCGCCTGCCTTGGCCTGTTTGGCAGTCTCGATCACCCGTTGCTCAATGTTCTGCGGCACCTGCTCGTAGTGGTCGAACTCGAAACGATATGAACCACGGCCACCGGTCATAGAGCGCAGGTCCTGGGAGTAGCGCTGCACCTCGGCCTGCGGCACTTCGGCCTCTATCACCGTGTACCGCGTTTCGGGGCTCATGCCCAAAATGCGCCCGCGTTTGCTGTTCATGTCGCTGATGATGTCGCCGGTGTAGGTCTCCGGGACGGTGACGTACAGCCTCAAGATGGGCTCCAGCAGGACGGGCGACGCTTTCTGCATTCCCTGGCGTAACGCCTGGCTGCCCGCGATTTCGAAGGCGATGGGCTTGCCGTCCACCGGGTGGGTGCTGCCATCATAGATTATGGCCTTAAGGTCCACCACGGGGAATCCGGCCAGTACGCCTTCTTTCAAGGTGTTGACCACGCCCTTTTCCACCGCGGGGATCAGTTCGCGCGGTACACGCCCTCCGGTCACCTCGTTGGCAAATTCGAAACCCTCGTCGCGGGTCATCGGTTCTATGCGAAGCAGCACGTGCCCGTACTGTCCGCTGCCACCGGTCTGCTTCTTGTGGCGGTACTCCGAATTGGTGATCTGCGTGACGGTCTCACGGTAAGGCACCACCGGCAACTTGACGTTCAGGTTGGCGCCGAACTTCCGCGAAATGCGGTCCAGGGCTACCTCGATCTGGACTTCGCCCAAGCCGGTGAGCAGGCTTTCACTGGTCTCCGGATTGCGCGTGAACTGCAGGCTGGGGTCGTCTTCCACGATCCGGGCCAGCGACGTGGACATCTTGTCCAGGTCGGCCTGCGTGGCGGGCACAACGGCCAACGAGTAGTAACCCGACGGAAATTCAATCCCGGGAAGCGTCACTCTGGAGTCATTGGCACAAAGCGTGTCGCCGGTCAGGGTGGCGTTCAGCTTGCCGATGGCGCCGATGTCTCCCGCAACCACCTCGGCGACGTTGTCCTGGTTCTTGCCCTGGGGTACGTAGAGTTGACCGAGACGCTCGGACTCGCCCTTGTTGTTGTTGTAGACCTCGCCGTTGGAAACCGCAGTGCCGCGGAAAACGCGGAACATGGACAGCTTGCCGACGAAGGGGTCGGACGTGGTCTTGAACACCAGGGCAGCCACCGGGCCCGAGGGGTCCGCGGCGATATCGTCGTCGCCGGAGGTGCCGGGCAGATCGGCAGGGGATGGCAGGAAGTCGCGCATCACCTGGACCAATTCTTCGACGCCGATGTTCTGAGTAGCTGAAGTGACCAGGATCGGAGTGAGGTCGCCGTTGCGGATGGCCTCGCGGGCTCCCGCGGTGACCTCCTCCGCAGTAATCTCCTCACCCTCCAGGTATTTGTCCGCCAGAGTGTCGTCAGATTCAGCGACCGCTTCAATCAGCCGTTCCCGGGCGGAGTCAAAATCGCCGACCACACCGGCGGGGATATCGGCCGGCGGATCGATTACGCTGACCAGCCCCGTGAAATCAAGGGCTTCGCCGATGGGCAACTGGAATGGCACGCACTGGCTGCCGAAAATGCTTTGGATCTCCTGGACGTTGCGCTCAAAGCTGGCGTTTTCCCGGTCCATCTTGTTGAGCACAATGGCCACAGGTAAGTCCCGCGCCCGCGCCAGATCCCAGGACCGCTCCGTTCCCACGTCCACGCCGGTTGGCGCGGCGATCAGGATCATCGCAGACTCGACGACGCGCACCGCGGCGATTGCCTCGCCAAGGAACTCGTCGTACCCGGGGGTGTCCAGCAGGTTGACCTTGTTGTCGCCTTCGGTGAACCGGAGCAGGCTAGTCTGTACACTGGCGGAGCGCTTATTTTCTTCCGGCTCGTGGTCGGACACGGTATTGCCGTCCTCGACGCGGCCCAGACGGTTAATCACCTTAGCATTGAAGAGAATGGTTTCAGCAAGGGAGGTCTTGCCGGCGCCGCTGTGGGATAGCAACGCAACGTTTCTGATGGTACTGGCGGATACTGCCATGGCGATTACCTCGTCCGGTTCGTAGGGGTGTGATTTCCCGATTGTAGCGAAACTGTACTACCGGTTGCAACTGAACCGGCCAGTGGGTACAATCGTACGCCAGCGACCGGCAGTGAGCCGCTCCTTCAGCGACTCCCCCTCGGGACCGGCCGCTCCTTTCATGCCAATTCATTAGGGGCGAATAATCATTCGCCCCTAATGCGTGGTTCAACGGGGCCGATAGCCGGGATCCGCCGGCAACTTCTCCTGACGGGCCGCCGCGGATGCCAGCGCATCGCATCGTTCGTTATCCGGGTTGCCGCTGTGTCCGCGCACCCACCGGAACTCCGTGTTGTGCTGCTCCAACAGGTTAAGCAGCCGCTCCCACAGGTCGGGGTTCACCGCCGCCTCTCGCTTGTTGCGCATCCAGCCGTTGCTGCGCCATTTGACCGCCCAGCCCTTTTCTACCGCGTCGACCAGGTAGCGCGAATCGGAGTGCAGGGTGACGTCGCAGGGTTGGTTCAGCGCCTCCAGACCGACGATGGCCGCCAGCAGTTCCATGCGGTTGTTGGTGGTGAGGGCATAGCCGCCGGATAGCTCTTTGCGACGTCCCTGGTGATCCAGGATGATGCCGTAGCCGCCTGGGCCGGGATTGCCCAGGCAGGCACCGTCCGTGTGGATGATGACTTCGGTGACCAACGGTGGCTAGCCGGCGCGATGCCGCGCCACGCACTCCATCAAGGCATGGCTGAGGCCGACGCATTTGCTTCGGACTTTGGCCGCCCATTCATCCTGCGCGGCGGATTTCCACGCGTCGGACTCGACCACCGCCGGGCTGGCGATGCGGTACACGGCGCCGTACTTCTGCAAGCCGTCCAGATTGGTGCTCTCAACGCTATATCGAAGTGCGCTTTGCACTCCGTCCACCTGGCAAAGGCCGGGGAGGTGAACGGTATCGTACAGATGGTTGAACTCGTCCTCGGCATCAGCCGCGATATCAGTCTGCACGAGATAGATGTATGGCGCATCGACTGACGCGTCGCCGGCACGAGCGATGAGTTTGACAATGGTGTGGGTCCGGTTGGTGGCGTGAGGGCGGATCTTGGTGGCCCAGTCGCCTTTTTCGCCCTCGATACGCCATCCTTCGGAACTGGGCACGCTGGGGTCGTCGATCCGGTAGGCGGCGGCGTAACGGGCAAACTTGGGAGCGTCGGTGGACTTCAGCAGGAAGCGGTCGCAGGAATGGACGCCGGGAGCCTGGCACAGGTACTTGGCGTGCTCGGTGTCATAAACACGGTTGAAATCGGCTTCGTGCTCGGCGGGTATGTCCATCTGGACGAGGTAGGCGTAGTCGGGCATGGTGGGGCCTCCAAGATACGGGCTATAGCTGACAAGGCATCAAGGGCGGTCAGTAAGTGAGGGCGTCGGCGGTGCCGTCGGGGAGTTCGACTGACAGCGCCTGCAGGGTGTGGGCGAGGCCGTGGTAGTAGGAAACCACCACCAGCAGGTCGACGATGCCGGCGTCTCCGATGATGCCGCGCAACGCCTCGAACGTGGCGTCTGATACTCGGTGCTGGCGCAGCAGTTCGATCACGAAACCCGACACCACCGCGTCGTTGCCGGACAGACCGTTGGGTGAGCGGTATTCGTGGATGGCGGCTATATCGGCGTCGGACAGGCCTGCGTTGCGAGCTGCGGACTGGTTCACCGTCCAGACGTAGTGGCCGCTGGCCTCCCGCGCCGCGGTAAGCACGGCCACGGCCTTCACCCGTGGGTCCAGCGGAGTCTGGAAACGCACGTATCCGCCCAGGTGGGCGAAGTTGCTGGCCGCCTCGGGGTTGTTGAGGATGGCGGCGTAGTTGCGCTGCACGCCGCCCCGGGAGGTCTCGATCTCGTCCCAGACCGCCTGTCCGGCGGCGTCCATGTTGTCTCTAGTGGCGAAAGGTACTCGGGCCATGATCCATTTGCCTCCTCGCGGGCGTGGTTGACTTGCCTTGATATGGATGCCGGCGGCGATATTCAACCGCCGCCGGCGTATGAGCGGATTGGCGCGTCCCGGTTTAGCTGCCGTTCTGTTCCCAGAGCTGTTCCAGGATGGCTCCCGGCGACATGGGTAGGTTTTCCATGCGCAAGCCGATGGCGTTGTGGATAGCGTTGGCCACGGCGGCCATGGGAGGCACGATGGGCACCTCGCCGACGCCGCGCACGCCGTAGGGATGTCCGGGGTTGGCCTTCTCCACGATGATGGTGTCGATCATAGGGAGGTCCAATGCGGTGGGCATCCGGTAGTCCAGGAAGCTGGAGTTCACCATGTCGCCCGAGTCGTTCATGAAGTATTCTTCGTTGAGCGCCCAGCCGATGCCCTGCACGGCTCCGCCCTGCATCTGGCCTTCCACGTAGCTGGGGTGGATGGCTTTGCCGGCGTCCTGAACGACGGTGTAGCGCAGCACTTCAACCTTGCCGGTGTCAGGGTCCACTTCGACGTCCACCAGGTGGGTGCCGAATGCGCCGCCTTCTCCGCCGGGACTGACGCTGACCTGCGCGGAGACGGGGCCGCCGGTACGTCCCAACTGCGAGGAGAGTTCCTTGAAGGACATCTGGAGGTCCTCGTCGGAGTTGTGCATGAAGATGCCGTCGGACAGTTCTATTTCAGAAGGTTCCTTTTCCCAGATCTGGGCGGCGCGCTCGATCATCTTGGTTTTGATCTCCTGAGCGCATTCATACGCTGCCCAACCGGTGGCGAACGTGGTGCGGCTGCCGCCGGTCAGGAAGGTGTACCCAACGGAGTCGGTGTCCGCCACCTGCGGGCGCACGTCCTCGGCCGGAATTCCCAGCACTTCGGCGGCCTGCATGGCGATGGACGCGCGGGAACCGCCGATGTCCGTCGATCCTTCCACCAGTCCGATGGTGCCGTCAGCGTTGACGCTGATGCTGGCGCTGGACGCCAAACCAATGTTCATCCAGTATCCGCTGGCGACACCGCGACCGCGGTTGGGGCCGGACAACGAGGACTTGTAGTGGTCGGAATCCATGGCGGCCTCAAGGGTTTCCACGTTCCCTATCACCCGGAACTGCGGCCCGTCGACCCGGCGGCTGCCCTCCTTGCTGGCGTTCTTCAGGCGGAATTCCAGCGGGTCCATGCCGCACTTGGCTGCCAACTCGTCCACCACCTGTTCTCCACCGAAGGCGGAGATGGGCGCTCCCGGAGCGCGGTAGGCGAAGGAGCGAGGCTTGTTGGTCACAACGTCGTAGCCTTCTACGCGCTGATTTTCCAGGTCGTAGGGCGCGAACACGCACTGAGCGCCGGCGGATACGGGCGATGCGCCCGGGAAAGCGCCGGCTTCGTAGATCAGCACGGCGTCTGCCGCGACCAGCGTGCCATCCTTGTTGGCGCCCATCTTGATCTTGACGTAGGCGCCGGCGGTGGGGCCGGTGGCCTCGAAGGTCTCGATGCGGCTCATCTGCATCTTGACCGGACGACCTGTCTTCTTTGAGAGCAAAGCGGCAACCGGTTCCAGGTAAACCGGGATCTTGCCGCCGAAGCCGCCCCCGATTTCCATTGGCACCACCTTGATCTGGGAAACCGGCAGGTCGAGGATGCCGGCCAAGGCGTCCCGGGCTACGAACGCGCCCTGGGTGCTGGTCCAAACGGTCAGGTGGCCGTCGGTGTTCCACAGCGCCGAGGCGTTCTGCGGCTCGATGTATCCCTGGTGCACGGTGCGGGTGTTGAACTCGCGTTCAATGACGTAGTCCGCCTCCGCGAAGGCCTTTTCGACGTCGCCCTGCTCGTGCACGAAGCGGTTGGAGACGTTGCTGTGCTTGTCAGTCTCCTCGCCGAATTCGGTGGTGGTCATATCCTCGTGCAGGAGCGCGGCGTCGTCCTTCATGGCGTCCAACACGTTGGAGCTGGCTTTCAGGACTTCGTAGTCCACCTTGATGAGCGCAGCGGCCTCCTCGGCGATGTGGGCGGAGTCGGCTGCCACGCCGGCGATGGGGTGGCCACGGAACAGGGCTTTGTCGGCAGCCAGAACGTTGTTGCTGGCTGCGCGGGCGGACATCGGCGGACTGTCCTTGCCGGCGATGGGCAGGTCTGCGCCGGTTACCACGGCGCGGACGCCCGGCAAGGCCTCGGCAGCCGAGGGGTCGATGGACTTGATGCGGGCGTGGGCGTGGGGGCTGCGCAGCACCTTGCCGAACAGCATGCCGGACATTTCAAAGTCGGCGCCGTATTTGGCGCGTCCGGTCACCTTGTCGGCCCCGTCGTGGCGGATGGGCCGTGTGCCGACGACATTGTAGTTGGTATTGGAGAGGACGATATTCGCCATGCAGCACCTCGCTATGAGTTTGAATTCCTTGGGAACGCATCCTGCCGAATACGCGGGATGTTCCTCGAAAGCGGCATCAGATTGCGTGCGGATTTTAGCATAGGGCGGCGCGGTATCCCAACCCCCGGCGGAATGGCGCATCAGGTTAGGGGTATGGGCGGCTGCCACCACTTGCCGGTGTCGTTGACGGTGATGGAGTCGACCCACTTGACCCAGTCGTAGCCGCGCTTGTTGGGCTCGACCATGCGGGCGGGGAAGCCGTGGCCGGGAGACAGGGGCCTGTCGTCCACGCGGCTGGCGAGTATCGCCCGCTCAGATTCGGCCAGAGAATAGCGGCGGAAGTAACCGGTGCGCGAGTGAATGGTGATACTGGCCGCGCCAGGTTTGGGACCGGCGCGGGCGAGGAGTTCGGATATCGGGATGCCCTCCCACCGGCGGGTGGTGTGCCAGCCCCCGGTGCAGTCCAGGGTGGCGGTGATGGCATGGCCCGACTCCTGCAGTTCCGCGATGTCGATTTCAAACGGCGCGGCCACGTGGCCGTCGATCCTGAGGCGCCAGGTTTCCGGGTCGATGTACGGGATACTGTCGTTGAGCCACATGGTGACAGGAAAGTCCGGTCCGTCTTCGGGGTATGAGCCGGTGTACCGACGGCGCGCTCCGGGCCCATCGGCCAGGATGCCGGTGAGTTCGGCAGTGCGCCAGAGCAGTAGGCCAGCGAGGGCCAGACCGCCGGCTCGCAGCAGGTTGCGCCGGTCGGCCACGTAGCGGGAACGGAAGCTGGTCCGGTGGCGGAGGGAGTGCCAGAGCAGCAGGGGTATCAGCATCCATGCGAGGTTCATGTGGATGGTGGTTCCGGAGAATCCGAGCCACGAAAAGCTGCCCAGATGGCTCCAGGCGAGGCCCAGTCCGAGGACGACGAGCAGCCCGGCCAGGAGGATTATCGACCAGAGCATTTGCTGCCCCGATCGCCGCCAGTTGTAGCCCGACTTCAATGAGCCGAGGATGTTGCGGGATTTCCAGACGAAAAGGGCCAGGATGGCAAACCCGAAAATCCGGTGCAGATGCATCGCGGCGATCCACTCCGGATTTGAATGGGTCAGGCCCAAGTACCCGGTGATCAGTTCGGCGATCACCAGGGCAATCAGCGCCACGTTGGCCCAGGGGAAACGCATGATTGCAGGTTAGCACGGAACGGCACTCGCGCTGGCGCCGTTCCGGAGATGCAACGTTGTTTGCTCCCCGGATGGTGAGCGGGGCCGACCCCGGCCTGACAATGGGAGTCTGGCCGGGGCTCGACGATCTCGCCGTCAAGGGATAGCGGGGCGACCCATGGGTCGCCCCTACGGTTGGCGGTTGGTCGGGGGCGGGGGCGAATATTCATTCGCCTGTACAGTTGATTGGTGGCTTGGTGTTTGGGTTGGCGGTTTCTCCTTTGGGGTTTTTGGTTTGATGGGCTCGCTGTGAGCGGGAGTTGGCGGGAGGCAGGATTCCCTTGGCATCGTTGTCAGCGTACGGCCGGGGGTACGCATATTCTTATGCTCGGTATTCTCCGTGGCCCACATCGGCAATCCGCCATGACGTACCCACCGGGGCCGGTTCATTGGGACAGACGACGCAGCACGAAACGCTGTGGCTGGCGCTGGGACGCAACTCCACGCTGTTGATAGGTTAGACAGACGTTGGCAGTCGCGGAGCCTGGTATGCGATTTGTTACTGACGGGGTTGGCCGTCGATGCTGGGAATCCTGCCTCACCGATGTTGGGTTACAAACGCGCGCTTTATCTAGATGAATCTAGGATAGCGGGTGCAAATGAGTGCGGGCAACGGCGCGGTGTCAGTCGTTGGTCTTGATTTTTCTTTTCAAAGAAATGCAGGATCCACAGGGTTCGAAGGGTCCGTCACGGCAGAGGGGCGGGTGTGGTACCCGCCCCTCAAGGAGTCCAGGGTTGTCCGGAGCATCGCATCCGTCCCGCCTCCAACAAGGGATAGACGGCGAGAGCGGTTGATGACTGGCTGCGCGCCGTTGCGGCTGTGATCAGGCCACGCCGACCAACTCCTTTTCGTCGGTCGGCACATGCGGGGCCACGGTCAACCGCAACCCGTTGCGGTCGTCGTTCACGTCCGCGACCACATGGTCGCCCTCGTTGAACTCCCCGGACAACACTCCCCGCGAAAGCTGGTTCTCCAGGTGCCGCTGTATCGCACGGCGCAGGGGACGCGCGCCGTAACTGACGTCGAACCCCTCCTTTACCAGCCAGTCGCACCCTGCCTCTTTCAACTCGCACGTGATGCTGCGCTCCGCCAACCGTTCCTGCACCTGTTCGAGTAACAGGCCGACGATCTGGCCAATCTGCGCACGGCTGAGGGGATGGAATACGATGGTCTCATCGATGCGGTTCAGCAGTTCGGGGCGGAATGCCCGTCGCAGCGCTTCGTGCACGGTGCGGGACAGTTCCGGGGTCACCGACCCGGCATCGTCCTCGCGATCCGATTCGGGGTTGAACCCGAAAGGCCTCTGGGACACATTGGCCGTACCCAGGTTGCTGGTCATGATGATCACGGTGTTCCGGAAGTCCACGGTGCGCCCCTGACCATCGGTGAGGCGGCCATCCTCCAGGATCTGGAGCAGCAGGTTGAACACGTCGGGGTGGGCCTTCTCGATCTCGTCAAACAGGATCACGCGGTGGGGACGGCGACGCACGGCCTCGGTCAACTGCCCGGCGTCGTCGTAACCGACGTAACCCGGAGGAGCGCCGATGAGCCGGGACACGGTGTGCCGCTCGCCGTACTCCGACATGTCGAGGCGGACCATGCTGTCCTCGTCGGCGAACAGGAACTCGGCCAACGCGCGGCTCAACTCGGTCTTGCCGACGCCCGTGGGTCCCAGGAATATGAAACTGCCATACGGCCGCTTGGGATCATTAAGGCCGGACCGGGCGCGGCGGATGGTATCGGCGACGGCGTTGATGGCATCGTCCTGGCCGATGACGCGCTGGTGGAGATGTTCCTCCATGTGGAGCAGTCGCTCGGCCTCGCCTTCCATAAGCTGACCCACCGGGATACCGGTCCAGTTGGACACCAGCTCGGCGATGTCCTTTTCGTTGACCACCAGATCGGGGCCGGACGTGTGCTCGATGCGCTGGTGCTCGGAGTTGAGCTCATCTTCCAGGCGCAGCCGCTCGGTGCGGTGCTGGGCAGCGCGCTCGTAGTCGGACATCTGGTTGGCCCGTTCTTCGAGGTCGGTGAGTTCGCGGCGGCGGTTCTCCATCTCCTGCACCCTCGGAGGCAGCGATCCGGCATCGATGCGGACCTTGCTGGCCGCCTCGTCGATGAAGTCGATGGCCTTGTCGGGCAGGCGACGGTCGGTGATGTAGCGGTCGCTGAGGCGGACGGCAGCATCCAACGCGGCGTCGGTGATGGTCACCTTGTGGTGCGCTTCGTAGCGGGGCTTCAGCGCCCTGAGGATGGGCAGCGTTTCCTCGGCGGTGGGCTCTTCCACAAACACGGGCTGGAACCGACGGGCCAACGCAGGATCCCTCTCGATGTGCTTGCGGTACTCATCCAGGGTGGTGGAGCCGATGGCCTGCAGTTCGCCGCGAGCCAACGCGGGCTTGAGCATGTTGCTGGCGTCGAGACCGCCTTCACCGCCCCCGGCACCGACCAGGGTGTGCATCTCGTCCAGGAACACGATCACCTCGCCGTTGGAAGAGGTGACTTCGTCGATAACGGACTTCAGGCGTTCCTCGAACTCGCCGCGGAACTTGGCGCCGGCCACCAGGCGGCCCATGTCCAGGGCCATGACTCGCCGGTTGTGCAGGGAGTCGGGGACATCGTCGCAGATGATCTTGCTGGCCAGGCCTTCGGCGATGGCGGTTTTTCCCACGCCGGCCTCGCCGATCAGCACCGGGTTGTTCTTGGTGCGGCGGGTGAGGGTCTGCATGACCTGGCGGATTTCCTGCTCGCGTCCCACCACCGGGTCGAGCTTGCCGACGCGGGCCAGTTCGGTAAGGTCAACGCTGTATTTTTCCAGCGAGCGGTAGCGCTGCTCGGCGTTGGGGTCATCCACCCGGTGAGCGCCGCGGAGCTTCTGCATGGCCTGGTAGACCATCTCCTGATTGATCCCCAAGTCCTGGAACAACCGGGCCGAATCGCCCGAGTTCTCCCGCGCGGCGGCGACCATCAGGTGTTCCACGCTGATGAACTGGTCGTGCAGCCGCTGAGCCTCTTCATCTGAGACCTGCAGCACTCGCTGCAGCCGGGGAGTCACGAAGATCTGCTGGGTGTCGGCGGTAACTTTTGGCATACCCTCCAGGGACTGGTGAAGCCGGCTCTTGACCAGCTCTGGGTCCACGCCCAGTTCCTTGAGGATGCGTTCGGGCAGGCCATCTTCCAGAGCAACCAAAGCCAGCAGAACGTGCTCCACGTCCCATTGGGTGTGCTGGTAGTTCCTCAGGAGTTCCTGGGAGCGTTGCAGGGCTTCCTGCGCCTGGCGGGTAAATTTTTCCGCGCTCAAAACCATATCGGTCACCTCGTTCAGTTATTTTGGGTTGGGCTTGCGGCCCGGTGATTGGCGGCGGCTCGGTTATTGGCCGAGGCTCTCAGTCGCACCACCTCCTGGGTCAGGGCTTCCACCTGCGCCTGCAAATCGCGGATCTGGTCCGTGAGTTTCAGGGCCAATTCGGCGCCGGCGAGGTTCACCCCCATATCGTCGGCGAACGTCTTGATGCGTCGCAGGCGTTCCACGTCGGCCATTGAGTAGAGCCGCTGGCGGCCCTGTGAGCGAGACGGCATGACCAGCCCCACTCTTTCGTAGTATCGGAGAGTCTGGGCGTGCAGGCCGACCATTCGGGCCGCCACACTGATCACGAAACAGGGTTCGGTTGCGAAGTCGTCATGCGGTGTCATGGCCAGTTATTCCTCCTCGTCCACCACATGATCTGCCTGCTCGGCACGCATCTGCTCGAACAGACCACGCTGCTGGTCGGTGAGGTTAGACGGCATTGTGACGTTGACGGTGGCGTACAGGTTGCCGCGTCGTTCGGAATCGTTGAGCCGCGCCATGCCCTGCCCGGCCAGCCGGAAGCGGCGGCCGTTTTGCGTTTCAGGGGGTAGGGTCAACTCGATCTGCCCTCGTAGGGTTTGCACCTGGGCGGTGCCGCCGAGGACGGCGTCCAACATCGGCACATCCACCGAGGTGTGCAGGTCGGCGCCCTGGCGCTCAAAGCGACGGTGGGGCAGTACGGTTACCACCAGGTTGAATTCGCCCCGGGAATCTCCGCCTGCGGCGATGTGGACGCGTCCGCCATCGGCGATGCCGGCCGGGATCTTGACCTCCAGGCGCCGGCCGTGGGGCAGGTTCACGCGGCGCGTGGTGCCGGCGTCCGCTTCTTCCAGAGTGATATCCACTGGAATCTCCGCCGGCTGCGGCCGTATGCGTTCGCCCACACCGCCCAAATCCCCAAACCCTCCCAGGCCGCCGAGTATATCGGAAAGCGTTGCGCCACCACCGCGGAACGAGAAACCGCCTCGTCCGCCGCCGTCGTGTCCGCGGAAAAACTGGGAAAAGCCGGGCCCGCCGCCCCGTTGTTCGAACTGCTCGGCGTGTTCCCATTGGTCGCCGTAGCGGTCGTACTTGGCGCGCTTATCGGCGTCGGACAGGACCTCGTAAGCGGCGTTGATGGACTTGAACCTTTCGGCGGATGCATCGTCCCCCGGGTTCACGTCGGGATGGTGTTGGCGGGCCAGCCGGCGGTACGCCTGACGGATCTCTTTTTCGTCGGCGGCGCGCGGTACGCCCAGTATGTCATAGTAATCGGCCATTTCGGTCAGTAGTCCCATTGGCATGTTGCTATTGATATCATACATCAGGATGAGTTATTGGTCAATAATTTGATGGCGTCATTTATCAATACTTGACAAGAGCCCCTCAACTTTGTAAAGTAGGTAATGTCAGTCGAAACCAGTGATCGATCGAGATTCAGGCGACTGAGATTCCGGCCAGCGAGCCGACTTTTTTGGAGGCGAATATGACCAGCATGCAGCGATTCGATCCATTCCGAGAAATGCGCCATTTCACCCGCATGATGAACCACCCGTTGTGGGGCGCCCGCTGGGGTGAGCCGTTGGATGACGATGTTGAGCACGCCGTCGACGCATGGTCCATCCCGATGGACGTCCGCAGGGACGACAAGGCGTTGACCGTGGTCGCGTCATTGCCCGGGTTCGGGAGCGACGACGTGGACGTGTCCATCAGCCCGGACCGGCTATTGTCCGTGAAGGCGTCGCGGACCAGCGAGGTTGCTCACGAGGGTAAGGAATACCTGATGCGCGAGAGGCGCGCCGGCAGCTTCTCCCGCGCAGTGCGCCTGCCGACGGATCTGAACCTGGACGATGCCGCGGTGGCGCTGGAACACGGGGTGCTCACCGTTACGGTTCCCGTGGCTGAGGCTGCCCAGACCCGGAGGTTGCCCATCCAAGGCGCGGCGACGTCTGACAGCGCATAGGGCCCGATTGCAGGGACAACCATGTACGGGGCGGGATTTGACCCGCCCCGTTTTTTGGTGGTCTTGGCGGTGAGTCAGATCCTCGAATGTCGCAGACGCGCCGGCTATTGACTTCGAGGATCATTGTGCTACCATTCGCTATCACAAATCTTTGCAAATAAAAGGCACTGTAACCATGTCAGGACATGATTCAGCAGTCACACGCCTGCGCTCCGAGGGTTACCGGATGACCCCGCAACGCTTGTCGGTATTGGACATCATTGCCGCGCGGACGGGTCACATCGGAGCTGACGAGGTTTGGAACCTGGCCAAGGAGCAGCACCCTTACGTTGACCTGGCGACCATATACCGGACCCTCCAGTTGCTCAAGAGCTTGGGAGTAGTAACCGAGGTGGTGATTGGCAACAAGCTCCACTTCGAGATGGCAGACCATCACACCCGGCACAACCACATGGTCTGCTCCGTCTGCGACGGCGTCCAGACCCTCACCCCGGACTACCTGGCCGAATTCAGCCAGCGCCTGGAGCGCGAATTCGGCTTCTCGCCCGATCTCAACAACATCACCATAGGCGGCGTATGCGACCGATGTCGAGCCGTGACCTAGGTTCCAGCCGCCGTGCCTCACCTCATCAGAGACCAACCTCCATGTTCGCCAAGCTGTCCGTAGCATCGCTCTTTCTTGCCGCCGCCGTCTTCGCTGCCTGCGCATCGCCGGCGGCGCCTGCTCCAACCGAATCGCCGGCATCCTCACCCTCAACCTCGTCATCCGCGCTGAACGTGGTCGCCACCGTTTCTCCCATCACCAGCGTGGTGGAAAACATCGGTGGAACCCGCATCGACCTGCAGGGCGTGGTGCCCGAAGGCGTCAACTCGCACACTTTCGAGCCTGCCCCCTCCGTCGCCGCCACCCTGTCGCAGGCAGACCTGATCTTCCTGAATGGCCTGTTTCTGGAGGAGCCTACCCTGGAGATGGCCAAGGCAAACCTCAAGCCCGGGGCGTCCATCGTGAGCCTGGGAGAGCAGACCATCACCCGGGAGGAATGGCAGTTCGACTTCTCCTTTCCGAAGGAATTCGAACACCCCAACCCGCACCTCTGGCCCGACCCCATCCTGACGCTGCGCTACGCCGAGATTGTGCGGGACAACCTGTCCGCCCGGGACCCGGCCAACTCCGATTACTATTCCGCAAACTACGATGCGTTTGCGGCCCGCATTGCGTCCCTGGACGCTGCCATCAAGGAAGCGATACCCACCATCCCGCCGGAGAATCGCAAACTCCTCACCTACCACGACTCCTGGGCCTACTTCGCAGGCCGGTACGGAGTAACCGTGGTGGGCGCGGCCCAGCCGGAGGACTTCTCAGAGCCCTCGGCACGGGAGGTGGCGGACCTGATCAACCAGATCCAGACCGAGGGTATACCGGCGATATTCGGTTCGGAGGTGTTTCCCAACGATATTATGGAGACGATCGCCGCGGAATCGGGAGCCGTCTACATCGACGAACTGAGCGACGATGACCTGCCCGGCGCCCCGGGCGACCCTGACCACAGCTACCTGGGGCTGGAAGTGGCGAACCTGAAGATAATCATACCCGCCTTGGGCGGCGATGCCTCCGCTTTGGACGAAGTCGACATCTCACCCGTCTTTGAAGGCGCCTCCAACGCGGTCTATCCTCAGTAACTCCGTCTAGTCATTTCATTCGCAGTCAACACGGACAAGCCATGCTGCACCCGCCCGAGCTGGAACACCTCCACAGGCCCGATCCCGACGCCAGGCCGATCGTCGAACTGAAAAACGTATCGGCCGGTTACAACGGAGTGCCGGTTCTCAGCGACGTTGACCTGAAGATAATGCCCGGCGATTTTGTCGGCCTCTTAGGACCCAGCGGGTCCGGCAAGACCACGCTGCTGCGTACCATCCTGGGCGCTGTGCCGGTACAGACCGGGGAACTAAGGGTGCATGACACTCCCGCGCGCGCCAGGCGCATGCCCGCCGGCTACGTGCCGCAATTGGAAACCATAGACTGGAACTTTCCCGTCACGGTCGAGGAAGTGGTGATGATGGGGCGAACCATGTCCAACGCCTGGTTCCCCTGGTTCAGGAAACAGGAACGCCAACTGGCCCATGACCTGATGGAACGGCTGGGCATCGCCGACTTATCCAAACGGCACATCCGCCAACTGTCGGGCGGACAACAGCAGCGCGTCTTCCTCGCGCGCGCCCTCGTCAGCAGCCCCCACCTACTGCTCCTGGACGAGCCAACCGCCGGGGTGGACGTGAAAACCAGAGACGACGTCATGCACCTCCTGCATGATCTCAACCACGCCGGCGTCACCATCATCCAGTCAACCCACGAGATCAACACAGTGGCTGTGCACCTGCCTCGCATCGTATGCCTCAACGGCTCCATCGTCGCCGACGGCCCACCCAACCGCGTGATAACGCCGCACATTCTGTGGGAGGTGTATGGGGCGGAGATGCCCGTCATCCAATATCACGGGATGCCCATGGTGGCCGAGAGCGCGCACTTCTGGATCGGTCGCAACGGCGGCGAGCCCGTGTCCACCATAACAGAGGACAGCCACCGGGAACCCATACTGCCCCATGCCCACCCCACCGCCGACAACATTCCCGCCCATCACCATCACCACGACGAAGACAACCCGTCGCGCCCCAGCTGAACGGAATGCTCCTGGAACCCTTTGAGTTCGGTTTTTTCGTGCGGGCGATCATCGCGGCCAGCCTGGTGGGAGGCCTATGCGCCCTCATGGGCGTGTACATTGTCCTGCGCGGCATGTCCTACATCGGGCACGGGCTTTCCCACGCCGTTTTCGGAGGCGCGGTCGTCAGCGCCATCATGTCGATCAACTTCTTCGTCGGCGCGACCATTTGGGGTTTCCTGTCGGCGCTCCTCATCGCGTGGACGACTCGCAAGAACCCCATCGGCTCCGATGCCGCCATCGGGATCATCACCACCGCCAGCTTCGCACTGGGCATCGCCATTGTCAGCCGCAGCCATACCGCCACCCAGAACTTCGAAGCTTCGTTGTGGGGGAGCGTGCTGGCCGTTGACCGGGGGGACCTGATCGCAATCGCCGTTGCCGCTTCGATTATCGCCGTGATTTTCTTTGTGGCCTACAAGCTGTTCCTTTTTGCCACCTTCGATCCCGATGTCGCCCAGTTCTACGGCGTGCCCACCGGCTGGGTTGACACGTTGTTTTCCCTCATGCTGGCGGGCACCATCGTGGTGTCGATGCAGGTTCTCGGCGTGACCATGATCGCTGCCGCTGTGGTGATCCCGCCCATCGTTGCCCGATTGCTGACCAACAGTTTCCGCACGATGGTCTGGCTATCCACTGGAATCGGCATGATCTGCTCGGTGCTGGGTATCTACATAAGCTACTTCGTTGATGTATCATCCGGAGCCAGTGTAGTCCTGCTCTCCGCGGCCCTGTTCGTGGCAGTACTGTCCTGGACGAAGATCCGCGGATTGCTTTTGTCCGGTCAAGGTACAGCCCTCACACAACTGCCCCGCGAATCCGGCGGAACTTTCGAGTAAAATCACCGCGTAGTCGCGCAACCGGCACCCAAGGTCACAGGAGGTCGCTATGGCGCACGCTCATCACCACGCCGCCCCTTCGGCAACGGAGGGCCGCACCGGATTCCGTCGAGGCGCCGCGTTCGTCATCGGCGGGCTGTCCAGCGGGCACGGCGTTTTTCACTCAATCGCCCAGAGTTTCATCGTGGTCCTTCCGGAGGTCCGCGACCTGCTGCTGGGAGGCAGCATAATTGCCGCCACCAGCCTCCAGACCACCCGTGAGATTGCCTCCGGCGTGGTTGCTCTCCCTGGCGGAGTACTCACCGACGTACTGCGCCGTTTCTGGGGCTGGGTAATGGCCGTGTGCATGGCCATGTTCGGCGTAGGCTGGCTCCTGATGGCCTCGGCGGGATGGCAGGTTCCGGGCGCATCGTGGGTCTCGTCGCCTTCGGCCACCACACTGAACCCGGCAGGTTACGCGCTGCTCATCATAGGCATGGCGGTGGTAGCCATCGCCGCATCTGTGTGGCATCTGCCAGCGATGGCGGCGTTATCATCCCACTTCACACACCGCCGAGGCTCCGTGCTGTCCCTGCACGGCGTGGGAGGCAACATCGGTGACGTGATTGGCCCGGTCCTGACCGGAGCGTTGCTGTCCGTGCTGGCGTGGCAGGCCATCATCACGATCTACGCCGCAGTGCCCATCTTCCTGGCCTTCCTGGTCTTCTGGGCCTTCCGAGACATCGGGCAACGGGCGCAGGCGGCGGTGGAAGAACGCGCCGCCAGCACGATGCAGATGCAGATCGCCGAGACCAAACTGCTGATTCGCAATCCTCGGGTTTGGGGAATCACCGTGGTTGCCGGGCTTCGCGGAATGGCCTACATCGGGTTCATCACCGTCCTGCCTCTGTACCTGGTGGACGAGCTGAACCTGGGCAGCACACTGACCGAGCATCGCAGCTTCGAGAACCTGTTCATTCGGGGTTCGCTGGTTGGGTTGCTGGTGTTGGTGGGCATATTCGCCAGCCCGGTGATGGGCTACCTCTCCGACCGTTTGAACCGTAAGATCGTGCTCATTCCGGGAATGCTTTTCCTGGCGGTGGTCACGCTGCTGATGGCCCCCTTCGGCTCGGACCTGGCGGTAATGACCATCCTGCTCGCCGCGCTGGGCCTGTTCCTGTACAGCGACCAGCCCATCCTGACGGCCGCAGCGATGGACATCGTGCGTGAGGGAACCGCAGCGACCACCCTGGGCCTGCTTTCAACCTCGCGGTTCATCCTCAGCGCCGCGTCTCCGATCATCGCGGGATGGCTGTACGGCATCAACTTCGACTACCTTTTCTACTACACCGCCGCCCTGTATCTGATCGCAGCCCTGCTGCTGGCCGTGATACGGTTGCCTCAGCCTTCGGCAGAACCGGACCACCACGATGGTCACGGTGATCATGGCGGGCACGGAGACCACGGCGGCCATGGGCACGGCGATGGCCACGGTGGTCACGACTATCATGGGCACGGACACGACGACCACGGACACGGTGACCACGGACACGGTGACCACGGGCATCGTAACCACTAGACCCGGTCGAGACACAAACAAAAAAGTAGGGGCGAATTGAACATTCGCCCCTACGCAGTTTGGGTTGCGAAACGCGATTAGTCTTCGTTTTGCTGAGTCTGGCTGCCCTTCACGGTGATGGTGATGTGGGACATCGCGGTTTCGCGAGAGCCGTGCCAGTGGTCCTCACCGGCCGGGATGATGGCAACGTCGCCTTCGGTAACGGTCACTTCTTCGCCGCGAGTGGCGACAATGCCGGTTCCCTCGGTGACGATGAGGATCTGGTCGCCGCTATGGGTGTGGAACTTGTTCCGCACGCCGGCGCCGAAGTGGACGATACCGAAGTTGAAGTTGTTGCTGTCGTCGGGGTCCAGGATCGCCTGCCGGCCGACTGGTCCGGTGAACAGAGGCGCGGTGCCTTCAGTCTTTTCTACGGCGGACATCTTTACGATTTTCATTACAGAAGTGTACCTCCAGAGAGTATTGCGATGGTGGGTTTGCCGGCTAAATCATACCCGGCCCCGCGTACCCCGTCCAGTAACGACACGCTCCCGCCCACGACTCCGGTTCGTTGACACTGATACCACCGGGCCCTACACTGCAACGTCAGCCCATGCCCGCACCGATGCGGCGTCGCTTTACCCGCAGGAGGTATCCCGATGAGTTTTGACCTGTACGACAAGGGAATGAAAGTCGAAGCCGTCGCCGATTTTGAGGTCCGCGAAGTAATGGCCTCGCCCGTCGGCTCATCGGTTCGGAGCATCACCACCGGCGATGTCGGCGAGGTCCGTGAAAAGCGCACCATCGGGCCCGCCACCTGGTTGATCGTGTATTTCGACAGCGTCAAGCGGCAGATCAACATCGACCAGACCAACATAGACAACATCAAACCAGCGGAATAACGGCTGACCGGAGCCAAGGGCCGATTCGGACCCTGGGGCTCGGCGCCTGAATATTACAGCGCTCGCACCCAGAGCCGCCGGAGAATTCATCAATGCCCAGCGATCCCATCGCCCAGGTCAATACGCTCGCCTTCGATATGTTCGGCACGGTATTGGACCTGGGAGGAAGTCTGATCGGACCCACTGACCGATTCCTCAAAGAGCGCGGCTCCACCGTAACCGGCGAAGAACTCTGGGCCGACTGGCGCGGTCGTCAACGCATCGAACAGTACCAGGACAACCTGTTCATGCTGGGGCACAGCGGGTATCTCGAAACCTGCCGCCGTTCTTTTATCTACTGCCTCCGTTTGCACAAGGTGGATTTCACCTACGATGACGTGGCGAAATTCATGGCCGCGTACGACGACCTGCGTCCTTATGACGATGGGGTCTCGGGCCTGAACCGCCTGGCCGAGAGCAAGCATTTTCGCCTGGTGGCCCTGTCCAACGGGGAACAGTTGTACCTGGAGAAATTGGTCCGCGACAACATTGGGGTACCTTTCGACGACGTCATTTCGGTGGAGAAAGCGGGCTCGTTCAAACCGCATCCGGCAGTCTACCGTACTGCAGCGCGAATCCTGGGCAAGTCACCCGGTGAAATCATGATGGTGGCGGCCCACTCCTTTGACATCACCGGCGCCCGCGCCTGCGGGTATCGCGGCGCATACGTCAACCGTTACGACCTGCCCAACGAGGAATCTCCGTACCTGCCCGATTTCGAAGTGGCCGATTTCAACCAACTGGCTGACCGGTTGTTATCGTCTGCGGTTGCTCCGTAGCTGCCATGTCCGCTGCAGCCGTCGCTAGCCGGCTGAGTACATTCTCCGCGCTGCGCCACCGGGATTTCCGGTGGTTCTTTCTGAACATAGGCGTACAGTCATTCGGGCAGGGCATCCAGTTTCTCGGCATCGGCTGGCTTATCTTTGACCTCACCGGCGAGAAAACGGCGCTCGGTCTGGCCGTCAGCATCTTCGGCGTATCCAACTTTATTTTCACCTTTGCCGGCGGCGTCATGGCCGACCGGATGAACCGAAAGCTGTTCCTAATAATCTGCGTGCTGTCCAATGGGGCCGTCACGTTGGCGCTGGCATTCCTGGCCCTGGCCGGGTTGGCGCAGATCTGGCACGTGTACATCGTCGTGTTCATCATGGGAGGGTTGAGCGCGGTGCAGATGCCGGCGCGCTTCGCGCTCGCCGCCGACCTGGTGCCGCGCGAGGACATGATGAACGCCATCGCCCTGCACACCTCCATCGGGCAGATCGGCAACATGGTGGGCCCGTTGGTCGGCGGCTGGGCCATCGACAATATAGGCACCTGGGCTTCCATCATGATCAACGGGGCCAGCTACATCGTAGCCGTGTTCTTCCTGTTCATGGTGGTATCTCCGCCCGTCGTGACGCGGCGGAATTCGTCCCCCATCAGCGATCTGATCGGCGGGTTCTCGCACGCCATCCGCACGCCGATGGCCGCCGTCCTGATCTTGATGTCCGCATCCTTTGGGTTCTTTGGCATGGCCTACATGCAGGTGGTTGTCGGCTTCACCCAGGAATTCCTCAAGCTGAATGGCACCCAGACCGGGATCTTCATGATGGCAAGGGGAGGTGGCGCATTCCTCGGATCGATGGTCGTCGCCAGTTGGGGCGACCGCAAGCACAAGGGCCGGTTGATGTACCTGGAAGTTACCCTGTGCTGCGTCGGGTTGGTGGTGATGGCGTGGACGCCCTGGTTCTGGGCTGGCTGCATCCTCGTCGCCATGGTCGGCTCGACCAGCATCGGCGGGTTCTGGCCGGTGTCCAGCTCGCTGATGCAGTTGACGACGGCGCCGGAAATGCGCGGGCGGATGATGGCGATGATGCAGATGGCGCCGGTGTTCCACTTTCTTGGCGCGTGGCCGCTCACCTGGCTTGCGCAACTCTATGGCTGGTCGCTGGCCATCACCAGCGGCGCGGCAGTGCTGTTGGTGATTTCCGTAAGCGGCTGGCTGTATCGCCCGATGGTGCGCAGGATGGACGAAATCTGACGCAGCGGATCCGGCCGCATTCTTGCCCGTTGACGACAACTGTCGTATATTGACCAACAACAGGCGCCCATTTTATTTCGAAAGGAGCAGCAAAATGGTTAAACCCAAGCAAGTCGGCCACCTGGTAATCAACGTCTCCGACGTTGCGGCATCCACCAAGTTCTACACCGAGGTTCTCGGTTTCCAGATCGCAGTTTCGCGCCCCACCGCGACGTTCCTGACCTGCGGTGAGATCCACCACGATCTGGCGCTGTTCCAGGCATCCGATGATTCGCCGACGACCCGCAAGGGCAACATCGGGCTGAACCACTTCGCCGTGCAGGTGGAGGACTTCGATTCTCTGCGTGATCTGTATCACAGCCTGATTGAGAACGACATCAAGGTTGACCGCACCACCGACCACGGGATGACCGGCAGCGTCTATTTCGAGGACCCGGACGGCAACGGCATCGAGTTCTACTACGACAAGTTTGAAACGCCTGAGGAAGGCCTGGCTGAAATGCGCCGCGAGGGTCGGGAGAACACCGTTCTGGTCCTCGACTAGTTCGCGTTAACCACCGATTGGCAAGCTTAGGGGCGGGTCGATGACCCGCCCCTTTTGCATCCTTTGAACCGCCGGGTTTCAGCGTTCCGGCGGGTTGTCATCCTCTCCGGGTGAGTCAAACTGCCCGAGGATATCGGCAAGCGTCCCCTCGATGCCGGGCGACAACTCGATAGGCTCTTCGAACGGCTGGAAGTTGTGCTCGCTGCGCACCCGGTCGATGTAACGACGGGCTTCCTCGTTCCTCTGGGCCACGCGGTCCAGCGATTCCTGGAGGCGCTCCGCTTCCTCTTCGTACCGGGGCCGGAGGTCCGACAGGTCGATTTCCATTGAGTACAACGCCCTCAACCGGCGCATGATGTCGTAGAACGCCCGGTGATCGGTGGTGATCCCCAGTTGGCCGCCACTGCCACCGCCGCCACCGCTGCCGCCACTAAACGGGAACATGGGGGCCATGGCGCCGACCCGCACCATCTCCACGTCGGGATGATGGTAGTGGGCGATGCTCACCATGGCCATGCCGATGGTGGGGCCCTGACGCTGCTGGGATCCGTAGCTGGAAAACAGCATGCCGTGCTGGCGCAATTCGTCGGACATGGACGCCTTGCTGTATACGCAGGAGATCCGCCGTTCGAGTTCCGGCGGAGCGGGTCCGTTGTACCCTTCCACGGCGGCGATTTTGGGGTTGCCCAGCGCGGCCACGGCTTCGAAAAACGCCTGACCGTACAGGTCGATGCGGTACCAGGGTTCGATGCCCAGAAATATCACCAGGCCGTCGCCAGCATCCCAGAAGCCGTTGTCCCATTGCATGGGACGGCTGGGCAGGCCTTCGTTGAAGGCAGCCCGGGGACGATAGAGGTCGTGGGTTCCGGCGACCTGGAACGGGAAACACATCCGCGAGATTTCATCGGTCATCTGGCCGATGCGCCGAGCCGACGTTTTGTCGATCAACCAGCGCGGCATGCCGCTGGATATGTTCCCGCCGTCAGACCACTGACGACGCCAGCCGGCTATGATCACCCGGGTCTCGGGTAATTCGTCCAACGTAATCAGTGGTTCTGCCATCGTCGTTCAACCTTCGCCTTGGGCGTGGCTAAATCAGTTGAGCCGGCGTGAAGATTCCCTCCATGTCTGCTTCCGTGGCGGGAGATTTGGCCGGCTGGCCCAGGTTGGTGTCCATGAACCAGTACACCTGCTTGAGGTGGTGCGTGCTGTGGCTCAGGATGATGTTGAGCAGTTCCAGTACCGTGACTTCGCCGCCGTAGTGCGCGGGCACCACGCGATCGAACCCCTCGGTGTCACCGCTGTTGAGGAACGCGACCAATCCGTCGGCAACGCCACAGGCATAGTCTGCTATCTCCTGGGGCTTGACCAGGTGCGCCAGGCTCTCGCGGCACGCCCGCATATCCTCCTGGCTCATCGAACCGCGAGTGCGGCTGGTGTAGGCCAGTTCCGGGAACGATACGATGTGCACCAGCGTGTCCCGCAGCATCTCAGGGCGCCATTGCACCGGCTGGGCAAGCTGTTCTTCGCTCAGTTCCAGCGTGGCTCTGACGGCGGCCTCCAGGATCACGCGGTACTTGTCGGCCAGCCAGGCGGTCTTGCCCGACAGGTCGATGGGCGCGTCATCGAGTCCCAGCGCAGGGATCAGCTTCTTGGGGTAGTACCCGATGATGACTTCCGTCCCGTCGATGATGGTGACGGGCGCGGACAGCACGCCACGGGCCTTCAGGTCCTCGCGCGCCGCGTCGTCGGTCAGCAGGTCGTGGTGTTCATACTGAACACCGTTGGACGCGAGGAATTCCTCCAACGTCCGGCAGCTGAATCAACCAGGGTTGGTGTATACGTGAACTTCTCTGACTGCGGTTGTCATTCTACTTTCCCCTTTTTGGATTGTTGATCTATTCGCCGGCGCGGAACCAGTCCGCCTTGCGCTCGGCGATCATGATCGTCGTGCAGTTGGTGTTGGCACGGATGCAGTCGGGCATGACCGACGCGTCGGCCACGTGCAGGTTCTCGAGCCCGTACACCCGGCAGTGCTGGTCAACGACGGCCATCGGATCGTCGGGCGTACCGATCTTGCAGGTGCCCGAGATGTGCTGCGAGGTGCTGACCGTGCGCTTCAGCCAGTCGTTCAACGCCTCGTCGCTCTCCAGGTCGGCAGGCAGCGGATCGAGCAGTTCGTCGGCCACGTCCCGGTAGTGCTCGCTGTCCAGCAGGTTCACACACAGCCGGACGGCTTCCCGCATCCGTGCCAGGTCGAACTCCTCCTGGAAATAGTTGTAATTCAGCGCGACCTGTTCGTTGGGGTCAGTGCTCGCCAGTTGCAGGTGTCCCGAACCGATCGCCAGTTCAAGGATGCAGGTGAACCGGATGCCCTCGGCCTCCAGCGGATCGCCGGCGATGGGCGACGAGAACGACGACTGCATGATCTGGATGTCGTTGCGCAGGTGGCTGCCCGTCGCCGTGTACCGCAAACACACCTGGGTGCGCGGCGCCGACGCGTCCAGCGGAAAGTCGTCCTTGACCTTCACCGGCACGCGGATGTTGGGATGGTCGCGGAGGTTCTGCCCAACGCCGGGCAGTTCATGCACCACCGGTATCCCCATCTCGCGCAAGTGGTCGGCCGGGCCAACGCCCGACAGCATGAGCAGTTGAGGCGACCCGATGGATCCCGAGCTCAGGATGATGTCATCACCCTCGACGGTGAACACTTCTCCGCCGCTCTCCACCTCCACGCCCACGGCCTTCTTGCCCTCAAAAATGATGCGGCGGCACGTGACGTTGGCGCGGATGGTCAGGTTCAACCGGTGGCGCGCCTCCCGCAGGTACGTGATCGATGTGCTCATGCGGACGCCGTTGGGGTTGTTCATCGGAACGGGACCCACGCCGCCCGAGTCCGGATGGTTCATGTCGGGGTCGTCAGGGTAACCGGCCTCCCGGCAGGCGCTCCAGAATGCCGACTGGGCCGGCAGCCAATCCTCACGGCGATGACGGCGCACCGGGATCGGACCCGTGTTGCCGTGGAAGTCGTCGCTGATGTCGGTGTCAGTCTCAAGCTTGCGGAAGTAGGGCAGGCACTCGGTGAATCCCCATTCGGTATTTCCCAACGCCGCCCAGGCGTCATAGTCCTCAGGCACGCCGCGGAGCAGCACCTGGCCGTTGATGGCCGACGATCCGCCGACGACACGGCCGCGCGGGACGGGCATGGGATTGGCCTGCCCGGGATTCTGCGCCCAGAAGGTCCAGTTGTGCGGCGCGTTGACGGCGGAGGCCGTCTGGTCGTAGCCGTACTTCAGGTCGTCGGGATACAGCTCAAAGTCGGGATAGTCCGGCCCAGCTTCAAGCACCAGCACCGAACGGTCCGGGTCCTCGGTAAGGCGGGCCGCCATCGTGCAGCCGGCCGAGCCGGCGCCGATGATGATCACGTCATACTTCATTGTGCAAAGCCTCCTGTTGGACGCTAACTTCGTTCGCTCTGCTGCGAATTATCGCTACAATCGCCATCGCCGGCAAGCGGCGGCGATGCCGCTGGCGAGTTTTTTTTCGACCACGGGTAGGGCTTGTCGTAGGAGACAGGGCCCACCTTTCCGGCCAAACGAGCGATTCGCAAATTTTCCTCGAGGCGCTTCTTATATTCTGGAAAGTCGGGCACGGAACGCCACTCGCCGCGTTCGGAGGAGCGCAGCATATCTAGTTCTTCAGCGTCTTCAACGCCATCGTCGTCGTTGAATGGCCAAGGTTCATCGAAAGGCCACAACTCTGCCAGTTCTTCTTCAGAAAATGGAGGTTCTCGGTTTTCATTGTCCGCAGTTGTCATCTGTTGCCTCCACTCACTATCGCAGGTAATCACGAGTTGCTCTGCGGCTGGGATACGCAGTCCTCAACACGAACGTGTCCCCTTCCATCACAAACGGCACCTCATAAGCGTAGTTCCCGATACGAACGATGAACATTCGCTGGCCCGGGTGTCGCCTTTGATTGGGATGGTCAACCGTATCCAACAACCCGCCATTCTCCAAGTGATCCAAGACCTGTTCAAAAGATAGACCGCGTTCCCGCATTAACCGATCGTTTTTGTCAGCGTACCAAGAGTAGTTTGGCATTACGGTACTGTACCACAGCGCGGCGGGGCCAAGCATAATTCCCAACACCGCGCGTTTGCGCTATACTGCCGCCAACCCGCGCCCCAGGCCGGCAGCGTCTTTCCACCTCTGCCCTAAACCGCCGCCGCGTCCACCGCGCACGATGCAATCCGTCGCAATGAGAGGAGAGTAGCCATGCAGTTCGGCCTGCTTTACGAATGCCAGCGCCCATTTCAGGGCACCGAGATTGATTGGAACGCGCTATATAAGGAAACCCTGGAACAGTGCGAGTTGGCCGACCAGGTGGGATTCGACAACCTCTGGTTCGTGGAACACCACTTTCTGACCGGCTTCTCCGGCTCGCCGTCGCAGGACGCCATGTTCGGCGCTCTCAGCCGGATCACCAAGAACATCCGCATCGGCTACGGCGTTTGCATCCTGCCCTACCACCATCCGGTTCGCGTCGCCGAGCGCGTGGCCCTGCTGGACCAGCTCACCGACGGACGCATCGAGGTCGGCACCGGCCGCTCCAATGCCTACGAGCAGACGGGCCTGGGCATCGACCCGCGCGATACCCGCAGCCTGTGGAACGAGTCCATCAACATGCTACCCAAGATCTGGACTTCCGACGAGTACGAATATGAGGGCGAGCACTGGAGCGTGCCCAAGCGGCGTGTTCTGCCCAAGCCTTTCCAGCAGCCGCACCCGCGGATGTACCTGGCCTGCACCTCCGAGGACAGCTTCCGGCTGGCCGCCCAGAAGGGCATCGGCGTCCTTTCCTCCGCCTCCTACGCCGTCGAAGTCCTGAAGGAAAAGGTCCAGATTTACCGGGACGCCCTCAAGGACTGCGAGCCCGTCGGCGAGTTCATCACCGAGTTCTGGGGCAACAATGTCCACGGCTTCTGCGACGATGACGACGACTATGCCAAGGAACTGGCCGCCGAGTCCATGAAGACGTTCTTCGGCCCCGACAAGCCCTACATCGCCGGTCGCATCGGCGCCTATGAGGAACTGCTGGAGGCCTGGGGCGGCGTGCCCGACCACCTGAGCGCAGACTTCAGCCGCTGGCTGCGCCAGTCAGACGAAGAGCACCAGCAGTTGGCCCAGGACGTCGGCCTGTCGCTGGACGCCGGCCCCGGCGCCGCCCGCGCCGCCATCGCCCAACTGGACGGCAAGACCCTGTCCGACCGCGGCGTCATCATCGCCGGCAACCCCGAGTCCTGCATCAAGACCTGCCAGATGTACGAAGACATCGGCGTCGACCAGGTCATGCTCATCATGCAGACCGAGACCATCCCCCACGAGAAGGTCATGGCCTCCATCGAGAAATTCGGCAAAGAAGTGATCCCCCACTTCCGGAACGGCAACGGCTCGAAGTAGCCGCCCGACAAAACCCGGACTGCCGTAGGGGCGAATGATTATTCGCCCCTACATTTTTGAGGCTACGACCCCGTGACCGATCAACCCGTCAAATTCAACGTCCGCGTCAACCAGTACCGCTATTCCTATGACGACCTGCTCCGCGTTTGGCTGGAGGCGGATCGCCTCGGCTACTACTCGGCCAGCCTCTTCGACCTGCTCAACACCGACGCGCTGGAATGCTGGACGACGCTGACCGCGCTGCTGGCGCAGACGCACAGCATCCGCGCCGTGCCCATGGTGTTGGCGAATCCGTACCGACATCCGGCACTGCTCGCCAAGATGGCAGCGACGCTGGACGTGGTCAGCGGCGGGCGAATCACGCTGGGCATCGGAGCGGGCGGCAGCGGCAGCGACACCCGCGCCTGCGGCCTGTCATTTCCCGCGACACGTGAGCGTTGCGAGATGCTCGAGGAGTCGGTGGGCCTCATCCGGCGGCTGTGGTCTGAGCCGTCCGTATCATTTGACGGAGAGCATTACGCCGTTGACGGCGCATCCGTTCAGCCCAAACCCGTGCAGCAACCGATCCCTCCCGTGCTCGTCGGCGGGCACGGTCCCCGCTACGTTCTGCCAACCATCGGGCGCATCGCAGACATCGCCAACGTGGGCAACAACGACACGGTGGATGAGCATCGCCGATACCAGGGGATCGTGCATCGCGCCGCCGAAGCCGCCGGCCGCGACCCGTCAAGCATCGAGTGGACGCACAACGCCGACTGCGTGATCGCCCCGACGCAAAGGGAGTTCGACGCGTTGGTGGCGCGGTTGGCGGAACAGGCCGGTATGACCTCCGCCCAATACCAGGCGGAGCGCTTGCCAAACACCTTGTCGGGAACGCCGAATCAGGTGGCGGAGCGGATTAACGAATACGTGGAGTCCGGCATCCGCTACTTCTTCGTCGTGTTCCCGAACCCGGCGCCATCCGAAACCCTGGCCCTGTTCGCCGAGGAGGTCATGGCGAAGTTCAACTGATCGACGAGTTTGCCGCCGGTTGCGATGGCGACAAACGCGGTTGTCCCATCAAAAAGAACAGTCCGGCACCGATCAAACTCAAGGCCGCCGCAGCGACTGCCACCAAACTGGAGCCACCGAACCATACTGACCAGAGCCACCCCACTGCCGGCAATAACGGGAACGCTGCCAGATATTTCAAAAAGAATATGGTTGCCGTAACCGCCGCGAAATTCCGTCTCCCAAAATAATCCCCCGCCGCCGCTATCCCCGGGGCTACGCTGACCCCGGATGCGGCTGCCAGCAGAAGGGTTGCAATCAAGAACTCCAGCATCTGCCCGATGAACATCATGCCTATGCCGATTGCCGTGGCGATCGCCGCGCCCGATAGCACGTACCGGATGGGCCAACGGTAACCCAGGAAACCTCCGGCCAGGATGAACGGGATGGTCAGGTAGCTATTCAATCGCCTGATGTCCGGTACCGTATCTAACTCGACGCCCCGGTCCACGATCACCGGAGTCGCGTACACATGAGAGATCGACTCGACGGCAGAAGTGCAGCAAATGGCGGCCGCAAGCATCCAGAACTGGCCCGACCGCAGCGCTTCCCGCCAGGCGTAGTTGGGGACGCTGCGATCCGGCACCGCGCCCAATCCGTCGGGCCGCTCTCCCCAATCTTCGGGACGGTCCCGAGATGCGCGGGACAGCACCGGTGTTGCGACCAGTACGATCAGTCCGACTGCCACCATCACAATCCGCCAGTCCACCACGTCGGCCAGCAGCGGCACCGCGAAATCAACAATTGCGGCGGCGATGGCCACAGCGAAAAACAGCGCGGCCAGTGCGACCACCAACCGGCGCCGGAACCAGTGGTTCAGGGTTGTTATGGCCGGCAGGTAAATGCCAACGAGTCCCAATCCCCCGGTGGCGGTCAGTGCGAGAACCTGGATACCGCGCACGGGCACCGCCGCCAGAAGAACCGTTACCCCAACCAGCGCGAGACCAATCCGTACGACGCGTCGCGGACCAATTTGGTCAATCGCCGATCCCAGGAAAGGCAGAGCCAACAGCCCGACCGCCCCACCGACCAGGATGACCACCGAGTACCATTTCGCGCCATTGCCAACATATTCATACAGGAGCGTGGAGTAGGCGGTCAGGGCCGCCGTTTCGCCGATTTGGCGGCCAACGAGGATCACAAGGAATCCGACCACCACCAGCCGCCACCCGTAGAACACTCCGCCGGTGTTATCGCTCCGGATGAAATTCGACAACCACGCCATCACCCCCGGCCGGCCGTCATTCGCGCTCGGCTCCATCAAGCGGAGCCCCCGTTCAATCCGACGCTCCCGCTCCGCGGCTGACCAGCCGGCGGACGTCGGCCTGCCGACGCTGCGATGGGGACAGTTGGGGGTTCCCCAGCACCAGGAACATGAACGAGCCGATCGCGCTGACGATGGCGATGGTGGCAAACGGCAGGGTGTACGTGCCGGTGATGGAGTCCCGCATCCAGGCGATGTATGGCACCACCACGATGAACATGATGTTCATGGGGATCATGGAGATGCCGGTGATCCTGGCGAAGCTGCTCCGTCCGAAGTAGACCCCGCGTATCGACGTGGTCAATGGCGTGCGTCCGCCGAACCCGATTCCCATCAGGATGCCGAACAGGAAGAACATCGGCAGCGTCTCTGCAAACAGCAGCACCGTGATGGCGATCGACTGCAGGAACGAAAAGCCCCATATAGCGATTCGAATGGGAATGCGGTCGCCTACCATCCCGCCGATCACCATGAACGCGGTGGACACGGCGGTTTGGACGGAGATCACCAGACCGACCTCCACCAGGCTGAAACCCCGCTCGACCATCACCAAGCCCAAGTAGGTCATGACGCTGATGATAATGATGGACGAACTGGCGTGGCCCATGGTGATGAGCCAGAACGCACGGGTGCGGACTGCCTCCTGCCAGGAATAATCCGGCGCGATCGAACCGCCATTGGTCGAACGCCGGGGGCCGGTCTCACTAGCGGTTTCGGGGTCGATTCCATCGGGGTGCTGTCCGTAGTCCTCGGGGCGGTTTCGCACCAACGCAGCCAGTGGAAGCGACGCGACCAGTCCGACACACCCCACCACCAACGCCGTGTTCTGCCATCCCAGACGTCCCGGAATCTCCATGGCCGTGTGCGCGTCCCAGCCCATGGCCCACGCCATGAGGGGCACGATCACCACACCGCCGAGTCCGAATCCCAGCATGGGTATGGACATTGCAGTGGAACGCCGGACGCGGAACCAGTTGTTCAGCGCGGTGTTGGCCGGCAGCCAGGAGCCCAGGCCTGCCCCCAGGCTGATGATCACAAACGAAAGATAGAACATCCACAGGTTGGCCGTTCTGCTGAACAGGATGAACCCGGCGGCGAATATCAGGAGACCGATGATCACCATCTTGCGCGAGCCCAACTTGTCCACGCCCCAGCCGGCGATGGGGCCCATCACCGTGCCCTCCACCCTGGTCAGCGTGAATGCCCAGGACAGTTGCGTGGTGGTCCAACCGAAATTCTGCTGGAGAATCGGCATCCACAGGGAGAGCGCCTGGAACAGCGGCACCGTCCCGATGACCATGATCACCGCGCCTATTACAGCCAGCCACCACCCGTAGAACATGCCTCGCGCCAGCCGCACCGGGTGGGCGAGTTCACGCGCTTGCAACAACAGGGATCAACCTCTATGGACTACGATAATCGCCACGGCTCAAGGCGATTCCGGAAACATCGCCGATCATTATACTCCACCCGGTCTTGTATCGGTGTTTCTATATCGTTGGTGGTAGCCGCGAGGTGTGATCGCGCCGGCGAGCAGAGCGGTGGCGACTTCTTCCGGGGCGCAGATGGTGGGCAAGCGCCGAACGATAACCGGCGATCCTTCCGCCCGGCCTGCCCAATGCTGGCCGCCTGTTGTACCATGGCTGCAAACCTGACGGGGGCCTACCAACATGACTGCAACCGCCATCGGCGCATCCTCCATCACCGCTGCTGACCTATCGTCAGCCGTGCCATCCATGGAGGGCGAACTGAGCCTGCCCGGCCTACATGACACTGTGACCGTGTGGCGAGATAACCTGGGGATCCCCCACGTGCGCGCCGCCAACGAGCGTGACGCGTGGTTTGCCCAGGGATTCGTGACTGCGCAGGACCGCCTGTGGGCCATGGAGTTCGATCGACTCCGCGCCGTGGGCCGTTGGGCCGAAGCAGCCGGGGAATCCGCCGTGGGTCAGGATACGCAGATGCGGCGCCACCGGCTGGAAGACGCCGCAAAGGCCGACTATGCCGCCGCGGGTCCACGCGCCCGGGCCATGCTGGACGCGTACGCCGAGGGGGTCAACGCGTTCATCAACAGCGGCGCGCCCCTGCCCGCGGAATACGCCATCACCGGCATCGAACCCGAACCGTGGGAACCGTGGCATGGCCTCGCCATATTCAAGGTGCGGCACATTTTCATGGGCGTCTTTGAGAGCAAGGCGTGGCGGGCCCGGCTGGTCAAGGAACTGGGGCCCGAACGCGCCGCCGAACTGTTCCCGTCATACCCGCCCGGTCAACCGGTGATCATACCCACCGGCTCATCCTACGACGGCCCGGTTGACATCGGCCTGCAGCAAATGCTGGACGCCGCCGCCGACCTCAACCTGATCGGCGAGACCGACAGCGGTTCCAACTCGTGGGTAATCTCGGGGTCTCGCACCGCCACCGGCAAGCCCATCCTGGCCGGCGACAGCCACCGCGGCCTGGACACTCCCAGCGTCTACTACCAGAACCACATCGCCTGCGACTCTTTCAACGTGATTGGCGTCTCGTTCGCGGGCCTGCCGGGGTTTCCGCACTTCGGGCACAACGGCCACGTCGCCTGGTGCGTGACGCACACCGCCGCCGACTACCAGGACCTGTACATCGAGCGGTTCAACGACGCTGACGCCTCGCTGTATCAGCGCGAGGAGGACTGGTTCAACGCCGACGTCCGCGACGAAGTGATCAGGGTGCGCGACGGCGATGACGTCCACATGCGCACGTGGGCGACCCACCACGGCCCGGTAGTGGGCGGCGACCCGCTGTCGGGCTATGCCCTGGCGCTGCGCTACACCGCCGGCGACGGCCCAGACCCGTGGGCCGATATCCTGTGTTCGATGCTGGATGCCCACACCGTCCCGGAACTGGCCGACGCTATGGAAGGCTGGGTCGATCCGGTGAACAATTTCGTGATGGCCGACTCGGACGGCAACATCGGGTACCAATGCCGCGGCGAGATTCCCCGGCGTCCCGGGGACGCGCCGGCGCCGCTCCCCTTCGCCGGCTGGGACGGCGAGCACGAGTGGGAAGGCGCGATACCGTTCGCGGAGATGCCGCGCAACATCAACCCGCCCGAGGGATACATCGCCACGGCCAACAACCGACCAGTGGCCGCGGATTACCCCTACTACATTTCAATGGACTTTGCGCCCGGGTACCGCGCAATGCGGGTGGCGCACGGGATAGAGTCCATCAAGAACCCGTCGGCCAACGACATGGGCCGCATCCACGCAGAGCGTCTGTCCTTGCCGGCCCAAACCTACATCTCCGCCCTGTCGAGACTGATGCAACCCGCCAGGTCAAGTACGGCGTCCGCCCTGCGGCGGCTGCGGACCTGGTCGGGAAGCATGGATCCCGACGCCGTGGAACCCACCATTTACAGCGCGATGCGGGACGCCCTGATGTGGCGCTTGCTCAAGCACAACCTCGGCGAGCGGCTGGCCGCGTTGGCGTGGGAGCCTGTCGACCGTGGCCGCGGCGTTTTCTTCAACCGGTTCCGCAACCTGGTCACCGACGCCATCGCCGCCAACGATACCGCGCTGCTGCCCGCAGGAGAGACCTGGCAAAACGCGTTGAGCGTGGCGTTGGACGAGGGAGTTCATACCCTGACCAACAAGCTGGGGCGAGACATCGACGACTGGGCGTGGAGTCGCATCCACAAGACACGACCTCAACATCCGTTGTCCTTCGCCATGCCCAAGCTTGGCGAATTGCTCGACCCGCCGCGGGTTGCCACCGGCGGCGATGGCGACACTCCCTGGGCCGGATCCTATTCACCCGCCGATTTCGCGGCGGTGGGCGGCATGTCGGTGTTCCGGTACGCCTACGATCCCGCAGACTGGGAGAGGTCGCTGTGGGCCGTGCCGCTGGGGTCGTCAGGCCACCCCGGCAGCCCGCACTACGCGGAACAGGCCGATATGTGGTCCAACGTGCGAATGGCTCCGATGATGTACGGCTGGGACCGAATCGCCGCGCACGCCGAATCCAAGCAGACCCTGCGCGCCGCGTAGGGTCTGGGGATTACCTGCAAACGGAGTTCAGTCCTCCCGCAGGTGCGGCGCGACGCGTTCGGCGAACAGTTCCAGGTTGGCTACCCCGTCGGCCAGCGGCATCCCCGGCCACATCATCCGGAAGCAGCCGCGGGACATTCCCAACTCGCGGTAGCGTGAAAGCTCCTCGACCACCTCGTCGGGACTGCCGATGACGAACCGGTCGCGGGCCAGGTCCTCGAACGGTTCACGGAAGTTTTCATCACCCGGCAGGGCCTTGTCCTGGCCCCATTGGGCGTAGGCCTCGTACTTGCCGCCCAGGTAAGGCTCGGCGGTGGCGAAGGCCTCCTCATGCGTCCGGCCCACGAACACCTCGCGACCCAGGGGCAGCCTTTCGGGCGCGCCTGAGTTGGAGGCGCCGGCGGCCTCGTGGTACATCTCGACTTGCTGGCTGATGGTCTCGAACTTGGCGTGGGGGTTCACGTACCAGGTATAGCCGAGCCGGGCCGCGCGGGTGATGGCGGCGTCGCTGTTGGCGGCGACCCAGACGGGCGGGTGTGGCTGCTGCACCGGCCGCAGCATCAGTTGGGCATCCCTGAGCTGGAAGTACTGCCCGTCGAAGTCTATCCGTTCGCCCGACCACAGCAGGCGCATGGCCTCCAGGCATTCCAGGTACCGGCTGACCCGTGAGCGTCTGGGCACTCCGAAGTTGTCGTACTCCTCGTCCCGATAACCCAGGGCCGCCGACAGCGTGAAGTTGCCGCCGGTGATGACGTCCATGGTCGCCACCCGTTCCGCCAGGTCGACGGGATGGTGCAGCGGCACCAGCAGCGTCGCCACCAGTCCCATGCCCCGGGCCTCGGCGGATATCCGCGCCAGCAACGGCATCGTCTGCAACTGCTGGTAAGGGTCGGTCAGGTAGTGCTGGCCCTGGTAGACCATGTCAAAACCGAGGTCGCGCGCCGAGCCCACATAGGTGCAGATATCGGCGAAGGCCTGCTGCATGTCCGCGCCGGCCGGTTGCTGGGCGATGGCGGAAAGGGAGACTCCGAACTTCATAGCCGTTCCTCTTTTGGTGTCGATGGAAATGCGACGCCACCCCACCGAGAATGGCGGGATGGCGATCGTTGTGCGTCCGTGAGTGTCAACTGTTCAGGTGATTGCCCAGCAGGTCGATGGCCGCCTGTACCGCGCCGCGCTTGGTAGCGTCGCGGTCGCCGCCGACGCGGATCTCGATGGCCGAGTCTTCGCCATCCTTGACTGCCAGCCCGACCCAGAAGGTGCCGATGGGCAAACCGCTGCGGCCGGGAGCCGGACCGGTGACGCCCGTCGTGGACAGCGCGTAGTCGGTGCCGGTGAGTTCCAGCGCGCCGCGCGCCATGGCGATTGCCATCTCGCGGCTGACGCTGCCGGCGGTATCGTAGAGTGACTCAGGCACCCCCAGCACTTTCTCCTTCAAACCACCCGTGTAGGCGACCACGCCGCCGGGGAAGAACCGGGACGCTCCCGGGATGGTGCCCAGGGTGTAACCCAAAAGGCCATTGGTGCAGGCCTCCGCCACCGATACAGTTTGATGCCGCTCCAACAGGATTTCCGCTACCGCTTTGACTTCCATAATTTCGCCTCCTCAATCCCCTTCTCGCCAGACGGAAGGGGCAGGGCTCGGCCCGTACCGGGTACGGGATGCTGGGTAATTCCGTATGGGCTAGACATCCATCATTTTGTCGGGCGTCATCAGTTCCATGAACTCGATGCGGTTGGATTCCACGAGGGGACGGATCTCCCCACCGATTTCCAGCGCGGCCGCAGGCAACTGGTGCCCGCCACGCATGGGGGACATCAGGGCTTCGTCGGTCCACTCCAGCACAACCTCACCGGGTTCGCCCGGCACGGTTCCGCCGTTGAAATAGACCTTGAACTCGCTGCGCTGTCCGGCTTCGTGATAGATCTGCGCCTGCTTCTGGAGCAGACTCGCCACTCGCCGCGCATCGCTGGGCTGCTTGGTCTTGAAGATCCTCCGCAATACGTACATGCTAATGCTCCTCGCTTGATTGGTTAGTCAGAATTGCAAACGCGAATATCATACCCGATTTCGCGCGCTACACCGGGACGGTTTTCACACCGGCCCACCTGTCATTGCTTCCGCAACAGCGCCAGGTATTCGCGGTTCCCGGCGTCGCCGGTGATGGGCGAATCTATGGTATCCAGCAGGAAGATGTCGTCGCGAGCCGTCAGCCAGCCCTGAACGCGAGAAAGGATGTCAGCGCGCAGGGCGTCGTCGCGAACGATGCCGCCCCTGCCAACCTCGCCTTTCCGAGCCTCGAACTGCGGCTTGATCAGTACGATGGCATAGCCGTCCGAGCGCAGCCAACCCAACGGCTCGGGCAGGCTCATCGTCAGCGAGATGAACGACACGTCGGCCACCAGCAGGTCCACGCTGTCGGGCAGGTCGAACGGGTAGCGCACGTTGACCTTTTCCATGCAAACCACCCGCGGGTCGCTGCGCAGTTTGTAGTGCAGTTGGCCGTAGCCCACGTCCACCGCGTAGACCCGGGAGACCCCGCGCTGCAGCAGGCAGTCGGTGAAACCGCCGGTGGATGCCCCGACGTCCAGCGCCGTGATGCCGTCCAGTTCTATTGCGTACTCGTCCACCCAGACATCCAGTCCGCGGGCCAGCTTGACGCCGCCGCGGCTGACGTAGGGCAGGCGCTCCCTGAGTTCCAGGGGCGTGTCCGGACTGAGAAACGCGCCGGCCTTCTGCACGGGGCCGGTGGGAGCGAGCACCGCCCCGGCCATTATCAACGCCTGCGCTTGCTCCCGGCTCTCGACCAGTCCCCGCTCCACGAGCAGTACGTCAGCCCGTTGGCGACCAGCCCGCTTTTTGGTTCCCGGTCGGTCCACTGGTGGCATGGCAGGCGCGCCTATTCGCCGATAAATTCCGGGCGCCGTTTTTCCAGGAACGCACGGAACCCCTCGTGGTAATCGCGGGTGTCGAATTGCGTGAGGGGCAGGTCCGCCTCCTCAGGCGTCAGGTTGAGGGACGGCTTGGCCAGCACCTGGTTCATGGTCTTTTTGTTGACGGCGTGGGACAACGGGGCCAGGTTGGCGATGTCGGAGGCCAGTTTGTAGGTGACATCCTCCAGTTGATCCGACGGCACGACCTGGTTGACTAGGCCGATGCGGAGCGCCTCGTCGGCATCGAGCAGCCGTCCGGAGAGGAGAATGTACATCGCGTTGCCCTTGCCCACCAGGTTGACCAACCCATACATCTCCCGGTGCCCGATGGTGATGCCCAGCCGAGCCACCGGAATTCCGAGCCGGCTCTCTTCCGTAGCGATGCGCAGATCGGTGGCTACGGCCAGTTCACAGCCGCCTCCAGCGGCGAAGCCACGGATCATTGAAATCACCGGCGTTCCGATCTCCGCCACCGTTTCCAGCAGGCCGTCCACCGCGCGGTTGTAGACCCGCCCCCTGGTGGAGTCGCTGCGATACTCGTCAAAATCGCTGATGTCGGCGCCGGCCGAGAACGCCTCGCCGCCCGCGCCGCAGATCACTACGCACCGCACGTTCCGGTCGGCGTCCAGATCCCGCATCAGTTCGGTCAGTCGCGTCCACATGGTGAACGATATCGCGTTGCGCTGAGCCGGCCGGTTGATGGTCACCGTGGCAATTGCGCCGTCTCGCCGCAGCAGGATGTGACCGTCCGCGTCGACCTGGCCGTCGGCGGCTGCATCTTTCACGAGGGCTGCGGTATCGGACATGGAAAATTCTCCTGCATAATTTCGCTCAAAAATATAACACAGCAGGGTCACCGGCCGCCGTTACAATGCCGGATACCTGGTGTGGGGCACGTTTGACACGCGCCCCGCCGCGTTACAGAATGACGCCACGATACAGAATCGCCACCGAATAACACCTGAGAGCGGAGCGCCGAGTTGGATGAGTACCTATATGATCTGGTAGTGATCGGTTCGGGACCGGCCGGTCAGAGAGCCTCCATTCAGGCCGCCAAGCTGGACAAAAAAGTTGCGGTACTTGAACGCCTGTCCATGCTGGGGGGCGTGGACGTGAATACCGGCACCGCCAGCAAGACCATGAGGGAGGCGGTTCTGCACCTCACCGGCTTTCGGGAACGCAACATATACGGAGACTCTTACTCGGTTAAGCAGAACATCACCATGAGCGATCTCATGGTGCGGACGGGTTATGTGATGCAGCAACAAGTGGATATGTTACGCGTCCATTTCCTCAGCAATCGAATTGACGTGTTTCATGCGGAAGGTTCTTTTGTCGACGCACACACCATAGCCCTCTCCTTTCCCGACAGCAGGTTGAACCGGACCATCACCGCCGACAAGGTGATCATCGCCGCCGGATCGCATTCGACCACGCCACCGGTGGTGATGGAGGACGGCCGCCGGATTTTCGTCAGTGACGACGTTCTGAACCTGCCGGAGATCCCGCGCAATCTCACCGTCGTGGGCGGCGGCGCCATCGGTCTGGAGTATTGCAGCACATTTGCGGCCCTCGGGGTTCGAGTGACACTGGTGGACAGAAACCCGCGACTCCTGCCGTTCGCCGACGACGAGATAGTGGACACGCTGGTCTATCACCTGCGCCAAAACGGCGTGACGCTGCGCCTCAACGAGACCGTCGACGACATCGAGTACATACGGGAACGCCGCGGCGACGGCGTACGTGTCCACCTCGAAAGCGGCAAGCAGATTATCAGCGATTCCGTGATGTATTGCGTCGGGCGCACCGGCAACACCGATGCCCTGAACCTGGAAGCCGCAGGGTTGCAGGCCGATTCCCGTGGGCGGATCAGCGTGGACGAGAACTACCAGACCTGTGTGGATGGAATATACGCAGTGGGCGGCGTCATCGGCTTTCCCGACCTGACGTCCACCTCTCGCATGCAGGGGCGACTGGCCGCCAGCCACGCCTTTGACGCCCCCACCAACCCGTTTCCCGACCTGCTTCCCTACACGGTCCGGACGATTCCCGAAGTGGCGATGGTGGGAAAGACCGAACAGGATCTCACCGACGCCGGCGTATCGTACGAGGTGGGCAAAGCCAACTATCAGGAGACGATGAGCAGCGTGATGCAGGGGGACAACGCCGGCCTTCTGAAACTGCTATTCGACGCCGAAACACGGAAGATCTATGGTGTCCACATCCTGGGAGAGGACGCGTCCGAGTTGATCCACATCGGGCAGGCGGTGATGGCGTTCGGCGGGACGATTGATTATTTCACCGAGGCGGTCACCAGCTATCCCAGCCTGGCAGAATGCTACCTGACCGCTGCTCTGAATGGCATCAACCGCCTCGAGCTGTAATCGCGTCGTTCGTCATTCGACGTGCCAAACGACATGGTGATCCTGATCATCGCCGGTCCCAACGGGGCGGGCAAAACCACATTCGCCCGCGAGTACCTACTCAACGAGGCGGATTTCACTACCTTCGTCAACGCCGATTTGATAGCGGCAGGTCTCAATCCAATGCAGCCAGAGCAGGAAGCTGTGGCGGCCGGCCGGATGATGTTGGCCATGATACGCCGGTACTCCAACGAAGGCCGCAGCTTCGCTCTGGAAACCACGTTGAGCGGGCGGACCTATGCTAGTATGATTCCACGCTGGCAGGAGCGGGGATACCAGGTCAGTCTGGTATTCTTGAGCCTGTCGTCGCCGGAAGTCGCCATAGAACGAGTTAGGCAACGGGTTCAGGACGGGGGCCACAACATACCAGAGGACGTAATCAGGCGGCGGTTTGAAGCGGGGCGGCGCAACTTTGACACGATCTACCGACCGTTGGTCAACCAATGGGCGCTCTACGACAACTCGGGCGACTCCCCGATGTTGTTGATCGAAGGGGAAAACTTATGACTACGTCAAAGACGGATGTAGAAGATCAGCCGCAACAGCCGGAATCCCAGTCGCGCGCCCCCTTCTTCATCGGTGTTGAATCCGGCTTGCGCAATGCGGCCAAGAAAGCGCGCCGGCGTGCCATTGCCCTGAACGGCTACGTCGCCACTTGGCGCGACGGCAAGGTCGTGTACGACACCGAACCTTAGATGGCGGGCCTGCGCTTGTCGCGGCTCTCGTTGCTTGTATAATGGCCCGCGTCGCTGGCTTGCCGGCGCAAACTGAGCTGGGAGCCGTTCCCGATGAAGAACAAGGTCTATCCCGATTTCGATTCCGCCGTCGCAGACATGAAGGACGGCATGACTTTTATGTCACCCGGTTTTGGCAACGTGGGGCTCGCCCGCAACCTTTTGGCCGCCGTGCATCGCCTGGGCGTCAAGGAATTGACCGGGATTTCAAACAATGCCGGCAGCCTCGATGATCGAGTTGACGTGGGCACCCTGATCGAAGCGGGGCAGGTCAAAAAGATGATCTGCGCCTTCACCGCACCCACGCACCCATCGCAAATCACCCCGTTCGTCCAGATGTACAATGATGACCTGCTGGACGCTGAGCTGGTGCCCCAGGGCACGCTGGCCGAGCGGATGCGCGCCGCCGCCGCCGGAATTGGCGGTTTCTACACTCCGGCCAGCGTCGGCACCGAGCTTGCAGAGGGCAAGGAGCACCGGGAAATCAACGGGCGCACCTACGTTTTGGAATCCCCGCTACCCGCCGATTTCGCGCTCATCCGAGCCTACCGCGCCGATACATTCGGCAACCTGCAGTTCCGGCTCACGCAGCGCAACTTCAACCCGATCATGGCGATGGCCGCCGACATAACGGTGGTGGAGGTCGAGGACAGCATCGTCGAGCCTGGCGAGATTGATCCGGACTGCGTGCATGTGCCCGGCGTGTACGTCGATCGCCTGATTAAAATCCCCGACGACGGCATGTGGGATTAAATCTGAGTGACGCCCGCGCCGTTGAGACGAGAGTTCCCACCAAATCCAGACCACCGGATGAACTACGCGCCGTGCCATCAACCAAGGAGGGTAAACGATGACTACCGCCGATAAGCCTCGCCTGTCCCGCCAGACCATGTGCGACCGGCTGGCCATGGAATTCCAGGACGGGTGGATCGTGAACCTGGGTGTCGGAATGCCGACGTTGTGCTCAAACTACCTAGAATGCGAGCCCGACAAGGAGATCATATTCCACTCGGAGAATGGCGTGATCGGGTTCGGGCCGTTGGCTCCGGCAGGTGAGGAGGACCGGCATCTGGTCAACGCGGGCGGGCAGAACGTCGTCGCCCTGCCGGGCATGGCCATTGTCCACCACGCCGATTCGTTCGGGTTGATTCGCAAGGGCATGGTGGACGTCACCGTGATGGGAGCCTACGAGGTCTCGGAGAACGGCGACTTTGCCAACTGGCGCATACCGGTACGCAAGGGCGGCGGCATCGGCGGCGCGATGGACCTGGCGGCGTGCGCCAAGCGCGTGTTCATCGCCATGGAACACAACCAGCGCAACGGAGCGCCCCGGGTGCTCAAGAGTTGCAACCTGCCCATCACGGCGCCGGGCGCGGTGAAGCTGCTGGCAACAGATCTGGGGCTGTTCGAGATAACGGAGCAGGGGTTCGTGCTGAAAGAACACGCTCCCGGCTGGTCCCCCGAAGACATCCAGGAGCAGACCGAAGCGCAACTCATCATCGCCGACGACCTGCGAGAGATGCGGGTGCGGCCGGAATAAGGCCAACAG
The DNA here is from genome assembly GCA_026710825.1 of Chloroflexota bacterium. Classification (GTDB taxonomy): domain Bacteria; phylum Chloroflexota; class Dehalococcoidia; order Lucifugimonadales; family UBA3495; genus Bin87. Next base: position 43,587 of record JAPOQH010000019.1, on the reverse strand, counting down.
AACCACGTAACAAGACTGGGCGGCACATCTTGTGCCGCTCATTTTCATTGAGCCGGAAACCAACGTTGGAGTGTCGATCTAAACTTTTGGAAGGCACGGTCCTGGCAGTGTGCGAGGCTCACGCGGCGTGCGAGGTCAGCGAACATCCTAGCTGTGCGCGGCCGTCTTTCTTGTTCTAATGCTGCATCGACAGCGGCTTGCGGATCTACTGGTTTAATTTCTCCGGCTGACAGGTGCCCATTAGATTCCAGCCATTCTCTAAGCGGCGTTGTCTGTGACCATCCAATTGCAGTTTCAATACGCTGGAAAGCGGCACCAAATAACCACGTTTCTAGCTCAGGTTCAATGACCACAAAAGCTACACTATCGTCCTCCCAACCGCGATCTTCGAACTCGTGCTCAAGGGCGATTTCCAATTGACCGGCAGTGCGGAGATTTTCACCACAACCATGAAGATCAAAAACCACGATAGCTTTGCGGTGGGAGTGGCGAGCTGGGTTCAGGACATCGCCGGCCGCGGTTCTGCAACCGGGGTCGCGATTCCGGTGAGCCTGGACGTCTACGGAGAACGACGATATTCCTAGTGCTTCGCGTCTATGATCGAACAGTGTCTGGATGGTGCGCTGCATCGTGGGGTCAGCCGCAAGCACTATGAGGTCTTTTCGATTATTGATCAAGCAAGAATCCCAGACGCAAAAAATGTACCCAAATCCGTTTCGTGCTGCCAGTCCACCAAAAGCGGATGTGCCTCTCCTCGAACTAGATCGACCACTCCATCTCTAGTTTTTCCAAAACATAATAGATGGTCAACATTAGCAATAGCCACAAACTCCGGCGAATGACTGGCCAACAAAACCTGCGCGTCATACACGCAGGAAAGCGAATCGTAGAGCGCCTCCAATACGCCGGGGTGTATGCCGTTCTCCGGCTCTTCAATCAGGTAGAGACCGTTTGCGTCGGGCAAGTAAGCCAGCATTGTCAACGCCAACAATCGAAGCGTGCCATCTGAGACTTTCCATGACGGTGTTTGTAATCCGTTAGTGTAGTTCACCATCAAGTAGCGGTGGGCATCGTCTTCACGGCGGATTGTACGTACCATCTCAAACCCATCTAGCGCACATTGGATGTGGCCCATCCACCACTCCCACCGTTCCGGAGCAGCCTGGTGCAATCTTTCAACCACCCAAGGCACATTTGAACCATCAGGGCGAAGCGCAATCCCGAGTCCCGGCGGGCTCGCCTCCCGCAACAACGCACTGCTTAATGCAATCGTGACTACATGATCGCGGAGGTGGGTCATCACAAGTGTAGATGCCGGAAACTCATTCCCCCGGTCGGGAAGAAAAGTCATCATCGACCTGTCGGAACTGAGATTGAACCCGGGGCTCCAATTGATGCTGCCGGTTTTGTCAACTGTTTCAACGCTGAACCGACTGAGAGTGGTTTGATGCCTCCGAAACACATTGCGTCGGCCTTGAGTTACGCGGCGCGTCATCAGGGTGTCCGGAGGATTAATCGGCGAAGGGAAGAACGATAACTGCCGCGGACGATATCGGGTGTCGGGATGCAAATCTCCCCGTTCCTCAAGCAAGCTCACTCCGTCGGTTTCCGGATTCACTCCTATCGCCATTTCGTAACGGAAGAGAGTAAAGGCCCGGTCAGCGGGCAACTGTCCACGCACCTCATCCGACAGGCCGAACTCCAGCGCAATTTCAAATCTCTGTTCCTCCGGCGCATCCGGACGGCCCCACACCAAGTCGGCGAAGTTGGAGGTGCGTTTCATCCACGCCGCTTCGACTCCGTCCCGCACTACGTCAGACACGAACTTGATGGCGTCCATCAGCGTGCTCTTGCCGCTGGCGTTGGGTCCGATGAGCACGTGAAAGCGATCCATCGGTACGTCCACGTACCGAAGACAACCGTAGTTGAGCACCTGTATCCGGTTGATGATCATGGCCCATGCTCATCGGAGTCGAGCGACAACGTAAGCTGCAATTCCCTACCCGAAATAGCCCTGACCACCGTTGACGTGGAGGGTTTGGCCGGTTACGAAGCCGCCGTCGTCGGTGCACAGGAACGTGACGGCCGATGCGATCTCCTCAGGCTTGCCCTGCCGGCCCAACGGGATTCCCGAATTATCCGGGACACGGCCGGCGTACCATTCGGGGTTGGCCCGGGACGTGTCAATGCTCCCGGGCGCGATCACGTTGACGCGGATGTTGTGGGGCGCGAATTCCGACGCCAGGGCCCGCGCCATTCCCACCAGGCCCATCTTGGCCGCCGACACATGCGCTCGCAGAGCGGTCCCACGGAAGGCTCCGTCGCCAGTCAGGTACACAATGCGTCCGAAGTTGTTGTCCACCATCTGCTGGATAACGCCCCGAGTGGTGTAGAAAGATCCGTCCAGCACCACGCCTCGCACGTGTTCCCAGTCCTCCAGGGTCAGTTCAGTAAAGGGCTTGTGGGGGCGGATCGCGGCGTTGTTGATGAGAATGTCGATGTGGCCGAAGGTGGACATCGCCGCGTCGATCATCGCGTCCACCTCTTCTTTTTTGGAGACGTCGGCCAGGACGGGGAGCGCTTTGACCCCCAACTCCTCCACAGCGGCCGCGGTCGCCTCGGCTTCGTCCCGATTGCTGCGGGCGTTCACCACGATGTTCGCGCCCTCCGAGGCCATCATCAAGGCCGTGGCGCGTCCGATGTTACGACCCGATCCGGTGATCAACGCTACTCTGCCATCCAACTTACCCATTTTTACGTCTCCTCAAAACACGATTCTTGATGCCATCGCCCGCATTATAGCCTACGGTTTCCATTGCCCTATACTTAAACCATGCGACACGCGCAAGTCCTCATCGTTGTTACTCTATTGGGCGCCGTGTTGGCTTGCGGCGGTTCCGATGCGGGAAGCGATGGTTCAGCGCAGGCCACCATCGAAGCAGCCGTAGCCAGGATCAGCGCCACGATAGAACCGGACGATCGCACGGCTCGGATCCCCACCACGGGAGGAACCGGCCCATCGACGCCAGACTTTTCACCAGCGCAGGACGGCAACCCAACTTCGCCGCAAGCATCCGGAGACCGGGTACGCGACTTCTCGGTTTTGGACAACGCCGCATACCTTGAGCAGGTTGAACCCCAGTCGGCCGAAGCGATCCGCAATTTGCGGTGGATTGCCGACGGCGTGTCCGACCGGGAAGTGGAGCCCGCCGAGCATCTGACTCAGTTGGCGGCGTTCTACCAGGCGCTCTTCTGGAAGCTGATCGACTATCCCTGGATCCAGGACGGCCTGACCGAGCCCGAATCCTCCGTGCTGCTCAGCGTGTTAATCATCGCGCAGTACGACGTTGAAACAGCGGAAAAGGTGGCGGAAAAGCGGTGGCTGTCTGACGATGTTACCGCCGCGGAGGGATCGGTGGCGGAAGACCTTGCCCTGATTTCCCAATCCGACGTCGAATCAACGCTGCGGCTGGCCACCATGCCGTTCCTTGCGACTGTCGATTCTCCGGACGTCGCCGCGATGCAATCACTGCAACAACTTGCCCTTTTCGATGCGGGGACGTTCCAGCGAGTCATGGCGCACCCAACGGTCAGCGTGGGCATCAGCGATGACTGGGCCATGGTCGTTGCCACGCTGGGCGGAGTCAGCAGGACGAACCCAGCCCTCATCGGGACTCTTTTGGACCCCGATCAAGTGTCGGTGGAAACACGCACGGTCAATCTGCCCTTATCCGGCGAAGTGGTGCTGGCGATCATCCGCACCCAACCCGGAGCGCCCCGAAGCATGGACCTGCTCGGAACCGCGGTACTGAATGCCGAGGACACCATGGGCGCGCCCCTGCCCGTCGGCTACGTGGGCGTCCTCTTTGAATTGGCGGTGGCAGGTTCCTCCGCAGGCACCAACTTCGGCGGGGCCAGCATAGCCATACGGCCGAAATTCGACGTGAACGACGGCAGCCACGAGGCGGACTCCGCCGGACACATCATTGCCCACGAGGTCGCTCATTACTACTGGAACAACAACGTCGATTGGATCGACGAGGGTGCGGCCGAACTGTTGGCATCCCTGTCGGAACATGCGCGGGCCGGACGGCCCCTGGCAGCCACCAACTACCCGTGTCCGCACGCGCCCAATCTCGCGGCCCTGGAAACGCTCAACGCCGTTCCTGAGTCAGAGGCGTTCACGTGCAACTACTCGTTTGGGGAGCGCATTTTTCTGGACTTGTACCGGAACATGGGGGATGCCGAATTTCAGCAAGCATTCCGGCACATTTACCATCGTTCGGCTCTGGCCAACGAATTGGACAATCCTCCGAGCGTTGGCGCCACAGTTGATGACCTCCGCGCAGCGTTCGGCGAGGTATCCGACGGGGCTTCCGACCCTATCGTCGCCCGTTGGTACGATGGATCGCAGCCATACGATGCCGCGGCTCTTGATTTCAGCGCGGCAGAACCGGCGCTGCCTCAGATCAACGGGCAGATTGACCGCGCGTACGTGAGCCTGGCCCAGCAGGACCCGCCGGTGGACCAGTTTTCCTCAAATGACGTTCGGGGTCCGATATTGCTCAACCTGGAATACTCCTACCAGAACGCCGAAGCTGACCAGGAGATCCGGTTCGAGGTCGTCGAGGCGTACCAGGACGGTTTCGTGTACCGCCGCCGGACGGGGAACATCAGCGCGCGACCCGGGTATAGCGGCGGCACCCAGTGGCTGCAAATCGGTCCCGCCCCCGGAGAACCCTGGGCCGTCGGCTGGCACCAGGTGCAGGTATTTGACGCAGACCGAAAGGTCGTGGATGTCCAGTACGTCGTTACGCCGTAGTTATAGTTGACGGCCGATCTGCGTCGGGAACCGCTTATCCCAGCAGACGATTCAACCCTGAGTGTCGGGCGGGATCCAGGTCGCGGCCGGCCAGCGCGGGATGGTCGGGACAGTACCGGTGGCAGCGGAAGGTGGCGTTGGACAATTCCATACCGCCCTGGCCTCCGGGGCCGTCGTTGAACACGGGGAACGGGTTGATATATTCCCAAACTATCTCGCCACGGGGGGTCACCTCGAACATGCGGCCCGGCGCGCCCTCGCAGATCAGGGTGTTGCCGTTGGGCTGCCGCTCAGCGCTGCTGATGTTGTAGCTGTAGAACGAGATGGGCGGCGCTCCCAGGTATTGCCAGTGAATCTCGCTTGTTTCGGGATCCACCTCCACGATGCGGGAGTGGCTGGCGCCGCGGCGGTGGCCGCCGTTGTCGAAAACCAGCACGCGGCCGCTGTCCAGCCACGTCGGATGGTGCTGGTGGTAAAGCTCACCCGGCCCCCACTTCCACTTGAACGCCCCCGTCTCCCGGTCGACGATGCCGATAGTGCTGGTCAGGCGATAGCTCACCAGCAGATCGCCGTCGGGGGTGACGTTCAGGGAGTTCTGGTGGGTCCATTCCCGACGGGGCTCCAACGGGCAGATGACGTCTTCGGACACGTCCAGGTGCTCCCATGAGCGCCATTCCCAGATCGTCTCGCCGCCGGGCGTCACTTCCTTGACCACGTCGCCCAGCATTCCAAGGGCGAAATCGACGTCGAAGCCGCCCTGCACCTGGGCCTCCAGGCCATCAGGCAACGGCTCCCACAGCAGCAGCAGGGTATTGCCGTTGGTCAATCGTTGGTAGTCGTGATGCAGGGTCTGGTCGCGGTAGGCCCAGACCAGATTGCTGTCCCAGTCCAGCTCGATGATGCTGGCTGAGGATCCGCCCACAGTTTCGTAGCCGCCGGCATCCTTGGGAGGCATGGTTCGGCAGAGCAGGTTGCCGTTGTCCAGGAGGTACGCGTAGTGGATGCCCTCCTCAGAGTGCCAGCGGTGTACCACGTTCCCTTGCATGTCGATGAGGTAGGCGTCCTTACCGCCGCGAGTGGTCGAAAACAGCGAGTAGCCCAATTGGCATGCCGTCGGCGTGTAGTGGATCAATCCCACCGGATGATGTATCGACCAGCCCATAAAAACTCCCTCCGTGCTGAATGATGGCGGATTATAACAAGGTGCATTCTCCGTTTGGCGGTACTCACCAAAGTGTGGTCTGGTATCCTGCCGGCCGTGTGGATTCTCCTGGCCATCTGCAGCGCGGCTTCGCTGGGCTTCGCCAACATCGCCCACAAGAGGCTGCTGGACAACTACCTGGACGGCGTCGGCGTCCTGGGTGTCGGCTCGATTCTTACCCGCCTGACGTGCGGCGGCATCATGGTCGCGGTGGTCGGTTGGCCCACCGACGCGTCGTGGCAGGTCATCGGGATGGCTCTGCTTTCGGGCGTCAGCCTGGGCACGGGATTGCTGCTGCTTTTCCTGGGCCTGAAGTTGGGCGAGGCTTCGCGGGCGGTGGCGGTCAGCCAGACCAACCCGATCCTGGTGGCGCTGCTGGCATTGGCGATTCTTGGAGAGGCAGTGGGGCCGTGGCAATGGACGGCCATTGCCCTGGTGGTCTGCGGAGCGGTACTGGTTTCGGTGGAGGGACTCGGACGAGGGCTCTTTCGCCTGACGCCGGGACTGACGGCGTTGATGGGCAGTTCAGCCGGCCTGGGAATGTCCTTTTTCCTCGCGAAGCTGGTGCTCAGTGATCTGACGCCGTGGGAAGTTTTCACGCTGCAGGAGCTGGGGATGGTGCCCGTGTTTGCCCTGTTCGGGAGGCCGGCCAACTGGCGCAAGTTGTACTCGGGCCTCCGGTCGTGGCCGGCGCTTACCACGTTCCTGGTGGGAGAGGGCCTGTTGCCCCAACTGGCGATCCTGTTGTTCGTATGGTCGTTCGCGTTCGGGCCCGTCTCGCTGGCATCGGCGATACTGGCGACGCGGCCGATGTTCGTGTTCCTGGCCGGGTCGCTGCTCAGCTGGCGCCGCTTGGGACTAATGCAGGAATCGCTGGGTACGTCAGCTCTGGCTGCGAAATTCGTCGCAATCGTGATGATCGTGGCCGGCACAATCCTGCTGGCGGTGGCGTGAGATAAGGTTCCGGCGTTCTCCGGCAACTAGGCCGATACCGATTCTACCGGCCGACCGCGGAATTTCAGGCTCCAGAAATGGACCGCGCCGACGGTGATGAAGATTCCCACGCAGTAGCAGATGATGCCCCAGGATGCGTCGAAAAACATCCGAGCCAGGATGATCGAGGATATATAGACGAACGCCAGCGTCAAAGTGGTGCTGCGGGTGCGCCACAATATACCCATAGCGGGCAGTGCCACCAGCAACACCGGCCCGGTGAGGACTGCCGCCGTAACGCCCAGAGCAGTGGCCGCGCCCCGGCCTCCTCGGAACCTCAGCCACACGGGCCAGATGTGGCCTGCCATGGCAGCGACGCCGCTCAGCAATCCGACGCCTGATACAGCGTCCCAGGAACTGGCCAACGCATTGAACACCAGGACCGCAAAGAACCCCTTGGCGATGTCGACCACCCCCACGAAGATTCCCCAGCGAGGGCCGAATATCCGACTTACGTTGGCCGCCCCTGCGTTGCCGTCGCCGGACAGTCTAATGTCGGCGAGGGTGTCGCCGGCCTTTTGAGCGACCAGGTAGGCGGTCGGCAGGCTGCCCAGCAAGTAGCCCAGCAGGACTGCCGCGCCGGATAGCAATAGCATTTACCACGTTCCCGTCAGGCCGGTACGAGGCTCCCCGTCTTGACCTGGGTGCACCAGTGCCGGTACTTGGGGTTGTTGCCAACCACGATGTCGAAGTACATGCGCTGCAACTCGCTGGTGATGGGTCCCGGTTCCCCGTTGGCGATGGGCCTGCAGTCGAGTTCCACCACGGGCGTGAGGTGGGCGGCAGTGCCGCTGAGGAACACCTCGTCGGCGAGATACAGTTCGCTGCGGTCGATGGTCCGCATATCGATTTCCAGGCCCAACTCGTTGCGGGCCAATTGCATCACGGTATCGCGGGTGATGCCGCCCAGCGCGTTGTCCTCGAGGCCAGGCGTATAGATGCGTCCGTCCTTGACCATGAACAGGTTTTCGCCGGAACCCTCGGATACATGCCCGTCGTGGTTCAGCAGGATGGCCTCGTCGAAGCCGCTCAGCGTGGCCTCGGTCTTCGCCAGGATGCTGTTGACGTAGATGCCGCAGGCCTTGATTCGAGCGGGGATCATGGGGTCGTCGACGCGGCGCCAGGACGACGTGCAGCACCGGAGCCGATCGCTGCCAAGGTAGTTGCCGAACGGGACGGTGATCAGCGTGAAGTCGGCCGCGAGTTCCTGCAACTTGAGGTTGGCGACCAGTTCCTCGCTCTTGTAGGCCAACGGGCGGATGTATATGTCACTAACATGCCGGTTCCGCTCGACAAGCTGGGTGGTGATGTCGCAGAGCTCATCGGCGGTATATGGGATGTCCAGCATCAGGATGCGGCAGCCGTCAAGCAGGCGGACGTAGTGCTCCCGCATGCGGAAGATGTTGATCGCTTCCTGTTCGGCGTTCCAGTTGCCGCGGATGCCTTCGAATACGCCGGTGCCGTAGTGCAGGGCATGGGTCATTACGCTTACTTTGGCCTCGCTTACCGGAACGAACTGGCCACGGAAGAAGACCTGCAGTTCGTCGGCGTTGAAGGAAGCCTGGCCATTGGCGTTGGTAGTCACGTAATGCCCCCTTATGAGCAAAGATTGCCGGTCATTATAGCGGCCCCTATCGGGAGTTGCCAATCAGCGAGACCCGAGCGGTCGACGCATTATACGGGGAATGCCCTTTCGAGATGAGATCGTCGGTTATGCAAACGATTGGTGGTTTTACAAAAAACTCGCAAATTTGCATGTCCATTATGTCCCGTGCCGAGACGCCGTTTTGATATAACGGGCCCTACCAGGAGCGTCGGCTGCTCGCCTGTTTTACCACAACATGCCGTCGCTCCAATCCTCACGATAAATTGCATAACCGAGCAGCCTCAGGTTGGCAGAGCAAAAGGAAATATAACCATGCCAGACCAATTTTCCGACGAACTCACCCAGCGATTGCGCAAGGCCGAAGAAGCGGCGGCATACGTGGAAAGGCTTGAAACCCTGGCCTCCGAAGCGCCCGCGCTGCGGGAGCAGGTCAGCATCATGCAGCGGATCCAGGAGCGCGAACAGCACCGGAGCGATGCCATCGAGCGGGCCCGCTATGCCCTAGACGCGGCCAACCAGGCACAGGAAAACCTCCCCGAAATAATTGCCAGCGCGGCCAACCTGGTCAACCGGCTGGCGGAGACCCTCCGAGAAGTCGACACCTTCCGACGCGAGGCTACCGCCGCCCTCAGCGTGGTCGACCGCATGGACTACGAGGACGAACTGGACGAGATTCCGGAGCCGCAGGACCAGGATCAGGTGGACGGATACGGTCGCGATCCCCAATCCACCCGCATGATCATCGCCGCGCGCCACGGCAGCACCCGCGTGAGGCAGATGATCGATCAATTGTCTCCCGGATTCGAGGTGTTCGCCGGTTGCAACCTGGACGCCTCACCCATGCGCCGGGAACTGACGAACATGATCATGGCGCAGCTGGCGGCAGCAGCGGAGGCAAATCGGCCTCAACCGCGTCGGGCCGCACCGCCACCACCGCAGATGTCCGAGCCTCCGGCGCCGGTCGCACAGGAAACCGGCGCCTCTGACGTCTGACCTCCGTACAAACATCCGGGCCGCAAGCGCGACCCAATAACTCATGGCACGCAGGGCGGGATTCACACCCGCCCTCATTGCTGCTTGCGAATGGCATCCATGGGAGGATTGCGGGTCCGCAGGCGCAGTTGTTATTCGTCGGGAGCGGCCGCCGGCTGCTCAGCCAGAGCAATTCCCTCGCGGATTCCGTACCAGACCTGCCGTTGTGGTATGATTCCGTCCGGTTTGCCGCGTCCGGGCACGATCCGGCGCTGCTTTTTTGCATGACAGGACTCTGAGGATACTGGTGGCGGTTCCGGCAAGTTTGACGAGCACCGTCCGCCCAAGCGCTGTATAGCTTGTTGCAGAATCTGGCACTTCTGCTTTGGCTGCTGCCCCGACGGTTGCGTTCGGCGTGGGGGCTCTTGGCGGTGACCGCCTTTGGGGTGCTGGCCGCAGTCACCATCATGGCCCTGGGCGCCATGTATTCCCAGGCCCTGGCGGAGGCAGGACTTCGCCACGCCCTGGCCACCACTTCGCCAACGATCATCAACACGCAGGTCGTGGTGCGCAACCGGCCATTGGGACCCGAGGACTACGCAGCCCTGCGCGTCGGTATTGAGGACACGATCTCATCGGATGTGGGCTACCTGATCCGGAACGTGCACCGTTACGCCAAGATGCTGCCCACCCTGCCTCTGACGCAGGCGGGCGCACCGTATGGCGTGGATGACTCTCCCTTGGGCCGTCCCTTCTTCGTCACCGGATTTACGGACAACACCCGGTTGGCCGATGGCCGATGGCCGTCGGATACGGTCACCCGGGATGCCGGCGGCTGCCCCAGCCAAGAGGGCGGCTGCCCCAAGATCGAAGGGGTTATGGGCGTCGACACCGCTCGCCTGCTGGGTTGGGAAGTGGGCAAAGAGACCTGGCTGGTGGTGTACGAGGGAGACGATGAGGAGCCTCCCCAGTACATTGCGGTGACCATCGTGGGCCTCATGGAACCCATCGACCCGCGCGCCGAGTACTGGATGGGAGCGGCCGACTACTTCCGGTTTGGCGATTGGGAGGGCCGGCCGGTCGCTCCCATCTACGTATCCGAAAGCACGTACTTCAACGGCGTTGGAAAACCGTACCCCACGCTGGTCGGCGACTACGGGTGGTTCCTGTACATCGTACCCGACCTGATCACCGCCGAAACTGTCCAGGACACTCGGGACAACCTCACCGCGCTGGAAACCAACATCAACGGTCAGTTTCCCCGTTCGTACATCCTGACCGGCCTGGAAAACAGCCGCGGGACGGGCGTGCTCGCCACCTACCAGCGCGAGTTGACCCTGGCCCGCGCGCCGTTGTTCCTGTTCATATCGCTGGTGGTGGTGGTGATCCTGTACTTCCTGGCGTTGGCGGTTGGCCTGCTGGCGGGAGCGCGATCCTCCGAATCATCGATGATGCGCAGCCGCGGCGCCAGCGTGGGGCAGATCAGCGGGTTGCTGGCCGTGGGCGAGGGCCTGCTGGTGGTGCTCGCCACCCTCATTGGACCATTGCTGGCCTGGGGCATCGGGAACGTGTTCCTCCTGGGATCCATCAATCCCGCCGATCGGGCCGGCGTAGGGGAAACGCCGCTGGACGTGACGCTGTCCTGGCAGATGTTCGCCATGGGATCCATCGGCGGCCTCCTGAGCCTGGCGGTGCTGACCGTGGCGGGTGGGAGCCTGGCGCGCCTTGGCATACTGGACTTCCTGCGCGCCCGGGCGCGGCCACCCTCGGCCCCGTGGCTGCAGCGATACTACATCGATGTGCTTGCCGTGATCGCCCTTGGCGTATTGATCTGGCAGATCAGGCAAAGGGGCGGGTTCGTGGAAGGAACCCTGACCGGACGCGGGCCGTCGCTGGATCCGTCGCTGCTGGTGGCTCCATCAGCCGCCCTGCTCACGCTGGCTTTCCTGATGCTGCGGGCGCTCCCGTGGCTGATGATTGCGACCGCGTGGGTCTCGCAGCGCCTGGCGCCGGCGTGGGTGGCGCTGTCGCTGCGGCGGATGGCTCGTCACCCGCTGCCGTATGCCTCGCTGACCGTGGTCGTAACGCTGGCGGCTGCCCTGGGGGTCTTCGCCGGTTCGTTCCAGACCACGCTGGCCAGGAGCGAGTCGGATCAGGCCAGCTACCGCACCGGCGGGGACATGGTGCTGAGCGGCGCCCGATTCCTGGGCCGTGCTGAGAAAGATAGGCTGGAACGGCTGCACGCCATCGATGGCGTGGAGTCAGTGACGCCCGTGGTTCGCGAGCCCGTTGGGTTTGTGGATGGAGGCGCACAGCGCGGCGTGGTTATGGGGGTCGACCCAATCACCATGCCCGACGCCTCCTGGTGGCGTGACGATTTCGTCGATGGCGAACCCGTCTCGCTGGATACTCTGCTGGCTCCCCTGCGCCGCACCCTGACGCCGGAAGCATCGGGAGCGGCCCTGCCGCAGGGAACGGAACGGGCCGGCGTTTGGGTGAGACGCGACGACGGACAACATGTGGGCGCGGCAGTGCCGCTGCCCTCCTACCGCCTGTGGATGCGTATCGGCAACGACCAGGGACGGTATCGCAATCTGGAGATGGGAGTATTGGCGCCGCAGTTTGGCGAGGGCGAACCGTGGCAATATCTCTCCGCCCCGCTGGCCGGAGAACATACCATCCTGTCGCCGGACGAACGCTGGAGAGTGGTGTCCCTGCACATCTCCGGGGATACATTCTCCCGCACTCCTCCGGGCGGGCTGTCCTTTGACGATATAACCGCGGAGGGTTCCGATCTGCCGGGCGGCGCCGTTGTCGTGGAAGGTTTCGAGGAGGTTGGACCGTGGACCGCTCTCCCTCAGGGCGGCGCGGTTGCCGACCGTACCGAACGGGTGCCGGACGCCGCGCGCTCCGGCGACGCAGGCATGTCGATCCGGTGGGAGGAACCATTGGGCCGATCGCCCAGGGGCATCGTGATCCCGCCCGGCCAGTTGCCATTGCCAGCCATCGCCGGCCCGGGATTCGAAGCGGGCCAGCGCGTACGGATAACCGTGGACGGCTACGTGGTTCCCACCAGGGTCACCGCTATCGTGAATCATTTCCCCACGCTCGACACCGGCCGTCCGTTTGTTGTGGTGTCGGCCCACGAACTGCGGGCGTGGCTGGCCCAGGCGCCCGGCGCGAACCCAATCACGCCCGACGAGTGGTGGTTTGACATTGCGGACGATCCGAACCTGGACCGGGACGCGGTGGCATCGGCCATACTGGACGTCGGGTACCGTCTCTCATTCCTGCGGGACCGCGACGCTGCGGTGGATCTGGCGACGAGGAACCCCCTGGCCGGCGGAGCGTGGGATGCCCTGACCGCGATAGGCCTGGCTTCCCTGGCGCTGGCGGTGGGATTGGCCCTCTGCGCCCACGCCGCGGTGGCCGTACGCGAGCAGCGGATCGACCTGTCCGTGGGCGCGGCCCTTGGCTTGCCCCGCTGGCAGCGGTACGCGGGGTTGGCAATGGAGCGTGCCATCATCGGCATATTCGGGATCATCATCGGGGGCCTGTCCGGCTGGGCTTTGGCGCGCTGGACCCTGGGTGAACTGGCCAGCAACGCATCGGGCGGGCCGGTAACGCCTCCAATAGTTTTCATTGCCCAGGGGCCATGGTTGGCTGCCACGTTCCTGTGCCTCGTCATCGCGGCGGCGGCGGCCATGGCTCTGGCCGCGACTGTAGCCGGCCGGCTGCGCCCGCCTGAAGTGCTGCGGGAGACCGAGTGATGACCGCCATCCTGAACCTCGGATACGTTTTGGCCCGCCGGCGACTGATGTCGTCGTTCCGGATCGAGCTTACGGTTTTGCTCGGGGTCACGCTGGCCGTGGTGCTGTTGGCCAGCGCGGTGGTTTTCAACGACCTCCTGGCGGAAACCGCGCTGCGCCGAACACTGACGGAATCCGAATCGGGCGACGTCAACATGTGGGTGCGGGTGTTCAACGACCTGGACGATCCACGCACTGCGACCGCCGCCAGTGATCGATACCGGAACGCCCAGCGATTCGTGGCACAGCGCGTGCTGCCGCCTCTGGGCGACGCCATCGGCGCGACATCTTTCCAGGTGGAAACCGCGACCTTCTACTTTACCGGCAAACCCAACCTCGACCTGCCCAACGACGTGCGGCCCAGGGGTCGCGTGCAGTATTTGTCCGGGTTCCAGGAGGGTAAAGGACGGTTGGTGCAGGGACGCTGGCCCGGCGTCTCCGGCGACGGCGGCTACGATGACGCCACGGGCGCCACCGACAATATAGTGATCGAAGTGGCAGTGGACCAGACCGGTTTCGAGTTCCTGGACATCCCGTTGGGCGAAGGATTCGGAATCATACCGGCCACAGGAGGCGAGGGGCAACCCACCACGCAGGTCGCGCTCGTGGGCATCGTCGAGCCCACCGATCCGGATGAGGAATACTGGTACCGCCGCGACAAACTGCTCTCGTATCACGATGACGACTGGACCCTGGTGCCGCTGTTTGTGTCGGAGGAGGGCCTGCGCCAGCAGATGGCGCGACGATACCCGGGCATCTACACCAGTTCGGCGTGGTTCCTGCAGGTCGACCGGACCGGGCTGCCGGCGAAGAAGGTGGACGAGTTCCAGTTGTCCTTGCGGCAGGTGCGCCGCAACGTAGCAAACTTCCTGCCCAACGGCAGTACGTCCACCGGGCTCGTGAGGATACTGGAGGACCATGAGGAACGACTCCTGCTGGCCCGCATACCATTGTTCCTGATGGTGTTCCTGGTGACCGGAATATTGGCGTACTACCTGACCATCACCGGCGGCATGGTGATCCGCGCCCGGGCCGCTGAAATCGCGATGTTGAAGAGCAGGGGCGCGACCACATTCCAGATTGGCGTGCTGACGTTGGTGGAGGGATTCCTCCTGGCCGTGCCGGCGGTGGTGGTCGGGGTGCTGGCGTCCCCATTGTTGGCCAAGGCCCTGGGCGGTCTGGTGTTTGACGCGGCATCGTCGGGGGCGCCCGTTTCCCTCTCCTGGCAGGCGCTGGGCATGGGCGCGGCCGGCGCAGCGCTGGCGGTGCTCGTGTTGTCATTGGCGACCCTGGCGGCCGCCGGCAAGAGCATCGTCGAGTTCAGGCAGGCCGGCGCCCGGCCCGCGCAAACGCCGTTCGTCCACCGGTATTACCTGGACCTGCTGGCTTTGGTTGTAATCGCATTCCTGTGGTGGCAGATCTCCAACCGGGGAACCGTGCTCACGCGCAGCCTGGGCGGCCGAGAACTTGAGATAGATTTCGCGTTGCTGTTGGGGCCAGCTTTGGGCCTGATTGCCCTTGGCCTGCTGGTGATGCGCTTTTTCCCCATGGCCATGGGATTGCTGTCGCGGGCGGTGGGTCCGGTGGGTCCCGGCTGGCTGGTGCAGGGCCTGCGTCACATTGCCCGCGACCCCATCGCGCCGGGCAGCCTGGTCGCTCTGCTCATGCTGGCGACCGCCCTGGGCGTGGTGGGCAGCGCGTTTTCGGCCACGTTGACGCAGAGCCTGGACGATAGAGTCCGATACGAGACGGGGGCCGACATACGCGTCCAGCACGACGCAGGACGGATCCCGCGCGCCTATTCCGGCGCCTCCAACCTGGTGCCCAATTCCGCCGAGGTGATGCGAACCGAAGGCAGCCTCTTGACCGAGGGTTTTGGCTCTCAGCGTGTGTCGGTGCTGGGAGTGGAGTCCGAACGGCTGGCCGACGTCGCATGGTGGCGAGAGGACTTCGGGGACGGAAACACTCTGCCCGATTTGATGGCCCAGATCACCCCCGACCCGGACGCTCCGGACGGGATTCCATTGCCCGAGAACGTGACCGGTCTCTCGCTGTGGGCTCGCACCGGCGCTCTGCCGAACCGATTGATCAACGTAACGGCCCGGCTGCGAGACGACGCAGGCCGTCACTACGACATACCGATGGGAGACGTGACCGGCAGGGATTGGCAGAAACTGGAAGGGGACATCGCTCTGCGCCTGGGACGGACCGGTCGGCCCACAGAGGATGACCAGCGTCCCCGGGCGGACGTGCCGCCGCACACATTCATCAATCTGCAAATAGTGGGGCGTACCGGTGGCGACCGACCCGGTGTGGTTTTCCTGAGCGAGTTGATCGCGCATACGCCCCAGGGCGACGTTGTGGTTGACCCGTTCAACACCGCGGATGAGTGGACGGTGATCGAGGATTACGTCCGGCCCGGGCTCTACTCTTTCGAGACCAGCCGAAACGTCTCCCGCACCGGAACGGGCGGCTCGACCGTGTTCAGCTGGTCGCCAGGCGGAATCGGCGCGCCGGGCGTGAGACCGGGTTCCACCACGCCGCCATTGCCGGTGGTGGTGAGCCCCGAGATCCTGGACGCCACCGGAGCAGAGGTGGGAGACACCATAAATCTCGGCTTGTCCACCTTCGCCCTACCCGTGCAGATCAACGGCGTCACGGATTTCTTCCCCACCGTGGACCCGCGGGAGCAGCCGTTCGTCATCGCGGATCTGGGCGCGTTCGTGAACTATTCGAACCAGCACGGACGCCGCATTTTTGGCGGCGCGAGCGAGCTTTGGGTAGACCGTGAGATCCCGCTTGGCGATCTCCCTCGGGCCCAGGCTCAAGCTGAAGCCACGGCCAACGCAATCCACGATATCGGAATAAACACCGGCCGCGTGATCATCGCAGAGGAGGAGGTGGCGCTGCGCGGACAGCAACCTCTGGCAAACGCAGGCTGGGGCGGATTGCTGGTGATCATGTTCCTGGCTCTCGCGCTGGCCAGCGCCACCGGCATCGCCCTGTTCTGCTGGCTGGACACGCGGGAGCGCCAGACCGAATTCGCCCTGCTGCGAACCCTGGGAAGCAGCCGGGGACAACTCAACGCCGTGGTGTGGTTCAACCTGGCGGTGGTGGTAATCGCAGGAGTCGCGGTGGGAACATGGGCTGGCGCGCAGATCGGCGCAGCCCTCCTGCCGGTGCTCGAAGTAGCCGAGGGCGGAGTGCGCGCCACCCCGCCACTAACCTTTGAGACCGACTGGCGGATGTTGGCGCTGGCCTACGCGGTGCTGGCGGTGGTCAGCATTGTGTCCGTGATCTGGCTGGCATATGTGACCGGACGGCTGGAAGTCCAACGGGTGCTGCGAGCCGGCGAGGGCGGCTGACGCCAGCGCGTCTCGTCCGGCAGTCGCGCCCTATTCGCGCTGCCGTCCCGCCGGAGACTAAACCAGACCCAGGCTGCGGCACATCTCCAGCATCGCCTTGGCGGTTTCCTCGTGGGCCACGTCAACCATGTCGCCGGCGTACGTGACGGCGGCAGTGCCCAGCCTCCGGCTTTCATCCATAGCGTCCAGCAGGCCTTGCCAGAACGCGATTTCCTCAGGCGATGGCGTGAAGATCTCGTTCACGATGGGCACATGGGACGGGTGGATCAGGTGCATCCCGGTATAGCCCAGCGCCTTGAGGTTGTTGGCCCAGAACCGCAGTCCGTCCAGGTCGCGGATGTCGAACCAGCCGCCGCTGATGGGCCACTGTATGCCGGCGGCCCGGCTGTCAATGAGCACCTTGCTCCGTAGATACAGAGTCTCCGCTCCCTCCAGGGTCCAGCGGTAACCGACGCTCCTTGCGGTGTCGCCGCCCTTGCCACCGCTGCCGCCCATGTGGGCCACGCGGTCCGACGCCATGGCGATGTCGTAGGCCATGCGGATGCCCGAGGCGGTTTCCAACCCGGGGTCGATGCAGACGGTGTTCAGTTCCATGCCCGCCTTGCGCTCGAAATACCGCAGCAGCACGTCGGCCTCCACCACGTCGGCCGGCGATTCAACCTTGGGCAGCAGGATGCCGTACAGGCCGGGCCGGGTCACCGCTTCCAGGTCAAATCCGGTCAGTCCGGTTTCCAGACGATTGACGCGTACGAACAGCGTCTGGCCGCGTTCCGAAAGTTCGTCGATCATCCTGGCCACCACCGGACGGGCGGCGTCCTTGTCATATTCCGGCACCGAGTCTTCCAGGTCCAGGATGAGCGCGTCCGGGCCGTACTGGGGCGCCTTGCGCATCCAGTCCTCCTTGTTGCCAGGGACGAACATGACGGAGCGCAGGGGTTTCGTGGTGATGCGTGGCATGGATTGGTTTCCTCCGGGGCGATTTATTCTCACATGGATGATTGGGGCACTCGGGATAGCGCCGCTTTGGTTGCGACAATCTGCGACGGCGTTGGACCAGGGATCAGATCACGCCGTCCGCGCGCAGCCGTTCCAGTTCCGCAGCGTCAACCCCGCACAACTCCCCGAATACGTCGGCGTTGTGCATCCCCAGAGACGGCGCGCCAGGAACGTCGGGCAAGGGCTGGCCGTCAAATAGCACTGGGAATCCGGCGACCACCTCATCCACCTCATCGTCGAACGTGGCGTTCAGCATCGGACGCAACGCGCCGCGATCCCTGAAGTGGGGGTCGGCCAGAATCTCGGACACGGTGCGAACCGGAGCGCAGGGCACGTCGCCGGCCGACAGGCACTCCAGCGCCTCAGCGCGGGTCATCTTGCCGATGCGTTTCTGTACCTCGGTTCTGGCGGCGCCGGCATTTTCCGAGCGAACCTGGTAGCGCGCGAACCGCTCGTCCTCGATCAAATCGGGAGTGCCGATGGCGTTGCACAGGCGACGCCACTGGTCGTCGCTGGCCGCCGTGATGATGATCGCGCCGTCGCTGGCGTTGTACTGTCCGGTGGGCCCGCTGCGGCTGTTGTTTCCGGTGCGCAACGGGATGCCGGCAGCCATGTCTTCTTCCAGATTCTCCATCAGCATAAGGGAGGTCAGCGTGTCCATCATGGAAACGTCCAGGTAGGATCCCTTACCGGTGCGCTCCTTCTCACGCAGGGCGGCCAGGATACTGGTGGCGGCGAACATGGGCGTGACCAGGTCGCCGATGTAGAAGCCGACGCGGGTGGGCGGGCCATCGGGTTCACCGTTGATGTCCATGAGGCCGCTCATGCCCTGGATCTGTGGATCGTGGGCTGGCTGGTGAGCATAGGGCCCGGTCTGGCCGTAGCCTGAGATGCTGGCGTAGATGACGCCGGGATTCACCGCCGCCACGTCGTCATAGCCAAGACCCAACCGCGTCATCGAGCCGGGGGCCAGGTTTTCCAGCACGATGTCCGACTGCCGCGCCATCTCGAGGAACAACTCGCGGCCCCTGGCGCTCCTGAGGTTCAGGGTAACGCTCTTGACGCCCTGGCTTCGCTTGAGGAAACGGGTGGCGATGTATTCTTCGGACCGCTGCTCCGGAAAAATCCCGTCTGGACCGGCAAACGGACCGTTGCCGCGCACCGGATCCCCTCGCCCGGGTATTTCCACCTTGATTACCTCGGCGCCCAGGCGGGCCAGGGTCATGCTCAGGAACGGTCCGGCCAGGAACACGGTAACGGCCAGAACCCTCAAATCCGAAAGCGGCTGCATGCGCATCTCCTTCTCGCTATCGCCCAGCCCGATGAGGCGTGGCGGAGCGGTTTCAACCCGATTGGTGCCGGATTATACACGGCGACCCAATGTATAATGGCCCCAGATACCAGCAAAGGCGGTTGCTTGCCATGACCAGCGCAGCGACAAAACCCGGGGCGAAAATACTCACCGCCGATGACCTGTTGCGCCTATACAGTGAAGGCGTCCGAGGGGAACTGATCAGGGGGGTGTTACATCAAACAGTGGCGGCAGGAATCGAACATGGCGAAATAGCTATGAACTTTGGATCAATGATGCAGGGCTTTGTCAGGCCTGCCCGATTGGGTCGCGTCGTCGGATCAGACTCCGGCATACGCCTTGATCGCGACCCCGACACAGTTCGAGAACCCGATGTGGCTTTCATTTCTGCAGAAAAGATGCCCCTCGATATTCGGGTACGTGGCTACTCTGAGGTGGTCCCTGATTTGGTTGTCGAGATAATCTCACCCAACGATCGAGCCGTGGCAGTATATGACAAGGCCCAGATGTGGCTGCGTTACGGTGTCCTTGTTGTACTGGTGATAGATCCCGACACACGCAGTGTGACTGTCTTGCCTCAGGACGGCCCAGCGCGTACGCTGGCCGAACATGACACCTTAGACGGTGGCGAAGTATTGCCAGGTTTCACCTGCCCAGTGCGGGATATATTTGATCTGTAAATTGGTTCATTGCAGACATGGTTGATGATCCTGTTCTGCGTACCTTCTCGTCATCAAACTTGGATTTGCCTTGATTTTTGACTCAAGTCCACCCCCGTTACTAGTACCAACAAACGCAACCGAAATCCTGTCTTTGATCGGGGGTGTCCGTGCTCCGCAAATCGGGAACCTACGCGAGCGCTGCAGGTCAGCCCAGCTAGAGAGTTATCTCATGTGCCGAAGCATCAAAACCCTGCGTCGTTCCGGCGAGCCCGCCACCGACGAGGAGATCCAGGCGGCGGCGTTGCAATTCATCCGCAAGATCAGCGGATACCGGCAGCCGTCCAGGATAAACACGCCCGTGTTCGAGCAGGCCGTGGACGACGTGGCGCAGGCCGCCCGCGCCCTGCTGGACTCGCTGCAAACGCCGGCGTCCCGCTGACCCATGCTGAACCTCACGCCAGCGGAGGCCAGCCGCATCTGCATGGACGAATGTCGCGCCATGTGCTGTCGCGGACCGATTATCCTGCGGCTGGCGCCGGACGAGGTCGCCGGATTTTACCGGGCCTCTGATCGGCTGGGCGGAACCGTCACCATCACACGCACGGCAGACGGCGGCGGGAACGTCCTGTTCCTGGAGCAGCCGGGCGAGGCGTGTCCCATGCTGGACACCGCAACATCCGCCTGCCGCATCTACGACGAGCGCCCGCGCATCTGCAGGGAGTTTCCGCGCAAGCCTGAGCCCGGCTGCGCGATTTCCGGCTGGACCGACGATTAACGGCGCCGCGTGATGGACGCGACGCCGCATTGAGCGCTTGCTGCTTGCGCCTTTCGCGTTAGCGGATCAGCCCGCCGTGTACCGTGCCGCCTCTTCCGACCCTCCTGTGGCGTCGCCCTCGCTGTAGGAGTGCGCACCGGCGCCGGCCAACGCGCCGCCCTGCACGATGAGATACTCCTCACGGATGGGCCGACCGTCAAGCCAGCATTCCAGGATCTCCCGGACGCCGGCGGCGTAGCGAGCCTGGGCGGAAAGCGACGTGCCGGACGTGTGGGGTGTCATCGCGTGGTTGGGCATTGAGCGCCAGGGATGGTCATTGGGCGCCGGCTGGGGGAACCAGACGTCTCCCGCGTAGCCGGCCAACTGGCCGCTCTCCAGTGCCCGCACGATGGCCTCGCGGTTGCAGATCTTGCCCCGCGCGGTGTTGACGATGTACGAGCCGCGCTTCATCCGGCCGATCAACTCGTCGTTGAACATATCCTCGGTCTCGGGATGCAGCGGGCAGTGGATGCTGACCACGTCGCACACGCTGACCAGAGATTCGACGGTGGGGTGGAACGTCGCGCCCAATTCGGATTCGACCTCGGCGGGCAGACGGTGGCGGTCGGTGTAGTGCAGGTTAACGTCAAAGGGCTTCATCCGCTTGAGCACCGCCAGACCGATGCGGCCCGCTGCCACTACGCCCACGTCCATTCCCTCGATGTCGTACGAGCGCGAGGCGGCATCCGCGATATTCCAACCGCCGCGCATGACCCAGCCGTACTGGGGGATGTAGTCGCGGACGAGGGCCAGCATCTGCATCACGGCATGCTCTGCCACGCTGATGCTGTTGCACCAGGTGACCTCGGCCACCGTGATGCCGCGATCAATGGCTGCCTGCAGGTCCACGTGGTCTGAGCCAATGCCGGCGGTGATGGCCATTTTCAGATTCGGGGCCTTTTCGATGCGCTCGGCCGTGAGGTACGCAGGCCAGAAGGGCTGCGAGATGACCACGTCGGCGTCAACCAGTTCGCGCTCAAAGACCGAGTCCGGGCCATCCTTGTCGGAGGTAACCACAAACTGGTGCCCGCGCCCCTTCAGAAACTGCTCCAGGCCCAGCCCGCCGGACACCGAGCCCAGAAGATGGCCGGGCGTAAAGTCCAATGATGCAGGCGAGGGCAGGGTCTGCCCATCGGGGTACGTGCTCAGCGCGGGGATGGTCTGGCGCGCATAGTCGGGCGGGAAACCCTCAACCGGATCGTCGTAGAGAACGCACAGGACTTTCTGGCCGGAATTGGAACTCATCGATTACCTCCTTGGCAGACGCCCAGACCTCAAAGTTTTTTGATAGTTTTGAAATTTCGCCTACTTTATCGTGGGGAACCGCCATGCGCAACGTGACCGCACGCCAACTACGGGGCAATTCGGGGAATCCAACCGTCGGCGCAGCCAACGCCGGAGAGTGTCCAACGCGCCGGTTTGGTTATCGCTAACTCTCGTCCCTCCGCGAACGCCTGGCATTTCGCCCTATGAGGTACTCGGTGAACCATCCAATGCCAATCGCTATCGCAACGCACACCAGGATGTAGCCATACGGTTCCGCCATGATACGCACCCATGCAAAAGGTCGGTTATATCCCGACCACTCTATGCACTGTAATACGTCCGCCGGTAGCGCGCGGATTGACCATCGGAGGCTGGAGGGTACCTACCTGCGCTCAATGGGCGCACCATCCGAGGGCGGGATGGGGGTTTACCGACTGCGCCCTGTCGAGCGTTGGCTGCCTCGATAGCGCCCGTGTTGGCCGAGGCTATGCAGACAAGATTAAGCGATAACGCAGAAACTGGAATACCTGTATTCGAACGTTCCGCCATCACTCCATGTGGGCGTAACGGCCACTCTGGCAATCGTATCCCAGCAGGCCGCTACGCCAGCCCATGCTCCTGCAAGACAGGTTTGATCGCCTCCACCAACGCCGGCAGGTATTCGTTCCAGTCGCCCACGATTCCGTAGTCGGCGGCGCGGAAGATGGCGGCCCGGTGGTTCCGGTTGATGGCAAGAATCACACCGGCCTTCTGGATGCCCACGGTGTGGTTGAACGCGCCCCGAATGCCAACCGCCAGGTACACCTGCGGCGCGATGGTGCGCCCGCTGATGCCGACCTGCACATGGTGGGGCAGCCATCCGGAGTGCACCACGTTGCGGGTGGTGCAGATGGACGCGCCGATGGTGGACGCAAGATCCTGCGCAGTGGGCACGCCCTCTTCCGTGACGCCCATGCCGACGCCCACCACTACCTCTGCCGATGTGAGTTCCAGCGCCCCGTGCTCCTCCGAGAAATGCTCGCTGACCAGGGTCACGTCTGCGCCGCCGCGTGTCACGGGCGGAATCGAGTCCAGGCGTACCAACCGTGGCCCATCCTCAGGAGCAGCCGGCGTCAGCACGCCGGGTCGCAGGGTGACCAGGTTGGGCAGCGTTTTGGACAGGATGGGGGCGACCACGTTGCCACCCAGCGCCGGCTTGAGTTGGACCAGTTGGCCGGCGTCGTTGATCTCCAGGTCGATTGCATCGCCAGTGAGTCCCAGGCGTTGCCGGGCCGCGATGCGGGCGGCCAGGTCCCGCCCGTCGGCGGTGGCGGCGAACAGCACGGCGTAGGGCGGGTCGGCAGCAATGGCGTCGGAGAGGCTGTCGGCAACGCCGCGCCCGCAGATGGGGCCGATACCGGCGGTGTCCAGCGTGAGAACCCGGTCCGCGCCACCCAGGGTGAGTTGTCGCAGGATGCCGGCCTGGGTGGCGTCGTCGCCGATGGCATCGCTGATGACCACAGCGACGACCTCGCTCTGGGTGATTGGGGTCAGGGCGCGGGCTTTGCCCAGCAGTTCCTGCGTAACCTGGCGCACGCCGTCGGACGCCAATTCAGCCACCACCCAGATCGGCCGGCCACCGCCGTCGTAGTGAGGTAGATCGGCATCGTCTGAATCCTGGCCGGCTTCTGCCGCCAATGACGTCAGCCGTTCTCCCAGATGCTCCGCGATCTGGCGGGCCGCATCCTCCGGAGTTTCGTCCCGGATGACCACGCCGAGGCGATCGGGTTCCACAAGGCGGATGTCCTCCACCCAGGTCGGAGAACCCTCGAGGCCGAACAGCGACAGATCATCGGTGAGGTCGGCGCAGGTGAGTTGCTCGACGGTTTTGCCCTCAGCCTCTTCCATTTCCTCGCGCCCTGGATAGCGTTCCTGGCCGGCTCCCTCGGTCACGCAAACCACGGCGGGCAGGCCGCACTCGAGGACCTGGTATCCCTCGTCGGTGGCGCGTTCCACGGTGATGCGATTGGCGGCCCGGTCGATGTCCAGCTTGCGCACGTTGCTGATGTGGGGGAGGCCCATCAACTCGGCTACTTCCGGTCCCACTTGTCCGGTTTCGGCGTCGCTGCTGTTGCGGCCGCACACGATGAGGTCGGGCTCCTCGCGCTGCAGGGCCAGCGAAAGCGCCTGCGCAGTCGCAAGCGTGTCGCTGCCGGCCAGTGCGCGGTCTGACAGCAGTACGGCGCGGTCCGCCCCCAGCGCGTAGCACTGCGTGAGGCCCTCGGCGGCGTTGGGCGGACCCATTGATAGCGCGAGCACGCTATCGGCGTCGCCGTCCTTGAGGTCCACGGCCATGTTGATGCCCAGCAGATCGAAAGGGTTGATCTCGGACGGCACGCCCTCGCGCTGGATGACCTTGTTCTCGTAGTCGAACTGTATGCGCGAAACTACGGGAACGTACTTCACGCAGACTGCAATTTTCATTGGGTTCAGACTCCTTGGGACGAGCCGGAGGATATCGTGTCGCGGATTTCCGCATCCAGTCGCTGGACGCCGGCGCTGGTCGAAACCGGATACCGGTCCGGCGCCCTGAGCTTCCGGTGTTCTTCGGGCAGTGCCGCCAGGCCGTCGGCGACGCGCTGGCGGGCAGAATCAATGGGACTCGCGGGTATCGCACGTCGCCCGTCAGACATCACCAGTTGCAGCAGCGGTTCGGCAGAATCGATCGCCTCGTGGTCCAGCGCGATCACGTCGCCAGCCATCATGCCCTCGCCGTCGTAATGCCTGAAAACCTGCTTGCCGCCGGGCAGCGAGGACTTGCCGGCGCTGAGTTTCATCACCGGCCGGCCGTCGTAGCACACCATCTTGTACACCATGTCGCAGTACGGCGCGTCGGCAGACACGCCCACCCGCGTGCCCACGCCGAACATATCGATGGGCGCGCCGCCCCTGATCAGCCGCTCCAGTTCGTACTCGTCCAGGCCGCCGCTGGCGACGATGCGAACGTAGTCCAGGCCGGCGTCGTCCAGGATGCTCCGGACTTGCCGGCTCAGGTCATCGAAGTCGCCGGAGTCCAGCCGCACGCCGGTCAGCCGGTGGCCGTCCGCCTCCATGTCTTTCGCCACATCCACCGCGATGTGGGCCGCGTTGATGGTGTCGTAGGTGTCCAACAGCAGGATGCTGCGGTCGGGGAACCGGCGCGCGTACGCGCGAAAGGCATCAGCCTCATCGTCGAAACTGGTGATGTAGGAATGGGCCATGGTGCCGGTGGGCGGGATGCCGTATCGCCGGGCGGCCAGGACGTTGCTGGTCGCGCCAAAACCCGCGATGTACGAGGCCCGCGCCATGCGCAGGGACGCCTCAGAGCCGTGGGTGCGGCGGGCCGCGAAGTCCGCCAGCGGCCGGCCCTCCGCCGCATCGACGCAGCGCGCCGACTTGGTGGCCAGGAGGCTCTGGTACTGCACCTGGTTGATGATGATGGTCTCGGCCAACTGCGCCGCGATGACCGGCGCGGTAACTTCCAGCACGGGTTCGTCGGTGAAGAACAGGCTGCCCTCGGGTATGGCGCGCACGCTGCCCGTGAACCGGAACCCGCGCAGGTAGTCCAGGAACTCCTCGGTGAACACGCCGGTGTCGCGCAGATAGCCTACGCTGGCATCATCGAACGACAATGCGCCCAGGCAGTCGATGGCGTCGTCAATGCCGGCCGCGACCATGTAACCACGGTCGGGGGGATATTCGCGCACGTAGAGGCTGAATGTGGCCTCGCCGTCCATGCCCTCGGCGAAGTAAGACTGCGCCATGGTCAGCTCGTAGAAATCGGTGAGCAGGCCGAGTTCGCCGGCCGGCACGGGTAGATAGGGCTGTTCGGTCTGGCTGGCCATGGCAATCCGCTGCCGCTGACGGCGTGAATCGTGAGCGGGCGTCCAACTGGAAGTGTCCGCATTATCGGGCGGGCCTGCGGCGGTGTCAAACGTCGGTTACACTGTCCGGCACTCCAAAAAGGACGACGACAATATGAGCAAATTCGCCATTCGCCACGATGGACGCACCCCCGAACAACTCCGTGAGGTGCGCATCACGACCGGTTCCCAGCAAGCCGCCGAGGGGTCTGCCCTGATTGAGATGGGAAACACCTCGGTGCTGTGCGCCGCGTCGGTTGAGGAGGAGGTTCCCCGCTGGATGCGCGGGCGTGGCAGCGGGTGGGTCACCGCCGAGTACGACATGCTGCCGCGGGCCACATCTTCGCGCCGCCGGCGGGACCGAGACTCCGGCGGTACCGCGAGCCGATCCCAGGAGATCCAGCGTCTCATCGGACGCTCACTGAGGGCAGCGACGGACCTGCCGGGCATGGGCGAGCGGGCCATCTACCTGGACTGCGACGTGCTCCAGGCGGACGGCGGCACGCGGACTGCCGCCATCACCGGCGCCTACGTGGCGCTTCGGGAAGCGTTGCAGGGTCTGGTTGACGGCGGGGCGCTGGAGCGGGTGCCGCTGCGTTGCGCGGTGGCAGCCATCAGCGTCGGCTTGCACGACGGGGAGTTGCTGCTCGACCTGAACTACGCCGAGGATTCCTCCGCCGACGCCGATTTCAATATCGTGATGACCGACGCCGGCGATCTGGTGGAAATCCAGGCCACCGCCGAGGGAGACCCGTTCCCCCGCCAGCGAGTCGGCGACGCCCTGGCCCTGGCCGCCCGAGGAATGGAAACGCTATTCGCCGCCCAACGGAGGGCAGTGAGGTGATACGGGCAAGAGGAAGCACCCAGCCAATATCTTGGCAGTGTTACGTGGAAGGGTTGTTTTCTTCAGGAATGGCTAAAGAGTCGATAACCGGCAAGAGCACCGGTGCTACATATTTCGCGATCCGGTCAACGATTTCTGGGATGTCCTCTCCCGAAGATTCGGACGGAGGTTTTCCGTTTTCGGAATCACCGGATCGGTTACTCAGCTCGCCGCGAATTATTGCTAGCCCCAAGAAAACGGTCGCAGTTGCGAATGCCTTGCGCACGGCCTCTAAAGGTTGATTCTTTCGTCGGCTGTGATTGTGAATGTGTTCGTTATCGACGTTCACATAAAAGTCCCAGGATCCGGCTGCCGATGCGTTGGAAGAATCGGCAGCAATCCGCACGGCGGTGTTGCTGTCAAACGGTCCTAGGGAATGGGAATCCCAGTCGTACTCGTGCACTTCGTAAATGTTTGGCGAGGACACCGCTTCCGTGCCGCCAGTGCGCCGCTCTCCGCCTCCACCACCTCCACTCATCGGTTCGATGATGTTTACTTTGACCTCGCTGTCCAGTTGATCAACGCGTGATTCATCATTTACGCAAACCACGAAATCAAAACTGTCCCCGGGTTTGATGATTGATGGAGGCAGGGTTCCTGTATCCCAGCGAAACCGAGCTACGCCATTCGTTGGTCCAGTGCGGTCCCAATGATTGGTCCAGTCTTCTCCATTCCCATCTGCGATTGCCCAAATGCCCGGCGAAACAGAGCGATCAAAGTAATTGTTCTCAGCATCCGTTTCGAACTCTAACGTTACGGTTCTGCCCACTCCCACGCCCCATTCCAATCGTTTGGGTCTAAAGAACGTGGGAAACTGCTTGCCTGCAAACTCCCCTGTTGGATCTCTGCGAGGACCACGGCCGGTGCGCACCAACGTCGCTCCTTCCAGCAAATACTTCGATATTTCAGGGTTGTTGGCCAGTATTTCTTTTAGAAGGTTTTCTCTCAGGGCATCATCGTACCGGTCCGAAATCGATTGATCACGGCGCGATTTCTCCAGCACACGGAGAGATTCGTTCTCAAATAGGAACCTCTCTAGCTTTGTCTCTATGTCAGTCGATAGCTTGGAATCGGACCGAAGACGGTCCCTGCTGTTCATGAACAGTTCTTCAAAATCCCTGCGGTCTATATCGCTGCAATCAACCGTGACCAGGAGATCGTTGGCGAGATAGTTTTTCCGGACGCTTTGCCTGCTGAAAAATCGTGTCGCAAAAGAAGCATGTAGCTGCCCATTGTAGAGAAACAAAACACCGTGCCTGGCGGTGCGATGACTCTGGTAAGCGTCGGGTTTGAAGGCGAACACGCGAATTTTCACTTGGTGCGAACCCACACCCAAATCTGCGCTTTGGGGGAAGCCTTCTTCTAGATCGTCAGGATTACGCTCCAAATCAGTGAGTATCCCGCGGGCGCCTCGGAAGTTTTCGTTCGCAGTGTAATTTCGACATTCGTACAACTTGACTGGTAACGCCGGTTCCGCCAAGGCTATCTCTACGCGCCGTATCAACCCGCCACCATCGCCCGGCATAATGATACTCGAACTGGTTCCCTGCCACCGGTATCCGTAGAGTTTGACTAACGAGCCGTATTCAGAATGGCGATTGTAAGCATAATGTCGATCCGGGAAGATTGGATACGTTTCTGCCGGAAAAGATAATACGTCGCCTCGTTTGGAGGCATCGCAGCCGATTGGCGCCAGATATTCGAACACGGAACTTCGGGCGTCGGTATTGGGTTCTATCCTCCGGACGATTGTAAAACCCCACTCCCGAGACCTCGGCCGCGTATCTCCATTTAATATTGCCGGATTCCTACGAGACACAATCAGTTGGAAATTGTACCCTTCACTGCAATATGGCAATGCTCCGGTGGCACCCATATTGAACTTTCCCTGCACAAACTTTGTGCGAATTTTATTGTTCTTGTGAAGTGAGAGGAAAGTGCTTGGGAAATCGTCTGGGGCCTGCCCTTCTCCACGGTCAGAAATCGTAAGCGATGGGCGACCTGCTGAGCTTCCACGCCGTCCGCTCGGTCGTGCTCCAGTCGCGGCCAGTGTGATGTAATCACCCTCTTCGTTGAGTCTGGCGTCAGACCAATTGGCTAAGCGGCCGCTGCGATCCGGATCAAATCGGCCACTTCCTCCAAAATAACGATGGACAGCTTCGCGAATAGACTGCGGCGAATCCGGAGACTCGGGATCTTCGCCCCGCGATAAACATTCGTTGGTCAAACGGGCGTCGATAGCATTTACGACTTTTTCCACCAAAGCGGCTACAGCTTCGCTTTGCTGGTTCCCGATAGTGCCGTAGTTATTCTCCAGGTCGCCGTACGGACGCCACACAGTAGGATCATCCCAATACCCCGCTTCGTTGAGGGTCTGGACGATCGTCTCTTCGGTTTCAGCTAACAGCAATTTGTCGCATAGTGATTTTGGCTGCATACAGACTCCGTGGGCACATGCACCAAACGTTGGAATTCTATCCCACCTCTTCTCCTTCAGTATCCAGCACGGTCAGGCCGTAGCCCAATTCGCGCAGCGGTTCCTCCACCTGCTCTCGGTCGCCCACGACCAGCACGGCGAGGCGATCCGCGCTCAGGTATTCCGCGCCCACCCGGTGCGTATCTGCCAGGCTCACGCCGGCCAGCCGCTCCTCGAAGGTGTGGAAGTAATCGTCCTGCAAGCCAAACTGGGCCACCGTCACCAGTTGCGCCAGCAGTTGCGCAGGACGCTCAAAGCCCGCCGGGTACCCCAACCGCAACCCGTTCTTTGCGTTGTCCAGTTCCTCCTCAGCCAACGGGCGTTCGCCGCTGATATCGGCAAATTCTTTGAGCGTCTCGAACACCGCTTCCCGGGTGACCGCCGTCTGCACGCTGCCGCCGGCCGCCAGCAACGAAGGAGCGTTGTACCAGGATATCCCGGAGTTGTAGCCGTAGCTGTATCCCTTATCCTGCCGCAGGTTTTGATTGAGCCGGGCTGAGAACTGACCGCCGAACGCATAGTTCAGAACCGAGATCGCCGTGTGATCCGGATGGGCGCGCTCCACCAGTGGCATGCCGGCCCGAATTACCGACTGCGCGGCTCCCGGTTTGTCGATCAGGTAGATGCGAGGGCCACTCCCGCCGCTGATCAAATCGACTGCGCCGATTCCCGCGGCCGGTTCCGCCGGCGCCGCCCAGTCGCCAAAATGCTCTTGCGCGGCTGAGATGGCAACGTCCAGGCCGATGTCTCCCGCCACCAGCAGGCACAGGCGGTCCGGCCGCAAAGACTCGCCATGCCGCGAAACCAGGTGGGATCTCTGTATTCCGGCAACGGTCGCCTCGGTCCCAAAGTTCGAGTGGGCGTACGGCGAACCAGAGCCGAATACCAGCGTCCCGAAATTGGACTCCGCAACGAACCCCGCGTCATCCTTGGCACGCCTGAGATCCGTCAATCGCTCCCGGCGCACCCGTTCCAGCTCGTGTTCCGGGAAGTTGGCGTTGCGGGCCACGTCAGCAGTCAGCCCCAGCGCATACCGCCAGTGGCGTCCCAGAGTTTCCGCCGTCAGCAGCGTGAATTCCTTGCGTGCCTCCGCGCCCAGCCGCGATCCGATGTGCTCGAAAGCCTCGGAGATTTCCTGGCTGTTGCGGTTGGTGGTGCCCTCGTCAATCATCGATGCGGTGAAAGCAGACAGACCGGGCAGATCCGCCGGATCACCGGTGGCGCCCTCCCGAGCCATCAGCGCGAAGGACACCAGCGGAAGTCCCGGCTTGTTGGCGACGATGATCTCCATTCCATTGTCCAGGCGGCCTCGTTCCGGCGTCGGGGGAACGAACGTCGGTGTAGGTCCTCCGTCGGGCTGCTGCGTGCGATCCACCACCAACGACGCCGTGGACAACGACCGCTCCGGATGCACCCGCATGCGCACCTGTCCGCTATCCATGATCATTTGGTGCACCCTCAAAACGTCCTCGCGGGTGACCTTGCGGTAGTCGTCCATGACGTGGTTCAGGTGCCCCGGGTCGCCGGTGTAGGTGTTGAAGTAATTCAACGCATCGGCGCGACCGCCGAACCCGCCTACGCGGGAGAGCATGCGGTAGTGCTGCATCTCGATGCGGTTGATTGCCCGCTCGAATTCCTCCTCCGTAGGCGGGTCGGTGGCAATGCTGGCCAACACTTCCTCGGCAGCCTCCTCCACCTCGTCCAGCGTGTGCCCCTCCGCCGGCGTCAGCTCCATCCGAAACTGTCCAGCGATTTCAGCAGCGTAGTAGCTCACACTGGCCGACTGCGCGATCTGCTTGTCGTACACCAGCGTACGGTACATCCGGCTGCTGTGCCCATCCGAAAGAATCGCCCTCAGGATGTCGCTGGCATCGTCGTCGCCCGACAGGTTTGCCGGCGCCAGGCGCACCGAATATTGCCTCGGCAGGGTCACCCGGTCGGTCATCTCCAGTTCAACGCGGCCCGCCAGGGGAGAGTCCGCTCTGGCGATGCGTCGCACCGCCGGCCCCGGGTCCAGGTCTGCGAAATACCGCTCCGCCAAACCCAGCGCCTCACCGGTGTCAATATCCCCGGCGATGGCGAGGCTGGCGTTGGACGGCGCGTAGTACCGCCGGAAGAAGTCCATCACGTCGTCCAGGCTGGCGGCGTCCAGGTCTTCCTGTGAGCCGATGGTCATCCAATGGTAGGGGTGCGGGAGCGGGAACAGGGCTTGCTGAATATGCCACTGGGCCATGCCGTAGGGCCGATTCTCATAGCTCTGTCGCCGTTCGTTTTTCACGACGTCCCGCTCGGTATCGAATCCCTCCTGGTCCAGCGCGTCCAGCAGGAACCCCATGCGGTCGGCCTCCAGCCACAGCGCCAGTTCCAGGTAGTTCGACGGCACGTCTTCCCAGTAGTTCGTGCGGTCGCCCGTGGTGGAACCGTTGAGCGTTGCGCCAATCTTCTGCAAGGGTTCGAAGTGGCTGGCCTTGTGATGCTTCGTGCCGCGAAACATGATGTGCTCGAAGAGGTGTGCGAACCCGGTGCGTCCCAACTCTTCGTCCTTGGATCCAACGTGGTACCAGACGTTCACCGCGGCCACAGGGATTGAGCGGTCCTGGTGCAGGATTACATCCAGGCCATTGGGGAGAGTGTGCTTTTCAAATACGATGCCAGCCATAAATCAGCGTTCCTTCAGTGTGTGGTGCCGCAATTGTAGCACCGGGCGGCGCTTTGAAACGGTGTCCGGAGTCGCCAGGACGGTGTGCTATATTCCAAACCGATCATCCGCATCCCGAGGTTCTTCCCATTGCTTTACGAAGTCGAAGTCGTCGCTGACGGCAACAGTCCCATGGATCTCAACCGCGTGTTCGACCTGCTGACGGACCCTCGATCCGTGCTGCGTATTGTCGCGCCCGACCCCATGGGCAACGACGTGTGGTGCGAAGTGGTCGGATGGGAGGATGGCGCGCCCTGCCCGGCCATGGCCGCGCTGTCCGAGGACTCGGGCGAGGGAGTGATCATGCTGATCTACGGCGGTGAAGATGGTATCCGCCTCAGGCCGGCCGATGATACGTCCGGATGGGACACCGACGCCTCAAAACAATGGGGCGAAGCCTGCCTGATGCTCGGCAGCGACGTCGAGATCGAATACGCTCCGACGGACTGGGACTACTCCCAGCACCCGCACTGACCGGCGCGACTAGCCACCGGCCTCCGCGCCATCCTCACCAGGAGCGTCGGGCCACGGTTCCTCGGCGGGCTTGACATCGGCGGTTAGCGTCGCCAGCACCCTGGGCACGTCCCGCCGGTATCCGCCCTTGCCATCCTTGCGGGGCCGTAGGCGCGCCCCCGGACCCCCGTGCAACCTCTGAAATGCCTCATCGTCCGACGCCGGCGGGCTGCACAGGCTGTCATCCAGTTCGATTGCCGCAATGTACACCCGGCGCGCCGCCGAATCAGTCTGCCGTTGCATTATCTCGCGATACAGGCGCCAACACGCGGGACTCTCCAGCGCTGCGCCCGAGCAGACCAGTGCGACCCGGTCGTAGTTGCGGAACCGGTTCATCGGCGGGATCACCTGCGAGTTGTAGATGGTCTCCTCATCGTCCGCCAGCAGGCTCCAGCATTGCAGGCCGCGTTGTCGCAACTCGTCCTGCAACCACACGGTGATGTTGGCGTCCACCGTCGACCCGATGAGCAGGACCCTGCGATGCGGCGTTTCGCTCTGGTACGGTTGGGCGTGTCCGTTGATGAAGTCCGGCGGCACGCCGGCGGACAGCAGGAAAATCTCCGGCAATCGGGCGCCCGACCGTGCCAGGGTATCCGCGCCCACAATGCTCGGGCCCTCGTGGCGCAGGGTTTCCAGCCCCAGCACTTCGCTCAGATCACAATCCGCGAAGAGCGTCATGTCCACCACGACATCCTCAAGCAGCGTGCGGCCCAGACGGGTGCGCACCAACGTGGTATTCCGGAGGTCGCAACGGGTCAGGTTGGCAACGTCAAGGCAGGTGGCAGTCAGGCGCGCTCCGCTCAGGTTGGCGTCGGTGAGGTCAGACATGGTGAGGTCGGCCTCGGAGAGATCTGCCCCTGCCAAATTCGCTCCCACCAGCGTTGAAAAGCCCATATCGCAGTTGGTGAGGTTCGCGCCTCGCAGGTCGGCGTTGTTGAGGTTGCTGCCGCGCAAGTCCGACCGGGTGAACACGGCGCCCGACGCGTGGGAATCCTCAAAACTCGCGCGGATCAGGTTGCAACGGGTCAGGTGCGCCTCGTGCATCCGCGCCCCGGTGAACTTGCCGTGGCGCAGGTCCGCCGACGTGAGGTCAATTTGCGTCAGGTCGTCGAAAGAGAAATCAACGCCCGGCATCCGAACGCCACTGAAATACCCGCCCGACAGGTCGAGGTGGGCACGTTCCTGAAAGAATGTAGCGCGCCAGCGAGCTATGGCAAAGGCTCGCCTCTTGGCGACGGCGACATGCTCGGGGTTGGCCAATCCACTACTCCGCTCCAGAGACTGCGACTCAGCTAATCGTCCCCACCTACCAGCGCGGCCTCCCGGCCGGAAAACTCGGGCATCACTTCGGACGAGAAGATCGACAACTGATCCTTGAACTCACTCCACGGCATTCCCTCGGGCCACTGGAGCACGATGTCCTCCAACCCCGGGTACTTCTCCTCGGTTTCCCGCAGGAAGTCGATGAAGTCGCCGGGCGATCCACAGAACCAGGCCTTCTGCGCGACGCCGTCCTCAACGCGTGGAGTGCGCGCCGGCGCGCCAGGCGTTCCCCACGGCCGGCCCTGTTCGTCGGTGTACCGCACGAATCCAAACGGCGCGAACCACTTGTAACGCTCGTCGTGGAACGGGCGCACCCGCTCGATAGCTTCCTCCCGGCTGCCGGCAATATAGAAGCCGAAGCCCAGGGCCATGTCGCCGCCCAACGGGATGTCGCGGCCGGCGCTCACCGCGGCAGCATGATACTGGGAGATCATCTGCTCGGCATACAGTTCGCCGGTGAGGGCCACCATGGCCTTGATGCCGCGCTCGGCGATGTAGTTCAGCGTGCGCCCGCTGGCGATGGGCTGCCAGATCTCCACCGGCTTATTCACCGGACGCGGCACCATCGTAATTTCTTTCAGATCATAGCCGCGATACGGCACCGTCGGCGGGATGGTGTAGTACTTGCCCTGGTGGCTCCAGGACTCCTCGTTGAACGCCTTGAGGATGACCTCCATCTGCTCCAGGAACAACTCACTGTTGGCATCGTTGTCGATCACCGGGGACCCGAACGTCTCAACCTCGCGGGAGTGGTAGCCGCGGCCGACGCCAAAAATCATCCGGCCGCCGGTCAGGATGTCCGCCATCGCGAAGTCCTCGGCGATGCGCAGCGGATGCCACATCGGGATGATGTTGAAGGCCTGACCGAATTTCAGGTTCTTGGTCTGCCCGGCGAGGTGCACGCCCATGAGGATCAGGTTGGGGATGCACTCGTAGCCCTCGTGCTGGAAGTGGTGCTCGGCCATCCACATGCAGTAGAAACCGCGCTCGTCCATGTGCTGGGCCAGCGCCTGAGCGTGGTCGTATGCCTGGGCCAACTGCTCGTTGGTGTAGCGACGCTGGTCGGGTGGCGTGCCGTCCGCGCCGACGTTATCCAGGTCAATCTGCCCCACGTACAAAACCGAAAACCGCTTAATCATCCAGCCAAAACTCCGCTGTAGTAAGAATTTCGGCAGATTATAGCACGGGGGTAGTCGGGAACAGACCAGCCGGACCCTGGTGCCGGCACGTTATAATACGCGCGAGAGCCCACGTGGCCACCATCATGGCCCGCCGCGCTAACCCCCGAGGTTCAGCATGACCACCGCCAAGACACCCAAATCGCAAAGCCGTTTCCGCTTGCCTGATCCGCCGGAGCATCCCGACGACAAGATGACCAGTTTCAAGCAGCTAGCTGCGACCGGCCACGCCCATCATCTGGCCCGGCATTTAGGCGATCCTGAAACCACCCTGGTCGCCGGCGAACGGTACGTGGTGGTGCGGCCTACCCAAAGCATGGCCGGTAGCCACTATCCTGACCTTCTGGTGGCGTTTGGCGCAGACCCAGCAGCCTACGAGGCCAGCAACGGATACATCATCGAGGAGCAGGGGAAGCCGCCGGACTTCGTACTCGAGATAGCATCCCGGCACACTGGGCAAAACGATGTGGATGAAAAGCGCGATGCCTACGCGGCTCTGGATATTCCTGAATATTGGCGTTTTGACGAAACAGGAGAGTCCCACGGAACACGGTTGGCAGGTGACCGGCTGGTCGGAGAAGAATACGTGCCCATACCCATCGACGAAGCGGCTAACAACGTGTTGCAGGGATATAGCGCGGCGCTGAACCTGAACTTGCGCTGGGAGGGCGGCGTCCTTGGCTGGTACGATCCCGACACCGGTCAGCACATCCCCACCTTCGATGGCGAACGCGCCAGAGCAGCTGAAGCCTTGACTCGCGCCGACCAAGCCGAGGCCCGCGTGCGTGAACTGGAAGCGGAACTGCATCGCATCCGCGATTCGTCGGGGTAGATCAATATCTACCTCCGAGCATCGCCGAAGCCTGCCCGATACTGACGCGGTAGTTTCTCACTTCCTCCGCTATTCATGGTTCCTCGATTCCCTGCTCCCCGGGTAGCGTGATCGCAGGCCGACTGCACCGCCCACGAACCTACCCGCTATAATTCCCGCATTCCAATATGCAACAGGGAGGCAATCCCATGGATTTGACCCTCAACGGGAAGATAGCAATCATCACCGGCGGCAGCCGTGGACTGGGTCGCCAGTGCGCCCTGTCCCTGGGCAGGGAAGGCTGCGCGGTGGGCATCTGCGGACGCGACGGCGACCAGGTGGGCCGCACCGTGGAAGAACTCAAGGGGCTGGGCATCAAGGCCAGCGGCAGCCAGGCTGACGTCACCAACGATGGCGACGCCGCCCGCTTCCTCCAGGAGACCACCGACGCTTTGGGCTCGCCGGACATCCTGGTGAACAATGTCGGCGGCAGGCGCGGGTCCGTGCTGTTCGACGAGACCCCGATGGAACTGTTCATGGAGGGGCTGGAGGTCAACCTGATCTCGGCGGTGCGCATGGCCAAGCTGACGCTACCCCACATGCAGGCGCAGGGTTGGGGACGCGTCATCAACATCGCATCCATCTACGGCCGCGAGCACGGCGGTTCCGTGGACTACATGACCGGCAAGGCCGGCATGATCGCCTTCTCCAAGCACCTCGCACTGCAACTGGCCCAAACCGGAGTGTTGGTCAACTGCGTCGCGCCCGGCAGCATCGACTTCCCCGGCAGCAGTTGGGACCGATTCCAGCAAAACAACACGCCCGAGGTCGTGGCTGACTTCATCGACCGCAACCTCCCGATGGGCAAGTTCGGCTGGCCGGAACCCATCGGCGAGACGGTGGCGTTCCTCGCATCCGACCGCGCCAACCTGATCACCGGAGCGTGCATCAACGTGGACGGCGGGCAGTCCAAGTCGCTGTTCTGACAAAGATAATTCGGAATCAACAGCGCGGACACAAGGGGGCGGGTTGCCAAACCCGCCTCAATATCATCGGATAAATGCAATCCATTGACCCGAAGGAATCAAAACATGACCATCACAAATACAACATCATCGATTGCCCATTCGGTGGAGCCATATATCCACCGGGGCAATTTCGCCCTATCGTCCGGCGAGGCCGTCGAGTGGTACATCGACGGGCGTTCGTTCATGCTGGACATTCGCAACGCGGCGGTAGCAGGTCAGGCGCTGGTCAGCCTGCTCGACCCCGATCTGACGTGCGTGGGCGGGCCGGCCACGGCGGCCATCCCAGTGGTAGCGGCGATCATCCATCAATCGCCGCAGCCCCGCCAGGGTTTCTACGTGAGGCCCGCCGCCAAGGACTACGGGATGCTCAACCGCATCGAGGGCAACCTGGCTCCCGAAGTCGCCATCGTTGACGATACCTGTTTCTCCGGCGAAAGCATCCTTGCCGCAATCGACGCGGTGGAACAGGCCGGCAGCACCGTCCGGCAGGTGCTGGCTGTGTTCGACCGGGACCACGGGGGAGCGGCCATCCGCGCCGCCGGATACCGCTACAACTACGTTCTCCGGTTGGAAGACGGCAATCCGGTAAGTTGACGACGGGCGCTTCTATGGAACGCCGGCCAGATCATCCCGCTCCGATCAGCCAGCCGGCTGATGCACCGTCCCCACGAATTCCTGCCACGCCAGCACGCACTCCGCCGGCGCTGAGTGCTGCACGTACCCGCCGGCTCCAGGAATCCGAGCCAGCGTGCAGTTGGGCATCAGATCGGCCTGACCCTGCGCCCGGTCCGGTATGTCGCCCTCGCTGAGTTCACCCACCATCGCCAGCGCGGGAGTCTGGATGGTCGGCAACTTTTCGGAAAGGTTCTGGGTTCCCAGGTAAGCCAGCGTTTCCAGCACCACGTGGCTGGCGGTCTGTCCCATCTGCTGGATGTACCATTCGTGATGCCCGGGCGCGGCGTCCGCGCTGACCCGCCGACCGCCGGTGGCCCGCGCCCAGCCTTCCACGCCTTCCTCAGACACCAGCCGGTAGTAGTTCTGGTAAGTGTCCACTCCGGTGAAGTTATACGGCGACGTGCAGGTCGTCACCGTGTGCAGACGCTCCGGATACTGGTAGGCGAACTGCAGCGCGATGGTGCCGCCGATGGTCTCGCCAATCAGGTGCACCTTGTCGATTCCCAGGTGGTCCAGCAGGTTTTTCAGGTCCCCTGTGAATCCCTCCAGCGACCAGTTGTACCCTGGCTCAGGGACGGTGGAGCGACCGAATCCGCGGGCGTCCACACGGATCACGCGGTATTGCCGTGCCAGCAGCGGCGGCCAGGCGTACCAGAGCCGGCCGTTCTTGGCGTTGCCGTGGTGCAGCACGATGGTTTCGACCGTCTCCGGATCGCGCCAGGGATCGGTGAAATTATCGTCGTCGTAGTACATCTCCAGGTTGTCGGCAAGCGGCGCGGTGGGCATGATGGCCTCCTTATGAATGGCCGAGATACGGCATCGTAGGGGCGAACGAATATTCGCCCCTGCACGTGGACATTCGTCACACCCCTAATCCGCCACCGGGTGTCTGGTCCGTCAGCGGAATCTGGACGCTGACCCGGTCGACGTCACCGACGCTCCGCGTGGTATGCCCCCGCCCGGTCAGGTCCTCACAAAGCTCGATGTCTCCCACGTTGAAGATGCGCTTGGTGCCGTCACCCAGGCCGATCTCCACCTGCCCCTGCAGCGTGATGACGTACTGGCGCCGCGGCGCGGTATGAAAGTCGACCAGTTGGGTGGGCTTGAGGCTACTGAACTGCACGCCAATCGCATCCTGCATCGCAGTGCGCAGGGCGTGGCCCATCTGCTCGAAGGGCAACTCCATGTCCTCGATATGGGATTCGCCGTCCTCGCCCGTGAATATCCTGACTACCTGCATCTGTTCAAACCTCCGGTAGGATCCCGAGTGCCCCCATCATAGCACCTGCGTCGTTGCGTCAAAGGATTTGCGATTCTCGGTATTGGATTGCCCAAGGCTCCGGCACATCCGAGACTCGGAAACCACGATGTATCCGATTCACCCGCCTCGCTGTCGGCCGGTCGGGCTATACCTCAACCACGCGTGATAGACTCCCCACGGATGCTGGAACCGCGTATCACTCGGACCGGAGGATGAGGGTATGGATACTGGGGAAACCACCAGGAAACTCCTGGCCGCCAAGAGGGCCAAGGGACTGAGCTTTGTCGATTTGGGAGAGGCGATTGGCCGGGATGAGGTCTGGGTCGCTGCGTTGCTCTATCGTCAGGCCAGCGCGTCCGCTGAGGAAGCCAGTTACGTTGCCGCTGAGTTGGGACTTGATCCCGAGGTGGCAGACGAGCTGACCGAGCCGCCGTCGAAAGGCCTGGGTCCGGTCGTTCCAACCGACCCCCTCATATACCGGTTCTACGAAATAATGCAGGTGTACGGCAT
The DNA here is from genome assembly GCA_026710825.1 of Chloroflexota bacterium. Classification (GTDB taxonomy): domain Bacteria; phylum Chloroflexota; class Dehalococcoidia; order Lucifugimonadales; family UBA3495; genus Bin87. Next base: position 4,532 of record JAPOQH010000019.1, on the reverse strand, counting down.
GCCGCTGAAGGACATCATCCACGAGAAGTTCGGCGACGGCATCATGAGCGCGATTGACTTCACCCTCAAAGTGGATAAAGAGGAAGACCCATACGGTGACCGAGTGCGCGTGACCATGTCGGGGAAGTTCTTGCCCTACAAACGGTGGTAGTACCCACGTCCCTCGTGATGCCACGGGGGCGGCGCATGCAACTGCGCCGCCCTATTGCTTTTTCGCGAACCGCTGCACCTTGAGTTCACTCCGCCACCGCAGCCTTCATCGCTTGACAGTTGCTGCCTGCGACCACAGCCAGGTGTCGTACGGTTGGTTGACACTCCCGACGCTCATGTGCAGATGGTTCCTGGGTTCTTGTTGGTTTTCCCCTGATCGATCAAACGGGTCTCGCAGTGGTGCGCCCCGTCTCGCAAACCTCCAGCAAACAACACCCATCGCAACGCGGCGCGTTCTTGGTGCATGCTTCCTTGTGGTGGCGGTCCAGCAGGGCGTGGTACTCATTGTACACATGGATATCCGCAGGCACGCCGGCGTAAAACATCGCCTGCCAGGCGTCGTAGTTGTCCCTGCCATCCGGCGAAATTCCCACCCGCCGCATGATGCGGATGGTGTACGCGTCGATCACGAAGGAGGGTTTGCCCGCCGCGTATACCAGGATGTCGTCGGCGGTTTCCGGCCCAATGCCGTGGATGCCCAGCAGTTCTTCACGCAACGCTGCCGAATCCGCCGCGAACATGGCGTCCAGGCTGCCGTCGTATTCCACGCACACGCGGGCCGCAAAAGCCTTAAGTTTCCGCGCCTTGGCGTTGTAGTAGCCCGACGGACGCACCAACTCGGCCAGCGCTTCCACCTCCAAGGCATGCACGGCCGGCCAGTCGTCGATGCCGGCCGTCCGAAGGTTGGCCAGGGCAAGTTCCACGTTGCGCCATGCTGCCGCCTGGGTCAGAATGGCCCCGGCTATCATCTCGAACCGGCTATCGCCCGGCCACCAACCCTGTGGCCCATAGGCATCCAGCAGACGGCGGTAGATGTCCATCAACGGATTCACAAGCGAACCGGTATCGACTCCGAGAGTTCTATCCTCCGCTCGTCCACGCGGCAGCGGTAGGCCCAGACTTCGACGCCTCTCGCCACCGCGGCTCTGAGTGTCGCCCCCAGCAACGGATCAGCGGTGTCATGGGGCGCGAACGCCTCGGCGTCGTCTCGCTGGATCACGAAAATCACGCCGGCCCGGCACCCCGCGTCCATGGCCGCCATCAGACTGCGCAGGTGTTTCACGCCTCGCAGCGTGGGCGCGTCGGGGAACAGCCCAACGCCGTCCTCCACCAGCGTGACCGACTTGGTCTCTACGTAGCACGACCCCGCCGGTCCCTCCAGCAGGAAGTCCAGGCGGCTTTCGCCAAACGTGCTTTCGGGACGCACCGCAGGATACGCGGCGAACTGCGGAAGCCGTCCAGCCGCGATCGCCTCCGCCACCAACTTGTTGGGCAACCGCGCATCCGCCGACGACAACGTGGTGCCGATGTCCACGAGCGCCAGATCAAAGGCCGTCTTGCGCGTCGTGCCCTCGGGGGCCGGAATCAGCAGCACCCGAAAGCCGGGCACCAGCAATTCCTCCATGCGGCCCGAATTGGGGACGTGGGTCAGGCACTCCCGCTTGTCAACGTCCACCAGCGCGGCGAAGCGGTTCAGCCGTTTGATAAAACGGCCCTCAACCATGGGAGGAAACTGCACGACACGCTCCGGGTCAATATCGGTGATGCGAAGGAATGTCACCATGGTAGCAATGGTCAATCCGGTGGCGCAACGAAACACAACCCGTCCGGAATGCAGCCTCCCGACCATCAAGTGCGCTCTGAGAGTGTTTGCGGAATCCGGCCTTTTGCGCGATGATGTGGCCGCGACCGTTAATCTCACTCGGTCCCATCCGCCCACCGATACTCCCCGAAAACCGGATCCCAGGAGACAGACTATGACCGCAACCGTCTTGCGTACCGCCGTCGGAAACTACGGCCACACCACACCGTTGAAGGATGGCACCGTTTCGTCGGATTCGTTCGGAATGGAACACATCGAGGTTTCGCCCGTGACCAGCATCTTCCGGCGCATGGTGCGGGAGCTGGAGTTCGACGTTGCTGAGATGGCCCTGTCCACTTACCTGTGCGCCCGGGCTCATGGCAAGCAGTTCACCGGCATACCGATTTTCCTGACCCGCGCTTTCTACCACGGCGGCCTGCTGGTCAACCGGCAAAGCGGTATCGAAACGCCCAAAGACCTGGAGGGCAAGCGCGTTGGTGTCCGCAGCTACACGCTGACCCCGGGAGTCTGGACCCGAGGGCTGTTGCAGACTGAGTACGGCGTGGACCTGGACGCGGTGACCTGGGTGCTTTCCGGCGATGAGCACGTCGCGGAATACGCTGCGCCGTCCAACGTGGTGTCATCCTCCAACAGCAACCTGGCCGAGATGCTGGTATCGGGCGAGATAGACGCCGCCGTCGGCGCCGGCGCGGTGGACTCGCCGGACATCGTGCCGCTCTTCAATGGAGCCGACGATGCCGACGCGGCCTGGCACCGCAAGACCGGAATCTATCCCATCAGCCACATGGTGGTGGTCAAGAACGCTGCCCTCGAGGCCAACCCCGACCTGGCGCAGGAACTGTGTTCAACCTTCAAAACGGCAAAGAGTCTCTACATGGAGCGGTTCCAGTCCGGCGACGCCAGCGATGCCGCCGACCGCGCGCTGCAAAAGATGGCCGAAGTCGTCGGTGATGACCCCATACCCTACGGCGTCGAGAGTTCCCGCAAGACGCTGGAGACCTTCGTCGGTTTCAACGTTGACCAGAAGGTCATCCCGCAGCATGTGGACGTGGAGGAGTTGTTCCCCGCCGCAACGCTCACGTCGGTTTAGCTGCCTACACCACTACTGCTTCTTCGTAGCCGACGCGCCCCACCTGGCTGTCGGGGAATATCCGCCAGTCCAGCATCCACCGGTGCGTTCGCTCGAACATCTCCCGGGTGTAGGTCTCGAACACGATCCGTTCGCCCGTGCCGGCCTTCCTGTAGTCAAACATGGAGTGGTACTGCTCGGGCAGTTCTTTCAGGAAGTAGTGCTGATACTTTTCCTTGGCCGTGTCGATCTCGACCTGGGCCCGTTGCAGCGCGCGGAAGTACGCCCGGATCTGGTCGTTGGAGGCATCGCCGTTGATGAGGAACCCGATCATGAAGCTGGTTTCCAGTATCTTGCGAAAACCCTGCTGCTCCAGCACATAGCCGGGCGCGCCGAAGACGTTGGCGGCCTCGACTCGCCCGTCCAGCGCCAACTGCATTCGCTCCCGTGGGTTGCCCACAAACTGGAGGTTGATCTGATCGACAGGCAGGACGCTCTGCAACGCCTGCAACCCGGAGAAGTGACTGCCCGAGTGGAACCCGACGGCCACTCCCACACCGGCCAAATCCTCTGGATCCCGGAGCGGCGATTCAGGCGCAACCCAGATGGCGCTGGGCGTGATCGAGTACGCATGACCCCACATCCGTCCGTGCGCCGCGCTGGCCGCCATGGTTACCGCCCAGTGGCACGCCGAACTGACCTCGCAGGCGCGGCCCGCCTCCATGGACTCGAATGCGCCGCGCTTGATCTCGGTGGGCGCGCCTTCTGCAGAGTCCACCGAGGGGTTGAGCGCCCCGCCCAGCGCGTTGGACGGCACGAACTCGTAGTCCAATCCCTCCTCACCGAAGAAGCCCTTCTCTTCGGCAACCCACTCCTGCAGCCTTCCGTGGGGAACGATACGGAATTTGGACATTGGGAGCCTCCAGATCGACGGTTTCGTGCCCGCATTGTCCACCATCGCGCCACTTGTATCAACTCACCGTGGACAATATCATTGCAGCCGATTCAACCAACGTCGTAAGGTGCCGATTCATGGTCAAGTTTTCCTTCCGTCTCCCCAACGCCGACTACCTCGGTTTCCCGGCCACCACGGATGCCATTCTCCAAACCGCCCTCAAGGCCGAAGAGGCCGAGTTCGACGCCCTCTTCGTCAATGACCACGTGATTGTGGACAACGGAGCGCGCAGTGAGCCGTGGCGTAACGTGTACGACCCCTTCATGACCCTGGCCTACGTGGCAGCACGAACCTCGCGGATTCGGTTGGGCACCTCGGTGCTGATCATGCCCTACCGCAACCCCGTCGTCACCGCCAAAATGGTGGCGACCCTCGACCAACTGTCCAACGGGCGCGCCATCGTAGGCGTCGGGGCCGGCTGGAACGAGGCAGAGTACGCCGCGCTGGGCGTGCCTCACAACGAGCGCGGCGCGCGCACCAACGAGTACCTGCGCCTCTGGAAGGCGTGCTGGGAGCCGGACCCGGTGTCCTTCAACGGCCGGTTCTTCTCCTTCGACGGCCGGCACACCAGCCCCAAGCCGGTGCAGCAGCCTCACCCGCCCATCTGGATCGGCGGGTCCAGCCATGCATCCCTCCGGCGGGCCGCCCGCTTCGCCGAGGTGTGGCAGCCGACACCTACACCGCTGCCCACCCTG
>JAPOQH010000051.1 GCA_026710825.1 Chloroflexota bacterium | reverse complement strand
TGCCCCTGCCCATCGAGGTGGCCTACGACGAGTACACCGAGGACATCGAGCAGAACCGACTGCTCAAGACGGCCGTCCACCGGTTGTCCCACACGCGCATGCGCTCCGCGGCCGTGAGGCAGGAGGTCAGACGCCTGCGACCCGTCTTCGACATGGTGCAGCTGGGCTCGTATGCCCCCGGAGCCGTGCCGGAGATCCGGTACACCCGTCTGGATGAGCACTACCGGCCAGCGGTGGAGCTGGCCCGCCTCATCATCGACAACTCAAGCCTGGAACTGTTCGGGGGCAACGTGACCGGCGCCTCCTTTCTGATCGACATGAACCGGGTCTTCGAACAGTTCCTGTACGTGGCTTTGGGAGAAGCCCTCGGCGTCGGCCACGATCAGTGGAAACGTGGCAAGAGCCTCGAGCTGGACGAAGGCGGGCACATCGACGTGGAACCCGACCTTTCCTGGTGGGCACCCAACTCCGCAGCCGGCAGGGCGGCGCTCCCCAGGTTCGTCGGCGACGCAAAATACAAGAAGTTGGATACGCCCGGTTTCAGGCACGCGGACATATACCAAATGCTGGCCTACTGCATCGCCGCCGACCTGCCCTCAGGACTGCTCATCTACGCCGCCGGCGAGGACGAAGGCGGCACGTACCGGATAAACCATGCCGGCAAGACCATCGAGGTTGCCAGCCTCAATCTCACCGGCGCTCCCGAATACATCCTCGGTGAAGTCGACCGTCTGGCGGAGCGCGTCCGCACGCATGCTCGCCTGACTGCACTCAGCGCGGTTGCGTGATTGTGATTTGACCCACACGAGGACGGGGGGGTGCCGGCGCCGACGTCGGGGAATGATCGATGATCATGGGTCAACCTCGATCAGGATCCGGCAGTGGTCGCTGGGTCCCCAGTCACCCACGCTGTTCAGGGCCTGAGACCTTACTCCGCGATGGAAACCTCTGGACGCGAACACGTAGCCCAGCTGGTTCTCTGCTGTGGCCGGCGTGGCCTGCGTCCTGTGATAAGTCGGAACGTTCCGCGTGTCCTCAGGCAACCCGTATACGGGAGGTTCTGCCAGTCGGCCATCGGCGTGGAGGGCAACCCGGCCTCACGGGTACCAACTGTGTCCTCACCTTGGTATATCCCTGCCAAGGCGGGCTCTGACAATTGGGTTACGTCCGCTCGTTGCTTTTCCGTTTCTACGGCGTGGGGTTGACGTAGAGGAAATGGTGAGCTGCTGTGGATGGTCGGTCCAGCACTGGATCGGCGTTTGCCGGCCGGCAGGGGTTCGTATTGGCGTCCTGTGCTGGCGTTTTCGTACTAAAGTGTATTCAGGTTACCTTCGGCTGATTTAAAGGCCTCTCCGTCGCTCTGACGCATGGGTGGTCTCGGGAGAATGCCTGGAATCGCCGTTTTGGGCGAGATACGCGGTGAGTGGTGGCTCTGGTCCACGGCACCGTATTACGGCGTGGGGCCGCCTCGGTGGTTACTCTTCCATTGGCGAGGTTGCCTTGACTGACGATGTTGCGCGGGCTCCATTGGGCAGCTGCTGCGCCGTATTCGGTGAGCCGGTCGGGTCAACGTTGTCCGGCGAGGGTCGCAATCGCGACCATGGTGCGTTCCTGTGAGGACGCGTTGTTGAAGTCAATAACGGCTTGCTCGGCGCGGTCAATCCAGGTGATGACCTGGTTTTGCGCGAAGCTGGCGTCGGGGTTGTAGTCAGCGTCTTCACGCTGTCTCTTGATGCCCGCGATGATGATGGCGAAATTCTGCACTGGCGGGCTGAAGAGGTGTGGCCAACCGTAAAGTGGGTTTTCGGCGCGGAAGTGCCGGAGAGACCGGTAAGTCGAGGTCCAGTCGGATCGATTTGACGGGGTCTTTTGCCCCACGAGGACGTTGGCATTGCTGGCGGCCAGAGCGTGAAACATGGCGTAGTAGGCCGTGCTGATGGCGCGTCGCAGGGCTTCTTGGGTAGGTTGGCCGCTGGCCAGAAGGCGGCTGGCTCTGATGAGTTCTAGCCAGTCCATGGTGTGCCGAGTTGGTCTGCCTCGCTCTGCGGGACGTACGAGATGGACGGGATCGCGCGGATGCCGACGTTGCTCAGCGCCTCCATAAGGTAGGTGTCGAAGGAGTTGAGCAGGTTCGTATCGAGGTGCTGAGGCTCGCCGGCGTAGATGACCCATACGTCGAGGAAAGGAACGTCGTCGAAGTCGTGGGTGGGTTTGGTCCACACCTGCTGAAATGGTACGCGGTGCTGGTGGTGAATGTTCAAGCAGTCGAGGATGATGCCCTTGGCTTGGTCGGCCTGTTCCGCTGTGATGGTCATGGCGTGCTCCGCTTGGTTCAGGTGCTGGGTATGGTATAGACCGGGTGGATGTGGGGTCAATGGAGAGAACCCAGGAAAGAACCCAGTGCTCCCGTCGGTTGGCAGAAGGCATGTGCGCGAACCGTCAACCGCGTGATCGAATTCGTTATGTACCTTGGTGTCGTCGGACGTACTGCTGTCCGCGCAGGTAATGCAGGTGTCCATCTGGTCTGTTGTGCGGCCGAGATCTCGAAGGTAGTGCCTACCGCCCACTTGTGCGGGCTCATCCATGGATCAATGACAGCACCAGAGGGGGCATCCCATCCTACTCTCTGCGATCGAAACGTTCATCGCTTGTGGCATACTTTGGCCGGCATTACCGATAATTCACCGACAGACCGACCGCTAGCTAACGCCGGACCTGAAAATGGGTCCGCGTATTTGCAGCGGCTGGCCACATCTTCGAGGACCTCAGTGGACACTCGCAACCAGCGCGGAAACGATACCCGGCGTGATACCGACCCCGGACCGGGCGGCGCCGGACCGCTCCTTGACCTCCAGGCCGTAATCGCACGCATCGAGGTTCGCGTCGAGCAGGCCACCGTCATGATGGACATTGCAGAGGGCCACATGGTGGCTCCGCCCAACCGGCTGGCCGTACTTGCAGCATTGGGTTGCGCCAACGAATGCGACGCGGACATCTCCGAGCTGGTCGACTTCCTGCCTGTTGTACTCCCCAGGGGAGGCGCAGTAATGCCCGAGCCCCAGCGGCTCCGCATGGTGACCCGCCTCCTCTCCCGGCACGGCGAGATACGGGAGCGGCTGCGTCAGGCGATTGGGGGAGAGTGGAACGTCTTCGAAGAACCGAAGGACTTCGCGGCATGGGAACAGGCCATGGAATGGTACCAACACTGCTTTCGCTGCCGGGCCAACCTGCGTGCGGTGGAGCATTGCCGCGACCACATCGCCGGAGACGGGCATCACGACCAGATGGAGGTTGCTTACCTGGAGGCACTCATCGAGGCGGCAAACGACCTGGATCTGGAGTTGGACCAGTTCATCGGCCATCCGGGACGCAACCTGGACCTGACCCCTCAGGAGGACCGCGACGAGACCTACGGCGTCGCGTGTCGGGCCCTTCTCGAAATGCAGGAGATCAGCGAGCGCGAGATCAGGGCGTACGACGCGCGGGTGCCGGTACGTTTCAGTCCCACAATTGAGAGGGTGCCAGAGTTGGCTCGGCAGTTCACGGACACTCCCCTGGGACCCAACCAGTTCGCCCACGACTATTGTTTCAACGGCGACGAGCGCGGCACGAGTTTGCCCATGGATCTGGACCCACTTGCCTGTGTGGTGTTCAATCATCAGGGCGTCAAATACGCGAAGTCGGCGACGGAGCCGTATCCCAAGGGTTACCCGTTCACCCTGGCGCAGCGGCACATGAATTCCTTGCTGGATGACCTTGAGGAAGCCCGCGATGAGGGCGACTTGGCAGTGCCGGACGCGCTTTTCGCAGACGCCAGGACAATGGAATCGGCGGCCGAGTTGTTCCTGCACGACATCTGGCCAGACGACATCGACGGCCTGGTCGGGCTGGCCACCGGGTTGGGTGTCCCGCAAGCCGAAGTACTGGAAATGCTGGACGTCCTCACCTTTCACGACGCAGTTGCGGGTCGGCTGCTGGCCGGCAACGCCAATGTGGATCGTTCAATCGCCACGGCGGAACAGGCTGCGGCCATCATTGCGGCAGCCCGGGAGGTGGGATTGGAACCGGCGGCCCTGCGTCGGCTGGCGGAGAGCCTGGGCCACGAACCCCAGACATTGGGTATCGACGTCCAACTGCCCGCGCCGGAGACAGCGAAACGGCTTGTCCAGGCGGCATTGGTCGCGGGATTTCCCGACGACGCCGTGGCAAATTTGGCCCGAACCCTGGGTGTGGAATTCGAACCGCCGCCCGGGTCGTGGCTGCGTGCGGCAGGTCCCAGCTCCGATTGGGGCAGAGATTGACCATGCGGTGATCAGCGACGCAGACGGGATGACACTATCGGTAAGGATCTTACCAAGCGCTCGGCTATACTCCGGTACTAACGGAACCGATCACTGCATATTCCGGACCGCAGGCAGAACCAAATCGCATCGAGGCATCGAATATGAAAGGCAGGATACGACGACGCTCCAGCGGCCACTGGGAGCTCACCGCGGACGCCGGCAAGGACGCCAATGGCAAACGACGGCGGCGGAGCGAGACTTTCAAGGGCTCCAAGCGGGAGGCTGACCGCCGGCTCCGGGAGTTCGTGGCGGAGGTGGAAGCGGGACTGGAACAGGAGCGAACCTCTTCGAGAAGACGCACCTGGACAGTGAGCGAGTGGCTGTACAAATGGCTGCACGAGTGGGTTGAGATACGGAGGAAGCTCGCTACCTTTGAGCGTTACGAGGGCATCGCGCGCAAACATCTCGTGCCGGTGATTGGCCATATCGAGTTGGCAAACCTGTCTCCCCTGGACATCAACGACGCGCTGAGACGGCAGGTGAAAAACGGCGAATACACCCGTACCGCCGAACTCGCTTACACTGTGCTGTCCCGCGCGCTGAAATACGCCTGGGATCTGGAACAGATCGATGTGAACCCCATGGGCCGGGTTGCCATGCCCCGAGCGCCTCGCCGTCGGGTGGACCCGCCGGACGTGGAACAGGTGCAAAACCTGCTGCGGCTGGCCGAGGACGAGGACCACTACCTGTTCGTGTTCCTGAACCTGGACGCCCGCACCGGGATGCGGCGCGGGGAAATGATGGCCCTCCGGTGGGAGAACGTGAACCTGGAAGAGGGTTATCTCCTGGTCGTCGAATCCGCGGTGAAGTCCCACCGCGAGGGGGTGCGTTTGGAAACCCCCAAGACCGAGCGGGGCGCGCGGCGAATTGATCTTGACGGGCGCATGGTCGAATTGCTGGCTGGGCACAAAGAGCGGCAGGAGGCCTGGGTGGATAAATATCCTTCAGGGTGTATCGACAAGGGGTTGGTGTTTCCCGGCGCCGACGGCGACTGGATGAAACCCCAGAACATGCTCCGGCATCTGAAGGAACTGGGAACGAGGGTCGGCATCCCTGACATCACGTTCCACAAGCTGAGGCATTTCCACGCGACCATCGCGTTGGATCAGGGGAATAACCCGGTGGTTGTGTCCAGGCGAATGGGACACAGCAAGGTCAGCACCACGATTGATCTTTACGGCCACGTGCTGCCCGGATGGCAGAAGGATGTGGCCGAAAACGTGGCCAATGTCATTGATGGAGAGGAAGATTGATTGCCGCCATTTTGCCGCCATTTTGCCGCCATTTTGCCGCCCAACCAGTCATATTAGGTCGGATTTGAGCGTGTGATCACACCAGCTCCAAGTAGAAAAACCGCCTGGAACATGCTAAAACATACCCCATCTTGGGCACTTTTGGAGTCCCTCCCTCGGCACCAATTTCTCAATAAGGGCAGATTGCAAACTCAAAGGAAGTATCAATAAGAGGCGTATCAGCAGGATTGGGCCCATTTTGCTGGACAAATGCTGGACAAATTCCCAGCAAGGGACAGTAGCGGGCCGTACTCCCCAGCGTTCGCAGGCATAATCGCGCCCGGTTTTCCGGGCGCGATTATTGGTTGGTTATTGGCGGAGCCAGGACGAGCCGGGTCAAATGCAGTATCAAGTCGGCGCAGCGGCCATATGGAGAATGATGCTGCGAGGCGACCATCTGCGCCACGACTGTGTCGTAGGTCAGGGAAAATGTCCGGTTAAGTGTTTAGCGAAAATGACACTCGACTATGTTGCTATGGTACCCAATGGTGACGAAATGGGAACCGTCCGCGAGCGCCGTTTCAGGGGACCTCCGGCCTCCAGATAGTTCCTGATGGTGGACCTGTAGATCCCCAGATCCCGTTCGATTGCCCGCAGCGACATGCCCTTGCTCCGGGCTTTCTGGACCGCTTCCCATCGCTCATTGTGCGGGAAGGTCGGCTTGCGCGGAGCGACGGTCAGTGGTGGCACGACGGCGAGCTCGTTATTGGCGACGCCCACTTCACCCGCCTCGGGTTCCTGACTTGAGATGCGCGGCATGAGGTCCGCCGTCCAGCGTTCATCCCAGTGGTTCACCCCGATGGACGGAACCGGAGGATTTGAGGAAGGCGGTTGACCGTTGCGGAGGGAAACCGGATCTGACTGGGCCTCATGGGCGGCGATGATAAGCCCCTCGTGGCGCACGCTGAGTTGACCGTCCAGCCCTGCCAGGACTTCCACCGTCGCGCCAGCATAACTGGGGCGTTCCGGCGCCGGCTGCAACTGGAGCGTGCGCGACTGAAACCGCACCGTGTTGTCCCCGCCTACCTTCCGGCGGCGCTTAAAACACAGGACCTGTTCCACGCACAACTCCGGGTCCAGGGGCCGGAACGTTGGCTCGGAGCGCTGTCGTGGAACTCCGAAGCGCCGGTTGAACCGGGGCACAAACCCATCGAGCGCCGCCTGTGCCTGGTCCAGGGTGGTTCCGCCAGCAGTTCCGCGAGGTGGGTGTGGTTGACGCCAGCGTACCGAGTACGAGCCAAGTGCGCCACGTCGGCGATTAGCGCTTCGGGCGTGGCGTTGACGGGTCGGCGACCGCGGTGGCCATGTGCCAAAGCCGCCGCACCGCGTTCACCGTAGGTCGCCAAAATGCGTCGGGCGTGGCGGGAAGTTATTCCCATCAACTCGGCTGCCTGGTCCGGGGTCATATGCTCTCCTGCCAGGCTGTTGAGAACCCCTAGACTGCTCTGCTCTTTTTGGGGATAGCGACCGATGCCGATTTGGGGGCACGCCCGTTTGACGTTCCCCAAACCCCTGATAAGCGAACTGCGGCAAGCAACTGTCTACGCCGGCGCTGACTTACCCGAATAGAGTGAATAACTCCCCGTAATCCGCGGGGGATCACAGGGAGTATCGCTGGCGCCGTCTCGCGCCCGGCTATCTGTTTGGGCCTTTAGGGATTGGAGCCAATGGCCGGAACCACTTCGTACTCCCCATCTGAACCGATCCGGGTCAGGAACACTGTATCCGAACCCTGGTTGTCGTTGGGCCCGAATTCGAGCTGCACCCCATCTATGTTCAAGGTGGTGCGAGCGCCGAACACGTCCATGAAGCAATCCCGACTCAAGTCGGCTGCACAACTGTTGAGCCGTTCGATGGCCAGGCGACCCGCGAGGTAACCTTCCAGCGAAACGAAGCCGGGGGATGCATCAGCGTCCACCGCGGCCAGGGCTCGCTGATAATTGGCGACGATGGGGTTGGAAGTATCGGTGGGCAACGGCACGACCTGCGTAACGTAGACGTTGTCGGTCGCGCTGGCCAGTTCATCCGCCAACGGGTAGCTGCCAACGAATGAGACGGCCATGAAGATCGTATCGGAGCTCAGTTTCATGCGCAGCTTCTCGATCAAACGGGCCGCTGGCTCATGAGTCGCGATGATAATCACCGCCTCGGGCGCAGGGTTGGCTGAGGCAATCCGGAACGCGGCGGACTGAACCGCATCGGTATTGCGCAGGTAGTACCAGGATTCCACCAGTTCCATATCGTTGCGGCCAGCCAACGCCAGTTTGACTCCGTTCAGTCCGTCTATGCCGTAAGAGTCGCTTTGGTAGAGCACGGCCACCCTGGTGACACCCTGTGCGGCCAGGAGTTCCACCATCCGCTCTGTTTCCTGGTAGTACGAGGCGCGATAGTTCAGGACCCCGGTCTTGTCGTCGCCGCGCAGCAGCTGGGTGCCGGTGAAGGCTCCGATGAACGGCACACCCGCTGCCTCGGCAATCGGCAGGGCAACGCGAGAGGTTGGAGTACCGACCTCTCCGATCAGGGCGAACACCTGGTGATTATCGATCAACGCCTGGGTGTTGTAGACGGCCTTATCGACTTCATAATCATCGTTGGTCGTGGTGAGCGTCAGCTTGCGCCCCTGAACCCCGCCGGACTCGTTCGCTTCCTCGAACGCCGCCCGGATACCGAGTTCCATCATGGTGCCGAGCTCCGCCGAGGGGCCTTCCAGGACGGCTGACTGCCCGAAGTGGATTTCATCGGCAGTGATTCCAGGATCCATCGTCTCAACCGGCTGCATCTCTGGGACCGCAGGCGCGTCCAAACCCTGGACCTCCGCGGACAGCGCGTGCACCTGGTCCACAATCTGGCCGAGAACCTGGGCATTCTGCATGATCAAGGCACGTTCAGTTTCGGTCATCTTAATTCGGGCCGTCAGCAGTTCAAAGTAGTGGCTTTGTCCATCCGCGCCCCCGGCGTCGCGCAGTCTTTCGGCCAGAGCGACGACATCAGGGTCCAGACCGGCGCCGGTGTCGTGGCGCAGATACTCCACGTCCCGGGCCAGGCGACCGGACACCGATTCGTAGATTTCCTCGATGCCTTCCACATACGGGTGGAAATCCAACGTGCTTGCCACGACCAGGAGCGTGTGCCCCAAACCTGTGTTGGCATACAGGTTGTTGGTGTGCGCATAGCGGAGAACATCGCTCTCCGAAATGTCATGGACATTGGAGGCCAGGTCGTAGAACTGGCGGTCCACGCTGGCATCGGCTTCTGGGTAAAGCCTGTTGACGCTGCTCAGCACCAGTTGCCGCCAGCTTGTGTTTTCCGAAAACAAGGCTTGCAACAACGGCATCCTGCCGGCCTGGATCGTGTCTGTGTTGGATGCGAGGCTGTCCACCAGGGTCCTGATATAGGCGACACGTGCCCCCGGATTTTGTGCCTCCAGGTACACGAGTTGCGCGTCCAGGGCGTCCTTATGACTGCTTATCATCACCCCGTTAGCGGCGACTGACTCCGGTGTCATGCCAAATTGCGTGGGCGCGGAGCCTACGGCAACCAGCCCGTTGGCGTGCTTGGCGATCTCCAGGGCGGCCGACTGGATTTGGACCACATCGTGGACGTCGGTAAAGTCTTCCTCGCCCATCGGCATGATCGTCAGCAAATTCGACCCTCTGGCATTTCCAGTGGCGTTGCTTTTGCTGATTACAAGGAATCCAAATTCGGTTCCCGGAGCGAGGCCGTTGATGGTCAAGGCGTATGTCGCTTGCCCGCTTTCCGTGACGACGACGGACTGGATGAGATTCTGCAAGCGACCATCAACATCGAATATTCTGCGGGCAGCATCAAGGTTCAGCCAGACTACGATGTAATCCGTTGCGCCGTCGACGGCATCCCAGGACACCACCACATCGCCGGGGTCTTCTCCATGGTTCGCCGCCACATTGCCCGGAGCGGTTATGTTGGATTGCGCGTTGACCACATCCCGCGACGCCATCCATCCTCCGATGGCGCCCAACAGGGCAACGGCGAAAATCGCAGCGGCGATCAACCTTATGCGTTGAGTAGTCATTGTACCTCCGTTGTTTTCATGCATAAAAATATATGATCTCCATCTATCATCGACCCCACACGCCACACTCACTCCCATGCCATGAGCTGCAAAGCAAGGTAGCGTGCGCAAAAGTGTTCATTAGCCCGTGCCAGCGTGCTGAATCTAAGCCCCAATCCACCGAAAGGATGAGTGTGGCGTCGTGCTGAGGGGATGAGAAAGTGTTCCCGGCTTCGGGGAT
>JAPOQH010000020.1 GCA_026710825.1 Chloroflexota bacterium | reverse complement strand
GGCCGTTGCGTGGTAGCATCCGTTGGGTGCTCCTTGTTTCAGGGTGGTTTCATGTTTCAAAAACCATTATCCCAGAAGCCGGGAGCACTTTCTCATCCCCTCAGCACGCCGCCACGATCATCCTTTCGGTGGATTGGGGCTTAACGCGGTTTATCCGTCGAATTGACGATGGTCTGGACTATGTATACCGCATATTTGGCTACATTTGCGGCACGTTGCTCCTGTTGTTGGGGATATACATCACGTATCAAGTGATCGTCCGCAAATTGGGTGGGCCGGTGTTGGGGAATCAGGAATTGGTGGGTGGATATGTCCTGGCGTTTGCTGGGACGTGGGCGTTCTCGTATTCGTTGCGCACCGGTTCCCACGTGCGTATCGACGTACTCTTACCACTGTTTTCCCGTATCCATCCCTATCTGCGGTCCCTTGCGGACTGGCTGGCATTGGCGTCCGTTGGGTTTTTTGGATTGATCACGGCGATCAAAACGTGGGAAGAGGTGGCCGAGTCGCGGTGTATTCGAACCAACTCGGAGGGCCAGTGCGAGCCGGCATTGGCTAATACATACCTGATTGGTAATTTCCTGCCGGAACTCTGGATGTTCCAACTGATAGTCGCGATCGGATTCACCATGCTTGCGTTCACGTCGTTTGAATGGATGCTCAGCATGATTCTGCGCGGCCTGCTGGAGATCTGGCACAAAAACTCCGGTGGCGACGTGGCCGAGCTCGCGCCCGACGTTGAGATGATCGGGGAGGCGGCTTCAGGCGTGTAGAGCCCCCACTCACCTAACAAAATAGCCTCAACGCTAACGACCCTTAGTTTGACCGACGGCAACCGCCCGGAGGACTGCACATATGGCAATCATCACCGCGTTCAGCATGATGGGGGTTTTCTTCCTGATCGGTCTGTACGTCGCCGGCGCCCTGGGTGTGCTTTCGCTGGTGATGATGCAAGCGTTCTCCGATGCTCCGCTTTGGAACATCCTGGGGAACAAGGCCTGGGAGAGCAACACCAACTTCATCCTGGTCGCGGTGCCGCTGTTCCTGTTGATGGGCGAGTTGATGCTCCGTTCGGGAATGGGCGAGCGCATGTACGGAGCGCTGTCGCGCTGGCTGGTGTTCCTGCCGGGCGGATTGCTGCACACCAATATCGCTTCATGCGCGGTGTTCGCGGCATGCTCGGGCTCCAGCGTCGCAACGTCCGCCACCATCAGCCGGGTGTCGTTGCCGTCATTCCGGCAGCGGGGTTACAGCGAACGGCTGGTGATCGGATCACTGGCCGCGGGCGGCACACTGGGCATCCTGATCCCTCCCAGCATCGGTTTGATCATTTTCGGAGTGTTGGTGGAGGAGTCAATCGGCCGGCTGTACATGGGCGGCTTCATACCCGGGTTCCTGTTGGCGTTCACGATGATGTTGATGATGATCGTGACCTCCGTGATCATCCCTCGAACGGCCCCGATGGACGAGGGAGTGCGCAGGCTCTACCGGGCCTGGTTCAATGGACTTGGCATCCGCCGATACACCTCGGAACAGTTGGCTGTCCTGCGGCAAGAGCAAGCGACAGAGGCAGGGATCGCGGACCCATTCGAACGCAGCGCCTACCGCAGGGGCAGGTCCACTTTGTCGTACGGGGAATCCATATCCGAATGGGGCAGGATGTTGTTCGAGGCCCTGATCGGGATGATGTCCATCGTTCCGGTCCTGGCGATTATTATGATGGTGCTGGGCTCCATATACACCGGATGGGCCACCCCGACTGAGGCTGCCGCGTTGGGCGTGTTTGGGGCACTGATAGTGGCGGTTGCCAACGAGCTATACCGCAAGATCAGCAATAACAAAGCAGCGGTTATCGTGGTGGGGATTTTCCTGTTCCCGGTGGTTGTATTCGCCCTCGACGATTACGTCCAACAACAACGTGGCCGACTGCGAGGATTTGCGTCCACCCTGGTTTTTCTAGGTTTCATTTTCTTCCCCGCCTGGTATCTCGCGGTGTACATCATTGGCAGTCAGGGTCAACTGCCCCAGGCGACCTACGCAACCTGGAACGACGCCCGCCGCGCCGTGCAGGGAATGCTGTTGGATGCCATCATTTCCACTGTTCGTACATCGTCAATGATCATGTTGATCGTGATGGCAGCGTTCACATTGAGTTTCGCTTTTGCGCGGCTGGGGATTTCCCAGGATATCTCGGAGTGGATCACCGGTTTGAACCTCAACGCTTTGCAGTTCGTGATCATCCTGGTTTTCTTCTATCTCCTCCTGGGAACCTTTATGGAAAGCTTCGCGATGCTGGTAACGACCATTCCAATTCTCGCGCCGACTCTTGAGGCTGTGGGAGTGGACCTGGTCTGGTTCGGCATAATCATGGTGATCCTGGTGGAGGCAGCGTTGATCAGCCCGCCAGAGGGTATCAACCTGTACATTCTGCACGGGGTACGCCAAGACGTCGACCAACAGATGGCGGAGCAAACGGCCGCAGCACAAGCGGCGTTAAAGGAAAGTACGATTACAGACGTGTATATAGGAGTATTACCATTCATGGGCTGCATGGCCCTCGTGATCGCACTATTGTTCGTTTTCCCCGATATCGCTCTTTGGGCACCGTGCATTATCTACGATGATCCCAGCAGAGATTACCTGCAATCTATCAATATTGAACGAGACGCGGCCGGTTTCTGGGAAAGCGTGAAGTATTGTTCATCGGAGTTCAGACCACGGGCATACCAATAAAGGCACGTGGGATCCGAAAGATTCGCACCATGCAACGCCACCGCCTCAAGCAGGGGCGGTGGCGCGTTTGTTGACCAGCCGATGGGCCGGCGGTAGGATGGCGGCTACCATGTACGCTCTGATTCTGGCCGGGGGCAAAGGGGAACGCTTGCGTCCACTCACGGACTCGGTACCGAAACCCATGGTGATCGTGGATGCGCAGCCAATACTGGCGCACCAAGTAGCCTGGTTGCGTACGGCCGGAGTGACCGACGTGGTGTTCCTGGTCGGGTATCTGGGACATATGGTTGAGGGACATTTCGGTGACGGGGCTGACTTTGGGGTTCGCGCGCATTACAGTTACGAAGAAACGCCGCTGGGAAGAGGCGGCGCGATGAGGAAAGGACTTGGAGCGATACCGGACAGTGGCTCGCCAGTGATCGCGACAAACGGCGATGTGATAACCCGGGCCAACATCGGTGATTTGGTGGATGATTTCCACACCCGGACGGCTCAAAATCGCTCGCATCTGGCGACCATTCTGACGGTACCGATGGTCAGTCCCTACGGAATCGTAGACACGGACGCCGACGGCATGGTGCGCAGTTTCAGCGAGAAAGCCACACTCCCCTACCTGATTAATGGCGGGGTGTACGTGCTGAATCCGGCGATCGAAGCATTGTTGCCTGAGTTCGGGGACCACGAGACGACGACGTTTCCAGAACTCGCTGCGTCGGGGCGTATGTCTGCGGTGCAGACGGACAAATTCTGGCGGAGCGTGGACTCATTCAAAGATCTGCAAGAGGTAGAGATGTATCTGGCCGGGGAGTCCGAAACAATCGGACGTGAAAAATCTTGATCACCGCTTCGCAAACGCAGCATATTGCCGACACGGCGTCTGCCATACGAGACAACATCCAGAGGGCCATCGTTGGCAAGGATGGAGTCATTGAATTCACGCTGGCTGCGTTGTTCAGCGGGGGTCACATACTGGTTGAGGATGTGCCGGGCATTGGGAAAACTACCTTGGCCAGGTCGTTGGCGTATTCGTTGGATTGCGAATTCCGGCGCATACAGTTCACCCCTGATCTCATGCCTTCAGATATCACCGGGATCAACTACTACAACCAGCAAAGCGGGAGGTTCGAATTTCGGCCGGGCCCGGTAATCTCGCAAGTGGTGCTGGCTGACGAGATCAACAGAGCCACACCCAGGACCCAATCAGCGCTGCTGGAGGCCATGGCAGAGCGCCAGGTAACTGTCGACCAGGACACGGTCCTACTGCCAGCGCCGTTCATGGTACTGGCGACGCAGAACCCGATCGAGTTGGAAGGCACGTTCCCGCTACCGGAGGCGCAGATCGATCGCTTCGCGTTGCGGCTAACACTTGGCTACCCCTCGGAGGACGACGAGGAGACAATGGTGGAGCGGTTCGAGGACGCTGACCCGTTGGGTTCACTAAAGCCAGTGGCTTCTGCGGAGGAGGTGCTCAGAATCCAGGCGATGGTGCGGAAGGTGTACATCAGCCCAGTGCTACGCACATACTTGGTCCAGTTGGTACGAGCATCGCGCGAGCACCCGGACGTGGAACTCGGCGCGAGTCCCAGGGCAACGTTGAGTTTGTACCGGGGCGCACAGGCGCTGGCGGCCGTGAGGGGGCAAGCGTACGTGACGCCGGACGACATCAAAGCATTGGCGTGCCCGGCGCTCGCACATCGCATCATACTCAAAAGCATGGCGCGCTTGCGCGAGCGTACGCAGGAGTCAGTCATCGAAGACCTGCTGGAGCAGCAACCAGTGCCGATATGACCAGATTGCTGCCAAGGAGCAAAATCTCAGCGGAATGGGCGAATCGATATTCGCCTTTTTTCGTTTGTTTTGGCGGCGCATTCTCCTTTGGGTTTGAGCACATTCGATTGTTTAGTGGTCGCCTGCCCGAGGTGATGGTGGTCGTTGTCAGCCCCACGGCCGAGGGGTTACGCATGGGTTTTTGCCCACTCAAGGTTTGGCGGACAGCGCACGGGTCAGGAAGAATCCCTGGCCCTGGCCTCTCCCGGAAAAGATGGGAGAGGTAAATGCGCTGACCTCCCAGCGTGTGGGGAGGCGCTGGCCCCGTTGCGACCACACCGGCTAGAGCGACCGGTCGCTGGTCCTGGCGGAGACGGGTATGCGATTTGGAGTTTGACGGGTTGGCCGTGTACGACCGGTATCACCTCTGGGCAGGACTGGATGACCAATTTCACGTGATGAATCCATTATGGAACGTGCGTGTGGAACGTGCAACGGGGCGGTGTCACTGTCCGCGCCGTTTTAACCAGTTACCTGAGATATCAGGCACGAGGGCAGGATGCGACGAGGTGGGCGTACCAGAAATGCCAGCCCGTTCGCCGTAGCGGCGATCCAATCTGACCTTGCATGGGTCCGAACAAGGTCGCGCAGGCGCGTTTCAATCGAGCATCTGGGAGGGTAAATTGAGGCGGCGTTGCGTAATGTTACATCGCTACGTACAATTGGGAAACTTTGCAGACCAGATGCATTTGAACAGGCACAGGAGAGTATTTTGACCACCACAAAGCAGACCGAGATCCTCCTCTATACCCACCCGGATTGCCCATTTTCCGCACAGGCAAAGATGCATTATCGGCGGCAAAGGGTGCCATATACAGAGATCGACGTTTCCAAACGGCCGGACCAAATTCCAGCGTTGCTGGAGTTGTCGGGTGGTGAACGCATCACACCCATAATTGTAGAAAACGGCGTGGTGACCATCGGGTTTCAGGGAGGCTTTTGAGACTTTTAGAGACGGGGGCCGTGGGCCCTCCAATCAATTCAATGGAAACCCGTCGTTCGCAAGCGCGGACAACCAAAGGCAGGATCGCCGTCGGATCATGCAGTCTGCGGGATCCCGGCTCGAATCAATTGCCTGTTGAGGATGTCAATAGTCCGGCATCCCCTTGAAGAGTAGATGTTTGATGAATTTGGTACCCCATAGCATAGCCGCAATCCCCCAGGTCCGAAAGGCACGAAAAGAGATTCAAAAATAATCCCGAATATTTGACCGAAAACGGTTGCATTATCGGAACGCCCGTGCTAGGCTTGTTCCAACAGAAAAGTATTCGCGTGAGAGGTTTGGAATGGCGATCAATCCGGAAACCCTGAATCTGGACAAGGACAAGTTGGCGGCCCTGGAAATTGCGCTCGGCCGGATCGAGAAAGACCATGGCAAAGGCGCGGTGATGCGGGGGGATGATCAGGTAGCCCATCTGATTACCAACGCCATATCGACGGGTTCCCTGTCTCTGGATATAGCGCTGGGCGTGGGAGGGTTGCCGCGAGGCAGAGTCACGGAGATCTACGGCGGCGAATCGGCCGGAAAATCCACCCTGGCCATCCACATCATGACCGAAACGCAGCGACAGGGCGGGTTGGCGGCGTACATCGATGCCGAGCACGCGCTAGACCCCCAGTATGCAGCCAACTGCGGGTTGGACCTGGATCATCTGCTGATCTCGCAACCTGACTCGGCCGAGCAGGCTCTCGACATTACAGAGAAGCTGGTGAGCAGCGGAGCCGTGGATTCCGTCGTGATAGACAGCGTGGCCGCGCTGGTCCCTCAAGCCGAGATCGAGGGTGACATGGGAGACGTGCACGTGGGGATGCAGGCCAGATTGATGTCCCAAGCCCTGCGTAAGTTGACCGCCACAATCAACCGATCTCGCACCGCGGTCGTGTTCATCAACCAGATTCGAGAAAAGATCGGGGTCACATACGGAAGCCCCGAGGTTACGCCCGGCGGACGAGCGTTGAAATTCTACAGCTCCGTCAGGATCGATTTGCGCAGGACCGAGTCGCTGAAACAGGGGTCCGAAATTATCGGCAATCGGGTAAGGGCCCGGATCGTCAAAAACAAGGTGGCCGCACCATTCCGGGTGGCGGAGTTCGACATTATGTTCAACCAGGGCATCAGTAAGATGGGTGACCTGCTGGACATCGGAGTGAATGAAGGCATCATCAAGAAAGCCGGATCCTTCTATTCGTACGGTGAAACGCGATTGGGACAGGGTAGGGAAAACTCCAAATCATTCCTAAGCGAGCACCCGGAAATTGCTGGACCAATCGAAGCATTAATCCGCGGTGACGAGGAACCGGAGGATCTAGCAGGGACTGAATCCGGCAACGGCTACGGAGCGGCCGAAGTGAACGGGGGAACACCGTACATCGCCGGTACAGGCGAGGTAAGCCTGAACTAATGGATACATCTGACGATTACGGTCGGGCGCTACAAGTAGCCCTACGGTATGTCAGTTTCAGGCAAAGATCGATAAGTGAAGTGCGCCGACGGGTCGGGAAGGAGTTTTCCCAACCCGTCGTCGAGCAAGTGCTGGCTTCGCTAAACCGATACGGATACCTCGACGACGAAGATTTCGCACAACAGTGGAGGGACAGCCGGAATCGCCGGCGTCCACGCGGGACGTTTGCCCTGCGGCGGGAATTGAGGGACAAAGGGGTCGCAGACAGCATAATCGACACAACCCTTGAGGGATTGGACGAGTTTGGCAACGCGCATCGAGCGGGAGACCGACAGGCACAACGGTGGCTGGAGCGGGGAGATATGGCCTACACGACGTTCCGGCGCAAGATGTGGGACTACCTGAGGCGGCGCGGTTTCGGGAGCAATGTAGCCAAGGACACCACGGAGCGCCTGTGGGCCGAGCACGGCCGAAGAGGTGAAACCGAGGTGGACCCTACACCGGAAGGCTTGGTCTAGCGGGATAGACAACCAACCGCCCACGTTTCCTGGACGGATATGGGCATGGTCGCACGGGTATCGATGGTCCAAGACCAATGAGGGTTGGATCACCCGCTGGCACCGGTGGTCGTCCGGGGCGCGATCCCAGACTTACGACAGCCAAGAGCGTATTACGGGTTCATGTGACGATGAGTGCGGTGTCGCGGCTATGGACTGGAACCGACGGGTTTGCCGATGCTAGAGGCGCACTCGTGCGATGGCGATCAGGACGCCGCCCACCGTGGCCAAGATGCCCCAAAGGCTAAGCACCAGAATACCCAGCAGCAAGGATATGATCGCCGTCAACACCACGACCCCACCGGCGATATACATCAGGCCGCGGCTACGTTTGAGATTGACGGCACGGCTGATGATTTCGCCAGCAGCATATCCGACAGCTAACGGCATGACGATGCTGGCCAACCACGCGGTGGCGACCAGCGCCAGCGCAAACCATAGAACCACGCCAAGTATGAGGATAGCTGCGGCCGCCGCGGCCGCCCTAGCGTAGTTGGCAGGCCTGACGTCGAACGTGGGCAGGGGCTGAGCGCGGCCGCACTCGCGACAACGGATACCGACAGGCACCTGGACCATGCAGTCGGTACAGATCGCCCGCTGACATTGGCTGCAGGACAAACCTGTGGGGACGCTTGGGTGCCAATGACAGGTGGTGACCCTGGGTTGATTTTGTTGGTCAGTCATCATAGGTCGTTGGTACGGTCGGGTGAGCGGGCAAGCCATTGTTGGCGGTCGGCGATATCTCGGTCGCGGAACAGGCGATTAATCAGAACAGTACTGCGTGGGAGATCGGTCGGTAGCGGCCCGCCGTTGGCGAACAGCCGCTTAAGCAAGATTAGCATGGCACCGATGGCTGCGTAGGATGCGTAGGTTTGCGGCACGCCGACCAGCAACCAACTTGATGGCCAGGCCAAGCAAACCATAGGCAAGAGGCACATTACCACGAGGAGGGATTCGGCGGAACGTCGAGACGCGGCCCAAGCGCACAAATATGTGACCAAAGCCGCCAAGAACAGCGAAGGTGAGATTCCTACCAAGCCTCCGGCCCACACCCCTACGCTGCGTCCTCCGGCGAACTTCAAGAATGGAGACCACCCGTTACCCAGCAGCGTGAAAACCGGGGTCATGACGAGGAGCCAAGCGTGTTCCCCCAAACCGAGGGCAAATTGACCGACCAATATCGGCGCTGACCCACGCGTGAGGTCCACTGCCACGACCAGCGGCAACCACCGGCGACCCAATTGGCTGGCCAGATTGCTGCCACCCACGTTGCCGCTTCCGTGGCGCCTGAGATCGACACCCCCGAGTAGACGACCCAGCAGATAGGAGACCGGAATGGCTCCGATGAGGTACGCGCAGGCCCAAAGGCCGACTACGAGTGGAATGGTCTGGCCCATTACAACAGGTCAGTCAAGTCAGCGTAGGGCAGTGAGATCCCGGGCGGCCCATTCCAAGCGCTCGACAGTCTCCATAGGGGGTCCGTTCACCCCAGGGAGCGGTTCGCGAGAGTTGCCGCTATGGTGGTAGTCGCTACCACCGCAAGGGATGAGGTCATAAGCGCGGGCCAAGTCGGCGAGCCAATCGACGGTGGCCGCATCATACATCGCGTAGTGTACTTCCATACCGTGGAGACCTGCGGCCTTCAGCTCCTCAACAGTTTCAATCAGGGATTGTTCCGGTTCGGGCTCGCCTCCCCGTCGTTCAAACCAAGGGTGGGCAAATACCGCGACACCTCCCGCATCGTTGAGCAGTTTGACCGCGTCCGAAGGGGTAAGCTTGCTGCGCTCCACGTATGCTTTGCCGTTGCGCCCCAAGTATTCCCGAAACGCCTCCGCAGGCTCGGAAAAATAGCCAGCCTCAACCAACGCCTGCGCGACATGGGGCCGGCCGACAGATGCATCACCGGCTATTTCCAGCACGCGTTCCCACTGGATATGCAAACCGAACTCAGCCAACTTTTGGACCATGCCCTCGCCCCGGGCCAAGCGCCCCTGTCGAAATACCTCGAGGGTTTGCTGGAACGCACCGTCGCTGGTGTCCATGAAATATCCGAGCATGTGGACTTCACCGCCAGGAACATCGCAACTCAGTTCAACACCGGGAATCAACCGCATACCCGGGACCTTATCGACGGCACGTTGGGCTTCGGCAATGCCCGCTGTGGTGTCGTGATCGCTGACCGAGACGGTTTTGAGGCCTTTCGACGCGGCGAGTTCAACCAACTCCGTAGGGCTCAACCTGCCATCTGAGGCGGTGGTATGAAGATGAAGATCGACGTTTACGGGCATCAGAGCTTCCTGTTATTCCTAGTGACGGTTGCTTGATCAATCTGCAGTACGGTCTATGCGGACAATCTCATTCGCCCTGCCGGTTGATCCATCAACATCGATGAGGACCGAGTTGAGGACGCAAGGGCCATCAGCGGGTTGGAATCGTTGCGGCAGTCCAGTTCGGAATCGTTCAAGGACGGGAGCGGTTTCCGTACCGATCACGGAGTCCCGCGGGCCAGTCATGCCCAGATCGCTGACGTAAGCGGTTCCACCCGGAAGCACACGAGCGTCCGCAGTGCCCACGTGGGTGTGGGTTCCCACAACGGCGCTGACGCGGCCATCGAGATACCAACCCAGGCCCTGTTTTTCAGATGTGGCCTCGGCGTGGAAATCGACGAGGACTATGCTGGGTGGACGACCGAGTTCGGCCTCTGCTTCTTTGAGTCGTTTGTCGGATTCGCGGAAGGGACAGTCGATGGGTGGCATGAACACGCGACCCTGCAGATTGAGCACCATGATGTCTCCGTGCATCAGCCAGCCCCGGCCGGGGGCATCGTAGTAGTTGGCTGGGCGGAGCAGCGGCAATTCGTCCATGTGCGGGATGATATCTCTTTTGTCCCAGATGTGGTTCCCCGAGGTCATGACGTCGACCCCAGCGTCCATGAGGTTCCTGGCCGTTTTCAGGGTGAGTCCGAAACCGCCGGCAGTGTTTTCGGCGTTGGCTGTGACGAGGTCAACATCAAGCTCGGCGCGCAATTGCGGGAGGAGGCGGGCCAGGGCCCGGCGTCCGGGTTTGCCGATTATGTCCCCAATCATCAATATACGCATGTGCATTCACGGAGTAGGGGCGAATCAATATCCGCCCCTACCACAATTCCGGTTCGCCAATCCATTTGGGCCAGCGCGAGGTTAGCGGGCAATACTCTCCTCGCGGGTTTCTCGGATGACGGTCACCTTGATTTGACCTGGGAACTGCAAATCGCGGGACACCTTGCCGGCGATATCGCGCGCAAGGGTAGCGCAGGCCACGTCATCCACGTCCTCGGGGCTGACCATGACGCGCACTTCGCGTCCAGCCTGTATGGCGAACGAACGCTGGACGCCCTCAAAGCCGTTGGCCGTGTCTTCCAGTTCCCGCAAACGTCGGGTGTACTGCTCGATGGACTCCTTGCGAGCGCCGGGTCTCGCGGCACTAATGCCGTCTGCGGCGGCCACCAAGAATGACTCGATGCTAGAATGGTCGTCGTCGTGGTGTTCCAGGACGCAATTGCAGACCAGTGAGCCAACACCGTTTCGGGTGGTGAGATCGAATCCGATCTCCGCATGGGGTCCCGGGATCTCGTGGGTCATGGCCTTTCCGATGTCGTGGAGCAAACCTCCGGCGCGAGCGATTTGCACGTTAGCGCCAACCTCGGATGCCAACATTCCAGCGAGCAGTCCGACCTCAATGGAGTGGGTCAGTACGTTTTCGCCGTAGCTGTAACGGTATTTCAGCCGTCCCAACAGGCGAACCAGTTCGGGGTCCAGACCACTAACGCCGACTTCGAAGGTGGCTTCTTCGCCGGCGCGCCAGATGGTCTCGTCGATGTCTCGGATTGCGCGGTTGACACTCTCCTCAATCCGCGCGGGTTGGATGCGGCCGTCCTTCACCAACTGGGTGAGAGCCAGCTTGGCGATCTCCCGGCGAACCGGGTCGAAGCAGGACAGCGTTACAATACCGGGAGTGTCGTCGACGATAATGTCGACGCCGGTGCGGGCTTCCAGCGCCCTAATATTACGTCCTTCACGGCCGATGAGACGACCTTTCATCTCATCGTTGGGCAGGGAAACAACAGATGTGGTGCTTTCCGACACAACGTCGGTAGCAAGGCGATTTATGGCGAGGGTGAGGATTCGGCGGGCGTTGTCGTCGGCCCGGGTTTGGTGTTCCTTCTCCAACTCGTAGTATCGGCGAGCGAGTTCGTGTGTGGCTTCCTCTTCGCCGCGTTTGAGGACAATGTCACGAGCTTGGTCTGTGCTGAGCGATGCGATGCGTTCCAATTCACGAGTGTGCTGGTGTTTCAACTCATCGGCTTTCTGCAGAGCATGATCAGCTTCGGTTTCGCGTTTCGCGAGTGAGGTTTCCTGGTCTTCCAGGGACTCGGTTTTCCGATCCAGTTGCTCTTCCCGCTGGAGATAGCGGCGTTCGATACGGTTGAGTTCGCGGCGTTGCTCCTGGATTTCCTTGTCTCCGGCTTCACGGATTTTCAAAGCTTCTTCCTGAGCCTGGAGCAGAATATTGCGTTTGTGTTCCTCAGCCTGGTTGATGGTAGTGGCAGCCTCCTCGCGACTGCGCTGTAGTTGGTTACCGTTTTTCCTAGTAGACAGCAGCAGCCAAACCACCGCTGCTATACCTGTTGCCAGCCCTGCGGCCGCCAGGACGGACAAAATTACGGTTAACATAGAACCTCCAGAGTCCGTCCGGGCAATGCCCGGGATATGATTTGCCCTATTGTTATCGTAGGCTTGGAGGACATCAAAGTCAAGAATTCCGACGATGAGCGGCATTGGCAAAGGCGCTGGATTACCGTCGAAACCGAGGTTACGGAATTTGCTATTGGCTGCCGATAACGGTAACATTCCAAGCATGGCCGACGATTGTTTTGGCGGCTGATAATACCGCGGAGGGAGAAATGAGTTCGAGCTACATTGGCAAGGTTGACAAGGCACGCAAGTACGCCGAGGAGCCGGACCGGGTGAACATTCACACGTTTGAAGCGTCATTCGTCGGCAACCACAACACGTACCGAGTGGGATATCACGATGGTGACTGGCGATGCGAGTGCGCATTTTTTGCGACCCGCAGAGTGTGCAGCCACACAATGGCCTTGCAGCGTATGCTCGACGAGATGCTTAGCGGACAGAACGAAGCTGAGCAAGCGGCCGTCTGAGGCGCGTACACCAATCGACCAAACGGAACGCCGGGACTGTTTGACAGTCCCGGCGCTTTCTTGTCTCAAAGGCGACGGCCAACGGGACCACGACCGGGTCAGAGTTGCGACCGATGCTGCCGAAAGATCAAACAGGCGTTCTGGCCCCCGAACCCAAACGCGTTTGACATTACGTTTGAGACGGTCGCCTCACGCGCCTGATTTGGTACGTAATCCAAGTCGCAGTCGGGATCGGGATGTTCGTAATTCACCGTGGGGTGGATTTTCTGATCAACGATGGTCTTCACGCAGGCGACCGCTTCGAGGGCTCCCGATGCTCCCAACGAATGACCGATCATGCTCTTGGTGCTACTCACCGGTATACTGAGCGCAGCATCCCCAAATAGCCGTTTGATGGCAGCGGTTTCGACCGCATCGTTCAGCGGCGTGGACGTACCATGAGCGTTAATGTAGTGCACATCAGCGGGGAGAAGTCCGGCGTCATCAATAGCATTTGACATCGCACGGGCCGCGCTGGCTCCTGATTCCTGGGGTTGGACCAAATGGCCAGCATCTGCGGTGACGCCGAATCCGGAGAGTTCGCAAAGGATGCGGGCGCCCCGGGCAATGGCGCGTTCGCGTTCTTCCAGGACCAGAACGCCGGCACCTTCCGCGGGCACGAACCCGTCCCGCTCAGCGTCGAAAGGACGGCTCGCGCGCTCCGGGTCGTCATTGCGGGTACTCAAGGCGCGCATTACGGCGAAGCCAGCGAGGCCGAGTTGGCTGATGCCAGCTTCGGCTCCTCCGGCGAGCATGACATCAGCGACGCCGTGCCGTATGACCTGCAACGCCTCGCCAATAGCGTTGTTGGAGGCAGCGCATGCGGTGGTGGCGGTGGAGTTGTAGCCATGAGCACCGACGTATTGGCTAACATTGGCCGCAGCCATGTTGGGGAGGACCATAGGGAAAAAGAATGGCGACATGCGCATGCCACCGCGGTCAGCCAGGATTCGGCAGTTTTCTTCCAAGGTTGGGAAGCCGCCGTTGCCATTTCCAAGTAACACGCCGACGCGGTAGGGGTCTTCGTTTTCGATCTCCAGGGTTGCATCCCGGACAGCCTGAACCGCGGCGGCCACGGCGAGCTGGGAGAAACGAGCCATTCGTCTGGCCTCGCGGGCTCCGATATAGTCGCTTGGGTCGAAATCATCGGCCTGGCCTGCGATGCGGCACGGATAGTCGGTGGGATCGCAAAGGGTCATCGGGCCGATGCCGGATCGGCCAGCCAACAAGTTGGACCAGAATTCGTCGGCAGAAAGACCCAAGGGCGTAATGGCGCCCAGACCCGTGACAACGACACGACGGGGGTTAGTGTTGTTCATACTCATACGGTGGGGCTACGCGAGATCAACAGGCGCAGGCGATGCCTACACTCAGTTATCTGAGATCTGGTGGGAGTAGGTCGGGATAAGTTTCAGGGTCGATGCCGAGGATCGCTTCGCGCGCCTCGGCGGCAACAAACAATGATCCGGTTATGAGGATAAGTTCATCGTCCTCGACGTTGGCCATCGCTGTATCGATGGCAACGGCCACCTGGTCGGTTTCCACCAACGTATCGGCGGGGAATCCCACAGATAGAAATTCGTCGACGATCTCCGATGGGCGCAACGACCTGGGATGCCGGGAACGCGTGGCTAACACGCGGTCGGCCCGTTCACTGATGAGTTGCACCATCGCGGACACGCGCTTATCCCTGGAGAAGCCGGCTACGACCGTCAACCGACGATGGGGGAGGCTGGCGCTCAGTGTATCCAGCACGGTCGACACTGAGTGGTCGTTGTGAGCGCCGTCAGCGACAACCAACGGATTTCTGGAGAGCACCTCTAAACGGGCAGGCCAGACCACGGATGCCAATCCGTCCAGAATCGCCTCCTTGGGGATACGATGGCCCGCCTCGATCAGAGTCTCGACTGCGCTGACGGCGACCGCAGCGTTGGCCGCCTGAAAGTCGCCCAAAAGAGCAACGAGCGGATGGTAGGTATCGTGCTGGGTGTTGATAGTCAGTTGCTGACCAGCATGGCTAATAGAATCCGTTTGCCATGAGACAGAGTTGGCAACGGAGACCAACGGAGATGACTGTGCATTTGCCGCAGATTTGATCGCTGTCGCCGCCTCCGGGAACTGGGGCGCCATCACCACGGGCACTCCGGGTTTGATGATCCCGGCCTTGTCGGATGCGATTTCGCCGATGGTGTCCCCAAGGATGGCGGTATGGTCCAGGCTCACCGGGGTGATGACGCTGACGTCGGGGACGACAACGTTGGTAGCATCGAGCCGCCCGCCCAGACCGACCTCGACGACGTTGAAGGCGGTTCGAGCATCGGAAAAAGCACCGAACGCCATCGCCGTGAGGAATTCGAACAAGGTCGCCGGTCCAGACTCGGGATCTGAGGCGTTGGCCAAATGATGGGGCCATACTGTTGAGGCCATACCGGCGAAAACACACGGTGAAACCGGGACGCCATCGATGCGTATCCTCTCCCGGAACGTGTGAAGGTGAGGTGACGAATAGAATCCTGTGGAGTAGCCGGCGGCCCGCAGGATGGACTCCACCATAGCGGCGGTGCTACCTTTGCCTTTGGTTCCGGCGACATGGACTATGCCTGGCAGGTGGTGAGGGTTGTCCAATCGTTCCAATAAACGCTGCACGTTACGGAGATCGTAAATCCGTTTCTGCCGAGGCATCGCCGGAGCGCTGCGTTCGTGGTCCACCAGCGACAAGAGGCTGCCGATCGCGTCCTGGTATTTCATTTCAGCGATCAACCCAGACCAAGGTTGGAGCGGAGCGCCTGACCCCAAGTCATCGCTTTGATGTGATCGATATTGCCCGCCAGGGGTCGCGGCTGGAAACCGAACTCGCGCTCAACAGAATCGGGCTCCGCGACGTTGCGGAGGGTGATGAGCTGTAGCATGGCACTGTTGATGGGTGGCCGAGGAGTCAGCAATTCCATCATGGCGATGGGGAGGCGCAATTTCCAGTGTGGTACGTTCACCAAGAGACGGCGGCGACCCTGCGTTCGTGCCACAATGCGTAGGATATCGTTGTACGAAAGCTGGTCGGGTCCGCCGATATCGACAGTGCGATTTCCACGGATGTTGCCGCTGAGCGACGACGCAACGCACCGGGCGACGTCCTCAACATGGATTGGCTGCAAGCGATTATTCCCGGAGCCGATGACCGGAGTAATCGGGAACGAACGCACCAGCGCGGCGATAGCATTGGTGAATTCATCGTCGGGACCGAAAATCAGCGAAGGCCTGATGATGACGTAGGATACGCCACCGTTGACTACTTCCTGCTCGCCCGCCCACTTCGAGTGCAAATACTTCAGACGGGGAACGTTGGCTGCTCCTGCGGCGCTGAGGTGCACAAAACGACGGACAGATCCGGATTCCCTGGCAGCGGCAACCACGTTGGCAGTGCCCTGGCGGTTGATGGCGTCGAATTGGCGCGGACCGCCGCGAATTACGGCGACGAGGTGAATGACGTCAGTCACGCCGCGACAGGCCTCAGTGAGTGCATCGGGATCACTTACGTTGCCATAGCAGATTTCGGCCGGCTGTGTTGAGAAGATGCTCTCATTGCCTGGCCTACGCACCATGGCACGAACTTCGTGGTTCGTGTCCAACAACCGTTGAACCACGCGACGGCCCAAAAATCCGGTAGAGCCGGTTACAAGGACGGTCATATGAGTTCCAACCCAAGGCCTCGAATGGGATCAGTTGACCCTGATTCAAGTATAACATCGCACTGAAAACGCGAGGTTTTTCCCGTATGCACATTGCACGCGCTTTTGCCCGACCAACGACCGTAACGTACAATGGCGGCCATTTGAACACACGGTTACACCCATAGGCCCAAGGTTGATCATGTCGACACACGCTTCACCCAACAACAACGAAGAGCTTCACTTTGGCGCCAGCATCGCATTGCCAGTGGATCGGACCATAGAACAAGCACGATTGATGGAGGAACTCGGCTTCGAATACATGGGCGCCGGTGAGCATTTTATGCGGGGCAGACCGCCCGGCCCCACGCACGCGGCGCTACCGTTGCTTGCGGTCGCGGCCGGCGCAACCGAACGAATGCGGGTCGTAAGTTCGGTGACCCTGGCCCCTTTCTACCACCCTCTGGTGCTGGCGAGGATGACGGCTACGCTGGACATCGCGTGCGGAGGGCGCCTCACCCTGGGTGTCGGTGTGGGGGGTGAGTTCCCCATGGAATACGAGAACGCGGGCATAAACATACGCCAGCGTGGCCGGCGGACAGACGAATGCCTCGATGCGCTCCGGAAGCTGTGGACCGAGAACGACGTGACAATCAAGGGCAGGCACTACTCCCTGGACGAAGCGGCAATCAACCCGAAGCCGGTACAAAAACCGCATCCCCCGGTTTGGGTGGCCGGTCGGAGGGACGCAGCGATGCGCCGGGCAGTGAAGTATGGTGACGGATGGCTGCCTTATTTTTTTAGTCCGGAACGTTACCGGGAGAGCGTTGGCAAGATCGGCGAATTCGCACGGGAAGAACAGCGGGATTTGTCCAATTTTCAGTGGGCGTTCTTTCCCTACATCACGCTGGCGCCAACGGAAGAGCAGGCGGCGAGAACAGCCGCTGAATCCCTGGGAAACCAGTACCTATACGGCGGAGAGTTCATCAACATCGTGCGGCGCTATTGCCTTCTGGGAACGCCGAAGATGTGCATCGAACGGCTCGAGGAGTACATCGACGCGGGCGCCAGGTACATCGTTTTCAGCATTGCGGCACCGAGGGAGGACCGGCGCAGACACCTGGAGGTAATCGCCAAGGACATCATCCCGCATTTCCGGCAGAAGTAAGCGAGGGATGGTTGAGGCAGGGCGCCAAGGGCGGTTGCGTGACGGCAGGACGACCATCACTCGGAAAAGTTCGGCTTACGCTCGAGCGTGCGGAACTGTTCATTGACACCTCGGCAAAGCCCGCATACCATGAATTGGTGGTCGTGCTACACGGGGAGCTGGCGGTGCCCTATACCCGCAACCCGCCATAGCGGGGTGGAATCCCTCCCCTCGGCAAGGCGCAAGGGCCAATTTCCCAGGGAATGGCGCTGACGGCCGGGTCCCACGCGGCGCAGGCTCGTGAACCCCGCCAGGGCTTGACGGCAGCAACGGTAAGCGATGTCCCGCGGGTGCCGTGGGAGTGCCTGGCCTGAGCCAATCCCGACGATACGCCCCCAGGCTGCAGTCAAAGGGAGGTGCTCGGCCACTTTTTGTTTTTTATGTCCACCTTGACCAATCCGACTCGGACGAGGCGTCAGCCCCGAAAATCGTTGGGGCAGCATTTTCTGATCGATCCGCGCATCGCCAACCGCATCGTGTCCGCCGCCGAACCCACAGAGACCGATGTCGTGGTGGAGGTCGGGCCCGGTACAGGCATCTTGACCAGGCGACTGGTGGAACGTTCGGGCACGGTGGTAGCGGTTGAGTTGGACCAACGGTTAGCGTCAGAATTGCCGGGTAGGCTGGGTGATCCCCCAAACCTGACCGTGATCAACGCAGACGCGCGGGATGTTGCAATTTCGGCACTGTCCGACGGGGCTGCATACAAACTGGTTGCCAACCTGCCCTACTATGCCGCGGCGCCGATAATGCGACGTTTTCTGGAATCGGAAGACGGTCCGACGCTGATGGTGGTTATGGTACAGCGAGAGGTGGGAGAAGCGATGACCGCGAAGCCCGGGCGCATGACCCTCATGTCTGTGGCGACGCAATTTTACGCGCGCGCATCGACCGTAACACACGTCCCGCCAAGAGCGTTCCGACCGCCACCTAAAGTCTCATCGACGGTGGTCAAGCTGGATGTCCGGACAGAACGGTCGGTTGGCGTGCGCGACGACGAACGGTTTTTTGAGCTGGTACGGGCCGGGTTTGCGGCGCCGAGGAAACAGTTGCGCAATTCGCTGATGCAGGGGTCCGGCGCATCCGCCGAGGTGGTTGAGGGCGTTCTGGACCAGGTCGCGATCGACTGCAAGCGACGGCCGGCCACGCTGTCCATCGAAGAGTGGGGGTTGCTGGACAGCGCCTGGCCGGCGGATGTGTCTCGAAACCGGGATCGTTGATGGGAACCGAGTTTTTACGGTTGCCGGCTTACGCCAAGATCAACCTGTCGCTCGAGGTGCTTGGGAAGCGCGACGATGGCTATCACGAAATATGCACGATAATGCAAACCGTGGACCTTGCCGACGAGCTGATGATATCGCCTGCCAACCAATTGGAAGTGCTGTGCGACGACCCCGATTTGTCGGGAGACCACAACATCGTGTGGGATGCGGCAGTTGCATTGGCGGCGTATGGCGGGATCGAACCGAAAGGGCGGATCCGGGTAAACAAGCGCATCCCAACGGCGGCAGGTCTAGGGGGAGGTTCGGCGGACGCGGCCGCAGCACTGCGTGGGCTGAACCATCTCTGGCATCTGGGTTTGACGAACGAACAATTGCGGTCCGTAGCGGCGAGCCTGGGGTCAGACGTGCCTTTTTTGGTAGAAGGGGGAGCCGCGTCGGGCACCGGGCGCGGTGACGTGCTAAAGCAGATGACTTCCAGGGGCGGGCTGCCGGTCTTGCTGGTCACGCCCGCGGAGAGTATCTCCAAGAAAACCCCAACGATGTACGCTTCGTTGACGCCACGAGACTATTCGGACGGTATGCATACGCACGGATTGGCGGGCTCCAACGAACTTGCTGCGGGAACGATCACCAGCGATTTGTGCCACAACGTTTTTGCGCGGGCAGCCCTGGAAATCTATCCAGGAATCTCCGACGTATGGCAGGCAACGGCTGCAATCGCGGAGCATGCGCCCTGCTTATCCGGAGCAGGACCGACCTTTTTCTGCATGCCATCAGACGAAGAGGAACACGACAAAGTCGCTGAGGCGCTAAGAGATTCGGGCGCCAAGGTGTTTTTGACGCGAACGACAAATGCGATGCAGGCCGTATAATAGGCAAGCCAAATTTTCAGGGAACCGATTTGCATGGACATACTCGCGACAATTAGCATACCTTTCGATCCGGACCTCATCCGAACAGCGGGCTTCATACTTTCGTGGCACGGATTTTTCACATTCGTCGCGGTGGCGGTGGCTGTGTATCTCACGTGGCGCTGGGGACGTCGCGATGGACTGGACGGCGACGCCATCCTGTCGGTGTCGACGTGGTGCATAATCGGCGGGATCGTCGGCGCGCGCGTATTGCACGTGATCGATTTCTGGGACGACATCTATCAGTACGACCCGGTGAGAATCATACAATTCTGGAATGGCGGGATTGCCATTTTTGGCGCGTACCTGGGAGGGTTCGCGGGCGGCGCCACCTACATCACGGTGCGTAACGCTTACTGGTTGCAACGCGTTTGCGACAACGCAGCGCTCCGGTGGACCGGGATGCACCGTCCTTTCCCACAGATCCCTTCCGTCGCTCACCTGGCAGATATAGCTTCCCCTCCTCTGCTCATCGCCCTGGCAATCGGGAGAATTGGCGATGTTATCAACGGCGAGCACTGGTCGAGTTTCACCAACCTGCCATGGGGTTGGGTTTACACAGATCCGGACAGTTTCGGATACGGAAGACCGGCGTCTCACCCGGCGGTAGCATACGAGTTGATCTTCTGCCTGGCATGGGCGGGAGTCCTCTGGCTGCTCAGGGACCGAATACAGCCTCGCGGTATGCTGTTCGCCCTGTTCTTTGCGGGATACTCCGCAGGGAGATTTTTCATCTCGTTTGTACGCGAAGAGCAAAATACCTACGTGTTCGGATTCAACGAAGCGCAACTGGTGGCGTTGGTGATCATGCTGGTAACGGTGCCGTTGTTGATCTACAGGGCGCGGCTGGTACGCCCACCAGCCCGGACGGAAGGCTCCCGCGATCGCAATTAGGCGTGAATCTCAGGATCCCAGTCGCAGGGACCATGAGCACCGCGCCAATACAGGCACCAAGCTACGGGTGGGGATGTTGTCATGCTCCCGTGCCCGGACCCAGTGGGGATTCAGAATCCCGGGACAGCTAAACGGCGGGGCGTAGATCCTCGATGCGCAGGTATGTCCTGCTTTCTCCCCGATAGCGATCCTCGGCGAGTTTGAAAACCAAGTCTACCGTGGAATAGCCAGCCCAATCCGACGGGTGATTCCAGGACAAAGCATCGACGGAACGTCCGCCACTGACCACGTTCAATTTAAGGTGCTGGCCCCGCGCGCCCACGTATCCCCAGTTGGAGACTTGGGCTCGGCGGGTCAGGAATAACGGGGTCGGGTTTTCTTTCCCAAAGGGTTCCAATTGGGCGCAGAGGCGAGCCAAATCCGGGCTCAACAGTTGGTCAAGCGTACCCTCAGCATGGATCTCCAACGTAGGCTCAGGTTCGAACAATCCGATTGCTGCGGCCGCGATGCCTTGGAGGCGTGTGGCAACGGCATCGAAATCTTCGCCGCGTATGGTGAATCCAGCGGCGGCGGCGTGGCCACCATAGCGAACCAGCAAGTCGGAGCACTGCGTGATCGTTTCGATGAGGTTCACAGTGCCCGGGCTGCGCGCGCTTGCTACCAAGTGTTGATCATCGGCTCGCGCCAGGGCCACGGCTGGGCGGTTGAAAGTCTCCGCCAGCCGGCTGGCAACCAGACCGTTGATACCAGGAGTGAACGCTTCATCGTGGATCACAATGATTGAGGGAACTCTGCCGAGGTCAAAAACGCGACCGACCGCAATTTCGCATGCGGCGGAGGTCAAATCCCTTCTCTGCGTGTTGTATTGTTCGAGTTGGGTAGCCAGCCGGTCGGCTTCCCGCTGATCCCGCGTGAGCAACAACCGGAGAGACGTTTCTGGATGGGCCATACGTCCCGAGGAGTTGAGGCGTGGCGCGATCCGGAATGCGATATCCTCGGCGCGGATCGGTTGGCCTTCAAGATTGACTCTACGGAGTAAAGCCTTCAATCCTGGACGTTGAGTACGGCTCAAGGAAGCCAAACCCTGCTGGACCAAATAACGGTTTTCGTCTCGCAACGGGACCAGATCGGCCACGGTGCCGAGGGCAGCCAGTTCCACCAGGGAGGCGTCGGGCGGTTTCCCAGCAGAATCCAACAGCGCAATGGCAAGCTTGTAAGCGATGCCGGCGCCGCAGAGTTCGGGGAATGGATAGACGTTGCCCTGCATCCGGGGATTTACGATGGCGATCGCATCCGGACGTTCTGCGGAGGGCGTGTGATGATCTGTGATGATGACATCGGCGCCGGAACGTCGTGCAAACCCAACCGCGTCAGAGTCGCTGATACCGCAATCGACGGTTACGATCAGGGTGGCTCCCTGGGAAATCAGTTTGTCGATCGCGGAGGCGGTCATCCCGTGACCTTCCGCCACAGGGTGTGGCAGATACGGGATGACGTTCGCGCCCAGCACGGTGAGAGTCTCCGTCAGGATTGCAGTTCCTGTGATTCCATCGACGTCGAAATCGCCGAAAACCGCCACGGTTTCGCCAGACTGGGCGGCACGGACCAATCGAGGAACCGCGGACTCGATTCCCGACAGCAGTTCAGCCGGGTAGGGCAAGCCCTTAGGGTGGAGGAACTGATCAAAAGCCTGCGAAGTACCGATGCCTCTGGACAACAGCAATTGCACAGCCGGACCCGGAAAGTCTGGGCGGAGCCTGTGCCCGTCCACGGGCGGAGGCGGCAACCACCTTTTTGGCGGCGGGGCGGGGGTCGACGCAGTCACAACTCGGCGCGAGTAAGCACTATTACCGAGTTATGGCCACCGAAGCCAAACGAGTTACTCAAGACCACGTTGAGTCCGGCATGCCGGGCTTCGTTGGGAACGTAGTCCAGATCGCAATCGTCGTCCGGATCATCCAAGTTGATGGTTGGTGGCATTATGCCTTCGCGCAAGGCGACGGTGCAGAGAGCCGCTTCCAAGGCGCCCCCGGCTCCCAACAGATGGCCGGTCATGCTCTTGGTGCTGCTAACCGGGATGCGGTATGCCTCGTCTCCCAAAGCCAGTTTCAACGCCTTGGTTTCATGCCAGTCATTCAAGGGTGTGGAGGTGCCGTGGGCGTTGAGGTAATCGACGTCCGACGGCGAGAGTTCGGCAACGTCCAACGCGGCGTTGACCGCGGCCGCGGCGCTCTGCCCGGTCGGATTAGGTTCGGTCAGATGATGGGAGTCGCTGGTGGCGGCATAGCCCCGCAATTCCGCGAGGGGTCGGGCGCCCCTGGCAGCCGCGTGATCCGCGCTTTCCAACACCAACACGGCTGCGCCTTCCGCCAACACGAAACCATCGCGGGTGCGGTTGAATGGCTGACTGGCGCGCTGAGGGCTATCGTTTTGCCGCGAAAGAGCACGGAGGGCATTGAATCCGGCCACGCCCAGCGGAGTGATGGGCGCTTCGGCGCCGCCGGCCAGAACAACGTCGGCACGGCCGTTACTGATAAGTTCCCAACCAGCGCCGATGGCGTCCGCCCCGCTACTGCATGAAGACGTGATGCAATAGTTGGCCCCCATCGCACCAGTAACCATAGAAACCTGAGCGGATCCCATATCGGCCAACATCATAGGGATCAAAAAGGGCGATACGCGGCGTGGGCCCCGGTCCAACAGCACCTGATGCTGTTCGGTAAGAGTACTGAGGCCTCCTATCCCGCTGCCCACCACGACGTGGACGCTGTAGCGATCCATTTCACGTGGTTCCAATTCAGCCTGTCGGCAGGCTTCCTGAGCAGCGACGGCAGCGAACTGAGCGAACCGGTCCATGCGGCGGGCGTCTTTACGATCCAGATAGTTTTCGGGATCGAATCCCTTGACCTCGGCAGCGAATCGGGTGTCAAAGGATTCGGCGTCGAAACGGGTGATGTAGTCTATGCCAGACTTTCCGGCGACCACCGCATCCCAACTGTCGAGGACGGTCAGCCCCAGCGGGCTGACCATCCCCAAACCTGTGACGACGACCTTCTGAGCGGACGAACCGTTGTTGACCATCCTAGCGAGCCCGATTGGCATTGCGTCGCTGGTTAGCGTCAAGGACTCCATTCAGCATTTCAGTTACTTCATTGACACGGGTGGAAATATTGGCCGCGACATCCTTGCTACCGGAGTCGGCACGCTCGGAATAAGTCCGCAACGCTTCCGAACTTTCGTTAATCCGGCTGCGCAAAGTTTCCATGAAATCCGAGCCCATGTTGGACAATGGCTGACTGACAGTGCGAAGGGTTTCCGCCATCTCAGTAACCTTGGCGTGGAGGTTCTCTCCAAATTCTTTGCCAGTCTGTTGTGCCTGATGGGACCAAGTTCTCATGATCTCGGTGGTCTCGGAGAGATCCTGGACGCTGCGCGCCTGGCGCATACGGTAATTCCCGAGGATTCGGAAAATCCGCCCGTACAGATTATCGATGGAAGTGAGCTTGGAATTGTACTTATCGAAAAGTTCCCGACTTTCGGCCATGGTCCAGCGTTCATCCTCATGGACGAACTGGCGACCCGTGTACAACTCGTAAGGACGCATTTCGCCTTCTTCCAACGGCTGGCCATCGCCGTTAAGCGGCTTGAGACTCCAGTTGGAGGTGGCTGGCAAAGGCGTCAGTAGGTTGGCGGTCTGGTAGCGACTATGCTGAGTCACCCAGTCCGCAAGCTGCATGATCGATTCCTCGGTGTCGTAGGGCAGACCGATGATGGTCATTGCAACGACGGAAAAGCCCTTTTTATTGAGATGGACTAGGTCACGTTCCATCTGGCCGGGTTCCTGCCGTTTACGGACGGCCGCCAAGCTTTCGGCGTTGTTGGACTCGACGCCCAGGTAGAGCATCTTCACGTTGGCGGCGAGGAGGGCATCTGCCAGCTCATCGTCCTGGCCGATTTCTGCTCGGGCCTGACAGATCATGTTCATGGAATCGGTGCGGCCACGCCAACTTTGCAGGCGTTCCAACCTCTCGTTCCTGAACTTGACTGCACGCAGCGGTGGGGTGTGCAAGTCGTCAGAGATAAAGACGTTGAACTTGCCGTTGCGGCCGGTGTGAATCAGG
This sequence comes from Chloroflexota bacterium, assembly GCA_026710825.1. Taxonomy (GTDB): domain Bacteria; phylum Chloroflexota; class Dehalococcoidia; order Lucifugimonadales; family UBA3495; genus Bin87. Next base: position 43,191 of record JAPOQH010000020.1, on the reverse strand, counting down.
CCATCGGCGGCCAGATCTTCCAGCTGCTCCAAACGTTTGGATTCGGTTTCCCTGCTGACCAGGCGGTAGCCCAGGAATTGCTGGATAACCTGGCAATATGAGCAGTTTTCAGTGCATCCGCGCACGGTTTCAAGGACTGCCCCGGCCATGGGGTTGCCAGGAGAGAGTCCTCGTATGGAACGATAGTCAGGGAGTTCGACGAAATCGGGGGCCACCAAACCCTTGCGGCGAGTCGCGACCACATGACCGTCGCGCATGAACGAGATGCCGGCGACCCGTTCGAGGTATTGGAATTTCCGGTCATCGCGCCACGTGAGGAGGATATCGCACAGTTGGCCTATGATGTCCTCGCCTTCGCGATTCACGATGACGTCGAACTGGCCCCTGGCGAATGCCTCTTCGGCCAATGGGCTCATCTGAGGTCCGCCACCCAATATGACGAGATCAGGGTGGAATTGGCGGGCTTGACGCGCAATTTCGTATCCCCGAGGGCTTTCGTTGATCAACGCGGTGATCATGAGAACGTCCACACCGTCGAGATCCTTATCCGGATCCATACGACCCAGCCGGTCCTCGAACCAGATGTCCCGTTCATAGATGTAAGGGCCGTCCCATTGGGCCAGGGCTCCAGATAAGAACAGCATGCCCTGGCGAGGGATCGCGATGTATTCGAAGTTTCCGCCAGCGGACGCCGGCTGAACCATCATGACGCGGCGGGGGCGATTACCCCCGGGGTGAATGGAAACGGGCGACACGGTGGACGGGGTACCGTCAAATTTGTCGTCTATCAAAGGTATTGAGGTCATCAGCACACGTTCTCCTAAAACCAAATGACGGGGGAGAGACCCTGATTTAGATTCACGTAGACCGTATTTGGAGGGGACAAGCGGGGCTCAAAGTCATGTTACTACGGCGTTTCCGCCATTATACAACATAGGGCCAATGCAAGAACCCAAAGCGACTCCAGCAACGAGCCATTTTTCGATGATTTTGAAAATTGATTAAAAGTCGATAGCCAATTTTGGATTAACTGTCCCCTACCGCTCGGGATCGCGTTGGATACGAGACAGACCTGCAACGTTTCATGGCAGGCTCGCGTTGCCTTCCATGTCGGGCGTCAAGAGCGTCCGCGGCGGATGCCGGAGCGATAGCGCAGCGCCGTCGTATTCGCGCCAGATGTTGGACAGGATTTTTCAGGCGTGGTCGTCGGGTCAGGGCAACGGTGCGCCGCCTGAACGCCGATATGCGTGAAAAAAATGACCGAGGGTAGCGACCCGATCAAGGCCATTCGACTGCCCCAATTTCCATACCGAACGCGCCGGACCGCACCGTGTTTTTGTGTCTATCGCCGTCCATTAGTCCTTCGACAGGCTCAGGATGAGCGAATTACATTGTAAACGAACAATGATCGAAAGGCCTGGGGACCCGGTCGATGTGCTTGAATAGCGCAGGGAGTTTGAGTACAATCGTTGCCTGCCATTCTCTCAAACGGGCTTTTTCGCGTCGTCTCCGGGATGGCCAACTCACACGGAGGAAAGGGTGATTGAATGTACTAGGTACGCATGTGCTGTTGGAACTCAGAGATTGCGATCCCCAACTGTTGGATGATCTGCGGTACATACGCGAAGAATTGTTGAGCGTGGCGAGCCAAGTGGGCGCGCACGTCGTTGGGGAATCATTTCACCAGTTTGCGCCACAGGGCGTGACCGGCATCCTATCCATCGCCGAATCCCACATCTCCATACACACCTGGCCGGAGTTGGGATACGCGGCGGCGGATATCTTTACTTGCGGCGACCAGAACATGCCGGATCGGGCGGCGGAATCGATCATCGCAGCGCTCCGATGCCAGGATCCGCAGATAACCCAAATCCGCAGGGGTTTAAACGGAACGCGAGTCGTCGATTTGGAACCGGCCCCGCTGGTCAGCTGACTTCCTAGTCGGATCGGTTCGCCGGTCGAAGCAGTCCCAGGGAAACCCGGACGATCTCAAAAAGGTTGAAACGTGGCCAGTTATCCCATGGAAGAGATCACCGGGAAGTGGGTGATCGAGACGGTTATGCCCGACCTGGCAATCATGCTGAAGGTCGACGACGTTCTATATTCGGGGCACACTGGTTTTCAACGGGTGGAAGTCGTGCATTCGGAGGTTTACGGGCGCAGCCTCCTGTTGGACGGGAAAACCCAGTCGACCGAACGGGATGAGCACATTTACCACGAATCGTTAGTGCACCCGGCGATGCTAATGCATCCTGAGCCGCGGTCGGTTTTCATTGGCGGAGGAGGAGAGGGCGGCACCCTGCGAGAGACCCTGGCCCACAACACCGTGGACAGCGTGGTAATGGTCGACCTGGACGAGCAGGTGGTCCAATTGTGCCGTGAACACCTGCCGCAGCATCACCAGGGCGCGTTTGAGGACGTTCGCACCACGTTGATACACGACGATGCACGCAAGTTTCTTGAAACTGACAGCCGACAATACGATGTCATGATCATGGACCTAGTTGACCCGCTGGAGGGAGGCCCGGCTTACCTGCTCTACACCGAGGAGTATTACAACATCGCCCGGGCCCGTTTGAAACCGGGAGGCATTCTGGTTACTCAGTCCGGACCGGCCGGGTACCTCAGCCTGCACGAGTGCTTCACCACGATCATAAACACGCTGGGAAACCTGTTCGAACACTCGCAATCCTACCAAGCGCACGTACCTTCTTTCATCACCCTTTGGGGTTTCGGAATGGCCTCCGATGAGCCGTTCACTGCATTGACTCCCGACGAGATCGACCTGCGGGCCGCCACGCGAATCACGAAGGAGCTTCGCCACTACGACGGCGAAACCCATGCCGCGATGTTTGCGCTGCCCAGACACATTCGGGATGGCATCGCAGGCGAGACCAGAATCAACCGAGACGATTCGCCGGTATTCATGGTTTGAAACGAAGATTTTTATGTTTCCTGGCGACCAATTGTTTGCCCGCGTTGCGGCGTAGTCTATAATCGGTATGCGCGGTGGCCCACCGAGGCCGCGCGTAATGCAAATTCGATCCCGAGGCCGGGAATGCACTGGCTAAAGGTTCACGGAGAAACTGATTCAAATGCTGATGTTATTTTTGAGGGACGTTCCCGACAAAGCCAGAGCGGGAGAGGTCAAACGGGTTTCGCGTGGATACGCCCGCAACTACCTTCTGCCCAAAGGGTTCGCTGAGATCGCCACAGACGAAACGATGAAACGCCTGGACAAAGTCAAGGCGGTAGGCGACGCAGAGCGGGCGAGAGAAACTCACGTAGTCGAAGAACTCGCCGAGGCGCTGGACAACCTAACCGTAACCATCCATGGCCGGGTTACTCCCACTGGTCGATACTATGGAGCCATCAGCGGGGCCCGGATAGCCGACGCCCTGGGTGAGATGCTCGACCGCGAAATTGACCGGCGCATCACGAACTCCGTCGAGCCCATACGCGAGCCTGGAGAATATGAAGTGGTGCTGAACCTGTCCAGCGAAATCCGCGCCACAGTGAACGTCGTCGCGACTTTAGAGGAGTAGTCTGGCGTGGTTGTCGCGCAGTACACAGAGCGGCAGCTGCCCTACGACCACGACGCAGAGGCAGCAGTTCTAGGCGGATTGCTGATCGACGGCGATGCGCTGCACCGAGCACTGCCAATCATCAAGTCCGAGGATTTTCACCGGGCGCGGAATCAGTTTTGCTTCGACGCGTGCGTGGCCGTATCGCAGCGGGGCGATGGCATTGACCAAATAACGGTAGCGCGCGAGTTGCAACAACGAGACCGCCTTGACGAAGTGGGCGGTCTGCCGTACCTGGGTCAGTTGATCGCCGACACTCCGACGTCGGTGAACGTGGAGTATTACGCTGGCATCGTTGCCGACACCGCAGCCAAGCGACGGCTAATAGCGGCCGGCAACCGTATCGCCGAGATCGGGTTTGAAGACTCGGATGATGCCGAGGAAACGATGCGTCGTGCGGTGGACGTGCTGTTCAGCGTACAGCCAGCGAACACAGAGCGCGGGTTTGTCCCGCTCAGTTCCGTGCTGGACGTGTACCTGCAGGGGGACATCGGGGACGTTTCGCTAACGGACAAACCTCCCCTGCAGAGCGGTTACAGCGACCTGGACAGCCTGCTGGGCGGGATGCAACGATCAGACCTGCTGATCGTGGGCGCGCGGCCGGGGCTTGGCAAGAGCAGCCTGGCCTTGAACATCTGCGTGAACGCGGCCAAGAATGGCTACGTGTGCGGCATATTCAGCCTGGAAATGAGCCGCGAGCAGGTGGCGATGCGGATATTGGTGGGGGAGTCGGGAGTTGACTCCCATCGGCTGCGCCTAGGCTTGCTGTCCGAGCAAGAGGAAAGCGTGATTGCGAACGCAGTGGGCGTACTTTCCGGATTGCCAATTTACATCGACGATACCCCGTTCCAGACAACTATGGAGATGCGAAGCAAGGCTCAACGCCTCAAACTGGAACTTGGCCTGGATTTCCTGGTGGTTGACTATCTGCAGTTGGTGGAAGGTCAGGGCAGCAGGCGGGGGTATGGCGAAAACAGGGTGCAGGAGATCAGCGAAATCTCACGCTCCTTGAAAGCGATAGCGCGAGATCTGGAAGTACCGGTTTTCACCTGTTCCCAGTTGAGCAGGGTGGTTGAAAATCGTCCCGGCCACCGCCCACAACTATCCGACCTGCGGGACAGCGGGAGCATCGAACAAGATGCGGACGTGGTGATGTTCATCTACCGGGAGGACCGGAATTTTACCGAAGAGGAGTGGGAACAGCATGCCCCGGGCAGGCCGTTTCCCCGAAATATCGCCGAAGTGATCGTTGCCAAGCACCGGCATGGTCCGACCGGGAGCTTGCATCTGTATTTCAGGGACACCCTGATGAGGTTCGACGAGTTGATGCGCTACGAAGAATCGGTGGCGTAGATGGCCCAAACCGGGCGTCCTCGAGAGATTCCGCGAAACGCCCGACGCATACCGGTGCCGGCAGTGGCGCTGGACCATTGGCTGGCGGAGGTTGATGATCCTGCGGAGTTGAAAGTCGCTCTCCGGGTAGTAGCGTTATTGGGTCCGGAGCCGGTGCGCGGTGGTACACCTCCGTCGGTTTCCCTGGAATACGTGCTGGACGACGGAACGTTGCGACGGGTGTCGGGTCTGGGCACCGACGAATCGATACGGAATGCGTTGGCCGGATCGTTACTGAGGGGAATGTTGGTCGCCGTTCAGGTCCAGGGCGATACGCGCATTTGGTTCAACGACGAACGGACGGCAGAGCACCTGGCGCGAAGCGGATTCACAGCATTGGAACCCTCGGCCATCACCGGAGTCGCATCACTTCCAGAGGAAGTTGAAACAGCGGGCCTGCCATCCGCCCAGGAATCGCGTGCTAACATATTCGCCCTCTATGAAACGCACATCGGAACATTTGGCCATGGGATGGCGGAGCAGTTACGAGCGGCTGAGGACCAGTACCCGACGAGCTGGATCGAAGAGGCTTTCAGCATCGCGTCCGGGCAAAATGTGCGTAGCTGGGGGTATGTTCATGCTATCCTGCGGCGGTGGCTACAAGAGGGCAAACCGGTAACTTCGGTGGGCGCACAGGGAACGCAGCGAGAACGACGCCATGACGATGGAGAGCCTGGGCACGATCCTGCGGAGGATAGCCGCACGGGGTACCTGGAGAGTTACCGACGCCGACATGGACGGTTACCCTGGGAACCCGACGCCGCTGCAGGTGAGCACGGCGACGCATAGTTGCAGCATTTGCGCGGGAACCGGATGGCTGGCATCCTCGGCACCGGTAGAGCATCCTGATTTTGGCAAGGTTTCGCCATGCGTGTGCCAGGAGTCTGATGCAGACCGGGAGCGTCGCGTCGAAGCCCTCGAACGATACAGCAATCTAGGAGCCCTGCGCCAATGCACATTCGCGAACGCCAGCTCGAGCGGGCCGATCGGGGCATCCGTCAACGAGTCTGCATACAACAGCGCGTTTGATGCAGCCAAAAAATACGCCCGGGATCCGATGGGCTGGATCACATTCGTGGGTCCCAGCGGCAGCGGGAAAACCTACCTGGCCGCCGCGATAGTCAACCAACGCATCCAGGAAGGCAAAGCGGCGCTGTTCATCACGTCGACGGACCTGCTGGACTACTTGCGCGGAGGGTTTGACGATGACTCCGAGGCGGGATTCGTCGATCTCTTTGACCAAGTGCGGGAGGCGGAACTGCTGGTGCTGGACGATGTACCGTCTCGCCCGTCCAGCCCATGGGGCCAAGAGCGACTGTTTCAGCTTTTGGCGTGGCGGCACTCGCAACGATTGCCCACAGTGATCACGCTGCGCGGGGACCCGAACCACCTGGACGATTTCCTCAGGACACGACTGGACTCAGCCGACGGGTTTGGCTCGCTATGTCGGTTGGGAAGGGTTGGCGGGATATCAGGTCGAAGCGTGGGAGCGATTCCCCCCAACATGAGGCAGCGGATGACGTTTGACGCGTTCAAGCCGCACGGGAACGGTGGGTTAGCCGAGCACCAAGTCCGGAGCCTGAAGTCCGCGAAGTCGTACGTCCAGCGCTGGGCCGAAAATCCAGACGGGTGGCTCAGTTTGCACGGACCCTACGGGGTTGGGAAAACGCACTTGGCGGTGGCTACGGCGGCTGAACGAGAGGATCGGGGAGATGAGGTATTCTTTGCCACGGTAGCAGACCTGTTGGACTACCTCCGGGCGACCTTTGCCCCCGACAGTCCGGTTACTCACGACGACCTGCTGGACCGCATCAGGACGGCGAATGTGCTAGTACTGGATGACATGGGAGCCGAACGAAGCACGCCGTTCGCCGAGGACAAGTTGTTTCAGATAATGGGATACCGGTACGAGGAACGCTTGCCCACCATCATTACCACGTCGCATCAGGTAGAATCTATCGCTGCAACTAGACCGAGGATCGCGTCGCGATTGCAGGACCCGCTGGTAGTGACAGAGTTGCCAATAGAAGCGCCTGACTACCGGCAGGGCGGCCGCAGGTAAAACGGTCGGCATTTCATTCGAACTTTTGCGAGAGAGACCAACCAATGACAACAACCGATACCAACTCCGGCGGACACCTGGAATTTCAGGATTGGGGCGCGGCCCAGGATTATTTTTTTGATCACGGCCTGACCGATGGGTTACCGATCGTTCCGCCGACCCCGGACAGGGTCCAGGCAATGCTGGACTTTGCTGGCGTTTCCGCTGACCATGACCTGGGAACCGAGGTGATCAGGCAGAAACGGTTCACCGCGGGCAAGGCAGCGGTGAACGCTGTGATGGCGGGCTGCCTCCCGGAACACTTCACGGTGGTGCTGGCGTCGTTATCGGCGATAACGGACCGTTCGTTCAACCTGCACGCAAGCAGCACATCCACCAACGGCGTCACGGTGCTTACGGTCGTAAGCGGTCCGTACGCGGACAAGATCGGCATGAATGCCGGCGTGGAAATGATGGGCAACGGGGGTCGACCAAATGCGGCCATCGGTCGCGCGGTGAACCTGTTCAAAGCGAATTACTACGGCTCGGTGCCGGTGGTGATGGACAACAGCACGTTCGGACATCCGGGGAAGATCACGTTCTGTTTTCCGGAAAACCTCGCTGTCAGTCCGTGGCCATCGTTAACGTCGGAGTTGGGTTACGGCGACGATGCCACGACAGTCACCGCGTACGCGACGCTGGCGCCGCTGCAAGTTACACTGCATGGAGATCGGAATCCGGCCGATTTTCTGACCACGGTAGCCCACGCCATGCTGGCATTTGGGCCCGGCATGCCGGAGGTGATCTGCGTGATCAGCCCGGAGGCGATGCTGCACATCGCTGAGGCCGGCTGGTCCAGGAGGCAGGTGGCAGAATTCCTGCATGATAAAGCGCAACTGCCCGCCGCCGAGTGGATCCGCTGGCATCGTATGGCATCCGAGTTGGATCATGATCGGATGGTACCTGTAGTCGCAGATGCCGACCGGATCACGGTGCTACCGGGCGGGGGAATGGCAGGGGGATTCGTTAGTCTGATCAGCACTTGGGGCAGCAGTCGGTCCGTCACGCGGCCCGTGAACACGCCCTGACGCGGTTCAAGTTCCCGAAGCAATATGGAGGTTCAGAGATGACAACACAACGAAGCCCAGTGATCACCCTGGATCCGCGAGATGACGGGCCGCAGGCGCCAGCGCGGCTGGCTCAACGGCCAGCCACGTTGGACGGCAAGGTGATTGGCCTGTTCGCCAACAACAAACCTCACTCTGAGGACCTGTTGAGACGGGTCGCGGCCATCATCGGTGAGCGCTACGACATCAAGGGAACGGTTGAGCACAACAAGGGCGGTTGGCAATGGCCGGCCCGGATCGAGGACCTGCAACGAACAGCGCAGAGCATCGACGTTGCGATCCATGCCACGGCTGAATGAGGGTCCTGCACGGCGTGCAGTGTGCACGACGCAATGGAAACCGAACTCCTGGGCATCCCGTCCACCGTTTTGACTACGCGGCCCTTCATCAGCCAGGCGCGCGCGATGTCCCGGATGCGCGGAGACCCGGAATATGGTCTGGCAATCATCGAGCATCCGATCGTTACGCTGAGCGATTCCGAGTTGGCCGAACGGGCAGCAACCGCGGCCCCGCAAGTGATGGAGTGCCTGGTGGACAGGTAACCGTCTGACGGGCAAATGAAGCTAATCGGGGCGGGTCCGAGACCCGCCCCGATTATTTTTGCGTGCGGGCACCGTCTAGAGGGGCAGGTAAACTGCCTCGCCCGTCTGGGCGCTGACGGTGACGGCCTCGGTCCATTCCATGTAATGGACGCCTATGTTGAATGGCGTTCGCAGCACCGGAGCGCCATCGCGTATGGATGCGATGAATTCCTCCTCGACGGACCAGGAGTAACGGCTTTCCGGCGGGTTGGCGATTTCCTGCAATTCGGATTCGCCGCGCTTTCCGCCGAACACCCGCATCTGGTTGTCAACATGGATGGTGCCATCGGTGCCATAGAGCCAAACGTTGTTGCCCGGGGCCAGACCGGCGCAGGCACTGAACTTCAGGTGGGCGTTGGCGCCATTAGCCAACCGGCACAGGATGTCGACGGTGTCCGGTACGGTGATCGAGCGCCAGTTTCCGTCATCGTCCTTGCGATGGGGGACGGAGATCTTGCTCATGGCCATGACCTGGGTGGCGCGGCCGACCCAACGGATCATCGCCTCATACCAGATGCCCATGTTAAGGATATTGAATCCACTGAGGTCGCGGTCCTGGCGCCAGTGCATGGTGGCATCGCGGTCAGTGAAACCGGTTTGCGACTGTACATCGACCGACACCAGTTCGCCCAGGAAACCCTCAGATATGAGGCGGATGAGCAAGTCATCGATGCCGAAGCTCATAGGCGATGGAACTATTTGAGCGACCAGATCCGGTGTCTGCTGGGATAGCGCCAGCATCTCGTGCGCCTCGGAGGCGTTCATGGCCATCCGAGCTTCACACAGGACGTGCTTTCCAGCAGCCAACGCAGCCGTGGTCAATGTGCGGTGCATGTAAGGCCAGGTTCCGATACAGACTGCGTCGAGGCTTTCGTCCTCGAGCAGTTCCTCCCAGTTGTCGTACACGTTTGGAATATTGAAAGCGTCGGCGACTGCCTGGCCGGATGCTCGGGAACGGTTGGCGACAGCGCCGATTTCAACTGCGGGAGTGTTGTTGAAACCTGGAATGTGTCGATCACGGGTGTTGCGGCCGGCGCCGATCAAACCGACGCGGACGGATTCGATTGCCACAGTAGTACCTCCTTGGCGTACCTCGCGCACCACCTTGACGAATGGGGGACGGCGGCGCGGGGAACGCGATTATATGGTAAGGGTACGGGACGGTCAAAAACGACGGGTCAGACTCAGGAACCGGCGACGCGGTAAATCCGGGTGCCATCGTTGGCGTACTCCAGGGTTAAGCTGCCTGCCTCCGCCATGGAATCGAATTTGGCGATCCCACGGGCATCGTAGTAGGCGCGTTCAAGATCTCCCACCACGATGTAGGAAACCCCGTATTGTTGCAGGAGTTCCAAAGCTCTTGAGTGGCTGGGGCTACCGTAGATGGTCGCAACATCACGGGCACGCTCGCGCACGATCTCCCCGTCGTTGCGCTGCTGCTGCTGATGCCATGGCCAACCCAGGACGGTGGGCAAACCGGTGTACTGAGAAATGCGGGTGTTCCAGCAATACTGGCTGCCGTGGGCTTCGAGGACGACCGGAGTACCTGAGACATTGCCCTGGAGCCAACGAATGGCTTCGTAGTCCCAACGCAGATCGATTGGGTCCACTGGGTGTCCGACACACCAGTCGGGCGGATGATATTCGGCGTTGGGCATCCACGCTGCCCCGTCCAGTGTGGGTGACATGGAGTTGAACCGATCCTGGATGCGGACGGGTGTAGCCAACGCCGGATAGACCAATGTTCCGGCAAACACGGCCAAAACGATACCAAGGGCCATCCATCGAAGTGTACGACGAGTGAGGCCACCGATGGCGCTGGCGTAGGTCCACGCTCTCCACAGGCCGTAGGCTCCGGCGGCCGCGAACAGCAGCCACGCGACCAGGTAATACTTGAACAGCGTGTTCATACGCGCGATATCGCCTTCAACGCGCACGAAATCAACTCCAATGCCGATGGCCAACGCCAACGCCAACATCGACAGGGCCATGACATCCGCGCGGCGCTCGGGGTAATCAGCGGACACCAACGACGCAGCGAGCGTCCAAATGGCCAGGGCCAGAACGACGGTGAGCAGTCCTGCAGTCACGAATCCGCTGGCGCAAAAATAGTACCCAAGCATGATGCCAAAAATCGCCGATAACAGCAGCCATTGGTGCGCCGCCGCGATAGGGCGCCCCATTTTTGTCCAAGCGACAATTGGACCGGTGGCACGGGGTAACGTGGCGAACAGCAGTGCGGCGGCGGCAGCGAGCGGCAACGCGTGGATCAGCAGATAACTTGATAACGGAGTGCGCCACCGGGTGAATTCGATGCCTGTGCCGAATGTTTCGGTGGCGGCGTGGAACGGCAAGAATGCCAAGTAACTGACGCCAAGGGCCAGGGTGCTCATGGCTACGGCGACCAAGATGCGTACCTTGGCGGTTGCGGTCATGACCCAGGCGGCGGCACCGGCACAGCCGAGCATGATCAAGGCGTAAGCGGGATATTCCCACGAGTTGATGGCCCAAAGACTACCCACGGCTACGGCCAGTGTGACTATCGTGATCCAGGGCCAAACATTGCGGGGGCCAACCTTCGAGAAACCCACCAACAAGGTGAAGCCCAGCGCCAAGGACAGGACCGCAAATGGCATAGTCATCATGTGGGCATGGAGGTCGGCGAAAAGAAATGTGAAAAATGGGAACTCGGTAATATGGAACGCGGTTTCAAAGTGGTTGTCAGGTTGCAGCCAGGGCGTCAAGGGCGATGGATCGAATTCCGGCGTTTCGGGGATAGCCCGACTGCTGCGCCAGAAGTCGAAACCAGACAACGGGGCCGCCATCCCCGCGACTTTGCGTCCGGCTATCTCGGAGATTTGAACCAATCCATCGAGATTCGCGCACACCACCGCCATCAATGCGGCGGTAATTCCGGCAATAGCCGCTCCGATGCGCGGGATGCGCCAGGCGGTGGGAACCGCAAACCACCAACCCCGGATACGGTCACGCTCGGCGTCAGCGTCTAGTGAATGCTGCGCCGGCAGCCAACGGGAACGCGGTCTCGAGGCGGGTGCAGCCCTCTGGGCGATCGCCACCATGTTGTATACCAGCGATCCGACGCCGGTGGCGGTCAGGGCGAATATCAGGGGCACAGCAACGTTGAACGCAGTCGCGGGCGGGATCCCGGTAAGCCGCATCGGGACAGACAGGATGAAATAACCCCAGTAGTAATAGTTCAAGTGGCCGCCGCTGAACCAGGGATCGAATGGGGGCAACACAGAGGACCTAGCGACTGCAGTGAAGTAGGCGAGTTCCATCGGCTTTTCGCCGCCGCGCCAGGCGTGCCAAAGATCCGGGTTGGCGGCACGAATGAGAAGGAATGCGAGGTAGGCAAGCAGAAACAAAGCTTCGGCGGCGATCACCAGGCGCCATTTCTCGCGAACCCACGAGAATATCTCCCTCCACATGCGCCACACTATGACCGCCGATGGAGCGGCAACCACCGCCATCGCCAGGATGATTGCGGTGAGTGAAAACTGAAACAGCCCGGAACTCACCAGGCACCATGTGATCCAGGCGACCAACAACAAGCCGAGCACGCGGGCGAACAACAAACCCCGGTCCGGCAGCGGGCGCATGAGCCACCACGTGAACGGGAACGCGATTAGACAGATGACCTCAATGACCAAGAGCCAAGCCAGCCAGGGCGCGTTGGCAGCCCAACCGTCCCGGTGGAAAAGGTCAGACCACGTGCCTCCGGATTGCTGCGCCTCCCGGGCCGATGGCGACAACATCAACGGGGCACTCGAGGAATCCGCGGACATAAGAGCGGAGTTTATGCGCTGCTGGATAAGCCGAGCGTCCAATAGCTCTGTATTTTTGAATACCAGCACCTGGGGATGATCATAGCCGACGACGTTTTCGTCGGCGTAGCCAAGGTTGAGCCGCAGGCCGTCGGGTTGAGAATCCTCGCCGTTGGGCACCAGTGCAGGCGGCGGGAGTCCAGCGCGCCCGTAGGGATCGTCCCGCAAGTGGACACCTGCCAACGAGGGGTACGATGTGAACGCGCGCTCCAGTCGATAACCGAGGTCACCTGAAAACAGGAGGTGATAAACCACGGAACTTTTGGGGAATTCAGCCGGCAATCGAGCGACGGAACCGTACGCGCGATTCGAATAGAAGATCACGTAGTCGGAATCGGCCAAGCGGTCAACCAAATCAAGGATCTTGTGGGGATCGCGGTCGGGGTGATACGCCGGGAACGTCCATACGTCGAAGTCCCGCAGTTCAGGTAACTGCTCGTCCCAATAAGAGCCGCCGTTCACGATGGACGATCGAGGTTCGACGTTGGCATTAATCCAATCGGACGCCGCGACAGCAGTGTGGGGCCGGCTGTATATGCCGATGAAAGCAATGGCATACAGAACAGTGAGCGCCAATGTGACGGCGATCACGGCAATGCTGCCAGGAAAAGCCCATCGGTCGACCCGTCCAGAGATACCCGGACGCACGACCGGACGGAAATCACCCCGGGCAGCGCCAGGACGGACCGGCGGCAAGGAGGAGATGTATGCGCCAGCGGTCGGCGGGGTCGCATGCCATTCTTCCGAAAACGGCGCATCGGGCAGGGGCTCATCGCCGAACAATGGCTCGTCAAATATCATGTCATCGCCGACGGTGGGAGGGGTGGCGTGCCATTCCTCGGAAAATGGAGCGTCGTCGGGAACCGGCGCGTCTGAACCGGCGGCAACAAACCGCCGAGCATGAGCCCAGCCCACAAACGCGACCAGCATCCTGGCCGCCATGAGGATGCAGAACGGCATCAAAGGGAACACATAGCGCAGGAACTTGACCTCGAAAAGCTCCAGGAAGACGAACGCGGGGACCACCCATGCCAGCAGTAACAGGTCAGACCGTTGAGCCAATCCTCCTCGCCACGCGAACCACGCAGTGACCGGCACCGCCAACCATGTGATGACACCCAGGGGCAATCCGAGGCCCCAGACCACGGTTTGTTGGATTTGGTAAATGAACGCCGGTGTATCTGCGTATTGCCAGGTGAACGGGAAACGACCGGCCTCACCAGCCATGCCTGCCTGCTCCCGGATATCGCCGATGAAATTAGAGAAGTCCAGGAAAGCGTATGGCGTAGTGATGAAGAACGTGGCGAGGGCAGCGGCACACGCCAACCCGGCCATCGGGGCAACTCGGGCGATGTCACACGGGCGTAGCTCTGACCAATTGCGCCGGCAGCGGTCTTTGGCCACCCAAATAAACGTGAGGATGAGAGGGGCCGCGATTGGGGCGACGGACACCTTGGGCGCCATGGCCAAACCGACCAAGGCGCCCAGCAGCGCCGCATCACGATAACCTTTGGAATCAATGAAACGCTGCATGGCCCACAACGCCGCCAGCGATGCGAGCACAGTGAATGGCTCCGGACGGTAGAAATGAGCGTGCTGGATGTGTATAACGGCGAACGTGGCGAACGCGGCGGCGAGCAGGCCGGTCCATTGACCGAACATGCGCCGGCCGATTACGTACAAAAGCGCCACCGAACCGACGTCGGCGAGGGCCGCGAGCGTGCGCCCAACGAATCTCAATTCCATGACGCCCCAATCGGCGATAGGCTCCAACAAGGAACGTAAGAGGACGAGGGCGTAGATCAACACGCTGCCCAAGGGGAACCATCGGGGATTCAAGGGGCTTTGGTCGGCAGACAGGGCTGTCCGAAAATCGGGAAGCCCGGGTTTGATCCCGTTGAATTGTTCAGTGGCCAGAAGCGAACGCAGATGCGCGGCGGAGCAATGCGGGCCGTCTTGATCCGGTCCCGCAGTGAGCAGGCAGAGCATGTCGCCGGCCCGCATATAGAAAGACCGCTCGTCTGGATGGAACCCGTGCCCCTGATCCCAATCGATGCCGTAGAGGCGGAAGGCAAGTGCAGCGGCGAGGAGCGCCAGCAGCAAAAAATTGGCCCCCCACCAACGTCGTAGGGGGCCAAGGATCATCCTTGGGAAATCGTTCAATACCCGCACTTTGGCCGGGGCATGCTAGCCGCCGACCATGCAGCAGAGATCCGCCGTGCGACAAGAGTAGCCCCACTCATTGTCGTACCAGCCCATAATCTTGACCATATTATCGTCCAGCACCATGGTGCTGAGCGCATCGAAGATACAACTGTGGGTGTTGCCCCGTATGTCTGAGCTGACGATTGGATCTTCGGTGTATTCCAAGATGCCTTTCAAGGGACCGTTGGCCGCGGACTTAAACGCCGCATTGACGTCGTCTTTGGACACGTTCCGCTTCAGATCGGCTACGAAATCGGTAACGGAACCAACCGATGTGGGGATACGGTAGGCAATTCCGTGCAACTTGCCCTCCAGTTCAGGGAGGACCACGCCGACGGAACGAGCGGCGCCGGTGCTGGTAGGGACGATGTTCTGCGCGGCGGCACGAGCGCGCCGGAGGTCGCGGTGGTTCCGGTCCAGAATACTCTGGTCGTTGGTGTAGGCGTGGATGGTGGACATCAGTCCGCGCTCGATGCCGAACGCATCGTGCAGGACTTTGACCATGGGCGCGAAGCAGTTGGTAGTGCAGGAGGCGTTGGAGATGATGCGATGATCGTCGTGGTATATCTCATCATTGACGCCCAGCACGATGGTGGCGTCGGCGCCGCGGGCCGGAGCCGATATGATCACCCTTTTGGCTCCTCCGCTGTCGATGTGCGCAGCGGCCTTGGCAGCGTCGGTAAAGCTCCCAGTGCATTCGACGACGATGTCCACTCCCATTTCGGACCAGGGAATGTTGGCCGGATCCGTTTGCTGGAACATACGGATTGTCCTGCCATCGATGACCAGATTTCCGTTGTCGGTTCCCACCGATCCGGCATAAGGGCCATAGGTGCTATCGTATTTGAACAGGTGAGCCGCGGTGTCAGTGTCGCCGGTACCATTGACTGCCACCAGATCAAGGCGATCCTGGTAGGTATGGGAGAGTGCCGCGCGTGCCACCAACCGACCAATGCGACCGAAGCCGTTGATACCGATGCGCGTCGCCATCTGGGTTATCCTCCAGCGAGTGTATGTCCTACGCGGCGCACAAAAAACGCCGCCCAAGCACCGCAATTCGTCATGTTGGAAAGGCCAATAAAGCCGAGTTTCACGCGCGCCGATTATACCACCGAAATGACGCGTTTGGGCCCACCTTGGCCCTAACGACCGAACCCAGCATATACATCCGCGCCGGCGTAACGCGCCCCAGATCCCAACTCGGCCTCGATGCGAAGCAGGCGGTTATATTTGGCGACCCGCTCTGACCGGGCAGGCGCGCCGGTTTTGATCTGCCCAACGTTCCAGGCGACGGCAAGGTCGGCAATGGTAGTATCCTCGGTTTCACCGGACCGGTGGCTCATTACCGCGGTCCAACCCGCATTGCGCGCCATTTCCAGAGCGGACGCGGTTTCGGACAGTGTCCCAATCTGGTTGGGTTTGAGCAGGATGGAGTTCCCAGCGGATTCAGAGATGCCGCGTTGCAGGCGGCCCATATTCGTCACCAGCAGGTCGTCGCCCACCAACTGCACGGAATCCCCGAGGCTGCCGGTCATGGTGGCCCAACCCTGCCAGTCGTCTTCGAACAAACCGTCTTCGATGCTGACGATGGGATATTCCTGGCACCACTGGGCGTAAAGATCGATCAAATCGCTCGAAGTCAGCGAAACGCCTTCCCGTTCAAGGTCATACCGCGATGTGTCAGCGTTCCACAACTCAGACGCGGCAACGTCAAGAGCGATGTGCACCTGGCGTCCCGGGGCGTAGCCTGCCTTTTCAATGGCTTGCAGGACCACCTCGATCGCGTCGCGGTTTGACGGCAGAGTAGGCGCGAATCCGCCTTCGTCGCCAACGTTCAGATTGTGGCCGTCCTGACGCAGGATGGATTTCAACGATTGGTAGATCTCGACACCGGCGCGCAGGGCATCGGAGAACCGGTCGAACCCGCACGGCGCGACCATGAATTCCTGCACATCTGCGGAGTTGGAGGCATGGCGGCCACCATTCAGTATATTGAGCAATGGGACCGGCAAGCTCACATCGTTGCCGGCCGAAAGACTTCGCCAGAGGGAGCCTTGGTATGCCGATGCAGCAGACGCTCTAGCGGTGGCCATGGAGACGGCCAGTATGGCATTTGCGCCGAGACGGCTTTTGTCGGCGGTGCCATCGAGTTCGTTCAATCGCCTATCAACATCACGCTGGGCAAACGGCGACACGCCGACGAGTGCAGGGGCTATGCGGGAGTTCACGTTGGAGACGGCGGCAAGGGTACCCGCTCCACCAAATCTGGCCGCGTCGCCGTCTCGAAGTTCCAGGGCTTCATAACTGCCGGTGCTGGCGCCGGAAGGCACGAGGGCAAGACCCACGCTGCCGTCGCTAAGCGTGATCTCGGCTTCCACGGTCGGGTTGCCGCGCGAGTCCAACGCCTCACGCGCGACGATTGATGCGATGGTGGGTTGAGGCATCATCTTTCTCCGCTGATCGGTTCCGAGAAGGCGACAGTCCCGGTGGGCTCGGTGCGAGCATCGGCGGCCGCGATCGCTTTATTCACGGCGTCCACGGGATCATTCGCGATTATGTAATTCTCCCCCACCGGTTGCCCGTCCCCCCGAAGCGTGAGGGGCCAACTGTTGAGCGACACCACCGGAATCCCGTAACTGAGAGCGTAGGCGATCTCGGAAAGGGTCCCGAATGCTCCGCCCACGGCGATGGCAGCACTACCGGTGCTTACCACGGCCACATTCCGGGCGTAACCCATATTGGTGGCGACGGGAATGTCCACATACTGGTTGGCGGTGTGAGGTGAGCCGCTGGGCAAGATTCCGATGGTGGAACCGCCTTCGGACTTCACACCCTTGCATACCGCTTCCATCACGCCAGTTAGTCCGCCGCAAACCACCGTGATGCCTCGCTTACCGAGTTCCTGGCCCACGGCTTCAGCCAAATCATACACGTGAGGCGGAGGATCGAAGTTGCCGATAACAGCTATGATCATGAAAAATTGACTCCCTGTTCATCCCGCAATTGGTAAATCAAACTTTGCCTTGCTGGCCCGGCCGAGGACAGTAGCAGGCTCTACGGCAGCAATGCCGCGCCGGCAGACTCAATTAGCGCCAGCAAGGGCGCAGGATAGACGCCCAGCCAAGTGACGACTATCAGGCCCAACCCCATTGTGCCGGAGAGCAGCCATGAGGGGCGTTGCAGTGGAACGACCGGCGCTTCCGGCTCTCCATGGTGATCATGCGCGTTGGCAGGCTCGGAAGCTACTTCAGCATCCGGTTCATGGTCGCCGACATCTCCTGCGAGCCGGGCCGGCTCAATGTACATCTGGCGAATAACCTGAAGGTAGTAGTAGAGGGACACCAGGCTGGTGAAAATCGCGACGCCAGCCAACCAGAGGAATCCGCCATCGGCCACGGCGGCGAACAGGTAGAACTTGGCAGTGAATCCGGCAAAGATGGGCAATCCAGCCAGCGAGAACAAGCCGATGGCGATGGCGGCCGCTATGTAGGGCTGCCGATCAGCAAGTCCCGCAAGGTCGACGATATCGTCCTCGCCGGTACGATTGTAGTATGCGGTTATTCCGGCGAACACGACCAGATTGGTTACGGCATATACCACCAGGTAGAAGATCACGGCTTTCGCGGCAAGGGCAAAATCGCTGCCAAGGACGGCAACGCCAGCGAGGGCGTAACCAACGTGTCCGATGCTGCTGTATGCCATCAGTCGCTTGATGTTGCGCTGGGCCAGCGCCACCAAGTTACCGAGCAGCATCGTGATGGCGGCAAGGACCGCAATCACCAATTGCCACTCGCTCCACAGATCGAAAGCCGGAACGATGGCTTCGGCGAACAATCTCAATGTGAGGGCGAACGCGGCCGCCTTGGAACCGATGGCAAGATAAGCGGTCACAGGGAGCGGTGCGCCTTCGTAGGCGTCGGGCGCCCACATGTGGAACGGAACAGCCGATAGCTTGAAACCCAAGCCGACCACCAACAAGGCTACTCCTACCCAAAGCACCGGACTCACCGCGTTTTGAGCCACTAGTTCGTCGGCGATGCCGGCAAAGGTGGTCGTTCCCAAAGCCGCATAGATATTACTCAGTC
The DNA here is from genome assembly GCA_026710825.1 of Chloroflexota bacterium. Classification (GTDB taxonomy): domain Bacteria; phylum Chloroflexota; class Dehalococcoidia; order Lucifugimonadales; family UBA3495; genus Bin87. The sequence continues at coordinate 24,331 of JAPOQH010000020.1, read as the reverse complement.
CGTACAGCATGATGGCGGACGACAGCGCGCCGATGATGATGTACTTGATGCCGGCCTCGTTGGATCGCGCCTCACGCAAGCCGTAGGCGACCATCACATATAGGCTGAACGACAGGAGTTCCAGAGAGATATAAGCGGTCAGCAATTCTCGCGACATTGCCAGCAGGTTCATGCCCAGCACGGAAAACAGGAGCAGGCCGTAAAACTCACCCCGATGGTCGAGCCGATCCCGAGCGTACTCCCAGGACAGGGCGATAATGCCGACACCGATGGCGAGGAAGAATATCTTGAAGAAAAGGCCGAAGTCGTCGACCACGATCAAGCCGCCATAAAGCTCAATGCTGCCAGCGGGACGCATCAAGAGCGCAATCACCATCACCGAGATCAAACTGACGACGGAGAGTCCGGCGAGCCACTCTTTGTTGCGCTCCGGCAGGAACAGATCGACCGTGAACACCAGAAAAGCCAAAGCCGTGAGCGCGAATTCCGGCGTCAACAGGTATAGGTTGGTTGTCAGCCCAGTGGACATGGCAATTTCAGCTCAGAACACGGACAGCGCGCTTTCGACGCCGGTGTTGATGACGTTGAGGAGCGGCGCCGGCCAGATGCCGACAGCGACCAGGATAAGTACGAATACTGCGCCGACTCCTTTTTCGACCGGGCTGGCGTCCGTGAGATGATCCCACTGAGGATCCGCCTCACCGAAGAATGAACGGGCCAGAAGTCGCAGGATGTAAACGGCGGTTATCGCCGCTCCGATGACGCCCAGCACCGCTAACGGCAGGTAGGTCCGAAAAGCCCCAGTGAAAACCATGAACTCGGCGATGAATCCGCTGAGTCCTGGCAGGCCCAACGACGCGAGGCCGGCGATGGCAAAGAAGAACGTCGTTACGCCCATGCGTTTGATCAGGCCATTGAGGATCATAGAGTCGCGGATGTGCGCGCGCTCGTAAATCGCGCCAACCATGGCGAACATGAGGGCTGTCATGATGCCGTGGGAGAACATCTGGAGCACGGCTCCGGCCAATCCCACCGGATGCAAAGTAGCGATGCCCATCAGGACGTAGCCCATGTGGCTGACGCTGGAATACCCGATGACATATTTCAGGTCGTTTTGAGACAGGGCGGAAATAGCGCCGTAAATGACGTTGACCGTTCCCAATCCGATCAGGACGGGCATCCATACTTCAGCACCCGTTGGGGTCAGGATCATTCCCACCTGAATGATTCCAAACGCGCCCAGCTTCATCAACACACCGGCGTGGAGCATGCTGACACCCGTGGGCGCCGCCACGTGCCCATCCGGCGACCAGGTGTGGAAAGGCCACAGTCCGGCCAGAATGCCGAAACCAACAGCGAACAGGGGGAATACCCAAAGCTCCAAGGTCCGGGAGAATGCCCCTTCTGTCCTGAGTTGGGCCAGAGTGTCGATATTGAATGTGGGGCTGCCAGCCTGGGAGGATGCCACGTACAGCGCGAGGATTCCGATCCAGATGAGTACGCTGCCGGCCACCAGGACCAGCATGAGTTTCATCGCCCCATATTCCTTGGTGCGCAGGAAGGCGCCAAAATCGGTGCTGCTGCCCCAGACGCCGATGAGCAGGTACATGGGCAGCACGGCCAACTCGTAGAAGAAGAACAGGAAAAACAGGTCGCGGACGATAAATACGCCAAAGACACCCGAACCCAAAGCCAACAGCAGTACGAAGAAATCCCGAGTGCGGCGCGTGATGGTCTGGCTGATCAGGACGGCACCGAGCAGGACTATGCCATTGAGCAGGACCAGGGGAGCGCCGATTCCGTTGAGTCCGAGGTCCAGCGTTATGTTGAGCGGGTGGCCGATCCAGGCATATTCACGTTGGAATTGAACGCCACCCGCCATGTAGTCGTACCGGACGAATACGATGACCGAGAGCACGAATGAGATGGCAGCGACGAAAATAGCGAACTGCCACGCGTCCCGTGGCCTGTCTTTGGGCAAGAACATAGCCAGGACGGCTCCGGCCAAAGGCACGAGCACGAGCAGAAGCAGGGATACCTGATCGAAGTTGGCCATGATGAATTGTGACGGAACCTGCTACACAGACCGCAACCACCAGAAGACCGCCAGGGCAATAACACCCAAAGCGACGACCAGGGCGTACGAGTAGACATGGCCGGTGACGTGCAGACGCAGGGCGACACCTGCTTTTCGCACGACGTCGCCGGGTCCGTTGATTCCGACATCGTTGACCACGGCACGATCGAAGAAAGCCAACGCAGCGGACACGGTCAGGATGATGCGATCGATGAACCACTGGTAGGTTTCGTCAACATAGTATCGGCGTTCTACGACACGCAAAACGGGCGCGAGCCGAGCCCTCAGGGACTTGTGAGACCAGGCGCGTCGCACATACACCAACCAAGCCAACGCAAATGCTCCAACTGCCAGAACGATGGACAGCGCGCCCAAGAGGACATTGAAGTGGAACCCCTCGGCATGGTCGTAGTAGACGAAGCTGCCAAAACCTCCGAATGATCCCGGCCAGTTGAAGGCAATCCAACCGAACCCGACGGCCAACACCGCCAGCACCGACAACACGCCGGTCATGAGCAGCGGCGATTCGTGAGCGTGATGCGTGTCCTCTCCTTCCGGTCCGAAGAACACGATGAACATCGCACGGGCCATGTACAGGGCGCTGAGGAAAGCCGTCGCGAACGCAAGAACAATGAAAATGACGGGAAGTTCATGGGAAACCGCCAGCAGGATTTCGTCCTTGCTCCAGAACCCCGACAGGATCGGGATACCGCCAAGGGACAACGCGCCGATGGAAAACACCACGGCGGTCAATGGCATGGCTTTCCGGAGACCGCCGACACGACGGATATCCACGTCGCCGTGGGCGCCAACACCATGCATGACGCTGCCGGCTCCCAGGAACAGCAACGCTTTCGCAAATCCGTGAGCCATCAGGTGGAACACGGCCGCCGTCCACCCGAGAGCGCCCAACGACAGCATCATCAGACCGAGATGCGACACAGTTGAGTACGCCAGGATGCGCTTCAGATCGGTGGAAACGAGTGCTATGGTGGCGGCCCCCAAGGCTGTGACCATCCCCACGCTGGCAATCACCATCAGAGCTTCGGGGGATGCCGAGAAAATCGGAAATGCGCGCGCAACCAAATATACCCCGGCGATGACCATGGTGGCGGCGTGAATCAGGGCGCTAACCGGAGTCGGACCCTCCATGGCATCCGGCAGCCACACATGGAACGGGAACTGCGCCGACTTACCCATTGCCCCAAGGAGCAGAAGGATAGCAACCGCGGTGGTGGTGCCGCTTCCCATTGCCCCCGACTCAACGGCCGCGAAGGCGTCGGTCATGCTGAAACTACCGACGTTAAGCCATATCAGCAAGATTCCGACAAGCAGACCGACGTCGCCGATCCGGGTGACCACGAATGCCTTTTTGGCGGCCTCGCGGGGTCCGGGATTTTCAAACCAGAAGCCGATGAGCAGGTAGGAACACAATCCGACGAGTTCCCAGGCGATATACAGCAGTAGGAAGTTATCGGCGAGGGCCAACGTCAGCATGGCGGCGACGAACAGGGCCTGCCAAGCGTAGTACCAACCGAACCGCGGGTCGCCCTTCATGTACTCCAAAGAGTAAATCTGCACACCCAGGGCGACAAAAGTGATCAAACCCAGCAGCACGATGGTGAGCGGATCGATCAGGATGCCCCAATCCAAGTGGATGGCATCGTCAACGGAAGCGGCGACGCCCGGGATACCAGCCTGGAACCAAGTGGTACTGAAGTGGCAAGTCAACGCGCCGGTAATGTCGCTTACGGCGCAAGCAGGGTCGGCCGGCGATGCGCCCAAAAATCCGATGGTCATCAGCGCCCAGAGGACGAAACCTCCGAGGATCGCCAAGATCGCCACCGGAGCACCACGACCGGGGATCCAGCGCTGGAAAAGAATAATCAGCGGGCAAGCAACGAACGACAGGATGGGTATGAGGAACGCCAGCGCCATATCACCACTTCAGCAGGTTGATTTCGTCGACGTTGACGGTGCCACGGTTGCGGTACATGCGCAGGATGATGGCAAAGGCCAATCCAACCTCCGCGGCCGCAACTGTGATTACGAAAATCGCGATTATTTGACCATCAAACGCCTCGAACCGCCCGGTACCGTTGAGATAAGAAGCCGCGGAAATCAGGTTGATATTGACGGCGTTCAGCATCAACTCAATCGACAGTACGATGAGCACCGCACTGCGCCGGGCCAGGACGCCGTAGAGGCCAATCCCAAAAAGGGCCGCGCCCAGGAGCTGAAAATAAAGCAGGGGCACCATCCGAAGACTAACCTTCAGGCTCGACAGGCGAGTTGTCCGCGGTGGTTGAACTCTGCACACGAGCAATAATGATGGCCCCAATGAGCGCAACCAAAAGGACCAAAGATGCAATCTCGAATGGCAACGCCCACTTGGTGAACAGGCTCGCCGCCAATCCGGTGAACGCGGGAGCCTGAGGTTCGGTCGCGAGGTCGGGCGCCAACCAGAAAGCCGCACCCAAAATCACAGATAATGCAGCTGCCGTAATCAGAGCGAGCGGCCATTGCCGATTGTCGGTGATGCGCGGATACTCGGACGAACGCGTCAGCATCACCGCGAAGAGCACGACGATGATGACGGCGCCTCCATAAATGAGCACCTGGACCAGAGCAAGAAACTCGGCGAACAGGAGCAAATAAACTCCCGCGGCACCCAACAATGACAACAGCAAAAACAGGGCAGCGTGGACTACGTTGCGAGTAGCTACCACACCCAAAGCGCCGCCAAGGGTCAGAATGGTCACTATGACGAAGAGCGCCAACTGCAAAGCTAACCACCCAGCCTGACCCGATGGTTGACGGGCGAGATGGTCATGGAGCCAAAGTATGAGCCGCCCGGATGGCGGCTCGAATTGTGTCGGTACGATCGCGGTAAGAGCATTGATGAATGGTCTAACAACCGAGGTTACAGTGTCGCCCGGCGATCAGATGGATTTCAATAGGGTACAAGTGGCGCATTCGCAGTTGGCCTTGTGCTTGCGCACGGTTTCGCCGACCGCTTGGGTGCGGCCACGCGCCTTGCCGGAACCGCCCGACTTCCCACGACGTTTTCCCTTGCCGACCTTACCTGCTTTCGCCGCTTTGCCGGCGATCTTTCCCACCAAGCCGCCCACACGCGCGACTGGGTTTTCCTTTCCACCTTTCATGCGCTGCTCGACACACTCGACGCAAGTGCAGTACTCGGGATGCCTGGGCGACATGTTGCGGAAACGTTCGTCTTCTCTCGGCACTTCAATCCTCGTTGTGGCCAGGGTGAGCCATCATTCGGAGGCGTCTGCGGTGTCATCCGCAGCGGCCTTGGCGGCGTCGGCCTTTTGTTTGGCGAGCACAGTCGGCGGGACCCAATCCGTTTTCACTTGATATTTCTTCCCGATATCGAGCAGGGCGGGCAAATTGACGCGGTCGCCGTTGCGCGCATAGGTACTCATCTCGTGTTCATGGCTCATGACGATCGCGTCAAAATTACAGTACTCGACGCAAATTCCGCACAATATACATCGGTTCAAATTGATTTCAAAATAGTCTACGATCTTGCGCCGGCTGCTGTCGCCATCAGCATGCTTAGGATTATCCATCATGCTGGCGGACATGCACTGGGTGGGACAATTGCGGATACAGACCATGCACCCGGTGCAATAAGGTTCACTGACCCCGCCGTCCCAAGTCAGTGCAGGGAAGCCCATAAACCGAGGTTTCACAGGGGTGGCCTGTGTCGGATATTGCTGGGTTACGGGTCGACGCAAGCCGGTCACGGTAGATGCCAGGGTGAGCATCATTCCTTTCAAGCTTTCCAGCATGGTCAGATATTCCTCTTGGTGGCTTGGGGCATGTGATCCAGCGCCGCCGACAAGCGCCCTTTGGCGGAAGGCAGTCCCGGAGTTGCCCGAAATACGTGGACCGAGTTGCTCGGTGTTGGGACGGTCATAATCGGCGGGCGTTACTGCACCTAATCAACATCATACCAGCAACGAGCGTCACGTGCTTGACGATGAAGCGATCGTTTCCCGGCGGGCCGCCAGACGTCGCTGGATATCAGCCACGCGGCGTGCCGGAGCGGACATTCGGCGGTAGATGATCCAGCCTGCGACGCCAAGTCCGACGAGGGACAGGATGGTAAGAGTCCACCAAGGCAGAGCGTAGAACCGGTATACGGCCGCGATTATGACGGTGTAGAAAGACAGGGGTACCATCACTTTCCAGGCGAATGCCATCAACTGATCAATGCGGAGTCGCGGGAACGTGCCGCGCACCCAGAATACCACCAGTATCACGGCATATGTCTTGAACAGGAACCACACCACGTCGGGTAGTCCTGGGCCACCCCACCCGCCGAGGAACAGCAGCGCGGTCAACGCAGCGATCGCGAAGGTATTGATGTATTCCGCCAGGAAAAAGACGGACCAATGGGCGCCGCTGTATTCCACGAACGGACCGCCTACCACCTCGCTCTCGGCGTGGTAGATGTCGAAAGGAGTGCGTCCAACCTCAGCCAGGCCGGCTATGAAAAAGATCACCAACCCCAGGGGCAGAACGACCATGTACGGATAGGAGGATTGCGCGGCCACTATTTCGCGCAGGTCCAAGGATTGCGCCAGAATGGCGACGGCGGCAGCAACGAGAACCACGGGGATCTCGTAGGAGATCAACTGCGCTGCGGATCGAAGACCGCCCATGATTCCGTATTTGTTCGCAGAACCCCATCCGGCCAGAACCAAGCCAAGAATTCCCACGACGGCGAAAGCTACGATGTAGAAAAGGCCCAGCGGGAGGTGCTTGATCACGACGTTTTCGCCGCCCGGGATGGTCACCCATATCACGAACGCCGACACCACGACGATGACCGGAGCGACCCAAAATATCGCTTTCTCAGAGTCGTTGGGGACGATGTCCTCTTTGAGGATGAGCTTGACAGCGTCTGCCACGGGCTGCAGCAGACCGAACTTGCCGGTGCGGGTCGGGCCGAAACGAAGCTGGAGCCGGCCCAAAGCCTTCCTTTCCAGCCAGACCAGGGACAGGACAACGAGCGACAGTACGGCGAACATGATCGCCAAACCCAGTGCACTCCAGGCGAGGTTGATCAGGAAACTCACCGGTCCACCTCGCCAAGCACGATATCCAGCGAGCCCAGGACGACGACGCTGTCAGCCAACCAGGTATCCTCGAGCAATCGCCGCAGGGCAGACAGGTTGCAAAATGACGGCGGACGCACCTTGAGACGATAGGGGCGATCCGTACCGTCGCTGACCACGTAGACCCCGATTTCGCCACGCGGGTTTTCCGCGCGGACGTATGATTCGCCCTCGGGCGGGCGAACGAGCCGGCGACCCAGAGAAGAGGCGACTGGACCTTCGGGCAACTGCTCCATTGCCTGTTCGACTATCCGCAACGACTGGTACATCTCCTGCACCCTGACCCAATGCCGATCCCAGCAATCACCGTCCAATCCCACGGGTATTTCGAAATCGAACCGGTCGTAGACGGAATACGGTTGAGCCCTGCGAACGTCGTACTCGTAACCACACGCACGAAGCATTGGGCCGGTCAAACCCAATCCGATGGCTTCGTCGGCAGTGATCGGGCTGACGTCCTTGAGGCGGGACAGAAAAATTTCGTTGAACGTTAGAATACGATCGCTCTGTTCAACATCTTCCTTAAGCAACGGCATCAACTCGTCGACCAGTTGGCGGAAATTGTCGGGCACGTCCTCCTTGAGGCCGCCGATGCGGAAATAGTTGTGCATCAACCTGGCGCCGGACACCGCCTCGAACAGCGCCTGGACACGCTCTCTCCCACGGAACGAGAACATGACCGGAGTCATGGCGCCAGCATCGAGACCCATGGTACCGACGTAGAGCAGGTGGCTGGCGATGCGGTTCAGTTCACACAGGATCACCCGGATATACTCGGCGCGTTCGGGGACCTGCAATCCCATAAGTTTTTCGACCGCCATGCAGTAGGCAAGTTCGTTATTGAAATTGCCGATGTAGTCCATGCGGTCGAAGAGGGTGACGATCTGGTGGTACTGCTCACCCTCGCAGAGTTTTTCGGAGCCTCGATGCAGGTAGCCGATGTGTGGTTCGACGTCCACGATTTTTTCGCCGTCCACCCAAAGGACCATTCGGAACACACCATGGGTGGATGGATGCTGCGGGCCCATGTTGAGCAGCATTTCCACCGGCTGGGAATCAGCGCGTTCTGGAATCGCGGTTGGTACTGCAGGTTCAGCCATGTTGATTGGAAATAACTCTCGTCTACTGAAGCAATTGGCGCATTATTCAGACGGCGGGAAGGGGGAACCGATGAAGCGGATGCTGGGTTCGGGCGGTTCAATGAAGCTGCTCATCCAGACTTCGCCGTTGTCGTAAAAACCCGCCTCGATCAGCGTATCCTCCAAGATACCCAGTTCTTCACAATCCTCGAGGTAGTCGGCCACCTGCTTCCGGAGAGCAATGCGGGCGTCGTCCCGGGTGTCGCCGAACACGGTGACCTCCAGTTCGGGACAATGGGCCGACCATCCTGCCCCGGCACGGGATTCCTCGATCTGGTACACAATACGATCCATCGCCTAATCAAGTGGGTCTTTAGCTTCGGCCTGCTCATCAATGAATTCGAGGACTATTTCCGCTTCCTCGTCTAATCCGTCGAGACCCAGGGCAGCGCCCAGTTTGCCGGAGGTGTCCAGGCGCTCCAGCCAGCCGCGCATGGCCTGCACCAAGGACTGCTGGGCCGCGTCGGGCGTTGCACCCTTGCCTTCGAGGGCCAAGCCATCTACGACTGCGAGGAATCGTTCACCGTCCGGCAGGACACGGCCGATCAACTGCACCGGTCCGTCGGACTCTTGAGGAACAATCTCGGCAGGCCCGGTAACGTTAGAACTCGCGGTAGTCATTGAAATCGTACTCTTTTCGGCCCGGATAGCCTTCAAATTCGGGGTAAAGCAACAGCGGGGACAGATCGGGGTGCCCAGAGAAGGAGACGCCGAACAAGTCGTGGGCTTCCCTTTCGTACCAGTCTGCCGCGGGCCAAATTCCAGTGACGGTCGACACAACCGGGTTATCGTAAGGTACAGCGGTCCTGATTACCAGAGTCTTCTCGAGCGCCAAGGACTGCAGAAAGTAGACCAGATCAAAACGTTCCTGGTGATCCACACAGGCCAGACACAGGAGCATGCGGCAATCGAGATCTTCGTGATCACGACATGTGGCACACGCGTCGACAATGCCGGTGGACGGGATTGTGACCTGGGGCAAGTCGCCCAATGTTCCAGCCACAGGGCTGAATCCACCCAACAAATCCACGGCGCGATCCAAGGTGGCGCGGCACTCGACCGACAGCAGTTCGATCGGGTCGGGCGGCGGATCGGCGTCCGCCTCCGGTGCGTTACGCCTGGGGCGTGGCACCGCGGTCTCCTGCCTCCGCCATGATCTTTTCCTGCAGCTTGAGGATACCGTAAAGGAGGGCTTCGGGCCGAGGGGGGCAGCCTGGGACGTAGACGTCGACGGGAATGATGTGGTCGACGCCCATCACGACGGAGTAAGAACGGTAATACGGGCCACCATTGGTGGCGCAACTACCCATGGCGATGACCCATTTGGGTTCCGGCATCTGTTCGTACAGCAAGCGGATGGGTTCAGCCATCTTCTTGACCACGGTGCCGGCAACGATCATCACGTCGGCCTGGCGGGGCGAGGGCCAGGTGACCACGCCAAAGCGGTCAAAGTCGTGGTGGGCCATGTACGTGGAGATCATTTCGATGGCACAGCAAGCGAGCCCGAAGCTCAGGGTCCACAGGGATGATTTGCGGGCCATCGCAAACAGCTGATCAGTGGTGGTTGTTATGACGCCCGGCACCTTTCCGTCGGTGGCCTGGTTAAGCAGGCTGGGACCGGGGCGGTTTCCGGAGCCGAGGATAATTTCCGTCGGCTGCGGCGGCATGGCCAGAGGAGAAACTGGGTCTTCGTCAGGTCGGGGCGTCACTTCTGCCAATCCAGCACCCCCTTGCGCCATCCGTAAATCACCGCAAAGAAGAGCATCGCCAGGAAGAGGATCATCGCGTAGAACGGGATCGGGTTGCCTGCCGCCTGCTCTTTCATAAACACCACCGCCCAAGGGAACAGGAACACCGCTTCGACATCAAATATGAGGAACAGGATGGCAAAGATGTAGAATCGGATGTTGATGTTGGACCATGCGAAGGGCGTGGGAGGGATGCCGCATTCGTAGGTCGTGAGTTTCTCCGCGGAGCGACGTCGAGCTGAAAGCAGTTGGGATCCCGCGAACATCCCGCCAATAGCTGCCAGCGCGATAACAATAGCGATGACAACCGCCAGCCAGTTGCCGGCGTAAGTTGCGGGATCGAATATTTGGAGGATGGGTATTGTCACGGGTAGCCTGGCAAGGGTGTTTCAGGCGCCAATCGGCGGAGCCGGAAGTATCCTAGCAACGGGCTGTTTGAGTGTCAAACTACCGGCCATCGCGGATTGCGGTCGAAGAGACGTCAGAGCGGAAAGATCCTTCCGGTAAATTCACGAACAAGGGGTGGAAGCCGCCTGGTAGGACGATATCGCCCAGCGTACGAAACTGGCCCTGATCGTCGCTGCGGCCGGCGACCAGGAACCTGCTGCCGGATCCCCACATTTCGGCCAAAGCCGTGAGCATTGCGGGCTCAGAGTTGCCGTAGTAACGAGGTTGGATGAGGCGGGTTGCAGTATCCCATCCGATTACAAACGAACAGCCGGGAAATAACTGCGCTTTTTTGTAAAAAGTCTCGGCTCTCGTGAGGACCAAGGTGCCGACTCCCCTGAACTGGTCCACGCGGCGGTGAATTTCCGCAGCCTCAAGCGGCGGTTTGTCGACATTGACCACAGATAGTTCGTATGCCACCGGGCTGCCAAAGGCATCCTCGGCCGCGGACGCCAGCTTGACGTGCCCTTCGTGGAGCGGGTTGAAAGATCCCGGCAGCAAGGCCGCGGGGGCTTCGGCGTCCGCTACCATTGTCCCATCGGGACGTACCACGACCCAATCCGCCTGTTTGTCCAATAAACCCTGAATGGGGTCTCCGTGGGATACGGTCTCGGTCTCCACAGATTCGGAGGCGGACAATCCCAACGCAATCTCCGCGTTGACAGCGGATGCGCGGGCCAGAGACGCGATGACCAAACGGCTCACGACGTCTTCCTCACCGGCCCGATCCCTCAAGCCTTTTTCCAGCACCAACGAGTCGGTAGTGGCATCTTGCGCGCTCCAAGTGGAGATGAACGCCCGATGATCGCCACGCTTGGTCCGGTCTGTCGCGATGGTTGCCGTGCAGCTCAGGCCTATGACGGGTACATCGCTTTCACGGAGAGACATGCCCCTCGTCCAGGCTGCCCGCGCCATCCTCACCGAGGTGTCGGCAGAAACCGTCTGCTCCGGGGCGTAGCCGCCCAGAAAATCGGTCATCGCCAAATAACCGTAGGGAACCCGGGTCTCGAGGACGGTGCGGGAGGCTCCGCCAACGCCAAGCAGCCACGCCAGGGCGTAATTTCCGGCACCCGCCACGGCGAGCACCGCCTGCTCGGGTGTGTGATGGATTCGAGCGACTACTTCAGCAATGTCTGCTTCCATGATTTTTCCTTCCTGGAAGAGCGTCCGAATCATTCGGGTTGCGCCACAAAAATACCGACGTTGTTCATTGCTGCGGGACCCTGGCCCGGTGGCAGCACACCTGCCACTTTCGGGGACGGTTCACTATTCCGGAAGTTTTCTTCCGTGGGCGCCACCGATCCGATTCGGGCGCATTTTATCATCATCAGGGACCGGAACGAGTCTGTTCGACCCGAGCAGACGGATTTATTGCGCCCATCGTATCCAGAGAAATGTTCATCTCGCTCGCGATCTTGCGATCCCACTCGTCCGCCCAGTTCTGCGGCAAACGGGGTCGGGCGTCCCGCCACGTCATACGCTCGTGGCCCACCGTTTGAGCGGTCAACACTTCCACAAGGAACGCCGTCATATCCCCGCCGTCCATTGCGTTGACCACCCGGCAATCCAGGTAACCGAAACTACCCGGGATCAACGGGCTGCCGGTTGGGCCAGTCGAATAGGGGATGTGCTCAAATTTATCAACGTCGCGGCCCGACTGCATTCCGAGTTCCCAGATGAGGGGCAATTGGTCGGGGCTTAAGAAATTGACCGCCAGCACACCACTGTTGGCAATCAAGTCGTGAGAGTGGTTGGTGCGGTAAATCTGGACTATCAGACGGGGCCGGTGCAACACGATCGAAGCAGAGGTGATGGCCACCGCGATTTGAGCGTTCACCGAATCGGCGGAACGGGTCGATACTGCGGCCAACGGAGCAGTCAAACCGGCGAGCATGGGCCCGCAGTCGGCGGGGTCGATATCCGGAGCCCGGGTTGACATGAGGAGTTACTACAACGCGAATCGCTGGGCGTTGTCGACTACCATGTGGGTTGCGAGTCCGTGTGGTCGTTGGTGGTCAATCTCGTTTGCCCATCCCCGTCTCCTTTCATGTACAGGATTTCGGAGTTTCCGTACGCAAAGGATGAGAACACGATCATGTCGCCGGTGGTCGACCAATCAGGCATCAGGTCATCAGCCGTGTTGTAGGTGAGCTGTTTGAGTTCCGAACCGTCCACCCGAACGTTGAAAATCTCGGACTGATCGTCGAATCCCACAACGAAAGCCAGTAGGCGCCCGTCGGCAGACCAGGACGGGTCAGATTCGTCATATTCGCTATCAGCGACTGCCACTTCATCAGTATCGTCGGCCCAATCATCAGACTTGGTAGGACGTAATACGTAGAGATCGCGCTCCTCGCCGTGGTCTCGGAGGAATGCAATCCGATCACCCTTGGGAGACCAGACCGGGTCGCTGTCCGGGCCGTCGGTCAACTCGATCAGGTTGACGCCTGTAGGATTGCGCAGGAGCAGTCCGTCGTGGCCGGAACGGGTGAAAACCAGCCATTGTCCGTCGGGGGACCAGTCGCCAACCCGCTCGCGTTCATCGCTGAAGGTGAGGCGAGTCTGTTCGCCCGTGGCTATGTCCACCATGTATATGTCGGGTGAGCCGTCGGCGTCCGATACGTACGCCACCCGGTCGGACAGAGGGGCCCAGACCGGTGGTTGGTCCTGGTCCACGCCCGAAACCAACAGATCCGTCTGATCGGTTTCAGTGTCATACAGCATTAACAAGGGAATTTCCCCGCCGGCCACCCAGGCCAGATAACGCTGCTCAGGAGACCAACGAACTGACTTGGCGATAGCGTTGCGTGGGGAGATGGTGGTCGGGTCATCCTCGCCGGATTGATTCAGCAAGACCCTGGAGTTTTCGCCGTCTGAAGAGATATAGGCCACGGTGGGGCGGTCACTACCCCCGAACCAATTGCCTACGAAGCACCCCGCCGCCGTTAACAGCCATGCACCAGCCAACAACATTGCGGTCAAGCGGAATAGAGAGGCAGACTTATAAATATCGGACGATGATTGAATCCCCAAAATCATAGTTTATATCCAGCTATGCGCATCCAATTTGAACATTCAGCGTCTCTGGATTATAGACGCGGCCGGGCACGCATTGTGCGCAAACAATTGACGAATTGCGGGCATTACCGGGGCAGAACGAAGACCAGTAGGCGGAGCGATAACGAGATGCGGTACAATCGCCGGCGATTTTATTCGGGAGACGATCCAGAAATGGCACTAATCAACCTGTCATGACCAACCAACAGACCACACCGGAATCAACCGCGCCGTATTGCGTCTTTTGCGAAATAGTCGCCGGGCGCGAACCAGCCCGGATTCGCTACCTGGACAACGACATCATTGCAATCGTCAACCGGTTGACGTGGGTGCCGATCATGCTACTGGTTATGCCGCGGCGGCACATGTCCCAATTGGAGCTTTGGAGCAGCGGTATCCTCAGCAGGCTGGGCGACGTGGCGGCCACGTTGGGGTGCATGTATTGTCCGAACGGTTTCCGCATCCTGTCCAATTTCGGCTATGATGGACTGCAAAGTCAATCGCACGGGCATCTGCACGTCATCGGCGGTCAATTCCTGGGGCATTACGCATAATCGGGCCACCGCCAAGTCGCGAATTCTTGAACGGAGCAAGGAGAACTAATCCCAATGCCTGAAACCATCCTTTATGAGAAAACCGGCACTGACAACCATGTTGCAATCATCACGCTCAACAGGCCGGAAGCGTCCAATGCGATAAACCGGCAATTGAGGCGGGAACTGCAAGAGGTCATCAACCACTTCGACAACGAGGATGACGAGGCCTGGGTCGCAGTGGTCACGGGTTCAGGTCGCAACTTTTGCGCGGGCCGGGACCTGAAGGAGCGCGCCGCTGACAACGCCGAGGGAGTGCAAGCGCGCGCCGAGAACAGCATGTCCCCCAACAAGCCTCACATGTGGGAACGTCCGGCGAAGCCGCTGGTCGCTGCCGTCAACGGGGCTGCCGCCGCCGGCGGTTGGTCCATCGCCCAGATGTGCGATGTTCGCCTGGCAGCGGACAACGCACGACTCGGCATCACGGAAACGAAGTGGAGCCTGATGCCTCCATTCGCGGTGGAACTAACGAAGATGATCGGCATCTCGAACGTGCTGGAGCTGGTTTTGACCGCGGATCTCCTGCCCGCAGCGCGTGTAAGGGAAATGGGTTTTCTGAACAAGGTGGTGTCCGCCGACGATCTGATGCCGGAAGCCATCAGCATGGCCGAAAGCATCGCGGCCAATGCGCCTCTGGCCGTTCGCACCATCAAGGATCTGGCCTACAGCAGCCTGGATATGTCGATCGCCGAAATCAGCGCAAAGACCTACGTGGCGTACGACTACATCCTCACTACGGACGACAGCAAGGAAGGGCCGAGAGCATTTGCGGAAAAGCGCCGGCCCAACTGGCAATTGAAGTAGGTCGCCCGGCACGAACCAAGCCGCCAACGCAATACGCCCCCAAGCACAAGGAGTCGCAAGCATGACTACGCAAGTACGACCCGCCAGCAAGAACGTAACGGCCAACGGCATAAACATCCACTACCTTGACTGGGGCACCGAGGACAAACCTCCCATGGTGCTGCTGCACGGTTTGAGAGGACACGCCCGCGTCTGGGAGGACGTTGCGGAATCCCTCTGCGGGGATTTCCACGTGTATTCCGTAGACCAGCGGGGTCGCGGCGACACCGACCATGCTCCGGGCGGCGACTACTCCACCGAAGCCTTCGTAGCGGACGTAGCCGGATTTGTGGATGCCATCGGTCTGGACAAATTCGTCCTGTTTGGCCATTCGATGGGTGGCCGGAACAGCATGGCCTTCGCGGGCAAATATCCGGAACGGCTGGAGGCGCTCTGCATCGTTGACATCGGGCCGAAAATCGAGCCGTCAGGCGGCAACCGGATCACCGAGGAACTGAGGAGCCTGCCGCCGCAATTCGACACTTTCGAGGCAGCTTTAGCCCACGTCCAGACCGGAAACAGGTTCGCCTCGGAACCCGTGATGCGGCGCAGGTTGACCGGCCAGACACAGACGCTGCCGGACGGCAACCTCGGCTGGAAATTCGACCCGGCCATTCGCGAGCAGCGCATCAACGGGACAGCAGCCCCGGCAGTGGACCTGTGGCCGGCGCTGGAAAAGATCACCTGCCCGACGTTGGTCGTACGGGGAACGGAGACGGACCTGCTGACCAGAGAAACCGCCCAGCAGATGATCGACACCTTGGCCCAGGGGAGCCTGGTGGAGATCGAACGAGCAGGCCACATGGTATTCGAGGACAACCCGGCGGACTTCATCGCCGCGGTGAAGGGCTGGCTGAACTCGTAGAGCATTGCCACCAGTCACTAATAAGCGGTCCGGAGCTCCCGGACCGCCATGTTACAATCCGGGGACATTCGGGACACCGAGTTTTGCCGTTGAGGATTCGCGATTATGAAAGTCTCCTTTTTCCACCTGATGCCCTACCAGGACCTGCCGGACGATTTCGCAGAGCAGCATCATTCCGCCTGGGTCGATCTGCCCAACGAGAACTTCGATCCGGCGAAGGGGAACGAGTACTACGAACAGTACATCGACCAACTTCGCTACGCGGACGAAGTGGGGTTTGACGGCATCTGCGTCAACGAACACCACAACAACGCATACGGCATCATGCCGTCGCCAAACCTGATCGCATCCGTGTTGGCGAACAGCACCAACAACGGCGCGGTGATCGTGCTGGGGAACAGCCTTGCGCTGTACAACCCGCCGGTTCGCGTGGCGGAAGAGATGGCGATGATCGACGTGATCTCGGGCGGGCGCTTGGTGGCTGGGTTCCCGGTGGGCACCTCAATGGACACCACGTTTTCGTACGGGCAAGTACCGATCACTCTGCGCGACCGGCACACCGAAGCGCATGACGTGGTGATGCAAGCGTGGACACAGCACCATCCGACTATCTTCAACGGCAAATACAACAAACTGCGGTACATCAGCATTTGGCCCCGGCCGATGCAGGAACCACACCCGCCGGTGTGGGTGCCGGGTTCGGGCAGCCTGGAAACCTGGGACTGGGTACTGGATCGTGATTATGTGTACTGCTACCTGTCCTATTACGGGTATCTGCGCGGACACAACATCGTGAAGGGCTATTGGGAACGCGTGGCTGAGCGGGGAATCGACGACAACCCGCATCGGCTGGGATTCCTGCAACTGGTTTGCGTGGCGGAGACGGACGAGCAGGCGGAAAAGGACTACGAGGAACACGTCAAGTATTTCTACGAAAAGATGCTGCGGGTGTACCCGCCGTTTGCCGAATCGCCAGGCTATCGCTCGATAGACTCCATACGCAAATCGCTGAGGCCGCAGATGGGTGAAGAGGCTCAGCGTACGGCCAAAGAGAACAACTGGAAGGATTACATCGAGCAGGGCCACGTAATTGCCGGCAGCCCGGAAACTGTGCGACGTAAGCTGACGGAGGCCTGCGAACTGCTACGGATCGGCCATCTGATGGTGCTGCTGCAGATTGGCAGCATGCCGCCGGAACTGGTCAAAAAGAACACCGACCTGTTTGCTAACGAGGTCATGCCCCACATCAAGGGGTTGTTCAACGAATACGACGACCCGTGGTGGCCGGAAAAGCTCAAATCCGAGACTGCCGAAGCGGTCGGCGACTAGCGCCGAATCGGGGGATACACACCCATGAGTGAAAAACTTCAACAGGGCGACCGACTTCCGCCGTTTGCGTTTGACCTGATCGACGGAGGTTCGTTGGCGCTGCCAGACGACATGTCGTCGCGATACCTCGCGGTGCTTTTCTATCGCGGTGTTTGGTGACCATATTGCGCGCGGCAGTTGGCCGCGTGGCAGAAGGAACAAGACGCCCTGGCGGAGATGGGAGTTGCCATCGTTGGGGCAAGCGTGGAGCCCAAGGAAGTGGTGCAGGAAATTGCGGAAAAGGCCGGGGTTTCATTCCCCATGGCCTACGGCATTACGCGGGAGCAGGCTGACCTGTTGGGGTCGTGGTGGTCCGACGACCGGGGCGGCTACATACAGCCAACCGAGTTCCTGTTGGGACGCGGCGGGACGGTCCTGGGCGCGATGTACGCCAGCGGTCCGGTGGGGCGGATCAGCCCGGACGAAGCGGTGCATTTTATCGAGGGTCGTGAGCGGGCGCGGCTCAGAAGCTCCTAGCTGCCGCTAATCCTCCGACCTTGGTAGGGGTCCGCAAACGTTCCACGTTCCCGGTGCGGGCCCTAGATAATGTCCACTGGCCTCCCTGTTTGGCGGGCATAGCTAGGGTCTATCCCTCGAAATAACCTTCCTCGCGGAACAACTCCGCGAGTCGAGCGATCCCCTCGCGTATCTCCTCGGGCGAATTATGGCTGTAGGTCAGTCTGAGGTAGTTGTTGCGATCCCGGTCCGCGCGGAACACTCCGCCGGGGTTGTATTTGACGTCGCGCTCAGTGGCTTTCGCCAGCGTTGCCCAGGTATCCGCGCCCTCGGGTAATCGGACAAACACCAGCATCCCGCCGCGGGGAGTGGTCCACTCGCAGAACGAGGGGAAATTCTCCTCCAACGCGCTGAGCATCGCGTCGCGGCGGACCAGGAGAGCGTTCCTGACGTTCTCGATGTGCTCTGCCTCGTGCTCGCGCATGTATTCGTACACCATCATGGTGGCCAGGTGGCTAACGCCCCGGCGGGGCAGGTTTTGCGCATTGACCTGGGGCAAGGCTTCACGTACGCCCGGGGGCAAAACTCCGAATCCCACGCGCAAACCGCATCCGAGCAATTTGGTGAAGGACGAAACGTAAAACACATCGCCCTGGTCGCTGAGCCCGGAAAATGCTGTAGGCAACGGATCGCCGTCGATTTGGAAATCGGCGTAGGACTCGTTCTCCAATATGGGGATGCCGTGGCTTTGGGCGACCTCCAACAGGGCGCGACGACGCTGCATGGATGAGGAGAAACCCAGGGGGTTCTGATACACCGGTATCAACCACACGAATTTGGGCCGGCGCCCAGCCGTTTCCAGGGTGTTGATAGCCTCTTCTAAAGCGTCGGGCAGCATGCCGTCTTCGTCGCAGGCCACGTGCACCGGTTCGGCGCCGCGTTCGAGCATCATGCGGAGACTGCCCATGTAGGTGAATTCCTCGACGAGTACCGGATCCCCGGGATTGATGAATGAATCGAGGAGGATATTGATGGCGCCGCCGGCCCCGTCCGTGATTACAACGTCGTCCGGCGAAGCGTTAAATCCGCGATTGGAGGCCAGTCGCTGCGCGACAAATTCTCGCAGTCCAACATGCCCTCCGGTGGGTGGGTACGCCGCCAGCGAGTTGGGGCCGCCGGATTCCAGGCCCGCTCGAATCGCCGTCAGATACTCATCGGAATCGATGACCTCGGGCACGGCGTTGGTGACCGAGAATATGTACCTGGTTTGGGCATCCGACCCCGGAGGAGATGAGACGGCGCGAGGGAGGTTGCGGGAAAACAGGGCGGCGTAATCTACCATTCTGGGCCTCCGATATTGCGGGGGTTGGCAAGCTAGTGCGTAATTTTGGCTTTGCGTTGGACCACCCCTTCGCGGACGAGGGGAATGAGTTCCTTTCCGTATTCGGCGGCGTCGGCGAGGGGGTCGAATCCGCGGATTATAAACGCGGTGCAACCCAAGTCGTAGTATGCCAACAGGGAGTCGGCGACCTGTTGAGGAGTTCCGACGAGACAGGTAGTGCTACCGGAAGCGCCACTGGCAGCAGCGATGGGCATCCAAAGCCGCTCGTCATGGACGTTGCCTTCGGCTGCGAAACGGAGCAGTCGCCACGCTCCTTCCGACTGGGGCCGGGTCGGCACTCCGGGGGTGATGCGGCCGCTGGTGGCTTGCTTGATTCGGGCCAGGATTTGCTCGGCGCGTTCCCAAGCCTGGTCCTCGGTTGGAGCCAGGATAGGCCGGGCAGACAGGCTGAAACGCATCGTAGAGGGATCCCGGCCCGCCGACGTCACCCGGTTCCTGACGTCAGCAATGCGCTGGCTGATGGACGCGCGGGGTTCACCCCACAGTGCGAAAAGGTCGGCACGGCGGCTGGCTACGTCCAACGCGATATCGGAAGCGCCGCCGAAAAACAGCGGCACATGGGGGCTCTGCCGGCACCGCGCCTGACTGTACGCATCCTGAAACCGGTAGAACTCACCCTCATGGTCGAATGGCTCGTGTTCGGTCCATATACGGCGCATCACGTCGAGGTATTCATCGGTGCGCCGGTACCGGGCGTCATGGTCCAGCCAATCGCCATCCTGCCGCTGTTCAAGGTCGTTGCCGCCGGTGATGATGTGCAGCGCGATGCGGCCGTTGGTCAGTTGGTCCAAGGTGGCAGCCTTGCGGGCAGTAAGGGAGGGTGCGATGAAACCGGGACGATGCGCGATGAGGTAGCCGAGACGTTTGGTATGGGCGGCGGCATAACCCGCAACCTCGAAACCGTCCGGCGTGGAGGATGAGTAGCCGGTCAGGACCATGTCGAAACCGGCCTGCTCGTGGGTCCGCGCGAAATCAAGGATGTAATCGGGGTCCACGCCCGATGGAACTTCCGCTCCAGGGTTGATGCCGCCGCCGAAAAGGCTAAGGGTAGCGCCATGGTTGTTCGCGGCCTCACGGACGACCCCGATCATCCCGATGATGGTAACGCCGTCGCTCCCATACACGCTTGGAACGGTTTGCGCCGGGCCCGTTCCGTTGCCGTTGGAATCACTCATCCCAAAGTTGCTCCCAAATCAATGATGCCAGGCTAGTTTATCCCATCCGCGGAGGACAACGGGAAATACGGGTAATTTCAGGGTGAAATTGCCGGTTAAGGGTGTTGACAAGCATCACGATACATTATATTATTTATTCAAGGTGCTGGGGTTGCAGGGAACCCCCACACACCGAAAACCCGATGGTAATGAGCCGTCGTCATCTAGGAGGTTAGACGTGGTTTCGTTGATAAAGCTGAACCATAGTTGGCAATTCCCTTGTAACCGCCCCGTTGGCGGAGCCGACGTAGTGTGACGACACCGCGGGGCCGCCAACAGGGGCGAAACCGCATCGAGCGGGCCGTGATTCGGCGCTAACGACGCCAGGCCGCCAGACGCAGCGCAGCCAAGGCGCTCCCGAGAAGGCGGGGAACTCCGAGCACAGTCGGAGGGACGGCAGAGCCGATGAGAAAAGTGAGGGCCGGGACACCGACTGTTTATCGGGTCCCGGTCCCTTCTTTTTGTGACTATATGATTCGGAATCAGTGAACCGCCCTGGAGGCCGCCAGCGCGGACTGATATTGCTCAGGCGTATTGACATCCCAGAGCAGCTCGGGGGCTCCGAGTTCCACGCGCTGGGATGACTGCTTGTGGCGCTCGGTGACGGCGCGCATGCCTTCGGTCGCCTCAGTAATTTCCAGCATTTCCTGATGCAGGGAGCGACTGATGGCGATGGGGTGGCCGCCCTTTCCGTTGCACGTGGGGATTGTGATCAGCAGGTCAGGGTGGTCGGCGTGGGCGGACAAGACCTGACGGATGATTGACGGGCTTCGGGGTTGGTCGACGTTCAACATGAGGATGGGGCCCCGGTGATCCGGATCATTGGTGATCCCCATCAATCCGATTTTGATGGATGTGGTCTTGCCCTCTGAGTAGGAGGTGTTGATCACGCACCGTACATTGCCCGCGAAATAGACGTCGCGATTGGCGCCGATGCGGGCCTGGAGTTCGTCGGCGCGGTGGCCCACGACCACGACCACCTCGTCGGCGCCAGCTTCTCGAAGGGACACAATCTGGTGCATGATCAGCGGGCGGCCGTGCCAATCCAGCAGGGCCTTCAGCGTGCCCATGCGGCGAGAGACGCCAGCGGCCAGAAGGATGGCAGAGGTAAAGGGGCGTTCGGCTGGCTCTGGCATGGGATCAGCGTGGAATCGATCAGGCATTGCCGCCGACCGGCCGGCGTGCGATTGCTGGCGTGCGGCGGTTTCGGCGTCCGTTGAGAAAAGTTCCAACGGGAGTATAGCGGACGCCGATTTGATAGACCACCAGGAGGATCGCCGGGACGGCCAAACACAGCAGGGCGAATTTGAGGTGCGGGTTGAGCGGCAGGCCGACCAATAACGATTGCCCGGCAATGATCAGGGGCAGGTGCCAGAGGTAGATCCAATATGAGGCATCTGAAACGTACCGCACCCAAAACCTCTCCCGAGCGGCGACCCAACGGAACAGGCCCATCAAGCCGAAACACATAAGCCACGCGTAGGTCGCCTGGAATACCGCTGACAGGTAGGCGGCCCATGGCGCGGGGGATTCGTAGAGGAATACCAGACCCGACAGGAATATGACCGTGAGCGCGGGGATCAGCGCGATCGCCCAACGGCGACTGACCACGATGTCCCGACGGTAACAGAATGCGCCGAATGCGAAGAACAGCGCGTAGTAGGCCAACACCACCGGGTTCGGGACCGGGCCATCGGATGTGTCGGGGCCGAAGATTGGCTCGAGCATCAACAGTTGCGGCAGCAAGGTTGCGGGGATCGCCAGCCACCATAGACGATGGGCGAATTGCAAACCCAAACAGACGGCAACCGCGAAAGCAGCGACCAGCAGGAGCAGGATCCAGAGGAACCAGAGGTGGTGGAGGCTATCCAGCCAGTAGACCGGCCACCACGCCGGATCGAAATCGGCGCCGGCCAGCAACCAGACGTTGATCGGGACGATGGTCAATGAGCCGATTGCCAAGGGGAGGGCAATGCGCTTGAGGCGCTGGACGCCCATCTCTTTGAGGCCGCGGCGCTGCCACAACAACGCGGTGAAAAATCCGCTGAGCAGGAAGAACACGGGCATTCGGAATCCATGGATGGCGGACAGCAGGTACCCGTATGGGTTCTCCCGAGGATGGACTGATCCGGCCCAGGCATCCTGGATGGGCCATGCGCCAGGGATCAGGAACAGCGTCGCGTGCAGCACGACACCGAGCAACATAGCCGTGGCACGGAGTGCGTCGAGGTCGTGGAACCGCGGAGACGAGCCGCCCACTGCCGGGGAGACGTTGGCGTCGGGCGGAGGCGTCATGCCGATGACGAGTTTACCCTTGGGCCGGGTACGGAAAGGCAAAGGCCGGGCTGGTTTCTAGCCCGGCCAATATATCTTCGGAATCGGGGAAGGGATTCGCCAGAGGAACCTCAGTCCGCTGGGAGGCCCATGGCGCGGTGGGCGCGGCGCTCGGCGCGTTCGAGGTACCAGTCGTCCATGGTCATGGGGCTGCCCTTGCCGCCCCGGCGGGCCATGATGATCTCGGACATGATACTGACCGCCAACTCCTCGGGTTCGAGAGCGCCGATGTCCAGGCCGATGGGCGCGCGCACCTCGGCGAGGCGCTCCACGGGGATGCCCTCCTGGATAAGGCGCTGGTAGATCATCAGGGTCTTGCGACGGCTGCCGAGCAGGCCGATGTACCGGGCGCGAGTGGTGAGCGCGGATTCCAAGGCGACGTCGTCGAACCAGTGGCCCCGCGACGCAACCACGATGAAACTATTGACGTTGATATCCAGATGCTGGGCCCAATCGGTGTAGGAGGTTACGATGGTCTCCTCGGCGTAGGGGAAGCGATCCGGATTGGAGAAATCCTCGCGGTCGTCGACGATGTAGACGCGGTATCCGAGGCGGTGAGCCAGGTCGGCGGTGGCTTTGCCGACGTGTCCGCCTCCGACCATCACCAAGGTTGGCGGAGTGGTGAAACCCTCCACGAACAATTCGGTTTTTTCATCGATGGTTACAGACTCGTTGGCGCCGACCGCGGCGACGCGCGAGGCGACCTCAAGGGCGGTTTCATCGAGTACGGAGGTGCCGATGCTGCCGGCGACAGAGCCATCGGAGCGGAGGAGGAGTTTGGCGCCGAGTGTGGCGGTGTCGCCCTCGGAGCGGACTACGGTGGCCAGAGCAGCGGGTTCTGCACCATCGTATGCGCCGACGAGTTCACTGCCGATGTCGGAGAAATCGTCGGTTTCCCAGAACGGTTCGAGGTAAAAATACATGGTGCCGCCACAGACCAAACCGTCGCGGGCGGCGATGTCCTCATTGAGGTAATAGTCTTTGAACTCCGGTCCACCCTGATTGCGGAGGATCTCGCGGGCGGCGAACCAGATGTCGCCTTCGACGCACCCGCCGCCCAGGGTTCCGACGGCGGTGCCGTCCTCACGCACGAGGAGCATGGCGCCGGCCTTCTGGGGCGTGGAGCCGTTGGTACGGACCACGGTGGCAAGAACACACGGGTTACCCGAGTCGAGTTGGTTGACGGCTTCCTGGATTACTTCACGCACGGCATCACCTACCTGGGACGTACTCGGCGGGGGCTATATCGGCATTATACTCCAACGAGCGATTACTGATGCAAAATCCGCAATCGCCAAGTGCGACCAAAACGCGCAGGATGCTACGTTGGCCGTTCAGATAGTGGCGATCGGTCGATCGCCACGAGAATGAGGGTCAGGTGGGGACGACCCGTGGGTCACCCATACAATCGGTCGTTGGGGGCGAACGGAGAGGGGCGAATGATTATTCGCCCCTAGGGTTGATCGGTGGTTGCGGTGTTTGGGTTGGCGGTTTCTCCTTTCGGGGTTCTTGGGGTTTTTAGTTGGTTGGGGAGGCAGGATTCCCGTTGCATCGTTGTCAGCGTACGGCCGGGGGTACGCAACTATTGAGGGACGGTAGTTCCGTGGCTCAGACGATATGTTACGCCAATGTACACGCGGG
>JAPOQH010000021.1 GCA_026710825.1 Chloroflexota bacterium | reverse complement strand
TCCGGGGGCTGGCAGTCCCCCCCGCCGGCCGGTCCACTTACGGACGGACGGTACGCGAAGAGCCGGAAGAATGTCGTAAGGTCGTGGAGGTCTGGACTGGCCCATGATGAGGCCTCGGGCCCGGCCCCACGGGAGGCGCATCGTGCTGTGCGCCTTCAGCCAGTCGTTGTCCGGGGACCTGCTGGCCACCGCGCCGCTGTTCCCGCTGGAGGCGGAGCGGGGCATTCAGTTGGCGGAGCACGGTGATGTCGATGTGTCCGTTCAACAGGCGCCGGCGGAGGATGAAGATGGCACGGACGATGCCCGGGAGCGGTTCGTCAGGGAGATGGACCGGCTGGAGGGCCGGCTGAACTTCGTGGGCTACGGCATGCTGGTCAACCCGTGGATGCTGGACTGGGGGTTGGCCTGGAACGAGCATGAGTGCCGCCGACTGGTCGACAAATACCAGCAGGCGAGAATCATGGACCGGCGCGAGGTGTTCAACCGGAACAATCCCGACTGTCCTACGTCGGCAATCCGGCTGGTACGGACCAATGAGACTGTGCGCCAGGCATTGGGTTCAGCGAGGGACCTGCATTTAGCCCAGTTGCGGCGTGCTGATGATGGCACCGTGGCGGATGCGAACGCCAAGCGGGCACGCGATGGTCTCGGCAGGCTAAATGGCTGCCAAGTCGCGGGCGAGGTTGTAGGTGAACCAGCCGTCGCCGTTGAGAAAGACCGCCAGTCGCTCCGGCTGATCTGGCTGCGCCATGATGGCGCCGATGCCGTCCTGGTAGGGTTGCCATCGGTGCACCGAGCCGTAGGACAACGTCACGTCGGCTGTCGCGCTGCGCACAACCAGGCCGTGGTTGGTCAGCGCCATGCGGCCGGTGGCGACGGTCTCCAAGCCGTCGCTGGGCGCCTGGCGACCCGCGAATAGCTGCGGCGGGTAGTAGGGCGGTGGCCGGCCGGCGGCAGCCACGCCCGTGATGGCTGCGGACCGATCAGATGGCAGAGGGCCCAGGCGGTATTCCGCGTCGTCAAAGAGCCATACCGGTTGCTCCGATCGGTGCAGACCCAGGGACGCCACAACGATATCTTGAAAGGTCATGCGATGGGGTATCAGGCCGGCGGCTGACGCCGCAATGGCCGCTCCCTGGATGATCTGGCGCAGCATCCCGTAGCGATCCAGCTCGCCGTCGTCCAGACCGAAGTGGTGAGCGTAGCGCAGCAAGGCGGCCTCCCGGTCCAGGTCAATGCCTGTGTCGCCCAGCAGCCGCAGCACCGCGCGTTCCCACGCTCTCAGCAGCAGCGTATGGCCAGCAACGTCGGTGACGCTGGACTGCTCCAACAACCTCGAGAGCCGCTCCAATCGCGGAGTCTGGTTACTCGTCGCCAGCGCGGCGGCCACTGCCGCAGTCAACAAGGCCGGTTCCTCGTGGGTGTCGGTCGCGACCGCGGTAAACTGGCTCTCCCGGAGCTCTCGCAGCCAGTCCGTTTCCGCCCGGGTGGGAATGCCGTCCACCGTGCGGTTCATGGCGGAGATATGCCATCCGGCCGCCAGGATCGCGGGGAGGTCCTCATCGGCCACGTAGCATTCCTGCGCCAGCCTCGCCAAGAGTTGCATGACGCGCTGCTGCGTGAACTCGGGACGTTCGGCGGCCCGGGCCGCCAGGTCAACCATCCGGGCGAGGCCGCTCCGGTGGGCATCCCTGCACCCAGGGTGGCTGGTGCGAAACCAACCGGCGCCGCGGCCGCAATATCTACAACTACCCATGCTGGTCTCCCGGGTGAGACTGAGGTCATGATATGACATCACGCAAATCGCCGCCCGTCGGATGGCGCACGTCGGGGCTGAAGCCGTGGGTAACCAACGGTTGCCCCCGATCAGACCAACCCTGCCCGGCAGGGAAGTTCGACATCGAAGCCAGTCGGGCCGGCTCGGCGGAGTGGCGCAATCACCTCATTGAGACCCATGTTGATGGGCGAGTACGCGCCGCGTGGGTTATAGTCAACGGCGCAAAATCAACGGTGGTTGACGCGATGCCGTCCGTCCGGCGCAACGGAGCGAACATTATGGTGTGGATACGAGTGGAAGTGGCGGGTGACGCTGACGAGGTGATCCGGGTCCTGGGCCGCCTGGGCGGCGCAGCCGTCCGTGTTCCTGATGGGGAACAGCTCCCCGCCATGGGGCAGGATCGGTCGGAGACCAACCCCGTGTCGGAACCTTCGGCGGCGGAAATCTCCCCGGCGCCACTGTCGGGCGGCTGGACGGAGGAGTTGGCCGCCGACTTCATGGTGAGCCTGGACGCTGTGGCCAGGCGTATGGCGCTCTGCGTGT
>JAPOQH010000071.1 GCA_026710825.1 Chloroflexota bacterium | reverse complement strand
GCAAGTACCCAATCCGTCTTCAGGGTAGATGGCAAGCGTGCGAGTCAGCTCCAGTGTATTCTCCACCTTGGAGTTGCTCGTGGCGAACAACTGATGCCAGAAGAGGGCCATCTTCTCTTCCAGAGGCCGTTTGGTGTTGACCATCCGGAACACCCAATTGGCCTGATTTATTGCCGGGGCCCCTGCCCCCTCATAACCGGGGAAGAACCGGTACAGCAGTTCGTCGTCTATGGCCGGCTGCCCCTCTGGATGCAGAAGCTCCTCGACCACGGCTTCGTAGCCTTTGGAGACACGCTCCTCCAGTTCCTCACGGGTATCACCGAAGCCTGCGCGTCTCATTAAATGGGCCATCAATCGAATGTCTTCTTGGTGGGGCATTACCACCTCTCCGTTTATCGAGCCCAGAACACTAAGCCAGCCGCCGATTCGGTTCATATTAGGATTGGCCAAGTCGAATGTCAACAAAAAGCCGCAACAGGTGACTGTTCAGAGTCGATGAGTCGAATTTGCCGGGTCCACGGTCCCGCTGAAAAACACTGGCACCCAAGCCTGAATCCACCGAAGCGTTACGGTGGCGGCGGTCAGACGAGGGATGAGTTGTCAGGAAACAGGCTTGCGAGGACCTGATGCCGCTGAAATGGACGATGCGGAGTGCGGCTGGGTTACGTCCCGTCAAACGGCCTCGTGTTAGTGACACGTTGCGGCTCCAACTTTTTGGGAACCCTGGGGAACGGATGTCGTCTTCCTGCGACGGAACGCGTTCCTCTCCGCCTGGGGGGCGGATGCCTCCAGGGGTCCCCGCGTGATTGAAGGACGTACCTAAAGCCTCGCCAATCACGGCCCTGGGATGGTTACCGACACCGTGTTGTAGAGCATCCGCCCGTCCGTAGTGCACAGCGCCCCGTCGTCAGCGCAGTCCTCGGTCGCCGGCAGCGTGATCACCACGTCATCCGTCCCGTCGGGTTTCACACGGATCTCCCATTTGAGGTTCGAGTCCTTGTTCACTCGCTTCGCGCGGCGCACTTCCCCGTTGGTCGCCTCAAGGGCATGATCCCGCAGCGTCCGGAAGTCCATCTCAAAGGTGTCGCTGAAAGAGATGCGCAACACGATGGCCTTGCTGCCGTCGTGGCTCGCCGGCAGTTGGGAGAACCGGGCCACCGGCGACGCCAGGGGCCTCTCCGACATGCTCTGCGGTTCCTCAGGCACGGTGATTCCCACGGCCACCTCGTCGTCCTTCGCCCAGCCTGGATCCTCCAGCGCCCACCAGTAGGCTCCCCTGGTCCGCATCACCGGCACTGAGCTGTCGCTGCCCCTGAACTCCAGATCCCCGACGTGCAGGGTGAAGTCTCCCGGCATCTCGGTCTTGGTGCCCAGGTACAGGCCGCCGGCCACGTGCATCAGGATCAGCACCTTGTAACGGTTACCGTCCAGGGTGACGTACTGCTCGGAAAGCCCACCGCGGTGAGACGTATAGGCGGAAAAACCCGAAGAGGCCGGTACCGTGGACCCATTCACCCCCACCGTCAGCGTGGCGGACCAAGGCCGTTCGCGAGTGATGGTGATCGCGTAGGTCATTGCCGTGACCCCGTCCTCGGCCGTGACCTCAACCGCGACGACGTTCTCACCGTATCTGAGCGAAACCGTGGCCTCATCTGCCGCGGTCGTCGTGCCATCCCCCTCGATGATGCGCACCGAGGCGCCGCCGTGGTTCCTGGTGGCAGACACCGTCATTTCGTCGACGTCTTCGGACACCACCGCCGTGTAATCGCCCACCGCTTGATCTAACGCCGGCGTCAGAGCAACAGCACCGTCATCCTCATCCGCCACACTCAGCCCACTCAGGACCGGGGTATCTGTGATGGACACCGTGGTGTCGGCGACGGTCCCTGCCGTAACGCCGGTCGGCATTACGCCCAGGTACAGCATCACGCTCTCCCCGCTGTCCTCCACGAAGTCGGCGGAGGCTGAGAACGTGAACGTCGTCTCCGTCTCGCCGCTGCTGAAAGCGACGCTGGCCGGTATGCCCGAGTAGTCATCATTGCTGGCGCCACCCTGGTCCGCAGCGACGAGCGGTATCACCACTGTGCGCCCCGAGTCGGCGCTCAGGGTCACGGTGATAGCCCGGTCCGATCCCTCAGCCACCGTGTAGCTGGCCTGGTCGAAGTCGACTGTCACCTGCGTGCCATCATCGTCGGCAACCATCACTTCAACGTCCGCCGCCGTCTCCGAGGCGTAGTCGCCCCCCGACACCGCGTGGGAGACCGTCGCCGCGTCATCATCGGCATCGCCGTCCTGCGCCGCGCTCACCGTGACCGTTTTTGCGGTGTTCCAGTCCCCGGTCCCAAAGCTCAGCGACGACGGGCTCACCGTCACGTCCGCATCCCCGCTCACCGACGGCGTCGCCGTCACCGCCGCCGTCGGTTGGGACTGCAGCGCCACCGTGTAAACGGCCGTTCCTCCTTCGGGAACCGTCAGCGTCGGCGTCGACACCGTCACCCCGCGCTCGTCGTCCTCCACGATGGTCGCCGTCGTCCCGCTCACGCTCAGGTCCGTCTCCGTGGTCGTGCCCGTGACCGACAGGGTCTCGTCGCCCTCATCCACATCGTCGTCCGTGGGCGTCAGCGTGAAAGTCGCGGTGCCCAAGGTCTCGCCGGCATTGATCGTCAGCGTCAGGTCGGCGACCGTGGCATAGTCGGTGCCCTCCACGGCGGTGTCGCCGGACGATCCCACTTCCACCGTCACCGTCGTGTCTGTCGTCCTGGACAATCCGTTCAACGTGCCGCTCACGGTGATCGATGTCGCATCGGCATCCTCGTCCACCGAGCTCGTGCTCAGCCACAGCGCCACGGCCGTCGCATCTTCGAGGGCTTCCGGAAATACCCATGGGCGAGCTTGTTTGATGGCGAGGATGTTTTCGCTGGTGATCTTGAACTCAATCTCGATGGCGAACGGCTCGTCAGCTCCGGGGTCATAGAGCTGCTCGAAGTGGTCATGGATCGCCTGTAGGTGCTCGGCGAGCTGTTGCAGTTGGTCGTCGCTCATGAGCAGCTGCCCGCTTGGCACCAGGTTGGAGGAAGCCAGCACCCAGTAGTCGTCGTCGGTGGAGGACACCAGCAGTTCTTCGGGCTTTGAGTGGGCTTCGGGGTTGGTGACGAGGTCCTCGCCGACCTGAGAGTTGACGTAGTAGAAGAGGTCGAGGTCATAGAAGGGGTCGAAGCTGACGGCGACGCCGTTGACGAGTTCGTCGGTGTAGTTGGGGTGCACGAGCACGCCCATGGCGGCTTTGGTGTGATCAACACGGTAGAACTCGCGCTCAGTGAAGGCCCGGAAGTTCCACATGCTGGCGTAGACCTGCTTGAGGGACTTGTCGATGCCGTCTTCTTCGGTCTCGTCGGGTTTCTGTGTCTTGGAGTCATAGAGTCCCGCGCCGTTGAAACCGGGCAGGTCTTCGTTGTTGGTGCTGGAGCGGTACCGCAGAGACTGGCCCTCGGGGAACTCGGCGTGCATGTCGGTGAGCGCGTCGATGATCCACTGCGGCGTGGTGGCGTCCTTGATGTCGTCACGCAGGTCATCCAGCATGTCGTCTTGCACATCGAAATCGGCCTGGAAGTCTTCGTCGGCCAGCATGGCGTCGATGTCGTCGTAGAGGCCGTTGGCCTTCATGAACTCGTCGTAGAAGTAGAACGGGATCGCGAACCCGTCGGGCACCGTCCCGGCCGCGAAGCCCAGCGTGCCGAGCTCTGCGACGTTGGCGGCCTTGACCCCGAACGCGTCAGAGTCGTCGAAGCCGACGTCGCTCAGCGCGGTGATCGTCTCCACAGTCAGATCCCGCACAGGCGTCTGGGTTGCGGTGGGGCGCGAAGCCGCGTAGTGCGCATCGACTTCTGCCGGGGTGGCGGCGCGAATGATCCAGTCGGATTCGGTCACCTCGTAACGCACGTAGCCGTCAATGAGGTCCGTGATGTCGGTGTGGTTGGTGGCGTCCTGGACGTAGGCGTTGGGGATCTCGTTTTGGATGGCGCGGAGGTTCACATGCGACAGCGGTGTCTGCTGCACGGTGGTGATGATGCCCGCGACACGGGGCAGTTCGTTGGGCAGCGTCTCATAGATCACGATGTCCCGGGGGTGGGGACGCTCGTCGGGCGGTTGAATCCGCAGCTGGCCAAAGCCGACCCCGGGGTTCATAGACACGAAGCTGGCCTCGGGGAAGACGTCAGCGTCCAGGAGAATGTCTATCCGCGATTCCTCATACAGCGCGGCCTCGGGCTGGAGCTGCGGCAGTACATCGTTGCCGAAATGGACGTACAGATCATCGTCGAGGTGCGCCATGTTGGCGGCTATGAGCGTATACAGCCGCTCTACTTCACTGAATGACATGTGCACCCCCTGGCCGAGGTTCAGGTAGTAGGCGCCGACACTGCCGTCGGGTGCAGTCCGCGACTGGTCGTAGGTGATCAAACCCTCCACGTCGACCGATTGAAGCCCCAGTTCATGAAGCACGAGAATGTGGTAGCTGTAGGAGTCGTAGTCGAGGAAGTAGAGGCCCGGACGATCGGTGTCGAGGTCGGTCACAAGGATCTTGACGCCTGACGCTGATTCAGTTCCTGTGAACTGATAGGGCCTGGTGTACGCCTTGTTCAGGAATGAGTTGAGCGTATGCACCGACACCGAGCCGTCTCGGCGGTGGATGGCTGGGGCGGCGTTGACCGGGCTCGTTATGGACAGGTTCTCCAGTTCGGTGATGTCGTCGACACAGTCTCCATCGACGTCGGCGGGGTCCGCGACCAGGTATTTGTCTATGCTATAGCGGTCCTGCGCCAGCGCCTCCGCGTTCTCGGCGAGAGTGGTCGTGCCGGCCTCTCCGAGCACCACGGCGACCGGCATCTCGAATGTCTCGCCGTCCACATCGAAGCTCGCATACAGCACGAAATAGTCGTCGGTGGTGGACGAGACCACGATCGGGACCGCGTCGACTGTCACTTCGGTGGTCTCGGGCGGGTCGGCGCCCACCGTGCAGCCGCTGCCGATTGTCCAGCCGGTTGGTTCGGGGGCGGGCGGCACGTCGTGGCGGGCGAGATGGCCCCGCGGGATGCTGGCGACCAGCATCGAGGCGCCGTCAGACCACAGGCCCCACGGGTTGTTGGTGGCTGCGGCGCTGAGGGTGTCGATGTCGCGGGCCTGCTCGCGGGCGCCGCTGGCGAGGTCGTAGGCATAGATCTTGTCGTCGCGGCTGTCGGCGACCCACATGGTGGTGCCGTCCGACCACATTCCCCGAGGGCGATTGTTGCCCGCCCCATTGAGAGTGACGATGGTTCTGCCCAAGGGCCGGACACCGCTGACGAGGCTGTGGACGTAGAGCATGTCGTCTGCTTCGTCGGCGACCCACATGGTGGAGCCGTCCGACCAGATGCCCATGGGGCTGTTGTTGCCCACGTTCTGGAGGGTGTTGATGTCGCGGGCTGCCCGGCGGGCGCCGCTGGCGAGGTCGTAGGCGAAGATCTTGTCTTGGCGGCCGTCGGCGACCCACATGGTGGAGCCGTCCGACCAGATTCCTCTGGGTTGGGTGTTGTCCGCGTCTAGGGTGTCGATGTCGCGGGCCTCGTCGCGGGCGCTGCTGGCGAGGTCGTAGGCAAAGATCTTGTCAGCCACGCTGTCAGCGACCCAAACCGTGGTGTCGTCAGACCAGATGCCGCGGCTGGCGCTGTTGGCCGCATCCAACGCGACCGTCGCCCACGCCGCCGGTGGGTTCGACACTGTGTCGTCGTCGCTGACCGTCACGCTTACATCGGACGCCGGCTCCGAGGCGTAGTCGCCCCCCGACACCGCGTGCGAGACCGTCGCCGCGTCGTCATCGCCATCGGCGTCCTGGGCCGAGCTCACCGTCACCGTCTTTGCCGTGTTCCAGTCCTCGGTCCCAAAGCTCAGCGATGATGGGTTCACCGTCACGTCCGCATGTCCGCTCACCGACGGCGTCACTGTCACCGTCGCCGTCGGCTGGGACTGCAGCACCACCGTGTAGGTGGCAGTCCCACCCCCCGGTACACTCAGCGTCGCAGTCGATACCGCCACCCCGCGCTCGTCGTCCTCCACGATGGTCGCCGTCGTGCCCGTTACGCTCAGGCCCGTCGCCCTGGTTGTGCCCGTGACCGACAGAGTCTCGTCGCCCTCGTCCACATCGTCGTCCGTCGGCGTCAGCGTGAAACTCGCCGTGCTCGAGGTCTCGCCGGCATCGATCGTCAGCGTCAGGTCGGAGACTGTAGCGTAGTCCGTGCCCTCAGAAGCAGAGTCAGCGGAGTCTCCCACCGCCACCGTCACCTCCGTGTCGCTCGTCCGCGCCGCTCCATTCAGAGTCCCCGTCACCGTGATGGCGATCGCGCTTGCGTCTTCGTCCACCGAGTTGGCGCTCAGCGACAGAACCACCGCCGTCGAAACAGCGATGATCGACCCGCTCGACGGCCAGGCGTCGCTGGTCACCTGCTCGGAGTTTCCCCCATCGTCGGTGAAGCTCACTCTGACCCTGACCTGCTTGCCGGCGTCGTCGGAGGTCAGCGTGTAGGAGCTGGACGTAGCGTCCGTGATGTCTGTGTCCGTGCCACCGTCCACCCGGAACCACTGGTAGGTGAAGGCGCCCAGGCCGTCGGTGTCATCGATGACACTGGTGTCCACGGTCAGGATCTCTCCGACCTGCGGCACGCCTGAGATGGTGGGCTTGCCGGTGGCCGGAGTGTTGGTCTGCGCGTGGGTATCCGCAGCAAACACGATCGCCAGCGCCACCAGGAACAGGAATGGCATCGCGCCGACGCTGCGGCCATTGGCCGCCAGGCAAGCGGCAATCGACCCCTTGACTGATCTGCGCTGTTGGATTTGGTCAATTAACATGCTGCGCATCGCCGGCCTGTCTCCTGCTCCTGAGGATTGCGACTCGTTGCCGTCGGACCGGTGGAGGAACGCGCCAGGGTCGTCATGGTCTACAGGTGATGCGATCGCATGTCGCAGATCAGTCTCAACCAACAACCGACCAGGAGCGCACTTCGGCGCTGGGCGTACACACCGGTCGGTCAGACCTGATGCCTCGCCCACCTCGGTCAACCGTTTTCGGACCTTCCCACCGTCCAATCCGGCCCGACGATTATGTAAGTCCCCCGGGCTCTCGCCAATTGGCAAACGCCCTATTCTCTAGGGGCATTTGCCTTATCAATAGACAGGGCAAAGTCACCCCACACGAGAGGTATTGGATGGAATCAATGACCTATGGTTAGTCTAGTACCGAGAGCAACGGCTTCGTACCATCAGACGTGCCGACACGTCCCGCATCCCCCGAAGATTGGCCTCGTCCTATCGGCGCGCTGGTACTGCCGTGTTGGGAACCCAGAGCAACGGTCGTTGTCGCCTGCCTCGGGACGAATTTCAGCGCCCATGGGGACATCCGCCCCCACGGGGGTTCCGTGTACTTGAATCCCGGACCCAAAACCTCGCCACTCACGGCCCCGGGATCGTCACCGACACCGTGTTGTAGAGCATCCGCCCGTCGGTAGTGCACAGCGCTCCGTCGTCGGCGCAGTCCTCGGTCGCCGGCAGCGTGATCACCACGTCATCCGTCCCGTCCGGTTTCACACTGATCTCCCACTTGAGGTTCGAGTCCTTGTTCACCCGCTTCGCCCTGCGCATTTCCCCGTTGGCTACCTCCAGCACTTGGCCCAGCAGCGTCGGGAAGTCCATCTCAAAGGTGTCGCTGAAATAGATGCGGAACACGATGGCCTTGCTGCCGTCGTGGCTCGCCGGCAACTGCGTAAACCAACCCGTCGGCGGCGCAAGGAGTCGGTCTTCCACGCTCGACCCATCCTGTGGAACCGTGATGCTGACTGCCACTTCCTCTCCATCGGTCCAGCCCGGGCCGTCCAATGCCTGCCAATAGGCTCTTTTCGCCCTCATCATGGGCACGGAACTCTCGCTGCCCCTGAACTCCAGGTCACCGATATGGAGCGGGCCAAGGCCGAGGCCCTGGTCCTGGCCCAATCACAGATGGCCGCCGACTAACCTGGGTGACATGTTCGCTTTTCAAAACAGGGGACGGAATCGCTGGACAACAACATTTTCACGCCGCGTTCGCCCGGCGCATAACCTACGTCCCGAGCGAACTGCCGGGCAATTCCGGCAAGGAAATGGACGATGATCCGGTGGGCGGCGCGTTTGGATCAGTAGAATATCCTGAGGGACGGTGCTAAACTCGGCGCGATTTCGGCTGCCGCAGTGAGTCGTGCCTTGGGCACCACCAGCCCTGCGCATCGGCACCTCCGCTCACCCGTCAGGTTACCTTCCATTGGCATCAAACCGTCCTGACAGCCACCTGCGCTACGAACCAAACGAGTGCTGTTCGCCACTATTGTCCCTGCTGGTGGGTGTTCAGGGGACCCTAATCGGTCTGCCCATCACAGTGATGGTGGTGGTCATTGTAGGCCTCGCCGGCGGCCAGAGCGAGGAATATCTCGCCTGGACGATGTTCGGCGCACTGGTACTCGTGGCGGCAGTTACCGCGTTGCAGGCGTCCCGAATCTGGCGATTTGGAGCGGGGCATACTTTCATAACGGTAAGCTCACCAAACTACCTGGCTGTTACCGTCCTGGCCTTGGACGCGGGGGGGCCGTCTCTACTGGTCAGCCTCCTGCTTGTTTCGGCAATCTGTTACCTGGCAGTGGCCACCTGGTTACCGCTATTGCGCCGCGTCATCACCCCGGCAGTATCCGGCACAGTCCTCATGCTGATCGCCGTCTCAATCTTGCCGCTCACTCTGGATATGATCACGGAGTCACCGGAAGGGACACTGCCGGGCGCAGGTTTGTACGTAGTCGCATTGACATTAGTCGTGTCCACTCTGCTGACCATGCGCGCGCCGGGACGATGGCGCGCATGGTCGCTTACAATCGGCTTGGGCTGCGGGTGTGCGGTGGCGGCTCCATTTGGATTCTACGATCTGGAACCATTGTATGCCGCGTCCTGGATTGGATTTCCCAGCGTCCAGGTCCCAAGGCTGGACTTCACACCTCCCGCTGAGTTCTGGGCCATGGCGCCGATGTTCGCAATAGTGGCGCTGGTGCATGCCGTCAAGGGAATTGGGGACGCGATAGTAGTTCAACAAGCCTCGCGACGACGGCCCAGAGCTACCGATTTCCGTATGTTGCAGGGCTCGTTGTATGCCAACGGCGCTGGTATTTTTGTATCGGCTCTTATAGGCGTACCTCCCACAACATTTTTTTCGTCGATGACCGCCTCGCTGGCAACCCTCACCGGAGTGGCAGCCCGCTCAGTTGGATACGCCATGGCGGTGATTCTGCTGGCAGTAGCGCTTTTTCCCAAGCTCGCCGGCGTGTTCCTGCTCATTCCCAGTCCGGTGCTGGGAGCCGTTCTGTTGATCGCCATCGGTCTTTTCTTTATCCAGGGCATACAGTCCCTGGTACAGGATGGGATTGACGCCACCAAGGCCTTCATTGTCGGGTTGTCCTTCGCCACCGGAGCGGCGATGGAATTTCAGAACGTCTTCGAAGGACTGCTGGCCTCCCCGTGGGACCTGTTGCTGGGAAACGGAGTCACGATGGGTGGGTTAATGGCGATTGCCCTGACGCTGTTCATGGAGTTCACCAACTCGCGTCCCAGGCGCCTGGCGACGCGGTTGGACTTTGCCGAACTTCCGAGGATTGACGCGTTCCTTAAGGATGTCGCCGGCAGAATGGGGTGGGACGAGCCTGGCGCCGCGCGTCTCCGTTCAGCGGGTGAAGAGGCAATTTCCAGCTTGCTGCAACCCGATAATGAATTTTCAGAAGCCGAGACCCGGGGGAATAAGCCGCGCTTGATGATAGCCGCGCGCGCCGTCGGGAGGGCTGTGGAACTGGAATTCGTTTCGGTATTGGAGGAAGAGAATCTCGGCGATCGCCTCGCATTTTTGGAAGAAGAGCCCCAGGTGGTGGACGAAAGGGAAGTTTCGTTCCGGCTTTTGAGGCACTATGCTTCGTCAGTCAGGCACCAGAAATACCATGGCATGGACATCATAATGGTGAGAGTGGAAGGCTAGCCTGCGATGGGTTCAAGAAACTCGCGCAGTAGCTCGACGCATTGGTCCGGCTGTTCCAGTTGCAGAAGGTGGGTGGCATCGGGCAGAAAATCATAGCCTACCGTTGTAACGTCGCTGAGATCCAGACTGGGCAAATAAGAGAAGGGCAGCGTCGGATCCGCCCCGATAACCTTGGTCGGGCAGAGTACCGCATCGAAATCCACCAGCACGGCAAAAGTGCTGGCATATTCCATGATTTGCGCCTCGTATTCTCGAGGGCAACGAAGCACGTATCCGTCGCCGGCATCATTTTCACGTAGGATTGTCCGAGCGAAGAGTTCACCGATCATGGGGACCGCGCGCCGGAAAGGCGGAAAGTACGGGAGAACCGACGCCAGTTCTTCCCTGGTTTCAAACCGTGGCGTCCGACGTCGGGTGATTGAAGCCAGGCGCGTCGCCGCGGCTTCAAATTCCACGTACCCACGTCCCGGCTTACACAAGGGGGGTCGAACAAAACGCGCGCCAGGAAATCGTCGCCTTTGTTGGGCGACAGTAGCGTAACCAGAGCGGAAACGGAGTGAAACACCCCAACTTTGGGTTTGATACCGTAATGAGCGTCAATGGCGGCGAGAACCTTGTCATGGTCCTCAACCAGTGCGGGCAGCGTGTGATTCCCCAGCGAACTGACGGAATTCCACCCATGATTTCGGAGGTCATAGAGAATCAGGTCAAAATCTGCCAACAGGAGCGACCAGAAGGGGTAGTACAGGTCGATCGCCAGGCCGTTGCCATGGCACAGGACCAGGCGAGGGCCCGACGGATTCCCGTGCCGCCGGAGCGTGATGACGGTTTCATCGTCAACCGCCACGTCGCAGGTGGAGAGTGGCTCCGGGATGGCGCCAATGATTTCGTCAGCCATCAATATCCCCGGCATCGGAACTGATCTCGTATGCGACCGAGCCGGCGAATTCGTCGTTGCCGATATATTCTACTTGCCATGCTTTCGTCGGCCGCTGTGGAAAAACAAAAGCGCCCGTCATTCCGTGGCGCAGGGCCGGAGGAACTTCAAAGCGCGCCACATCGCACGAAAATCCCGACCCGGCAGCCTTGATCAGGGCCTCTTTGATTGTCCAGAGTTTATAAAACAGCCGGATTTTGCTCCGGCCGTGGGTCAGTGCGAGGTGAGCCTGTTCGTTGGGGCCGAATACCGTGCCGATCAGCAGTTCCATGTCACGTCGGGGGGCGTATTCCTCAACGTCCACTCCCAACTGTCCTTGAGACGCGTATACAATCAAACCCCGTTTGTCGCTGTGGCTCACGTTGAAACTGACGGGCGCCCGGTCATTCCCAATCAACGCGAACGGCTTGCCGTGGCATGCGTAACCAAAACTCAGCTGCGGGTTGACGCATCCCAATTGCGCACAGAGGATTGAACGGAGCGCCGCGCGACACAATGCAAATCGCCGGCGCGGCCCCGAGTAAACAAACCTGCGCCATCGGGCGCGCTCGCTTTCATCGAGCCATGAAAAAGCTGACGCCTCAACGCAAGCGTGAGGCGTCAAATCGACGTGGATCAGTTGCAGGGCGCCAATCTCTCGCAGCATGCTCCACCATTGTGGTGCATCGGGAGTAGGCATTGGCATCGGTCGCCCCCTGGAGCGACGGAATTGTCAGCTATTGGCGTCCAGGAATTCAACCAATTGGTTCAGGCTGGTCAGTTCCGTACATTGTGCAGCCTCGAACTTCATGTTGAACTCTTGCTGAACAACTCTGGCGAAGGCAACGATGTCCATAGAGGACACACCGATATCAACGAGGCTTGAGTTCATGTCCAACGGCGTGCTGATTGGTTTGCCGTCCACTTCCAGGTTATCAACGACGAGTGTCTGCAGGCGTTCAATTGTTGATGGCATTGAATTATGTCTCCCATGTTAGTGTTGATAAGTATCGCTCTATAAAGCTACTCTAGTCTATCGGCTAAGTTCAGGTGCGTCAAACGCCAGGGACATCAGTTTGTCTCAACAGCAATATATGTGCGGGGCCGGACACATACCTGAACATATAGCCGGCACGTGGTTCGATCCGCCACGAGCGGACCCGGGAGTGCCCACCATGAGCGGACCGGGCGCGCGCGAATAATCGACGACGCTCGGAGTTATATCCAGTGCCGTCTGCGTTGGAACTGGTAGCCGGGGATTGCGATGCGGCGTCGCGACTCGCCGGCAAACAGCCCTTCAAAAGACACCGTCAAACCGGCTTCGTACGCTTTCGCGACCGCATTCAAAAAGCCGGCGTCGTCCTCGACCGTGCCCGGGCCGATTTCAATTACCATATCCGCTCCGGGGTCGGGGATGGTTATTCCCGAATCGTCGAGATGGTTTTGCTCCGGCGGCAGCGGCGCGTTGTCCATGGCCAAGCGGATGCCGTCCTCCAGGCTGAAAGCTCCACGCGCCTGAGCCGCGGCCCGGGCCCCGCAGCCATCCCCGATTACGGAGTTGGGACGTATGCCCAGGCTCGACCACAGGGCGGTGACGGCGCACTCCAGGGCATAGATTGCTGGCTGCGCCCATGACGGATCGTTGAGGTCGCCTTGGGATCGCCCGAACATCACGTCCAGCAGGGATGCGCCCCGGTATTCCAGCGCCACCGCTTCGCAGAGGTTGAGAATGGCTCGCGCCACCGGCTCGCTCTCGTACAACGCTGCGCCCATACCGGCCCATTGGCTGCCTTCTCCCCTGTAACGGAACACGACCCCGGCCGCCGGTTGAGGTTCCGGCGGTTCAGGAGTATGTTCCGTGCCGGCGACGGCCAACAGGCCCCGGCGCAGCGAAGCGGCATCAGTGAACACCACCCCGGCGCGATGCGCGAAGTGGCTCCGCCCGAGACCAGCAGACCTCGCCATGTCGGCAAGGAGCCGGGACTCGTCGGCATCACCGGACGATTGGAAAGCACGGCTGTCAATCCGGGACAAATACTGTTTCGCCAGGTCCCGCAACGCGCTATCCGTCTTGGCGGAGAGTGGCAGCAAACGCACCCTGCGAGCCACTGACGTTGACTCGGCGGGTGGCGCATCGGCTACCGACGCAGGCAAGGAGATTGGCACCTGCATTGCCGCGCCGGCAAACGATTCGATATCGGCAGTGGCATTGGCGTCTTCGACGTCTCCCTGGTAGCCTTCTAGCACCAGATGGGCGTTCGCACCGGAAATCCCGAACGCGCTCACCGCGGCGCGGGGCGCCCGGTCAGGACGGGCCGGCCAACCCACGGACTCACGGGGAACCTCCACCGGCAGCTGTTGCCAATCTACTTCGGGGTTGGGGTTCTCAAAGTTCACCTGTCTGGGAATCACCCCTTGCTTCATAGCCAGCGCGGTCTTGATCAGGCCGGCGATTCCGGCCGCCGCTTCGAGATGACCGATGTTGGCCTTTACCGTGCCAGTCAACAACGGACGGTCAGCGGCGCGCCCTTTGCCATACACGGCGCCAACGGCGCGCAATTCGATGGCGTCGGCCAGTTTGGAACCCACCGCGTGGACTTCCAGATAATCTACGTCCGCTCCGAGCAGGCCAGCTTGATTGAGGGCGGTCTCCATCACGCGTTCCTGGGCGGGGCCATTGGGGACGGTCAGCGCCGCGCTGGCCCCGTTCTGGTTGACCGCGGTTCCTCTGATCACGCCCCATATACGGTCGCCATCCTCCAGGGCATCACTCAACCGCTTCAAAACCACGATTCCACAGCCTTCACCGCGCACATAGCCGTCGGCGTCCGCGTCGAAGGGGCGGCATTGCCCGGTGGGGGACAGCATCCCGGCTTCCATCATGAAACCGGAAACCGATGAGGATAGGACCACATGCACGCCGCCAGCCAACGCCAGGTTGACTTCCCCCTTGCGCAAGGCGGAGGCAGCCTGGTGCACCGCCGCCAGAGAGGATGCACAAGCCATGTCGATGGGCATTGCCGGGCCTTCCAAACCCAGAGCGAATGCAACCCGTCCGGCGGTCACGCTTGCCGTGGTGCCCAGATAGCTGTCCGACCTGCCGCTGGCCCCGATAAGATCGCGGTATTCGCTGCCGCCGACGCCGGCGTACACCCCGGTGTAGCTTCCTCTCAATCCCGCAGGATCGATGCCGGCATCTTCGAGGGCTTCCCAACTGGTTTCCAGCATCATGCGCTGCCGAGGGTCCATCAGTCTCGCTTCTATCGGCGAAATGCGGAAGAACCGGGAATCGAACCACTCGATGGCGTCAACGAACGCGCCTCGTCGATTGATCAACTCCTCGGCGGCCGGGTCGCCCACGGCTCCATCCCAGGGCCCGCCCTCTTGACGCCCGTCGGTAACCGCATCAGTTCCCGATTCCAACAACTTCCAGTATTCGGCAAGATTTTTCGCGCGAGGGAAGCGGCAGGCCATTCCCACGATGGCTATGCCGTCGTCGTTGACGACAGTCTGGGGACGTTCTGCAACCGCCGACTCGGCCGTCGGTGTCTCCAGGCCGCCGCCAAGTTGGCCCAGCTCTTCCGCCAGGTGGCGAGCCAGCGCGGTGATGTCAGGATAGTCGAACACGGCGGTGTTGGAGACCACGTACTCACCGGCGAAGGCACGGTTGAGCCGGTTTCTTAACTCCACCGCCATCAGTGAATCCATGCCCAGGTCGAAGAATCCCACCGACGACGCGGGCAGTGTGGGCAGTCGCATCACCGCCTGCAATTCCCTTTGCAGTAAGGTGGCCAGCGTGCTCTGCGCGTCATTTCGTTGCGGGGTCCGCAACTGTGCCAGCAGATCGTCGGACTCATCCGCAGCGTTGTCCGTATTGGTTGCGGGCGTGGCGATCAGTTCCTCCAGGAACGGAGGAATGTCATCGCGGTTGGCGGAGAACGTTGGCCAATCCACCGCTGCCACCATTCCGGTCGCGGCGTCCTGACGCACCAACGATTCCAGGGCTCTCAGACCCTGCTGTGGTGTTAACCAACCCGTGCCGCCGGCTTCAAGTTGTCGCGCGATGCGCTCGCGCTGTTCCTCCGCTTCCCCGAGTCCGGACCACGCGCCCCACGCCACCGACTGACCGGCCAGTCCAACGGCTCGGCGATGGCCGGCGAGTTGGTCCAGGAACGCGTTGGCCGCCGCGTGGTTGGCCTGTCCTGCGTTGCCCATCACTCCGGCTACGCTGGAGAACAGCACGAACATGTCCAGGTCGCGGTGAAGGGTGGCTCTATGCAGGTGCCAGGCACCCAACATCTTGGGCCACAATACGCTCTCAAAACTCTGCCAACTCTGATTGGTCAACGCTGCGTCCGACAGGACGCCCACGCTGTGGATTATGCCGGCCAGGGGCGGCAGCGTTGCGTCCATGCGCTCGAGCATGGCGTCCACCGCAGCCTGGTCGGTTACGTCGGCCAATTCGACCGCTATCGTTGCGCCCTGATCGCGCAACGCCTCGATGGCGGCCGCGGTTTCCGGGTCCGGATCTCTTCGTCCGTTCAACACGATGGTGCCGGCGCCTCGCTCGGCCAGCCACCCAGCCAGCGTGCAGCCAATTCCGCCGAGGCCGCCAGTTACCAGGTAAGTCCGGTCCTCGCGCAAGCGTCCCGTTTCCAATGGCGATGTGGTGAGGACAATCTTCCCGATGTGCCGGGCGGCGCGCATGAATTTCATCGCCGGTCCCGCCTCGGCCATCGGCCATCGGCTGTGAATCAGCGGGGCCAGTTCCCCCGCGGCCAGGGCTGCCATGACCCTGCGCAGGGCGTCTCCCGGTTCAGCCGGGTAATGCTCTTTGAGAAGGTCCAACTTGAGGATGTGATACCCCACGTCGGGACGGGCCGCGGCCATTTCCTCCTCGCTGTAGATGCCCTCTCTGGCCAACTCGACGAACCGTCCTCCGCGGGTCAGACAAGACAGGCTGGCCTCGATAAAGCCGTCTCCGGTCAGGCTGTTGAGCACGACGTCAACACCCTGGCCGCCAGTGGCCTCCAGGATTTCCTGTCCGAATCTCGTATTACGGCTGTTGAAGACGTGCTTCACGCCCAACGACCGGAGATATGCCTGCTTGGGGGCGCTGGCAGTGGCGAATACCTCCGCCCCCGCTGCTTGCGCCATCTGAATGGCCGCCAGGCCCACACCGCCGGCTCCGGCGTGAATCAAGACCCGTTCGCCAGGCTCCAGACCGGCGAAATCATAGGACAGCGCAGCGGACACGAACACGGTGGGCATTGTTGCCAAAGCGCTGGCAGGTATGTTCGGGGGCGCCAGGGCAACCATTTCCTCGCGCATGACCGCTTCCGACCCGAAGGTTCCAAATGCCAACGCAACCACCCGGTCGCCTACTGAAACGCTGGATACCTCGGAGCCAACTTCAACCACGCGACCGCACACCTCGCCACCCAGGAGTCCTTCGTCGATAATGCCAATGGCGCGGAACACGTCCCAGAAGTTCAGCCCAGCAGCCTCCACCGCCACGCGCACTTCCCTGGACTCCAGGGGATGCTCAGGGGTGTCCAGCACCTGCAGACCTTCCAGTGCGCCACCGTCGTCCGGCTCCAGGAACCAGCGCGCATCTTCAGGTATTGACAACCGTTCGGGGGCGGCCCCGGCTCGAACCAGCCGCGCTGCCTGGCGAAGCCCCAAGCGGTACGCCAGATGTGTCTCCGCGTCGGGATACATCAGCTCGTTGACCAGATCCGCCAGAGGCGCCGCGGTGTTGGGATCCAGGTCTATCATCCTGGGTTGCAAGTGCGGAGCTTCGTGGGTCACGACTTTTCCGAAGCCCCACAACATCGCGCCGGAAAGTTGCCCGAAGTGCTCATGCTCAAGAACCTGGCCGCCGCGGGTGATAAACCAAATTCCTTGCGCCGGCATGGCATCGGTATCGGATGCGGCCTGGACCAGGGCTAACGCGCTGGCGCCGGCGTGCCTGACGTCATCCGCCAACTCCGCAGTGGTGGCATCTTCGCCGTGTCCATCCAACCCAGCCAGATGGACGATACCGCTCAGGGGCACGCCCTCAGGCAGGTTTTCCAGCAGGGCACGCCATGATTCACGCTCCTGCATATCGACAGTTGTCTCGATAATGGCGTCGGCGCTCTTCGCGGATATTCCGCCGGATGGTACATGCGGCCCGCCAACAACCACCGTCTGATTGCGCGCGGCCAGCTCGGCGGCCAATTGCAGCGCGACGCCGGAACTGTCCCCGGCCAAAACCCATACCCCGGCAGGCTCCGTAACTTCCGCCGGCCCGCGCGCCATGATCACGCCCCGGTCGGGTTGGTTGTCCGGGCTGGACCCGTCCACTCCGATGACTGCGACTTCCTCAAACCCCACGTCGGTCAACGCGCGATTCCAGATCGCAGGGCCAGCCAGCGCATGGTGGGGCCGGTAATCGTCGGCGAAGCGCCACCAACCGTCCAGCTGTCCGAAAGTTAAATCGAGCCAACCCTGGCCGCGGAGGTTCTCCAGAGCGAGC
The DNA here is from genome assembly GCA_026710825.1 of Chloroflexota bacterium. GTDB lineage: Bacteria > Chloroflexota > Dehalococcoidia > Lucifugimonadales > UBA3495 > Bin87. The sequence continues at coordinate 36,879 of JAPOQH010000071.1, read as the reverse complement.
AACTGGCCCGATGGCGCGAGAAGTTCTCGGCAGTGCGCCAGGGTCTCGTGGAGATACCTGGTGGCGTGCAGCACGTTCGAAGCAATCACCAGGTCATAGCCATGAGCGTCAAAACCCTGCTCTATTGGACTCTTTTCGATGTCCAGGACCCGGTATTCAATGGACGATTCGCCGCCTCCGAAACGGGACTCCGTTTCTGAAAAGAAACCGGCGGATATGTCGGTGTAAACGTAGTGAAACCGGCCGGCCGGCAGTTCTGGCAGGACGGCTGCCGTTGCCGACCCTGTGCCGGCGCCAACTTCCAGGATTCGCAGATCTCTTCCCTCAGGCAATTCGGTCAGCAGAGCTGCGATGGTATCCCCCAGCATGCGATTGGCCGAGCGGGCTACGGGCGCCTTCATGTACAAGTCTGCGGCGGTTGGCTCCCCGCTGCTGAACAGCAAGGTCAGCGGGTCGGCATTTCCGGTAACAACGTCAGCCAACGCCCCGGCGCATCGACGGAACAGCCCAATCTCGGTGGAACCATGCGGGTACCGGTCGCTCATGCGGGTGGCGAACTCTTCCGTATCGCCTACCATCGCATCCGGCATCGGATCGTCTCGCCCGACCCTCACCACAAACCCCTCGCCTCTCTCCTCGAGGACGCCGCCCCTGGCCTGCATTTCGAGCATGCGCCGGAATAGTCGCTTGTGCTCATCCAGGACGTTCAGGCTCTGCCGCACGTCTTCCGGTTCGACGTATTCACCCGCCGTCCGCTGCCATCCAAGACTTTCCAACGCTACGAGAGCGTAGGACCAGGACAACCGCTCCAGGTCCTCAAGCAAAGCGGTGCGGTCATCGCCCCCGACCCCTTCACTCAACAAATACTGTGCGAAGGTCGGCGAAGCGGACAATACAGCCATCGGGCCGGTCAGGAAATCCGCTGGAGGCATACCCTGCGCCAACGGCCGGTCCCGCCACACGACCTCATACATCAGATCTTGCAGGCCTTCCGTCGCCGAAAGCAGGGACGCCCGGGTGGCTCGCTTCACGGTGTACCCGTTCAGGCCGCCGATCTCCACTCCGTCCGGGCTGTAAAAACGCAGGTCCCCGCTCAGGGTCTCAGGGAGTGCGGCGGAGGCATTGTCTACTGAGGTGTCGCGCACACCCTCCCTGAATTGCGCGTGACAAATCAATCGTGCCGGGGGCCGCTCCGTGAACCACAAACGTTCCCAGCCGAAGGGCAGGTACGTTGTCCCATCCTGGACTCCATGGGACTGGCGCGCAGCTGACAGAACTTGAAGGCAACCGTCCAACAGGATTGGATGCAGGTCAATAGCATTCGGTTCCACGCTATCCGGAAGCGCTACTTCACCAACCGCTTCGGCATCGCCGACCCAGAGCGCAGTGAGCGTCCGAAACGCCGCGCCCAGGTCAATGTTGTTGGTTGCTCTGGCCCGATAAAACCCCGGTGGGTCGGCGGCGGCCAGACGAGATTTCAAGCCGTCCAGGTCGATGCGGCCGGCATTGCCCATCCTGACGCCCGGTGATGTTTTGCACTCGGCGTGAAGCGTCCAGCCTTCTTCTGATTCTCCCTTGCTGAATATCTCGACGCTCCGGGGGCCGCCGCTCTCCGACTGAGATATTACTGCCTGCACCCGGCGCGGGCTTGGCGCGGTTCCGTTCTCCGAATCATCCGCGGCAAACAGCATCGGGCTGTGCAGTTGGAAGTCTTCCACCGCCGCCGCCTGTGAGCCTTCGGCCAGTGATGCGGCAGCGGCCATCGCCCCATACAGCGCGCCCGGCATGATCACCCGCCCGAAAACTCGATGGTCGCTCAGCCAGGCCGGATCGGATGCATCCATCTCCGTTTCAAAAAACATTTCACCACGGGGCGATTCATGCCTGGTTCCCAGAAGTGGATGGTCGGAACTCGCCCGCGAGCGCCGGGGAGCATCCACCCAATGGCGTCGGCGTTGGAACGGATAGCTGGGAAGTTCGATTTTGCTACGCTCCTCCCCTGCAAAAAGGCCGGTCCATGAGATTTCTAAGCCGGCCTGATACGCTCCGGCCACTGCATCAAGGAACCCGTCGGGGAAGTCCGGCGAGACAATGCCGGAAAGCGGGCGTAGCAGGCTCTCCAGAACGGGAGGCGCTTCGTTGCCGTCCGAGACCCCGGGCCAGGCAAGGGATACCAGCGGGCCAAGGACTGCGTTCGGCCCTACTTCGATCACCAGATCAACACCCATCTGTGCCAGAGCGCCCATGCCGCTGCGGAACTGCACCGCTTCCCGCGCGTGGCGGCGCCAGTATTGGCCGTCGAGGGTTTCACCAATTCCAACCCGGCTGCCCGTTACGTTGCTTACCAAAGCCACCGTTGTAGGTGCAATTGAGACGTCTGCATAAGCCCGCTCCAATTGGTCCAACACAGGTTCCACCAAAGGGCTGTGGAATGCCTGGTTGGTCCGCAGCGGCCGCACCTGGACTTCTTTGGCCTCAAAACGGTCCGAAAGGGCTTGAACGTCCGCCGTACTCCCGCTGATCACCTGGTGGATTCCATTGTCCACGGCAATGCACAGGACGGCATTCTCCGACTCTGCGTTATACGCCCGAACTGCCGCGGCCACTTCGTCCCGGGGTGCGAATACCGCCGCCATCGCGCCCAATTCGGGAACCGATGCCAGCAAAGCGCCCCGCTTCGCCACGCACCGCAAGCCTTCCTCCAGGCCAAACGCTCCGGCCGCATACGCCGCTCCGAACTCACCAAGGCTGTGCCCGATAACCACGCTCGGCTCGACGCCAACGCTGCGCCAAAGCACGGTCAGCGCGCATTCCAAGGCATACACCGCGGGTTGTGCCCAGGCCGTATCGTTAAGGTCGCCGGCCGCCCCATCTCTGCCGAACATAACGTCGAGCAGAGACACTCCTCTTTCCTCCTGAATCACCGTCTCACAACGATTCAACACCGAGCGCACCACCGGTTCGGTCTCGTACAGAGTTTGGCCCATACCCGGCCACTGACTGCCCTGACCGGTATAGACGAACGCCACTCTGCTTGCCGGTCGGGCAGCAGGCTCCACCGACCCTACCGCTACCCTCTGCAACCCACCGCGCAGCGACTCGGAGTCTCGGAATGTGATGCCCACGCGACATGGGAAATGACTGCGCCCGGCGCCAGCCGTCCACGCCATGTCCGGAAGTAAAGGCTCGTTATGGGAGTCTGCGGAGGCAAGCTCTGCGGAACGTGCGTCCAGCCACGCCAGGTAGCGGGATGCCAGTTCACCGACGGCGGCGTCCGTCTTTCCCGACAACGGCAGTAGCCGCATAGTGCGCGGGCGCGGCGTTTCTCCATCCGGGGACCCATCGGTTTCCACTGGAGAAACGTCAATACGTTGCCGCGGGCCGGCTGGTGGCCGCTGTCTGCTGAGTTCGTTGCGTATGCTCCCCGTTTCGACAGGTCGATAGCCTTCAACTACCACATGGGCGTTGGTGCCGGACCAGCCGAACCCGCTCACGCCGGCGAGAGGGGCACGGTGGGACACCAAGGGCCAATCGGTGGTTTCCGAGGTTACGGACAGCGGCAGACGTTTCCAATCTACCGCCGGAGTGGGCGTGCGGAAATTGAGGTGTTTGGGGATCACGCCTTGATTCATGGCCAGCAGCACTTTCATCATACCGGCGACGCCGGCCGCTGATTCCAAATGGCCGAAGTTCGTTTTCACCGACCCGATCAGAAGAGGACGCTCGGGATCACGCCCTCTGCCGTACACCGCTCCCATCGCCTCCAATTCAATCGGGTCTCCTACTGGCGTTCCCGTGCCATGGGCTTCGACGTAGTCCACTTGCGACGGGGAGACGCCGGCCCGGCGCAGGGCGTCTTGGATCACCATCTCCTGCGCTTCCTGGTTGGGCACGGTAAGTCCGGTGCTGGCGCCATCCTGGTTTATGGCAGTGCCACGTATGATGCCCCAAATCCGGTCTCCGTCCGCCTCCGCTTCGCTCAGCCGCTTCAGTACCAGGATTCCGCAGCCTTCGCCTCGGACGTAGCCATTCGCTGAAGCATCAAAAGTCTTGCACCGTCCGTCCGGGGCGAGCATTCCGGCGTTGGCGCGCAGTTCGAGCAACCGCCCGGAGAGGATCGTATGTACCCCGCCGGCGAGGGCGAGGTTGGCTTCTCCCAATTGCAGCCCGGTCACTGCCTGGTGAACTGCCACCAGCGACGACGAACACGCGGTGTCCAGCGCGATAGCCGGTCCCTGAAGGCCCATGGCGAACGCGACTCGTCCAATAGCGGTGTTGTAGGAAGTCCCGCTGACGGTGTACAGGCTTGGAGCCGGGTCTGTGGTGTCGCTGGATTCAAGGATAATGCCGCGGTATTCGTTGTTGCTGATGCCTCCATATACACCGGTCCGGCTGCCACGCAGTCCTTCCGGATCGATGCCGGCATTCTCCAGGGCTTGCCAGCTGGTTTCCAGCATTATTCGCTGCTGCGGGTCCAGGTATTGAGCCTCCACCGGCGAAATCCTGAAGAACTCGGCATCAAACCGGTCAACGCCATCGACAAACGCAGCGAATCGGCAGGCTTCGCTTTGAACCGTCGCTCCTCGGAAGAGCTGGCCCAGGCGCCCGATCCCGGAACCGGGTTGACCCTCGTTTATCGCGTGTTCCCCTGCTGCCAGCAGACGCCAGAAAGCCTGAACGTCGTTCGCACCGGGGAACCGGCATGCCATGCCAATGACCGCAACCGGCTCCCCGAGGTGGTTTCCGTTCCCATGAGAAACTCCCGCCGCGGCGGGAGTTGATTGGGAAACGTCGTCATGCCAAATGGTGTTCATAGCGAATTCCTCGCCGCGAGTTTAACAAACCCCGAATATGCGAGTCCACAGACGCGAACGAGGCATGGCAATCGCATTTCAAACCGGCCCTCCCGTCGCCGCTGCGGAAGCAGGAGTCCAGGAACGCAAGAGCCAGCGCGTCGGTAAATGAAGCGCCGCCAAGCATGTCGGATCCGGGCGAGGTCTAAACTCGCTCGCGTCAGGCGCGACGCAGACGCTCTCGGTGCGCGACGAACTTTTCGCGGCGTGGACCGAACTCGACGTGAAACGCTGGCATTACATCGTGCGCAACATCACGTTGTCGTTGAATCGTCCGATGATTCGGTGCCGGGTTCGTTTAGTGGTCTGCGGAGGCTGCGTGCACGTCATCCGAGGCTGTAAGGTACAGCGTGTAGGTACCGGTGTTGCCGTCGCTTTCGAACCTCGAGCCTACTGCCAGGTAGTAGATGCCGGGCTCGTACGACATCTCGAGGGACTCTATTGGTCCAGTCCTGGAAATGAACCGCCTGGATCCGCCTTCTGACCAGATGGTCCAGATGCCAACCGTATCCGGTCCGTCGCTGACCTCGATACGATAGGCGCCTTCCTCGGCTATGCGGAATCGGAGCACGTCTTGATCGTCCAGCGACTCGATACCCCAAAGCGGTTCCGTGAAGTCGCCCCATTCCAGCCAGTGTCCAGGGAGCAGCCCCGGGTGATCCGACGGCACATCGGAATTGATGGTCGCGGTAATGGATTCGCCGGGTTGGATCGTAATTTCAGGGTTGGTCTTCCAATCGTCGGCGTGATCGTCCTGCCGTACCGAAATGGTGTAGTGCCCGATGCCGGACGGATCCTGATGTCCGTTGCCCACCGCGATGTAGTAAGTGGAATCTTCCCCAGGCGTGAAGAATGCCCGAGCCCAATTCCCGAGGTACCCACCCTGGTCCTGCTCGCCCATCACCCGGGTTCCATCATCGTTCACCACCTCCAGGATGGACGGATCGACCAGATAGTTCTCCACGTAGTGCACGTCTCCGTCGTCGTGGACATCCAGCCTGCCTTCCACCTCTATGATGTAACTTACGCCTCCTGACGCCACGAAACTGAATGCGTCCCTGCCGTCGTCGTCGGGTGTCAGTTCGCCATGCTCGGAGTTAAAAGCGCCATCACCAAGCGAGGTGGTGTTTGCCATCCATTGGTGGGGTACGGAGTGCGAGGATGACACGCCTTCGGAGACTGTATTCGGCGAGACTGGGACCTGAGATGCATCGGTTGCTGAGTCGGGGGACTTGGAGTTCAGCACCGGGTGTCCGTGGTCATCGATACCTGCCGCACCTCGGTTAGCAATCGCCACGTGATGCCATGGGGATGGCGAGGCGAAAGGGAGGGATAGCGCGAGGGTTGTGATCAGCGCGAGAAGCAACGCAGCGCTTGCGGTTCTCGTTTTGCGCGCTGTCTGTTTTCCTGCTACGAATTTGGCCACTATGGTGAGCATTTTCATATCCTCCTGGGCATGGTTGAGGCCAACGCGAGAACCGCTTGGGAGTCAGGCCGAACTGGACGGCCATCGTGGGAGTTACATCACACCAGACTATATTAACTATTGTAATATACGATATTAAGGGTATGATTGGTCGGCAGCACTGTCAGCCTGACGGCTGCACGAACGCCACGCACTGCCCGTCGATTCGACGGGCAGTGATTGAGTGAGGTTTCGGACGAACCCGTCACGCTCGGAAACGGATGACTTGCCGGGAACCAGCGCGCCGAAATTGGTCAGACCGCCAAGGTAGTAGTGCGAATGCCTGTGGAGTTTGCCGGTACGGTAGGGAAAGATCACGGAGGGCAATATGAACGTCATCTGGATAGTGGCCGATTCGTTCCGGAGGGATCACCTGGGCGCCTACGGCAACAGCTACATCCGCACTCCCTCGCTTGATGCGCTGGCGGCCAGCGCGGTGAGGTTCGACAACCACTATTCGGCGGGATTCCCCACCATGCCCACCCGCGCCGACCATCAAACCGGGCGTTGGACCATGTCGTTCATGGGCTGGGAACCGCTTCCGGCCGGCGTCACCACCCTTGCCGAGATGCTGGCGGAAAGCGGGATGCACACCGCCGCGTCCGTGGACACTCCCTACTACCTCAGGGGAGGGATGAACTACGACCGCGGCTTCCAGTCTTTCTTCATGAACATGGGGCAGGATACCCTCTGGTCGCTGATCCCCGAGCCCGGCTACCACAACGAGGCCCTGGACGTGAGGGCTGCGTGGCGCAGCGAGGCCGACCGGAACGCGCCCAAGACATTCATGTCTGCCATGCGGTGGCTCGAACAGCACTACAAGGAGGACTTCTTTCTGTACGTGGACACCTGGGACCCCCACGAGCCCTGGGACGCGCCGCCCTACTACACCGATCTGTACTGGCCAGGATACGACGGCGAACTGGTGCTGCCGGTGTACGGAAACTGGCATGATGTGCCCGGATACCGGGAGGAACGACTCAACAAGGGACACGCCACCTATTGCGGCGAGATCACCATGGTGGACACCTGGGCCGGATTCCTGCTTAGAGCGGTGGAAAACATGGGGCTGGCCGACCGGACCATCGTGATCTTCACAACCGACCACGGTTTCTACTTCGGAGAACACGGCGGCCTGTTCGGCAAGATGAGCTCCGACAAATATCCCGACGGCACGCTCAGACCCTACGACGAGCCGGGGTCGCAGTGGAGCTACTCACCCCTCTACGAAGAGATCGTCCACCTGCCATTCCTGCTGCGAGCGCCGGGCGTCCCGCCGGGCACCTACGCTGGCATCACGTCGGCAGTGGACGTCATGCCCACGGTTTTGGACTTGCTGGGGCTGGAGATTCCCGGATTCGTGCAGGGCCGTTCACTCGCGCCGGCCCTCAGCGACCCCGCGATCCGGGGCCGGGACTTCGTGGTGAGCAGCCTGCCCTTTGCCAATGTCGGAGACCCGGTGCACTCCGTAGACAACCTGCTCCGGGTCCTGACGGAGCCTCCCGTGACCACCGTTACCTCCGGAGGCTGGAGCCTCCTATACAGCCCTCTCCCCGGGGTCTCGAAGCTCTACAACCTCACCTCCGATCCCGGGCAGTCGGCCAATATCATTGAGAGCAACATGGACGTGGCGTCGGAACTGCACCAAAAGCTGGTCTATTTCATGCGCGAAACGGAGGTGCCGGATCGCCTCCTGAGCCCGCGACTGAAACTGCGGATGTGACGGCGCAGACCGGTACAATAGGCCGCCCGGACGCGGAACGACTTCTCCACGCGAGTCCGGCGTGAAGGATGAACATGACCAAGAGGTACGACCACATAATCGTCGGGGCCGGGTCGGCAGGAGCGGTGCTGGCGGCGCGTCTGTCCGAAGACGAAAACCGCTCGGTGCTCCTGTTGGAGGCGGGGCCTGACTATCCCACCCCGGACCAGACACCCGATGAGGTGAGGCACGCCTTCGGGGCTGCCAACACAATCTGGGACGGCGGACACATCTGGAGTTTCCGCGCCCGGGCAACGGACGAATCGGACATCGACGTACCCCGAGGCAAGGTTACCGGGGGCTCCAGCGCCGTCAATGACGCGCAGTTCCTACGGCCCATGCCCGAGGATTTCGACCTCTGGGCGCAATGGGGCAACACCCAGTGGGCCTTCGAGAAAGTTCTGCCGTACATGATCAAGCTGGAAAACGACCAGGATTTTCGCGACGAGTTCCACGGCAACGCCGGGCCCATATACTGCCGGCGCTACCCGGAGAGCGCATGGGGCGCGCAGCAGCACGCCTTCCACCGGGCGAGCATGGACGCCGGGTTCCCCCATTGCCCGGACCACAACAGGCCCGGGTCGACCGGGGTGGGACCGCTGGCCTTCAACATCGACGACCGGACCAGGGTGAGCACCGCGATTGGATACCTGGGAGCGGCCCGTAGGCGTGAAAACCTGACCATCGAGCCGCACATCCTGGTGCATGGAGTGATTTTCGAAGGCAAACGGGCCGTGGGAGTCCGTGTCATCACACCCGACGGGGACGGCGAATTCCACGGGGATGAGGTCATCCTCTGCGCCGGCGCCGTAGGGTCGCCGCAGATATTGCTGCTGTCGGGCATCGGCCCGGCTGATCGAGCCCGCTCGCTGGACATACCCATCGTGGGGCATCTCCCCGGCGTGGGACGCAACCTGCGGGACCACCCCGACATGCCGATGTTCTGGCGCACGCGGCGGGATTTCCCGCTGGACACCAACCAGGTCAACACTGGCACCGTGACGCTGAGGTTCACGGCGCCGGGATCGTCCTACACCAATGACATGGTCATCTACATGGGCAATTACTCGTCGGCCACGCCCATGCGCGGCGTTGACCATGTGGAGCCCGAGGGTATCGGAGTCAGTCAGTGTCTGTACATGGCCCTCAGCCTTGGCGAGCTGACCATCCGGTCCCGGGATCCGCGACAGCAACCCCACATAGACTTGAACCTGCTGGACCACCCCTTCGACCTGGAACGCATGCGGGCGAGCGTGAGGATGTGCGCCGACCTGTTCCGGCACGACGCCTTCGGCGACATCGTGGAGGAACGCTCGGAACCCTCGGATAAGATCCTGGCGGACGATGACGCGCTGAACCTTTGGATGAGACGACAGGTCATCACGGCCCACCACGTCTCCAGCACTTGCCGCATGGGACCCGCGGATGACGACACTGCTGTGGTTGACCAGTACGGCAGGGTTTACGGCACAGAGGGGCTGCGGGTCGTCGACGCCTCCATCATGCCCGAGGCCGTGCGAGCCAACCCGAACCTGACCGTCATCGCCATGGCCGAGATGTTGGCGGATGCCGTAAAGGACGGCCACTAGCACATCCGCGGACCCAGGGCCGGCATGCTGCCCGTGATTGAAATGAAGCGTCGAATAAACGCACGCAATCTCAGGTGAGGCATGCGACGTCCCAGTTTCTCCCCGGCGTGATCCCGAAGTCCGGAGAGATTCGCCCGAGCCGCCCGGCTGCTCCGTGGGGCCGCCGGTTATGACGGCAATGATGAATTCAGGTACAGCGACGTCTCAAACGGCCGCTGCGTCGCCACGGGGTTCTTTACCGCGCTGGACAAATCGATGGCCGGTTCACCGGCTGGTATAAGACGCCAAGTGTGGAGCGTCACACCGGCAGTGGGTCTATTCGGTTGGGGATGTCGGGATGTCCACCCTATAGGTACGCGGATTGCTTCAGCGACAGGGAAATTCGATTGCGCTCAAGGTCCACCTCAAGCACCGTCACCCACACCCGCTGCTGCACTTTCACGACGTCCGACGGATTGTGGACGAAGCCCTCCGCCATCTGGCTGATGTGGACCAGCCCGTCCTGGTGTACGCCAACATCGACGAAGGCGCCGAAACCGGTGACGTTGGTAATCACCCCGGGCAGTTTCATCCCTGCCGTCAGGTCTTCGATCCGGTGAATGCCCGATGCGAAGTGAAAGGGCTCAAACTCCTGGCGCGGGTCCCGCCCGGGCCGGGCCAGTTCTTCCGCAATGTCGTACAGGGTCGGCAGGCCGATGCGATCGCTGACGTAGCGAGTTGGGTCAATCTGGGCGCTGATATTGGAGTCTCCAAGGATCTGTTTTACCGGCCGGCCCAGGTCTTCGGCGATTGCCGCCACCACCGAGTAGGACTCGGGATGTACCGCGGTGGCGTCCAACGGCTGGGCTCCTCCTCTGATGCGTAGAAAACCCGCTCCCTGTTCGAAAGCCCTGGGGCCGAGACGCGGCACTTCCTTCAGAGCGCTGCGAGATGCGAAGGGGCCATTACTATTCCGGTATTCCACGATGGCATGGGCAAGACGCGGTCCCAGGCCCGAAACGTACGATAGCAACTCAGGGCTGGCGGTGTTCAGTTCAACTCCAACCTGGTTGACACAACTCACCACCACATCGTCCAGGCGTTGTTTCAGAGCCTTTTGGTCGACATCATGCTGGTACTGACCGACGCCAATGGACTTGGGATCAATCTTGACCAGTTCGGCCAGCGGATCCATGAGGCGGCGGCCAATGGACACCGCGCCACGCACGGTGATGTCGTGCTCCGGGAACTCGGTACGCGCCGTCTCCGAGGCCGAATAGACTGAGGCCCCGCTCTCGTTGACCATGACCACCGCGATTTGCGGGCCCAACTCCAGGGTTCTCAGAAAGGCTTCGGTCTCACGTCCGCCGGTGCCGTTGCCCACGGCGATGGCCTCAACGTGATGCTGATCACACAGCAGGCGAATCTTTCCGGCCGCGTCTTCCGCATCCCGTTCCCCGAGCAGCGGATAAACGGTATCGTGGTGTAGCAGGTGGCCCTGCGGGTCCAGACACACCAGTTTGCAGCCGGAACGGAACCCGGGATCCAGAGCCAAGACGTTCTTTTGTCCCAGCGCCGGCGCGAGCAGCAATTCCCGCAAGTTGTCGGCGAAAACTCCGATGGCGGTGTCCTCGGCGCGAATCCTGGCGGTTTTACGGACCTCAGTTTCCATCGAGGATTCCAGCAACGCCTTGTATCGATCTCGAATGGCCTGTCGGATCTGTGCCGCCGCTTCAGTTTCTCCCCGGGCAAAAAGCCGTTCCAGAATAGCCATCGCCGTCTCCGCCGGCGGTGCGATTCTGACCGATAGCAGCGACTCCTTCTCGCCTCGCAGCATGGCCAGAATCCGGTGGGAAGGCGCGCCCGCGATCGGTTCCTGCCAGTCAAAGTAGTCCTGGTACTTGGCTGCTTCCGTGTCCTTGCCCGGAGCCACTTTGGCCGAAATAACCCCCTGGGACCAGAACAACTCGCGAATTTGCCGCCGCGCAGTCGAGTCTTCGCTGACCCACTCGGCGATGATATCCCTGGCCCCGCTCAAGGCCCCTTCGACGTTTTCCACGCCTGACTCGGAATTGACGTACTCGACCGCTGCCGCGTTGACGTCAAAGTCTCCCCGCTCCCAGAGTCGCGACGCCAAAGGCTCCAGCCCCCGCTCCCTGGCGATGGCAGCCCGCGTGCGCCTCTTGGGCCGGTACGGCAGGTAGGTGTCCTCGAGGGACGTCATCGTTTCAGCGGACAGGACTGACTGCCTCAGAGCTTCGGTCAGGATGCCCCGTTGCTCCAGCGAAACCAGGATGGCCTCCCGCCGTTCGCTGAGATCCCGGAGTTGCGCCAGCCGGTCCCGGATGCCTGAGATCGCCACCTCGTCGAGGCTACCCGTGCTCTCCTTCCGGTACCGGGCTATGAAGGGCACCGTGGCGCCGCCGTCCAGCAAGCCAACGGTGGCCTCCACCTGCCGTTCGGGCAAGCGAAGCTCGCGGGCGATTTGGGCGACCGGTGTGTCTGTCATGGTCGTCATATTCCATCGTCCGCGGTCGGATGACGCGGCCCGTATTTTGGTATGGGCTCCGACAGAGTGGCGTGCGGTTGGGGCATTGGACGCCGAGCAGTCCTAGCCGGTGGCGTTGGCCCCGGATTTGATTGCGCCCAGGTTATCGCGTTCGATATTCGCAGGCGGTTTCGAGCCTTTCCTGAGAACGGCTGACACCTCGTGCATGTGGCTGAGAATCTCCCGGTACGAAATCAGCGGGTTAGTTTCGTAATAGGGAATTCCCCGCTGTCGGCAGAACTCCTTGATGATCGGCCGGGCCTTTCCCAATCTGTTCCTCGGCATCATGGAAAACAGGTGGTGTTCGATCTGATAGTTCAGGCCGCCGTAAAGAAAGTCGACCAGGAAGTTCGGCCTGACATTGCGAGTGGTCAGTACCTGGGTTCGCACGAAATCAAGCGGATTGTCCTTGTCCAGGATCAGCATCCCCTTGTGGTTCGGGGCGAACACCAAGCCGTAGTACAACCCGAAAGATGCCTGGTGGACCAGGGCGAAGACCAGCGCCTGCCAGGGATTCAATGCATAGAGAAGCAGTCCGAAATACAACCCCACGTGGGCTGCCATCAGACCCAACTCCGGTAGGTACGTCCGGGGTTTGCGCCCGCCCATCAAAAACTGAGCGCTGGAGACTCGAAGAGCCATGCTCTCCAAGGTCAGGATCGGCACAAAGTAGAAGGCCTGGTAGGCTGCCACGAGCCGACGGATGCCCCGCATTTCGTTGGCTTTTTCTTGCGAGAACGCCAGTACGGGAATCAGAGTATGAGGGTCGTCGTCAAGGTCGTTTGGACTGCGGTGGTGCTGGTTGTGCTGGTTAAGCCACCAGGACTGGCTCATGCCCAGTATCATGCAGACGCCGTATCCGATCAGTCGGTTCCCCCGTACTGATCGCAAGACTCCAAAGTGTCCGGCGTCGTGGCCGATGTAGCCGATCTGCCCGAACACAAAGGCCAGGAACACGGCGTTGGCGATCTGAACCCAGAAGTTGTCCACCACTATCAGCAGCGTGATGCTCAGGACGAGCATGGCCAACGTGGACACCATCTTGAAGATGTAATAGCGGAGTTGGCGGTCCAGCAACCCAGGTTCGCGAACCAGGCGTTGCAGTTCGGCAAATTCAGCCACCGCGCCCGACGGCGTGGTTGGCTGGGTGTTAGTGCGGTTGGTGAGATCCTGCATATCAGTTCAGACAAACTCCTCGGCCAGGTGGGCCTTGCGATTGGACGCCGGGATTTCCCCGGATGTTTGGGTAACCTGCCGGGGCTGGTATTAGGCCCCGGCGCGGCTTACTTTTGTGGTGGGTGTGAGGCTGCTCGCGGAGATCCTGGGCGGTGGCGACGTGCCGAAAGGTTGTACGAGAGAATCCCCGAAGCCAAAAATTTAACCACCCAGTAATCCCTGACCGGAAGTCACCAGCCGGAACAAGGAGTACGACGGTGGTCGCAGACATAATGGACTGACTCCAGCCATTACGCAAGCGTGGGCCCAACGGATGCTCGGACGTTCGATTGTGACAAAACCGAGAAATTGTGTGCGCCGCACATTTCCGGAAGCACCGTCCGCTCACCAGCAGTCCGCTGTAGGCCACCCCGGGGCGATGCGGTCGCACAGTCACCCAAATACGAGACGTGTCACGATGGGGATGGCGACGGACGCGGTGATCGTGTTGCCGATCTGCTTTTTGGAGAGAACCGGACCCTCGCGCACCACTGCCATGAGCGGCGCGATGCCAAATCAACCAACGAAACACAGGAAAAACGCGAACCAGGGGAATTGGAACATGCGCGCGTGGGGAGCAGCCCGGCCCAGCAGGCGTATGCGGTTGGCTTTTCGCGGTTCCAGGTAGATGGCGTCGGTTATACGATGCATCGCCTCATCCCAGGAGGATTACCACAGGATTCCATCGTCGTGGCGTACCCGCGGAGTGGTCAAGCGCTCCGGGTGGCGCAGGGTCGCGGCGGCGGTCCAGCCCTTGACGCACAAGGCTCCCCGGTTTACGGGGAATGTCGAATCGCCGGCGATCACCGTTTCGGTGCAATCATCCCGGGACAGAGTCCTAGGATCCGCCGACCGACCGAGGCCGTGCCTCACGCTACTGGCTGTAGTGGGGCATGACCTCCGACACGAACAGTTCCACCGAGCGCATGGTTTCCTCATGGGACAGGTGGCCCCACTGGAAAGCCGCCACGAAGTAGTTGGCGCCGGTCGCCAGGTATTCGTCCATGTAGTCGCGGATGGTGTCCGGTGAGCCGGCGACGACGTTGAAGCCGCCGCCGCCCCGCGCAGCGTGTTCCTCAAATCCCCGGGAGCCGGGCGTCCGCGCGGCGACGCTGCTGCCGGTCTGAGCCTCCCGGTCGGGCAGGTTGGTGGGCCTGGGATTGGCTTCGCCCTGCAGGAACTGGGTCAGCCCCCGCCGCTCCGCTTCCAGTCGGCGCGGCGCGGCCAGGTTCCATTTGTACTGGTCCCACGCGGGCTGGGCTATGGCGACGGCTTCCGCGTCGGTCTCGGCCAGGTACAGGTGGTTGACCAACCCGATTTTTGGCTTATCTCCCTGGGCGGTGAGCGCGCCCGGTCCTTGGTGCTCATCCCAAAGTTGGAAGTAACGATCGACGTTGGCCTGGAATGAATCCAGGTTGCCCACGATGATGGTGTGCATACCGTTGACCGCGGCGGTTTCCACGTTGCGCATGTACCACAGCGGCGGATGTGGGTCCTGCTTGGGGCGCAAACGCATTGGGAGGTCGTCGAAATTGTAAAACTCGCCCTGGTAGGTCAGTGAATCGTTCCCGAGACCCTCCTTAACGACCGCGAGAGTCTCCAGGTACCGAGCGTAGTTAATTTCCACATCCGAGTCCTGTCCCCAGAAATAGGCCTCGATGACACCGCCGCGGCCGACGCCAATGTCCATCCTGCCGCCGCTGATGTTGTCCAGCATGCAGATCTCCTCGATCAGGCGCACCGGATGATGGAGCGGCAAGACGTACACGCACGGCCCGAGTCGCATGGTTTTGGTCCGCTCGGCGGCCGCCGCAAGGAACACATTCTGGGAGGGGGCGAGGCTGTGCACCGCGGGAGTGTGATGTTCGGCGAGGTGGTACGAGTAGAACCCAACGTCGTCCAAACGCTCGATTTGCTCCAGGCGTTCCCGGTAAATCTGGTCCAGCGCTACCCCGGGAATGGGCTCAATGTGGTCGAACACCCCAAACTGCAATGGCATGAATAAGCTTCCTCGCGTGTTTCAATAGATACCTGATGATTTCAACGGCCGAAATGGCAACTCCGATCGACCGCTAAACATTATGGGCCACGCGCATGATGTGTCAAACAATTCGCTCGCATCAGAGTGGTCCCGCCTCCACACCACCGTGCACGCGTCAGCGAGGGGAAATTGCGCCTCCCTGACAACGTGACGTCAAGACTCCCAAGGGCCGGGGTTGGGTTGTAGACAGTCCGCCCAGCCACCGAACGTTTGGCGTGGAGTAGGTTGATAGCACCCCGGCTGATGCCGTAGCGGTGTGGAAGCGGCGACACAAACACTGGGGAGTGCGTTCGGGCGGAGCTTTACCGACCGCCCGCTGCGGACGCGGTCAGGTCCTTGATGGCGTCAACCGTGCCCTGGTCGGCCGGCTTACCCATCGCGACGTCCTTGACCGCGACATAGGATCGGCGCACATCGGCCATCACGTCCTCGTCCGTCCGGTCAATGTCGATCGGGATTCCCACCTGGGCCCACGACGTATGGCCGGTCAGCCAGAACACCTCGGTCGGGTTGTTCTCGGGATCGCGGAAGTACATGCCGATGGCGCTGGCGTGGGATACGATGCGATCCATCTGGTAGCCGCGCTCCACGACGCGGCGCTTGAAATCGCGGAGATCGTCGAGCGATTCCACGCGCATCGAGATCTGCTGAATCCACCTGGGATCTTCCAAAGATGGGCGACCATTGATCAGGGCGATTTCGTGGTCGCATGCCTCTGGGTCGGCGCTGAAAAACGCCCCCAGCGGGCCGACTTTGGTCAACTGCATGCCCATGAAATTCTCGTAGAATTCCATCATGAGTTCGAGGTCGTTAACGTAGAAACCAATGTGACCGAGTCCGGTTACTTTCGCAGGCATGCTCAACTCCTCCGATGTGTCCTTTGGGAGACCATTATGCCCCCTGAATGAATCGCGTCAACTGGATCGACAGGTGTGGCCCTGTCCGGTGAGGCGCACGCGCATCCCAGCGCAATGGCGGTGGTTTTCTGGGGGTGCCTTGCCAATCAGTCACGCGGCGGGAGTTCAACCGCCCGGCGCAATTTGAGGCATTCGGCGGGGCACGCCTTCGATGTGCTGGAGGCTGGTGAGATCCAGAGGCGGCAGGTCCACGTTGATAAAGTCATGGACGCCGTTGGCGAGTTCGTTGTACCTCTCAAACCAGGCCGCCAACTGACGGCGCCATGATCCCAGTCCTCCGCTGGCGTGGAGTTCAAAGGCCGCCTCGCGCGCGTCCAGGCCGGACGACACCTGGTCCCAGGCGAGTTGCAGGAGCGATGCCCGCTGCATGGCGGTATAGCCGCCGCCCCCGAACGCATCCTCTAACTCTGCGGCCATCACGGGGTCGGTGAAATCGGTGTCGGCGGGGGCGTTGATCAGCGACGAGCCGGGCAGTCCCCGGAGAATCTCGCCCATCCGTTGGCGGACCTTGAGCGTGTTGATGCCCGCGGCGGCCACATGGATCTGGTTCGGCAGGGCATGACCGCTCACCGACACTTCCGGGTCCAGTTCCGCTGCCGCCATGCAGGTGCGAGTGGTCTGGACGTTGACGGTCATCTCGACCAACTGCTCGACGGTCTCGGGGCTGCTCTTGAGGCCCATGACTTCAGAGAGCGCCAGTGCAATGCCGAGGGACAGTTCCGCCTTGGCGAGCCAGCCGTAGCTATGGTGCCAGAGCATCCAGCACACCAGGGATTGCTTCCGGTTTCGATCCGGCGGTTCGCCCGTGAAAACTCGAGATCGGGGAATGAACACTTCGTCCATCCACACCATGGAATCCAGTTCATCAAAACGGCTGCTGAGCGGGGAGAGGAACGAATTTTGGTGCCTGGCAGCGGCCCGGCGGGACACCACCCGCAGGCCCGGAGCATTGACGGGCACGATGAACCACAGGTGGCGTCCGCTGCCGGCCGGCATGTCATTGCGGGTGGTGACCAGCAGGTCCTCGGCGAATGGCGTGCTGGTATGCATCTGGATCTTGCCGCTGACGACGATGCCGTCGGCGTTTTCGCTGACCAGCTTCAGGGCTGCTCGGTCGCTTTCGTCCGGGCGCAGCCGGGTGCCAATCAACGGGCCGCCTCCCGCGTAGGTCAGAAACCTGCCGCTGCTGGATATGTACTCCAGGTACTCCTCGGCGGCATGAATCTCTTCGGCGGAGTGGTTCAGGCGTTTCAGGACGTTCTGCAACCCGAGGGCGATCAACTCGCCGTAGCCGGGGGTATGGGTCATGTTTCCGCCGGTCAGGAAATGCACTGCGCTGATCTGCTTTCCCATGCGCCGCAAGACGTCCGGCGTCGTGGGCGGAGTGAGCGCGAGTGGGTGCCGCTGACCGCTGTCGTCGGGCGCGGTGAGGAGGGTGTCCTGCCAGTCGGGTGCGAAGTGGCGGTCATACCAGGCCACGTATTCGTCCACCATGCCCGCCGTCGCCGGATGGGTGGTGACGTCCTCCACCGCTCCTTCTCCCACCACCCACACGTTGCGCCCGTCGCGCAGACTTTCCTTGTAATCAGCCCCTGTGCGCATGTTTCACCGTCCGAAATATTGTCGGGTCTGCCCCGCGATTGTACATTGAGCCGCCTCGTGGAGATACAGACCCGGGCGAGATGCGGCCTGAGAGCGGGGCGCCGGAGGACCGGTCCCTGAATATAGACCACTGAACCCAACCACGAAAACTCCCCCGAAGAATCCGGGGGAGTTGTTCAACGTTGGGGTCGCGAGTTTGCCTGCGGTCACTCTCGGAGCAACGGCGCGACCTCCTCCATGAAGCGCTCCGCTGCCCGCGACTCGGGGTCCGCAGGATCCAGGGAGACGCCCCGGATGATGATCCGCTCGACACCGAGTTCGATGAGTTCACCCAGGCGGTCGGCGCAGTAGGTGGGCGAGCCGAAAATCCCGAATTCCCTGGCGAAATCTGGGGTTACTACGTCGTCCTGAGGGGCGTGGGCCATCCCGTGATGCTCCATGTCGTAGGCGTCGTGGATGGTCCGCATCATTCGACGTTGATCCGCCGAGGCCGGTCCCACCACGGTCCCGTACATCGCGGAGAACCGGGCGAACAGCGAAACCTGCCCAACACCGATTCGCGCCGCTTCCTGGGGATCATCGTTCACCACCAGCGGCACATACGCGCCGAAGTGAGTGTCCGGCGGGAGTCCGGCCTCAGCGCGGGCC
Source organism: Chloroflexota bacterium (assembly GCA_026710825.1). GTDB lineage: Bacteria > Chloroflexota > Dehalococcoidia > Lucifugimonadales > UBA3495 > Bin87. Next base: position 18,260 of record JAPOQH010000071.1, on the reverse strand, counting down.
GCACGCGCGACATCCATGCCCCACTTGATCCGGTTTGCATCAGCGCCGACGTTGAGGGTGACGCTGTCAGCGTGCCGGGCGGCGGCGGCAATCACCTTGGGCCCAGTGGCGGCCACGTCGACCGGAACCTTGGGTGGCTGAGTCTCGTCGATCCAGAAGATAACGCTGGAGTCCCGGTAGTTGGCGAGTTCCAGGGCGCTGAGGTCTCCGCCGGCCTCAAAGGGTACATCCTCGCCGCGCAGGTACGCCTGCAGGCGTTCGAGGTAGCGTTCGAACTTGGGGACGGAATCGGGCGCGCGGCCCAAATGGGCGAGGGCGGAGTCTCCCCTGGCAATTCCCAGGTAGGCTCGTCCGTTGCTCTCCATTTGAACGGTGGCGATGGCCGAGGCCGTGACGGCGGGATGCCGTGTGAACGAGTTGGTGACGCCGGTTCCCAGCTTGATGGTTGATGTTGCGTGGCCGGCGAGGGCCAGGCAAACATAGGTATCGCCGTACCGGTTTTGTGAGTCGACATAAACGATACCGTCGTACCCGATTTCCTCGGCGCGCACCGCCTGGCGCACCCCGTTGAACTCCGGGGAATTGGGGCCGCTTGGATAGGGTCGACCCATTGCCCAGAATTCGACGCTATTTGGACCTCCTGGAGTCTGCTTTGTCATTGCCCTTGTTGGGAATTGCAATCCTAACACAGGGCTTTGTCCGAATTACCGGCACGAAATCGTGTGAGCGGTGCGCGTCGAACGATATATAATCGGCCCATCTCCTGCGACCGTTCCTGGAGGGATTGAGGCAGATGAATGAGGCTATCGTTTTTGGCGTCCTCATTCTGGCTCTCGTGCTGTTCGTCGTCGGCAAGTGGCGTTACGACATCGTCGCGGTGCTCGCTCTGCTGGTCCTCGCCATCGTGGGTATCGTCCCTCCGGAAGACGCGTACAAGGGATTCGGACATCCAGCCGTCGTTACGGTAGCGGCAGTGCTCATCTTGAGCCGCGCTCTCTACGACTCCGGATTGGTGGACGTGATCGCAGGGTGGTATTCCCGGATACCGGAATACCTGACCGTCCGGATCGCGGCGCTTTCTGGGATCACGGCGTTCCTGTCGGCTTTCATGAACAACGTGGGAGCGGTCAGTCTCCTGCTTCCGGTTGCCATCCGCGTATCCAACCGGAGCGGGCAACCACCGTCGCAATATCTGATGCCGTTGGCTTTCGCGTCGCTGCTGGGAGGCATGACCACGCTGATCGGGACGCCCCCCAACGTCATCATCTCCAACTTCCGCGACGAGCACGTTGGCGCCGCGTTCAGCATGTTCGACTTCACGCTGGTGGGACTCGCCGTAACTGGAGCAGGAGCGCTATTCATCGCCCTGGTGGGTTGGCGTCTGATCCCCACCCGGCAGGCGCCGGTGACGCTGGGCGGCGCTCTGGACATCGAGACCTACATGACGGAGGTCCGGGTCCCAGAGGATTCCCGGTTCGTCGGCAAGCTGGTGAGGGACGTCGAGGAATTTGTCGAGGAGGAGGATGTCTCTATCGCCGGCCTGCTGCATCAGGGTACCGTGCATGCGGCTCCGTCCAGTTACCAGATCATCGATGCCAACGACATCCTCATCGTGGAGGCGGACCCTGAAGAACTGCGGACGTTCGTCGACCAGACCGGGTTTGAGCTGCAGGGTTCCCGCGACATGCAGCCGGATCTCGACCAGACCCTGAGTTCGGAGGACGTCTCGGTGGTCGAGGCCATCGTGGCTGCGGACAGCCCGGCCGAGGGCAGAAGCGCCAGAGACCTCCGCTTGCACTCTGAATTCGGGGTGAACCTGTTGGGCGTGTCACGACGCGGCACCCGATTCACCCGCCGCGTGGGCCACATCAACTTCCGGCTCGGCGATGTGCTGCTCATCCAGGGGAAACAGGAGGTCGTTCAGACTGCCCTCCCCAGGCTCGGACTGCTCCCGCTGGCGGAACGGGAGCTACGCATCGGCCAGCGCCGTCGCCTGCTGTTTCCCCTGGCCGTGTTCGCCGGGGCTCTGCTGCTCACATCCTTTGGCATCCTGTCGGTGCAGTTGTCGTTCGTGGCCGCCGTCGTGGTGCTCCTGGTCACGAGGTTCGTTTCCCTCGAGTCGGCTTATCAAGCCATCGACTGGCCGGTGATCATTCTGCTGGGAGCAATGATTCCCGTCGGTGAGGCATTGGAAACCACCGGGGGAGCCGCGCGCATCGCCGGGACCCTGGCGGAACTCGGCGGATTCCTGCCGGCCTGGGCCATGCTGGGAGTAATCCTGGTCACCACAACATTGCTTTCAGCTGTGATCAACAACGCCGCCGCGGTGATCCTGATGGCACCCATTGGAGTGGGGGTGGCGGGAACCCTTGGATCGTCCATCGATCCCTTCCTGATGGCGGTGGCGATCGGCGGATCCTCGGCGTTCCTCACCCCCATAGGCCACCAGTCCAATACAATTGTCATGGGGCCCGGCGGTTATCATTTCGGCGACTTTTTGCGCGTGGGGTTTCCGCTGGAGGTGGTGATCGTGGCGGTCGCCATTCCGTCCATCATGTGGGTCTGGCCCATGTGAATCCGACCTACAGGAGAGTGAAATACATCAATGGACTCGTATGACGTGATCGTGATAGGGGGCGGCATCGCCGGGTGTTCCGCTGCCTGGCATCTGGCTTGCCACGGGCGGAACGTGGCCCTGGTCGAGCGCGGCGAGATCGCGTCCGAGGCATCCGGAGTGAACGCCGGCGGCATCGGCGCCCTGGGTTGGGGCCACGTACCCGATCTGGAGGCATATCTGACCATGGGCAGCCTGCAGATCTTCAAAAGCCTGCAGCTGGACCTGGGTCACGATATCGAGTTTCGCCAGTCCGGAGGACTGCAAGTGATCCAGACTCCGGCGCAGCATGACTACGCAATGTACCGAGTCCTGAGCCTCAAATCGCGGGGCTACACCGCCGAGTTACTGTCGGCTGGAGAAGCGAGGGCGATCGAACCGGGGCTGAACCCGGAATTGCTGGGTGCGATGTATTTTCCGCTGCGCGGGCAGGCCGATCCGACCACGGCTACCCGGGCGTTCGCCAATGCGGCACGGGAGCGCGGCGCCGAAATCCTGACGGGAACGGAGGTCGTGGCCATTGACCAAGATGCGGACGGGGAATACCAACTCACATGCGACGAGCGAACGTTGCGGGGCCGCAACTTGGTCGTTGCAGCCGGGGCATGGTGCGGCCCGGTGGGCGAAATGCTGGGGGTTCGCATTCCGGTGGTTCCCGTGCGTGGACAGATGTGGGCCACGAAGCCCCTGCCGCCGCGGGTGTTTCACTCGCTGTCCGGCGTGGAGTCCTACTCCCATTGGAGCGCGGATCCCGGCGGTACCGTGGACTTGCCGCCCGAGTTGACCCATGTTGATGGTCGGCGGACCACCAGGCACATCTACGGTCGCCAGACCCGCGACGGGGAAATCGTTTTCGGGGGCGACCGCCAGGCCATCGGATACGATCCGTCCGTGGACGTCGGAGGGATTGAAAACAATTTCGCACACACCGCCGAAGTGCTGCCGTTCCTGCATGAACTGGCGATCACCCGGACCTGGTCCGGCTTGATGCCTTTTTCGGTGGACGGCAGGCCCATCATCGGGAAAATTCCCCAGTTGGAAAATCTCTACATTGCCACCGGGCTGGCATCGTCCGGGTTTGGACGTGGTCCGATGGCCGGGAAATTGATCGCAGATTACATACACACCGGGCATCGTCCGCACGTTTTGGCGGAATCGGACCCTGCGCGGTGCGTGACATTGATCGGATGACGGCGCTGTGGCTGTTTGCCACGTCGCGCACCGGCCAACACTAACGTCGCGCAGGATGCCCGTTGCAGTCCATACATTGATTTGAAGGGGAAGCCATGAAACGCAGCACAGACAGAATTCTGACCACGCACACCGGGAGCCTGCCCCGATCCGTGCCGCTCCAGGAACTGCTGCGCCAGCGGGAGGAGCAGCGGGAATTTGACGAAGCGTCCTTCCGGTCCAGCGTGGGCGAAGCCGTTGCCGAAATAGTCGCCCGGCAGCGCGACACCGGCATCGACGTGGTCAACGATGGTGAGCAGGGCCGGTCGCAGTACGCGACCTACGTCAAGGAGCGGCTCACCGGCTTTGAGGGCGAGCGCATGGTGCGTTCGTACACCAGGCTGGACGACGCCGATTTCCCAGACTATGCGGCGGCGCAGACTCACATGTCTTCACGCAACATGCCACAGCCAGCGTGCACCGGGCCGATAGCCTGGAAAGACTGGCCGGCCGTCGAACGGGACATCAGGAACCTGCAAGAGGCTGCGGCGGGCCAGCAGGTGGAGGAGGTGTTCATGACCGCCGCCTCCCCGGGCGTGATCGCCAATTTCCTGCCCAACGAGTACTACGCCACCGAGGAGGATTACCTGTACGCGTTGGCTGATGTCATGAAGGACGAGTACAACGCCATCGCGAGCGCGGGGCTGCTGCTGCAGATCGATTGCCCCGACCTCGCGATGACCCGGGTCTCACAATATTCGCACCTCTCGGTCGACGAATTCAAAAAGATCGTCGAGTCGCATGTTGAGGTCATCAATTACGCGTTGGCAGACATCGACCCGGAGCGGATGCGACTGCACGTCTGTTGGGGCAACACGGAAGGTCCGCATCACCATGATGTGCCTTTGCGGGAGATAGTCGATATCGTGCTGCGTGCACGGCCCATGGGCCTCGCCATCGAGGGAGCGAACCCCCGGCACGGGCACGAATGGAAGGTGTGGGAAGACGTGACGCTGCCGGATGGCAAACTGCTGATGCCGGGCGTCCTGGACACCACCACCAATTTCATCGAGCATCCGGAACTTGTGGCTCAGCGGATCCTGAACTATGCCCGCGTGGTGGGGCGCGAAAATGTGATGGCGACCAGCGACTGCGGGTTTGGGACGTCAGCCTGGGGTCGCAAGGTGGAAACCAACATCGCCTGGGCCAAACTGGCCGCGATGGTCGAAGGGGCGCGAATCGCGTCCCAGGAACTCTGGTGATCCAGGCTGGGAGATAGTCGGGCGATGTATGCCTCGACGGTGAGGTGGCTCACCGAACGGATGGGGCAATCGCGCTAGTACAGTCGCTCGCGGTTCGCCTCATCCTCGTCGGCATCGATCGCTCGGGCATCGGCGCCGGCGATCTGATCGGCAAGGACCTGTCCGTAGGTCGGATATGACGAGCGGTCAATCTGAGCGTCTGAGTCCCAGATCCTGCCCCTGATCAGGGCGCGCCCGCAGTGGAGGAAAGCCTCCTCGACGACAACTTTAAGCCCTGATCGTGGAGGCCTCCCCGATACCGTCAGCGGGTCAAGCAATTCAGGATCCGTGGTTATTTCCGCTTTGCCTTTGACACGCAGCGTTTCGTTCATCCCGGGAACGAAGAACAGCAAACCAACGCCCGGGTTCTCCACCACGTTCTGCAGCGAATCGACCTGGTTGTTGCCGGGCCGGTCCGGGAGCAGCAACGTTTTCTCATCTAGGACTTTCACGAACCCCGGCGGGTCGCCGCGCGGCGATGCGTCGGCATGTCCGCTGGCGTCGCTGGAGCTGAGCACGCAGAACGGCGAAAGCCCGATGAAATTCCGGCAGTGGACGTCCAGGTGATCAAGGACTTTCTGCGCCGCCCGTGGGGCTGGCGGCGCGTAAACGGCCCGCAATTCCCCGTCGTTGGCTACGGTCATCGTGCACCTCTCGTCATCGGGAATCGGCGGGTTTTCCAATGGTCTCCGCGAATTGTATATGCGCAGCGCTGGATTGGGCAACGCGAAGCGCATACTGCCTCAGTTGTCGCGTTCCAAATGCTATTTGGAAACCAGTCCTGCTCCGCGATCGCTCGCCGTGGTGATCAACTAGCATCCGTACGTTCGCCAACCTGACCCACGATTGACTCGCCCAAAACCGCGATGCTACCGTGAGCCAGCCTGAGCGAGCGGGGTTTTGATGCGGCGTCCAGATTATCGCTGGATTATCCTGACCATAGGGTTTGTGGTCCTCTTTTTCAACGGCGGGTCCCGCTCCGCCCTGGGCCTGATGCTGAAACCGATGGCGGACGATCTCGATTGGAGTCGTTCCGCCCTGTCGCTGGGTATCACGGTGTACATGGTGGTCTCGGCGCTTGCGATGCCGTTCGTCGGGCGTCTGGCAGACCGATATGACCTGCGTTGGATCATGGGCGCGGGTGCGGCGATCGGCGCGGTGGGGCTGGGCCTGATGAGCCTCGTTTCCGCGCCCTGGCAGCTTTTTGCGATCTACGGCCTGGTGTTCGCGCTCGGCAACGCCGGGATTTCCAACCCCATCGTCAGCGTGATGACCGTCCGCTGGTTTCCTGACCGGCGCGGACTGGCCAACAGCGTGGCGGTGTCGGGCAACGCCATCGGACAGTTGGTCATCGTGGGCACGCTGGCCCAGTCGCTGGTGCGGTTCGGTTGGCGCCCGTCGTTCGCCGGTCTGGGGTTCGCCAACCTGCTGATCCTTGCCCCCGTTGTGCTGGCGCTGGCCAGGTCCGCTCCGCCGGCGCAGCCCGTGCCATCTGGGCCTGAAGGCGGCGATGCCCAAGCCGCGGAGCAGAAAGCCAGGGATCAGATATCGCTCCTCACCTCATCCCAACTTTGGCTGCTCATCGGCATCTACGCCATCTGCGGGTTCCAGGACTACCTGGTGGCGACCCACGTGGTCGCGTTCGCGTTGGATGTAGGACTCAGCACACTGGTAGCGGGAAACCTGCTCGCTTTCATGGGACTGATGGGGCTACTCGGGGTCCTGGCATCCGGCTATCTGGCCGATCTCATGGGGCCCGGCCGTCCGACTCTGCTGTGCTTCTTGATGCGCATCGGCATCTTCGCGCTGATCATACTGTCGCAAGCCAACGCGTCGGTCATTGTGTTCGCGCTGCTCTACGGGTTCACGTTCCTGATGACCGCGCCATTGACGGTGATGTTCTCGGGCAACATATTCGGGCAATCCCGCCTGGGAAGGATCAGCGGCACCATATCGGCAGTCCACCAGATCAGCGGTGGTCTGGGAGCGTTGGCCGGCGCCCTGTCATTCGACATCTGGGGCAGCTACCAGCAGGCATTCATGCTGATGCTGGCGCTGTCGATACTGGCGACGGTTGCCACGCTGATGGTACGCGACCGGGCCGTTCCCAGGATTCCAGGGTTGGCGAGTTGCTGCTGAACGCCGGGCGCTGCTGGGGATACCCCGACTACGCGGGCGGGACCGCTATCGGTTTCCCGCCGAGCGACCCCCGTCGACCATGTAGACGCCGCCCGTGCAAAAGCTGCTGTCGTCGCTGGCCAGGAACATCATGAGGCGCGCCACCTCCTCCGGATGTCCGTAGCGTCCCAGGGGGATCCGGGCCGATGCCGCCCGATAGGTTTGCTCGACGGTAACGTTTGTATCGTCCGCGGCGGCCACACGCTGCTCCTCGATGGACCGCATCATGCGCGTCTCGATGGGCGCAGGGTTCACGGTGTTGACACGAATCCCAAGGGACGCGCCTTCCATGGCGGCGGTGCGCATCAGACCAATGACGGCGTGTTTGCTGGTGGTGTAGGCCGACATGTCAGGCCCGGCTCCGATGCCGGCGGTGGACGACGTGATCACGATGCTCCCGCCGCCGCGCTCAGCCATTACAGGAACGACGTACTTGATCCCCAGCCATACGCCGCGCACGTTGACCGCCATCACGCGGTCGAACACATCGATGGGGTACTCTGGTATCGACGACAATTGGCCTTCGATGCCGGCGTTGGCTAGGTACACGTCGATTCCACCCCAACGGTCAGCCGCAGCCTTGATATAACCTTCGCTTTGGACCGGGTCCGTCACGTCGGCCACGGTGTAGCTGGCCCGGTCCTCGCCTATGGACGCGACAACCTCCTGGAGCGCCGATTCATCCATGTCCACCAAAGCGACCCGCGCTCCCTCTTCGGCGAACAGGTGGGACGCGGCCTGGCCGATCCCGCCCGTGGCACCTGTGATCAGGGCAACCTTTCCGTCTAAACGGGCCATCATCCATCTCCTTGTCCGCGGCCGATGCATCAAATCACCGCCGGCGGGTCATTCACTAAGGTGGCGCGATTATAGGAACCCCGCGCCGGCCAATCAACCGACCGTGTGGACCGGGGAAAGCCCAAATTGAGGCATCGGAGGGCTGTTACCGCCAATCTGGCGCATGGCCGGTCAGGATTTGCGCATTGGCGTTACGGGACGTTGCCAACTATCAAAGACTAGCCCGACGTTCCGTTCGGGCCCGTGGCAAATCCATTTGCCCGGAGGTTGGTGCGATTTTCCTTGAATGTTGCACATGTTAGTTCGCTGACATATCTGTTGATAGTGTAATAATAGTCAGTGGCAACAATCTAATCATAGGTAATTACATAACTGATTGCACACATGACAGTCATACAATCACAAGTCCATACGGAGGGATTCAACATGAACATCATAAAGCAAGGAAATGACATAACACGCACCGTCACAATAACTCTGATCATGATGGCCCTGGTGGGGGTATTGATCTGGCTCAACGCAGTGCACGGCGAAACCACCGCTTCCTCGGACGGCGCATCGGACCAAAATCCCGAAGGACGCGCCACAGCACAGCAAGATTATCAATCGCCGAACGTAGCCAATGCGGTCCACGAAATACATCTCGGCTAAATCGTGGGTCCTGGATTGACAAGCCCAGCTATGGATTGGGCGGGTGGCGCCCAGCCAGCCCAATCTGGCGAGACTATCTTGAGGATCGTGGCAGCTCAGGGGACCGTGGTAGCCCAGATGCGGATTTAATGAAGGATCCGAAACCAGGTCGAGCCGGGCTTCCCAACAGTGCAAAGTCACGACGTCGTCCCGACCACAATTCCGGCGCACTGAATAATTGTTGCCTCATGCCGGATCGACGTCACGTTGCAGGTGCGAGTTCTCGCTGGATTTCCCGCTGGCCCTGGGTTACCCTCGGGACATTCATCGGTTGCGACCGAAATCACGCAGGTGCGGTGCCAATGTGACTCTCGGTCTTTGCGTCCTTGGTTGCGGGTCTTTCGCCGCGGCGTTCGCCCGCTCTATGAGCGAGTTGCGCGGCGAGATCGGCCTGTATTTTGCCAGCCGCGATGCACTAAGGGCCCGGGATTACGCGAATCGTTTCGATGGCGTCGACGCTTTCGGCAGTTACGAGGCCGCGGTTGCCGACCCCAGGGTGGACGCTGTGTACGTTTGCACCCCGCATCACCTGCACCGGGAGCACGTTGACCTGGCCGCCCGAGCAGGCAAACACGTCCTGGTCGAGAAACCCATCGCCGGCACGCTGGGCGATGCTGAGGAGATTGTCCGGATCGCGCGCACAGCGGGTGTCAACGTCATGGTGGCAGAGAACTACCGGTTCCTGCCGGCGGTAACGGAAGCCAAACGCTTAATTGATGAAGGCCGTCTCGGGCAGGTCCGGCTGGTGCAACTCCACGAGCAATACCCCTTCCGCGCGTCCGGTTGGCGCAGCCACGCCGATCTCAACGGAGGTGGCGTCCTGATCGACGGCGGCATCCACAAGCTCAGCGCTCTGTCCTACCTAGCCGGTTTTCCCAACCAGGTCTATGCGCAGGAAGTGCTCCCGGGCCAACCAGGTCTCGAAGCTGAGGACGGCGTTGCGATTATCACAAGGTCACCGTCCGGCGTCACCGGCCTGATCAACCACTCCTGGAATGTCGTGCCGCCCAACCCTCATCACTGGGTGTCCATCTCGGGGTCGCGTGCATCCCTGTATTTCGTAGTCGGTCAGCCGGGGTTGAAAATATCCGACGCCGATGCCGAGGCCTTCGTGGAATTGGAACCGTACTCCAACGGGCTGGTCCCCATGGTCAAAGAATTCCGCGAGAGCATCCTGCAGGGACGGCCGCCCGCGATGACGGCAACGGACGGGATGGCCGACCTGTCCCTCGTCCTGGCAGCGCACCGGTCCATGGCAACCGGATTGCCCGCAGGACCGGGCCAATAGACCCGGCGATCACCGCCCAACGACCATCCCGCGCCTTGCGTTCGGTTTTGGTATAAAATTCCGGTGAAATGAGTTTTGCTCAAACCGACTGGACGCCAGCGGCCAGAGTTGCCGCTCAACCGCGGTTCCCAAGGAGGACCCCATGAAATACGACGTTATCGTTGTCGGCGGCGGCGCTGCCGGCTCAACTCTGACCGCCCGCCTAGCCGAGGATCCTAACATCTCCGTGCTCCTGCTCGAGGCAGGAAATGACTATCCCGATCCCGCGGTTCTCCCCGACGACGTCAAGTTCGGCGGCACACGGTACGCTGAAGCGCAGGACTCGATCCACAACTGGGCGCTGCGGGGCACCATCACCGAGGAACAGGGCGAAATCCACGTCGCCCAGGGAAAGGTAATCGGGGGCGGTTCCTCCATCAACGGGCAGGCGATGCAGCGCGGCTTCCCCGAGGACTTTGACAACTGGGCCTCCATGGGCAACGACGAGTGGTCCTTCGACAAGATCCTGCCGTTCTATCGCAAGATGGAAAATGACATGGATATCCAGGACGACTACCACGGCTCCGATGGTCCGATGCCCGTCCGCCGGCGACTGTCCGGCGTGCCCGCCGATATCCAGAAGGCGTTCCACGACGCCTGCCTCGCCGAGGGCTACGGCGCCGTGGAAGACACCAACGGCCCTAACCCCACCGGCGTGGGCGTCTCCCCGACCAATAACCTGGGCGGGATTCGCATGAGCGCCGCTATGACGTACCTCAATCCCATGCGGCACCGCCTGAACCTGACGGTCCGCGGGAATGTGTACGTCCGTCGCGTCCTGTTCGATGGCAACAGAGCCATCGGCGTCGAGGCCGAAAGCGGCGGCGAGGTTTTTACCGTGGAGGCCGACCGCGTCGTTTTGAGTTCCGGCGCGCTTCGATCTCCCCAACTGCTCATGCTTTCCGGTGTGGGACCGAAGGACCACCTCAACGAGGTCGGAATCCCCGTCGTTCACGACAGTCCCGGCGTCGGGCAGGGTCTCTGGAACCACCTCAGCGTCCACGTGACCTACAAGGTCAAGGACGGCAAGACCCTCGTGGGCGAGCCCGATGCGCCACATTATGGCCTCCATTACAGCGGCGACGCTGGCTACACGAACGACATGGTGCTCCGGAGCAGCACCGTCGTGGACGAGCGAGAGGAGAAGGTGGCGGGCGTCCGCACGCGCTACAACACCGGCGATGTGCCGCCGGACCGGGCGGGCCGCATCTCCTGCACACTCGGACTGCCCGACGGTTCCGGATATGTCCGCCTCGGGTCTTCAGACCCCAGCGTTCAACCGGAGTTCAACTATCGCTACCTTCAGCATCCCAACGATGCCCGGCGCGTTCGGGAGGGAATTCGCTTTGGAGCGCGCATGCTGGAATCCGAAGCCTTCAAGGATGTGTGCGATTTTCGCATCAACCCCCCGGACGAGATTCTGAACGACGACGATGCCCTCGACCTGTGGGCTCGCCAGACGGTCGGCACCGCGCGCCACGTCTCCGGAACGTGCCGGATGGGGCCGGACTCCGACCCCATGGCGGTCACCGATCAGCACTGCCGCGTGCGTGGCGTGGATGGCCTGTGGGTGGTCGACGCCGCGGTCATGCCTCGAGTCCCGCGCTCGGGCGGCATTCACCCCACCGTGATCATGGTCGCCGAGCGCGTGGCTGACTGGGTAGCTGCCGGCTAACCCATACGCTAACCTGATCCGCCTGCGCACGCGCCCGACGGAATATCGATGGACCCGGGCTACTCGTCCGGGTCTATCACTATGTCGGGGTGCGTGTCGACGCCGTAGCGGTCGAACACCTCGTCGATCCGCTGCATGTCCGTGCCCGATAAGGCCCACTCCAGACCGGCGACGTTGTCCTCCACCTCCTGCACGGTCCGTGTCCCAACCAGGGCTACGCTCACCGCGGGATTGGACAGCACCCACCGCAACGCCAGGTGAGGCATACCCCGGCCCCGCGACGCCGCGATGGGTTTCAGATCCTCAACCACCTGAAGATTCCTCTGGAAAAATTCCTCGGCGAACACGCCCACGTTCCACCCGGGCCGGCCGCCCGTGGAACGCCAGTCATTGTTCCCGAACGTGGTGTCAGCCGTGAGCGCGCCCGTCAGCAGTCCGAACGCCAACGGCCCGTACACCATCACGCCCGTGCCGCGCTCCAGGCAATACGGAAAAATCTCCGACTCCATCCGGCGGTCGAACATATTCAGGCCGTATTGCACAATGTCCACATTTCTCGTCGATTCGCATTCCTTGATCTGGTCGAGCGTGAAGTTGGATACTCCCACCGCACGGACTTTTCCCTGCTCGACCAGGCTGTCCAGCGCGTGCATGGTCTCGTCGAACGGCGTATTGACGTCGGGCCAGTGAATCAGCAGCACGTCCAGGTAATCCGTGCCCAGGTTTTGCAGGCTCTGTTCCACCGACTCAAACACGGAAACCATCCGACTGTCGCGGCCCTTGGGGCGGTCGGCGTACCCCACGCCGCACTTGGTCACGACGACAACGTCCTTGCGCCGGCTGCCCAACGCCTGGCCCAGCACAACCTCCGATTCTCCACGACCGTAAGCCGGCGCGGTGTCAAAACAATTGATGCCAAGGTCGATGGCCCGATTCACCGCCGCATCCAACTCCCGGCGGGACACGTCGCCGTAGGTTCCGCCCATCTCCCAACAGCCAAAGCCGAGCACGGAGACGGTCATGTCCGTGGGACCAAACCTGCGATATTCCATGCGGCTCCTCCTCGTTTCTGGTGTCGGTGGATCGGATAGGGGCGAGGCATGCCTCGCCCCTACATCACCGGCGAATGTTCCGAATCCGCGGGCCGTCGCTCATCCCAAATCAGGCCAGACTCCCTGATTGGGCGACACGCCCTCGTAGGCGTTCGCGATTCGGAACAGGTTGCCCTCTTCCCAGGGCCGGCCGATGAACTGCAGGCCGATGGGTAAGCCCAGTTCGCTGAAGCCGCACGGCACCGTGATGGCGGGGAAGCCGGTTGAGTTCTGCGGGCTGGTGTTTCGCGAGACATGCCCCGAACCGGGGCCGCGCACCTTCTGCTCCTTGCCATCCACCGTGATCGTGCCTGCGTCGATCCGGGGCGCGGGCATCGGGGTCGTCGGAGTCACCAGGAAATCCACGTCGCGCATCACGCGGGCCTGCTCTTCCTTGATGATGCGCTGCACCTTCATGGACTTCGAATAATCCCGCCCGAGCACGAATTGTCCGGCCAGCGTCCGGTAGAGTGTGTCCGGCCCGTATTCCTCTCGGCTCGACTCGATGTAGGGCTCGTGGGTGACCACGCTGTCCGCCATTGCGGCGAACCGCAGAGCGCCCACGTACTGCATACTCGGCAATCTCACCTCCCGGCTTTCGATGCCGAGTTCCTCCAGCGCGGCAATCGCCCGTCTCACTGCGACCTCCACCTCCGGGTCCAGGAGTTCGAAGTAGTGGTTGGAGGGTATTCCCATGGTCAGCCCCTGGATTCCTCGCTCCATCAACAGGGCGTAGTCATCCACCGGCACCGGCACGGTGCTGGGATCCAGCGGGTCGTAGCCGGCGATAGCCTGGAGCACCAACGCACTATCACGCACCGACCGGGTCATCGGGCCGATGTGGTCCCCGTTGAAACTGGTGACCAGCAGACCCCGTTGGCTGACCCTGCCGAACGTCTGCTTGAGGCCTACCACGCCGCAGAACGACCCGGGCAATCGCACGGATCCTCCGAGGTCGGTGCCCAGCGAGGCGAACGTCACGCCCGCCGCCACGTTCGCGCCCCCGCCGCCGCTGGAGCCGCCCGGGATGTGATCCAAACCCCAGGGGTTGTGCACGGCGCCGTAGTGAGGGTTATTGGACGTGGCGCCGGCCGCAAACTCCTCAAGGTTTTCCTTGCCCAGGATGATGGCCCCGGCGTCCTTGCACCGGCGCACGACCTCCGCGTCCTCATCGGGCACGTTGTCGCGAAGGACCTTGGTGCCCAACGTGGTGTTGATGCCGCCAGTGGCGATGTTGTCCTTGATGCCGATGGGGATGCCATGCAGCGGCCCGCGGTATTGTCCACGCGACAGTTCGTCCTCAGCATGTTCGGCCTGTGCCATCGCCTGCTCGCGCATGATGGTGATGAACGAATTGAGCCGGGGCTGCTGCCGCTCCGCCTCGGCGAGGGCGGCTTCGGTCAGGTCCACGGGGGACACCGACCGCGCCTGTATCATCGGAGCGATCTCCGAAATAGTGAGTTTCAGCAGTTCGTTTTCAGGCATCGGCTTCCGCTCCTTCCGCAGCCCGCGACAGGCGCGATGACATTACGTCGGACAGGTCAAGGTCCCGCAGGTTCTGCAACTCGGTCAGATAATTCTCCAACTCGGGCTTGACCAGTTCCAACTCTTCCGCAGTAAGTTCGAATCCGCCGTATTCGGCGATGATCCTGTTCAATGTTTCGTCGGAAATCGGCATTCGGTACACCTCCCGTCAAACTCGATCTCGAGGCGAGTGTACATCCCGCTCAATGTGCGCGCAATCGATGCTCAGACCCGGCGGAATCGTCGGGATACAGTCGTGCGGATTGGATGCGAGCCGAACGTCGATATCCGGGTACAATGGGGCCAAATATCAAGAAGTCGGGAGAAACGAGATGGTTGCTAACGGAAACGGGTCAGTATTGGACGGCGTACGCGTGCTTGAGCTTGCCCGGTGGCAGGCGGCGCCCCGGGGCGGCTTGATCCTGCAGGACATGGGCGCGGAGGTGATCAAACTCGAATGGCGCACAGGGGCTGACCTGCGAGACTCCGGCCCGTTCGTCGGGAGCATGAGCGTTCAGTTTGCCGCCTACAACCGCGGCAAAAAGAGCGTCACGCTGAACACCCGCCACGAGAAGGGCAAGGACCTGTTTTTCCGATTACTCGAGGTCTCGGACGTCGTACTGGAGAATTTCCGCCCCGGCACCATGGAAAACATGGGGTTCAGTTACGAGGAAATGTGCAAGGTCAACCCCAACATCATCCTC
The DNA here is from genome assembly GCA_026710825.1 of Chloroflexota bacterium. Taxonomy (GTDB): domain Bacteria; phylum Chloroflexota; class Dehalococcoidia; order Lucifugimonadales; family UBA3495; genus Bin87. Next base: position 3,188 of record JAPOQH010000071.1, on the reverse strand, counting down.
GCGTCCGTGTCCGGTTTTGGCCAATATGGTCCCTACCGGGACCGTCAGTGCTTTGATCCCATCATCCAGGCCATGAGCGGCTTCGGCGATCAGACCGGCCGCGGCTTCGGGGAACCCATCATGGGCAACGGGCCGGTCATGGACCGCACCGCCGCGCTCCACGCCGTCATCGGCATTTTGGGCGCGCTGCGCCACCGGGACCGCACGGGGGAGGGTCAGTGGTTGGAGGTGGCGATGCTCGACGGGGGAATCACCCTCGAGGAAGTCGCGCTGGCGATGTGCTACGACACCCACACCAACGACTTCGTTCGGGTGGGAACATTCCTCAAGTGCCAGGATGGCTGGATCACCACGGGCGCCGCCCGTGCCGGCATGTGGGAGCGCATGCTCAAGGTGATGGACTATGATGAACTGGCCGAGGATCCCGAGTTCGCGGCCCCGATGTTCGCGACGAACATGGCGGAGATTCGCATGGAACTGCTGCGCATGTGGTGTGAAGAGCGGACCGTAGCGGAGGTTGAGGAGGCGTTGGTCGCGGCCGACATTCCCTTCGGCCCCGTCAAGTCCATCCCGGAGGTCCTCGCCGACAGCCACATGTGGGAGCGGGAGGTGATGATGGAAGAGGACGCTCACGACCCGCCCGGAAAGAAGATCCTGGTGCCAGGTCCAACCATCATCAAGTTTTCAAAGACTCCCACCACGGCGGGGCCAATCCCCAAATATGGTGAACATAACGGCGAGATCTACGGCGATCTGCTGGGCATCTCCGAGCCGGAGAGGGCGGGCCTGGTTGAAAACGGGGTCATCACGTAACACCGTGCGTCAGTCGGTCTTGAGCCCGACCAGGATGCGATCGATGTCCTCCGCCTCTTCCGACAAGCGTTCCCATTCGTCCCACAGGGACTGCTCTTCCTCTTTGAGAACCCGGTAACGCTCGCCCGTGGCTTCCAACTGGTTGCGGTCGTTGAATTGGTCCGGATTGGCGAACAGCGATTCCAGTTCCGCAGACTTCGCCTCCCGGTCGCTGATGGCAACGCCGATCTCATCGATGCGCTCAGCTAGTTTGCGAGCCTGGCGGGTGAGCGCACGCTGCTGTTCCTGCTCCGGTGTCAGCGTTCGACGAGATTTCCGGCCGCCGGACCCGTTTTTGCTTGGCGCGGTCTGCGTGTCGTCAGGATTGGCGACCTGAGGAGCCTCGGCGCTCTCCTGCTGCTTGCGGTAGAGGTAATTGTCGTAGTCTCCGGGGAACACCCTCGCGCGGCCGCCATCGATCTCGATGATCTTGTTGGCAACCTGCCTGATCAGCGTGCGGTCGTGAGTGATCAGGCAGATTGAGCCCTTATAGTCTCCCAGCGCGTCCGCCAGGATTTCGCGGGACGCGATGTCCAGGTGGTTGGTGGGCTCGTCCATCAGCAGGAAATTGCTCGGCTGCGACAGCATCTTGGCCAGGGCGACACGCGCCTTCTCGCCGCCCGACAGCACGGAGATCGGTTTCAGTATGTCGTCGCCGCTGAAAAGGAACCCGCCGAGGGTGGTTCTCAGGTTCTGTTCCGATTCGGCCGGCGCCGCCGCGCGCAATTCGTCGATGGCGGTGTTGCCCGGGTTCAACAGATCCAGCACATGTTGAGCGTAGTATGTGGTCGCCACGTTGAAACCCAGTTTGCGCTCCCCAACGTCGACGGGCAGCACTCCGGCCAGGATTTTGAGCAGGGTCGATTTGCCGGCGCCATTGGGCCCGACCAACGCGACGCGGTCGCCCCGTTCCAGGGCCAGGTTCAAGTCTCGGTAAACCGCGTTGTCGCCGTAGGACTTGCCGATCCCAGTTAGGGTGATGATGTCCGAACCACTCCTGGCAGGCTCGGGGAAAGAGTAGCGCACTTTCCTGGTGGCCCGGGGCAGTTCGATGATTTCCATCTTTTCGAGTTGTTTAATACGGCTCTGAACCTGCCGGGCCTTGGTGGCCTTGTAGCGGAACCTTTCGACAAACCGCATCTGTCGCTGGATTTCACGTTCCTGTCGGGCCGCCGCCGCTTCCTTGATCTCCAGCGCTCGTTCCCGTGCCACCAGGTAATCGTCGTAGTTTCCCCGGTGGTGCACGGCTTCACCAGGCTCGATGGCCAGCACGCGGTTGGCGACCTGGTTCAAAAAGGCACGGTCGTGAGACGTGATCATCACGCCGCCCTGGAACGACGCCAGATATTTTTCGAACCAGAGGTTGGCCTCCAGATCGAGGTGGTTGGTGGGCTCGTCCAGGAGCAGCACATCCGGTTGCCGGAACAGCAGACGCGCCAGTTCCGCCCGCATCACCCAACCGCCGCTGAACTCCGACATGTCCCTGGCGAAGTCAGTTTCCTTGAATCCTAAACCGGACAGGATCGCCTTGGCCTCGTAGTCCCGGTCTTCCCCGCCTACCGCCTCCAACCCCAGTTCCAGTACGGACAGCCGGTCCATCAACTCGTGCTGCTCGCGTTCGCAACCGGCCGATGACAGGGCGTGCCTGGTCTCCGTGATCCGATCGGATAATTCAACGGCGTCGCCATTGGCTTCCAGGACTTCTCGCAGCAGCGACTTGCCGGCGAAAGGCGGCGGTTCCTGTTTCAGGTACCCCACCGTGGTGTTTCTGCGGCCCGATATCGTCCCGCCATCAGCCAGAGTTTCCCCAGCCAGGATGTCCAGCAGCGTCGTTTTTCCAGACCCGTTGGCCCCGATGAGCGCGACCCGGTCGCCGGCCGACACCGATACGTCAATTTCGCGGAACAGGGTCCGGTCCGCGTACGCTTTGCTGATGTTGGAGGCAACAAGCATCCAGATATTCCCGACGCCGGATTATATCATTCCGACATTACTCCACTCGATACCGGGCGTTGGTTCTTCAGGGCCTTTCGATTATCGGTCTGAACCGGCCAAACCGTCATTCCCAAGAGCCGCAGGCCGGCGCAGGCCGGAATCCAGAGGCGCCGGCGTTACCGAACGTTGGCGGCAGCATGACGTTCCCGGTTTCCGGATCAAGTCCGGAACGAGAGATGAGGGCATGGCTAGAGTGCCGGGGCAGGGAGGTCCCAGCGAAGGAGTTCGCAGTAGCGGTCTTTCCTGGCCCAAGGGAGGAGGTTGAGGACGATGGCGCCAGGATCGGGGACGTCCCCCTGCCGTCGGGTGTCGTTGAGGTAGCGGGCGAGGCTGGCGAATGT
>JAPOQH010000075.1 GCA_026710825.1 Chloroflexota bacterium | reverse complement strand
TGGCCCGCGGCGCGATGGCGTTGGCGGTGACGCCGTACCGGCCCATGTCCTTGGCCACGACCTTGGTGAATCCGGCGATGCCGCTCTTGGCCGCACCGTAGTTGGCCTGTCCACTGTTGCCGACCAAGCCTGACTCGCTGCTGAACGTGATGACACGGCCCGAGCGCTGCTGGCGGAACAGGATGCAAGCGTTCTTGACCACGGTGAACGTGCCCTTGAGATGGACGGCGATAACATCGTCCCACTCTTGCTCCGTCATGTTGAACACCATGCGGTCCCGCAGGATGCCGGCGCAGGTCACCACAATATCCAAACGGCCGAAGTTGTCGATGGCGGTTTGCACGATCTGTTCGCCGCCGGCCATGGTCACCACGGACTCAGTGCAGGCGACGGCCTTACCGCCGGCCGCGGTGATCTCGTTGACCACCTGCTGGGCGACCGATACGTCCTGGCCAGTGCCGTCCACGTTGCCGCCAAGATCACAGACCACGACGCTGGCGCCTTCCTCCGCCATCAACTTCGCGACGCCGCGGCCGATTCCACGGCCGGCGCCGGTCACGATGGCTACCTTTCCTTCCAGATTGTTGGGCATTGTAAATCGAGTCCTTTAGGTAAGAGTTTCAGTTAAGTTAGCCGGAGCGACTAGGCAAATGGACCGTCGCCGTTCCCGGGGTGGTCTGCTGGCCGTCCGGGTTCTCCAGCCAGATGGTGCAATCCACCAGGTTGGCCGAGCCTTCCTGGTAGACTCGTGACACATGTCCCTTGGCAGTGATGGGTTCGTCGGGATAGTCCATGCCACGGTACTGCACGGTGAGCCGGCGGAGTTCTCCGGCGGGGCCGGCCCATCCGGTCACGTAGGCTCCGAGCATGGCGTTCTTGAGCGCGCCGTGGATGATGATGTCCTTCAATCCCGTATTCTGGGCGAAGTTCCTATCGTAGTGGATCTCGTAGAAATCACCGGATGCGCCGGCGTACTGGACCAACTGGCGGGGGGTGGGATTACGTACCTCTACGGGTAGTTCCATCCCCTCGCTGACGTCCTCGAAGTAGATCTGTTCAGCCATGTTGTGCCTCGAATACTGGGATGATCAGTAACGGATCGACGTGCTGGTCTGCGTGGCGACGATCGCATCATGCTGGTTGCGGTAGGTGATCTTGATGGTGGCGATCAGCATCTGCCCGATGCTGCCGGTGCGCTCCCGTATGTCCTCGACGCGAGCCACTGCGGAGATGGTGTCTCCCGGGCGCACGTGGCCGAAATACTCCCAATCACTTCCACCGTCGAGCAGCCGATCGAACGGAATCTCAAAGGGCAGTTCCGGGCGTATATCCCTGATTGCCCGCAGGAAAGTCGGCGGAGCGATAATCCCGGCGGTCTCGGGAGTTCCGACGGTGTAGGCCGGGTTGTCGTCGCCGATGGCCTCGGCGAAGCGGGCGATGTGGCCCTGCTCAATTGCCATGGATACCGGCTCGCTTTCTACGCCGATGGATTGTTCGCGCATTTCATCGGTGAGAGTGAACGAGTTGGTGGTCAAATTGGGCCTCCGTTGAGCGTGCGTTGGGCAGCGACATTATTGGGATACGTAAACTTAAGCAACAAGGATTATCTTCCCAGCTTGGGCAGGTGTCAAGAAACGAGCGATGGCAGCAGGTACTCGGTCCAAGGATCCGTGATCTCTTTGTCCCTGATACTGTCCACCAGTTGCGCCACCGCGGGGCCGTGTGTCGACGCCAGTTGATGCGGCGCAAGATCGGCGGCCAAGGCGGTAACCGCGTTCCGGAGCATTTCCACGTACTGAACCGTTTCCTCGGTCGCCGATTCCTTGTCCTGTCTGGTCCTGATACCTTCAAGCCTCTCTATCCAGTCAATGCCCTGTTCTACTCTGTTAAAGTCATCGTCGCTAGCTTGAGTCGTAATCGTAGTCATCGCGCTGCGTTCCTCCGACGAGTGTGCTTATCTTGTTATCATTTATTCGGGGATTTTAGCATAACCACGAGAGCACACAGCGCGGGGCCGATACGTTCCGGCGGGGACCATGCGTCCCGCCTGCCAATGATCTTCGGCTCCCCGACGTTGGGATCGAGGCCGTGTTGCGACTGAGGACATGCGTCTGGTGCGCGCTCGCGCTGGTCCTGCTTTTTGGCCGTGATTTCCGCCCGGACACGATCGCCATCGCCATCGCGCCTTATCAGTTCGACGTGGTGACCTGGGAGTTGGGCAACCTGCCCGACAAATGGGCGCGTCGAGTGTCTGACTTCCCCCTCTGGCTGTTGGAAGATTCCGACACGGAATTGGCGGTCGCCCGGGCCGAGCGATTCTTCGAGATCGGGCAACGGTTGCGGCGGATCGACTACCGTTTGATCACCCTCGAGGCCAGGGCGCAATCTATCGACAGGCCGGATGCCGAGATTGCGGAATTGCGCCGCGAAAGGGGCCGCCTCACGAAATCGCAGGCAGGCCTCCGGCCCGGGGTGGAGGATACGCTGGAATGGGCAGTCGCTGAAAGCCTCAAGGAATCGGGATTCATAGCGTGGACGGGGGTGTTCCCCCCGGTGGACACCGTGCTAACCGGCTCGCCGACGGTGTTAATCATGTCGCCCAGAGACCGCATCGAGCGCGTCGAAGGCGGGCTGTTGGACACCGGGCTGGATAGTTACCAACGAGAACGAATTGAGACACGGTTGGAGAACGAGACGGATCGATCAGCGCTGGTGGTCAACACGGGCGGTATCGCTTTGTATCCGTCGATTACGGCCAATAACGTGGCGCTGGAGCATGCGGTGGAAATAATTGCCCACGAATGGATCCACCAGTGGTTGTGGTTCCGACCCCTGGGGCGCCGGTACTTCGAGAGCGTCGACCTGACCACGCTGAATGAGACGGTCGCCAACATTGCAGGCGCGGAGATCGGCCAACTGGCTTTGGAACGCTTAGCCGGTTCTCCGCGCGTCGAACCGTCGCCTGGTCGACAACAACCCACCGGGACACAGGCCATTGATCCTCCCAAGTTTGACTTTCAGGAGGAGATGCGCGCCACCAGGCTGCGCGTGGATGCCCTGCTTGAGGCGGGGGACATCGACGGCGCTGAGGCGTACATGGCGGAACGGCGGCGTTTATTCGTGGCGGCGGGATACCCGATCAGAAAACTCAACCAGGCATATTTCGCGTTCCACGGCAGCTACGCCAACACCGGGGCGGCCGGGGTCAACGTCATCGGCGAACAGGTGCAGGAATTGCGGCGGCAGAGTGATTCCCTAGAGGAGTTTCTTCGCACTGCCGCCGAGTTCACCGGTCCCGAAGATCTCGACCGGTATCTTGAGGGTAGCCGGCGTTGACGCCGAGTCAATGGGTGATCAGAAGACCGGCCCGGATCCTCAGGCTGACCTGATGGCTTCCTCCAGCAGGGCCAGCGCGGTGCGAGCAAACACCCACATGTTTTCCTCCCGCTCCGGGCTTCCCGTCTCCAGAGTCTGGGAGCGCTCCACCGGGCCGGCGACGCCGAAACAGGCGTGGCCGTAGTTGTCGCCGTAACGGTTGCCGGTAGGTCCGCTGGCGCCGGTTTCGGCAAGCGCCCAAGTGGTGCCCATAATTTCGCGGGACGTGCGCGCGTTGAGCAACGCATAGTACTCAGTGCTGGCCCGGTGGCCTTCCATCGCTGAATCAGGCACCTGGAGCAATCCCTGCTGCGCGGTTCGGGTGTACACCACCGAACCGCCGACGTAATAGTCCGACGCGCCCGGGATCGATACCAGCGCTGCCGAAATCAGCCCTCCGCATGAGGACTCCGACACGGCGAGGGAATCTCCCCGCTCCTTGAGCAAAGCAGCCACCGACGCGGCCAGATCGTTCAACTCACCCATTTTTGACCTCTCTTTGAATGTCTATTGCCGGCCACCTGGCCTATAGCCAAGGCAGCCGTTTGGATACCGTTTTGGCAGATTCCGTAGTTGGCAAGCCGTTTTGTTCCATCAGCATCAACGCCAACTTTCGGAACTCTTCCCGGTCGTGCCCGGAGACCACCGCCTGCTCGTGGGCTTCGGACACCACCACCGGATATCCGAATCCCAATTCGCACTGTTTAGCCAGCATCGCGTGGCTCAGCGCCAACAGCGTCGGACTTTCGGCCACCCAAACAGGGATCTCCACCCGACCTATTTCCGTGCCGCTGTGGAGATAGTAGAAATGGCTCCACTCTTCGCCCAACGCCTGCCCGACGGCGAACCTAGAGGCGAGGCGTCCCGACTGGTACAGAGGAGAGCGGTGGCCCGGCTCCAGCAATGCGTCGAACAACTCACGGTCGTCGAATCCCGCCGCGCCATCGCATTGCATCAGGTCCGAACGCCGCGCGCTGCACCGGCGGGTACATTCGGCGGCTTCACTGCCGCAGAGCGCGACGCGAACGGCTCCGGCGACCTCGGTGGTTTGTGGCTTGGAGGTATAGGCGGCGACGGCCACCGGACGGTCGGGACCGGACGCCGCCTCCAGCTTACCCAGGGCGGGACGCAATCTATGGTTGATGAGGTGGTCCACGACGTAGTTGGGGTAGTTGCCGCGTTGCACGTCCCAAAACGCCAGCGTTCCGTCCACCAGAGCCAGCACCGGGCCGTCGGCGGGCAAAGCGTCCACCGCATCCGCCAAACGCTCGACCTCACGCACGGTGCTCAACGCGCCCAGCAGCCGGCCTGATATCAGAGTTTCATCGAGCGATTGCTCATCGGGGCGCAGGTACAGGTCAGCATCGTCGACGGCAAGGGTGGGCTCGCTGAACAGATCGCAGGACGGGCGGGCGCCGTAGGTGATCGCGCAGCCACCCAAGTTGATCAGGTGGCAGCGCAACGGGAGGTGCCGGTCAACATCGATGTGCGAACCATCCACGGAAAGGGCGGTCCAGATTTCGGGCGGGTTCTGCGGCTGCCGACTGCCCAGCAAACCCTCGGGGCCCGTGTGGGAGAACACAAACGGACGGCGGCCTGAGGTTGCTGTTCGGCTCGCAGCCTCATCGGCAGAGATGGCCGAGGCACGGTCCAGCGTGTCAGCGAACCGCTGGCGTCGGTTGCGCCTGGAGTTCGTTGCGCCGTCCATGGCAGCCATCATCTGGCGCGCAGTTTGACCAAAGTCCAACCCCATGAGCGATCGAATCGAGGAGGACTGCCGCGCTTACCGCAACACGCGTTCGTCGCCAACGCGCCGGGTGATCCGCTGCTGGTCGAGGTATTCCAACAACGGCAGCACATACTTACGGCTGGTGCCGAATATCTCGCGGGCTTCGGCCACAGTGACGCTGTTGTTCTCCCGCAAATGCGCGACGATGCGCCCGACCATGTCGTCATAGGCCTCGGTGGTGAACACGACGGTCTCGTTGACCCTAACGACGTCGCCCTTTTCCTGCAGGTACGCCAGCAACTCGGGGTCGACGGGACGGTCGGTGGGTGGCGACCAGGGTTCAGCGGCCAATTCGGACAGGTAGGCTGCCACGTCCGCGTTCTGTTGGTCGTTGAGCTGCACCTGGTGGTCCGGCGCGCGCACCAGCCCATCGTCGTCCACCACCACGCCTTCGTCCGCCAACCGGGCCGCCGCCCGCAGGTAGACGGGTTGCGAGACTTTGAGGCGGCTGCGCAGTTCCTGTGGCGGGGCGCCGCGCCGCAACGGGTACTGGTTATGGTAAGCCTGCAACGAGATCTGGGCCTGGTTGCGGAGGATGTCCCAACCACGCAGGGAATACACCACCGCGTCGTTCTGGGCTCCCATCTCACCGAGCGCGACCACGTCGCCAGATTCAACCAACGCGACCAGCCGATCCAGCACTTCTTCGTCGGAAAGGTTGGACCGTTGAGACAAGGTACGGAGATCACACGGGCCCATCTGGTCCGCCACGGTGAATATCACGTCCTCGCTGGCGCCGGCGTCCAGCATGGTCAGCCGTTCCAGCACATCGGGAGCGAACCGGCGGTGCCGACGCACGGGGTTAGGATCGGCTATCTGTCCACCACCTAGCGTGTCTTCCGACGAGCGCAGCACGAAAAAGTCGCCCTTGACCATGGGTATTGGTTCATCCAGCAACACCTGGACCCAGCCTTCGTTGCCGGGCTGCAAGCGGTCAGCATCCAGCAACCGAACGCGGCCGGTGGTCTCACTGGTGAAAAGGTGGAACGTCACGCCTTCGTTATGCTTCAGCGCGTGGGGGGCGCCCTTGACCATGCGCAGGTTTGCGTCGAAGCGACGGGTGGGACGCAGCCAGCCGGGGTTGGTCAGCACCTCTCCACGCAGCACCTCGTCCCGTGAGATGCCGGACAGGTTCAGGGCCAGGCGCACGCCAGGCGCAGCGTCATCCAACCGGGACTTGTGGCTCTGCAATCCCCGAATGCGGGCGCGAGTGCCGGAGGGGGCCAACTCTATCTGCTGGCCGACGGCGACGGAGCCGTCAATCAAGGTGCCCGTGACCACGGTGCCGAATCCGCTGACGGTGAAACAACGGTCCACGGGCAGCCGCGGCCGACCCAGATCGCGGCGCGCCTCCGTATCGTTGAGTATCTCGTCGATCGTCGCCTTGAGATCATCGATGCCATCGCCGGTATAAGCGGAGACCGCAGCCATCTGGCACCCAGCAAACGCAGTGTCCTGCAGGACGTCCTCGACCTCGGCTTTGACCAATTCCACCAGTTCCTCATCAACGAGGTCGGTCTTGGTGATGACAACGAGCCCTCGCCGGATACGGAGCAGGTCGAGAATTGCGAGGTGCTCCCTGGTCTGGGGCATGACACTCTCGTCGGCGGCGACGATGAGGAGCGCGAGGTCGATGGCACCAACGCCGGCCAGCATGTTTTTTATGAAGCGCTCGTGGCCGGGAACATCGACGATGCTGACCTCCCGACCGCTGGGAAGGGTCATCCAGGCGAACCCAAGATCAACGGTCATCTCCCGCTCTTTTTCCTCTGGGAGGCGGTCTGGGTCAATATCCGTAAGAGCCTTGACCAGGGTCGATTTGCCGTGGTCAACGTGGCCGGCCGTTCCGATAACGTACATCGCGATCCAAGAACATCAATTGACTGTCGTTACGATGGGGCAAACGATACCACACGTGCCGGAGAGCTACCATCCTTGGGGTATACTTGACTGGCATAACGGCCGATAGTAGGTTACGAATCTATCGGCCGGTTCCTAAATCCGCATGGACATTGTCCGGTGATTAGCATGACGACGATTGACGACACCACGACGGCCGACTTTGACGAGGCCATGCCCGCCGCGCCACCGGAACGCGAAGCCGTCGCAGAAGCGACCCCCATGGTGGCCATCATCGGGAGACCCAACGTCGGCAAGTCGTCGTTATTCAATAGGGTCCTTTCGCGCCGGCACGCCATCGTTTCCGAGGTGGCCGGCACCACTCGCGACCGGTTGATATCCAGGGCATCGTGGAAGGGTCGGCCGTTCCTGTTGGTAGACACCGGCGGTTTGGAGGACGATCCCGAGGGCAACATTCCGCAGCGCGTCCAACAACAGGCGGACATGGCGATGGGGGCGGCCGACCTCATTGTGTTCTTGACCGACGCGATCCAGGGTGTGACAGCCACAGACGAAGCGGTAGCCCAACGACTCCGCCGCACCAACAAGCCGGTGATCCTGGCCGTCAACAAGGTGGACAACGACAACCGGGAAATTGCGGCGAGCGAGTTCTACGCGATGGGCGTCAGCGAAACCGCCCTCATATCCGCCTACCACAACTACGGCATCTACGATCTGCTGGATCGTGTCGTCGAACTGTTGCCGGCCCCAGAATTCGTCGACCTGTGGGATTACGAGAACGACGTGGCCCCCGAGCCCATTGAGGGGTGGGAGGAGGATGCAGAGCCGGAGGGCACGGAAACGGACGCAGAACCCCGGTACGTTCCTCCGACTGAAATGCGCATCGCCATCGTCGGCCGGACCAACGTGGGTAAATCACTGCTGACCAACACGATCATCGGGGAGGAACGCAGCATCGTGAGCCCGGTGGCTGGCACCACGCGGGACGCGTTGGACACCGAGATCAAGTACCGCGACCACACCATCACGTTGGTTGATACGGCGGGGATCCGACGGCCGGGGCAGGTGGAACGCGGCATCGAAAAGTACAGTGTGCTGCGCGCCGTCAACGCGGTGCGTCGAAGCGATATCACGCTGCTGGTGACCGATGCCACGGAACTCGCCACATCCCAGGACGCCCACATCGCGGGCTTGGCGTGGGACACGAGCCGTGGCCTGATCGTGGTGGTGAACAAATGGGATCTGGTTAATCAAAACCGGTTCCGCATGGAGCGCAGCCTGCACCGGGTTCAAGAGCGCCTGCATTTCATGTCCTACGTGCCGGTGTGCTTCACATCCGCGCTGACCGGCGAAGGCATTGATGACCTGCTGGACACGGCATTGTCTCTGTGGGAGGAACGTCAGAAGCGCGTGCCGTTCCGGGACTTGCAATACCTGCTGGCCGATGCCCTCTCCGCGCACACGCCGCCGTCGCAACGGGGGAACATTCGCAATCGCTTACGCATCCGTCGGGTGCGGCAGGTGGGCGTGAATCCGCCGACGTTTGCGTTCAGCGTGAACGACCCCAAGTTGGTGCATTTCTCTTACCGGCGTTACCTGGAAAATAAGATACGGGACCGTTTCGGGTTCGATCGTACCCATCTGCGGATGATATTCAGGCCGGAACGGGACGAACGCGCTCCCCGTTCGGGGATCCGGAGCAGGCAGGTCCGCGGGTCCAGAAATACGCGATGACATTGGTCCGCCGGGCAAACCCAGCAACGTGGGCGATGCTCACGACAACTCCCTTCCTGTGCGCTGCCGGCGTTCTGCTGCTTGTTTTCGCTCCTGAACTCCAACCTGGCGTCAGCGCAGTGGCGGTATGCCTCCTGGCGTATATCGCAGGATCCCTGTCGTGGGGTTACATACTGGTTGACTTGGCGATGGGCGAAGACATCAGGGATTTTGGCAGCGGTCGCACCGGAATGTCCAACATACTGCGGACGGCCGGGGGCAAAGCGGCGACGTTGGTGTTCCTGCTCGACGCGGGCAAGGGGGCGCTGGTGGTTCTACTAGCCCGGGGCGCCAACGGATCGGTTGAGACCGAGGTTGCCGCGGCGTTGATCGCGCTATGCGGGCACAACTGGCCGATATTCCTGCGGTTCCGAGGTGGCCGGGGCATCATGCCGGGATTCGGCGGGCTGTCCATCATGGCTCCATGGATCGCGGCGTCAGGCGGAGCGGTGTTCCTAGTGGTAACGCTGTCCAGCCGAATCCTGTCGCTGGGCAGTATTGCGGGCACGTTGGCGGTGGCTCTGATAAGTCTCGCGCTGACCTTTATGATCGGCCATCACCAGCTATACACGCTGTACGCCTTCGTGGGCGGAGCGCTCATCATCTGGCAGCACAGGGACAACATCCGCCGCATCGCCAACGGAACTGAGCGGAGACTCGGGCTACCCGGCCTGCGCAATCATTAATCGTTGACGTTCCCTGCATTCTTTCTCGGATTGCTCGGCACGGGTTTACTGGCGCGAATCCTGTGCTAAACTGCACATAATCACCTGATCTGGCGGGAAAAGGCAGTGCAAAACACCATTGAAACCACCACATCGGGAGTCTCCCAAACCGTTGTCGAAGCGACCGCGGTCGCTCATCGAATCGCGGACAACGTATCCAACGTCATCATCGGCAAGAACGATGTCATCGAGCAAGCTCTTGCCGCGTTGATCGCCGACGGGCATATCCTGGTCGAGGACGTACCCGGCGTGGGGAAAACCATGCTGGCACGCTCCCTGGCGGTGTCAATCGGAGGCACATTCTCCCGCATCCAGTTCACGCCGGACCTGCTGCCCAGCGACGTTACGGGCGTGTCCATGTACAACCAGGGTACGGGCGATTTCAATTTCAGGTCGGGTCCGATATCAGCCCAGTTGGTTCTGGCCGACGAGATCAATCGCGCCACGCCCAAGACCCAGTCCGCTCTGCTGGAAGCAATGGAGGAGCGTCAGGTTACCGTTGACGGTGTGACGCACCAACTGCCAGCGCCGTTCCTGGTCATCGCCACCCAGAATTCCATCGAGTACGAAGGTACTTTTCCGCTGCCCGAGGCCCAATTGGACCGGTTCCTGATGCGAATCAACGTGGGATACCCACTGTTCGCAGAGGAAATGTCCATCATCGCTCAGCAGGAGTTTTCGCATCCGATCCAAGATCTGGAAGCAGTGGCAACGCCTGAGGACGTGATCACCCTTCAGCAGGCCGCCCAGAGTGTGTACGTCGATACCCTGGTGCGCGAGTACCTGGTGTCTCTTTCCGACGCGACCCGATCTCACCAGGATGCTGCGCTAGGAGCGTCACCGCGCGCTTCGCTGGGGCTTTTCCGCACAGGGCGCGCGCTGGCCCTGGTACGGGGCCGCGACTATGTGCTCCCTGACGACATCAAGGAGTTGGCCATCCCAGTGTTGGCCCATCGCGTGGTGCTAACGCCGGCGGCACGCATGCGCGGAGTTCGGCCCGAGCGCCTGGTGGCAGAAGTGCTCAATTCAGTAGCGGTTCCGGGGGCCGGATAGACGTCCGACGGCTTTTGCCATCCATCCAGGCCGCATGATGCGTCAAACGATACGTAAGTCCATCAGCGATCACCGGCGAAAGATCCTCTTTGGCCTGCTGATGCTGGCCGTCCTGTTCTACGCCCTGGGTACCGGCTTCCCATTTTTCTACCGTCTATTTTTCACACTGGTCGCGCTGGTGACCCTCGGCTACGGCTGGGCGTGGCTGAATCTTCGGGGCCTGGAGGTGCGGCTTTTCAGGGTGGGTACCCGTGGGCACATCGGCGAGCATCTGGATGGCCAGATTCAGCTCGTCAATCACACGCGCATGCCGAAGTCCTGGCTGGAAATCATCGAAGACACCGACCTGCCGCAACCCGGGGGTCGCACGGTCACGCTCATCAAGGGCCAACTGCGGTCTTTCCGGATCGCAACATATCTCTCCCGTCGCGGCGTATATCGCACCGGCCGATTGAGAATAACCGCTCGAGACCCGTTTGGACTATTCCGCCTGAGTCGTTCATACCTTGACTATCAGACGTTCACCGTCCTGCCGCAAACCATACCGCTTCCGGACCTGCACCAGCGTTTCGCCAACCTTCCCAGTGACAGCGTGTTTTCGCGCCGCACGCCGTCAATCACGCCAGAATCGTCAACGGTGCGCGATTATGCTCACGGCGACAGCCTGAGGCGCATCCACTGGCCCTACACCGCGCGTATGAACCGTCTGATGGTCAAGGAGTTCGACATCGGCGTTTCCGCGCAAGCCTGGGCCGTGCTCGACATGGAACGTCGTTCCCATATAGGTGAGGCGCCAGACAATACCGAGGAGCTCGCCGTGACCATCGCCGCCTCCCTGGTCCGGCACTGGGACGAATCCGCGACGCCGGCGGGCCTGGCCGCCAACGGCGCCGAGTCGTGGATGTTGCGGCCCGACCGACGACCGGCCCAACTTGGCGTGCTCATGGAAGCATTGGCCGGCCTCCGTGCCGATGGGTCATTGCCCATGGAACGGTTCCTGCAAGATCTCCGTCCGCACCTGTCCGGCTTCAACACTCTCATGGTCATCACGCCGTCCCGCCGCCCAGAATGGGTGTCGGTGCTGGTGGGTATGCGTCGGCAGGGCGTGAACGTGGCCGTCTGTTATATCGACCCTTCCACTTTTGCGGACGGCGATGGCACCCCGCTGACCGGCGCCACCGGACAGACCACGGCCGATTACCTGGCGCAGCATGACATTCCGGTGTACCTGGTGGGTCGCGGCGACGATATCAACCAAGCTCTTTCCCATCCCCTGACTCCCAGAACCATGCCCTCCGCGAACGGAATGCCCAACGCCGACGAACGCGCGCAACCGGCTGCAGTGTGATTACGTCATGGTGACCGCGACCACAACAGCACCGCCGATCGTCCGGCCAATCTCGGACGACGGTCACGTCAACCGGGTGGCAGGCGCGTTGGCCCAACGCGTGCTCTGGTTGCTGTATATTTTCCGGCCGCCGGATGGGTGGATCGCCGCCGGCCTGTTGGCGTTGAACATGGTGATCGTGGTGTGGTCCGTGGAGGTCGCCGACTGGGCGCCGACTCCGGCCCTGGTGGCGACGATCCTGCTGGCCGTATTCACCGCTCTGATCCTGACCAGAGTGCGGCTTTGGGCAGCGGTGCTGATCCCCGGAGGGCTGCTGATCGGGGCAGGTGTCATCATCTGGCAACTGACTGCCTCGGCGCCGGAGGAGTTGCGCATAGCCTCGAATGCGGAGTTGTTCAACAGGCTATGGGACTGGGTGCTGGCCGCCCGCCACGAAGGCATCAGCGTAGATCCGCTGCCTTTCGCGGTGGGTCTGATGATTTCCGCCTGGCTGTCGGGATTCCTGGCGGGTTGGGTGTTTTTCCGGTACCGGAATTTCTGGGGAGTGTTCGCGCTGGGTTCCCTGGGGCTGCTTTCCAATCTAACCTTCCTTCCCGAAAATGCCAGCGTTTACCTGGGCATCTACATCTTCACGGGTCTGCTGCTGGTGGGTTGGGTCCAGTCGGTACGCACCAGACAACGTTGGGATCTTGACCGCCACGTGTACGACGGTCATCTTGGGATCTTGACCGCCAGTGACACCGTCCTGGTGGCATTGGTGGCTCTACTAATCGCGTTTCTGATCCCGGTGGGAGGTCAATGGGGGCCAGCGAACTCGGTGTACAACTTCACGCGGTCGCCCTTAATCCACTGGGAAGAGGACTTCAACCGCCTGTTCGCGGGCCTACCGGCGCGGCGGCCGCTGCCGTATCGCATCTGGGGCGACACGATGGCGTTCCAAGGCACCATCAACCCCACGAACACCCCGGTACTGCAGGTAAATTCCGCAGTACCCCTGTACTGGAAGGCCCGTTCCTACCCCACCTACACTCATGAAGGCTGGCTGTCGGAGGGCACGGTACTCAAAGAGCCAGGCTGGCAGCCAGATTACAGCGCGCCAAGTCCCGAGCAGGAACGGTTTAACGTTACCTTTGAGGTCATCCCCAAATACGACAGTCGCAGCCTGTTTGCCGGCGGCCAAACGGTTGGCGCCAACCGGGACATCCGAATCGAAACCTTTGACTCTCCCCGTTACGTGATCAATCCCCGATTGGGTGAAGGCGTCGATGAACTGCCCACCCCTTTGAGACAGGCCGTGGACGGGGTTCGCTCAACGGTGGCCCTGGATCCATACGCTTCTGACGAGGCTGTTGCATCCGCGATTCCAAATCCGTTCCAGTTGGAATCGGTTGAACGGGAAGATGACGGAACCCTGGCGACCGCTACCATCGGCGAAATTGTTCCCTCTCAACCAGACGTACTGGCAGTGCGGGCATCCGGCGGCAACGCTGACTCCGGCGATCCGTACCAATTGACAGCGTCGGTGTCGTCAGCCGATCCCGAGGACCTTCGGCTTGTTGACGAGGAATACCCAACCTGGGCCTGGATACGCTACACCCAATTGCCCGCCGAGATGCCACCGAGGGTCGAGGCATTGGCCCGCGATATCACCGCCGGCGCGGATAATCCGTACGACAAGGCCAAGGCGGTGGAAACCTGGCTGAAGACCAATATCACCTACAACCTGGCCATCGATCCCCCGCCGTTTGGGTCTGACGGCGTTGACCATTTCCTTTTTGAGAGCAAGGAGGGCTACAGCGAGTATTTCGGTTCGGCCATGACCGTTCTCATGCGCAGCCTAGGGATCCCCGCTCGCATGACCACCGGTTACACCACCGGCAACCTGGTGGACGGGTCCAATCTATACCTGGTATCAGACCGGCACAGCCATGGCTGGTCGGAAGTCTATTTCCCCGGCTACGGATGGATCCCATTCGAACCGACCCCGGGCAAAGAGATACCGTTGGTGGTACCGCCAGAGGAACAAGCTGCGATGGCTGCTCTACGGGCCGCTTCCGAGGGCTCCGCGGAGCTGCCCTGCGAAATCGAAGAGGACTGTGAGGAGGCGGACATCTCCCTGGATGCCGACCAGTTCCCGGCTCCGGAGCCCCCAACGACCGCGCTGTTGAACGCAGTTCGAGCCGCAATGCCGTGGGCGATTGGAGTGGGTAGCGTATTGCTACTGATATCGTTCGCCGGTTGGCTGGGCTGGCGCCTGTTGCTAAAGACTCCCAGAGACGCGGCAGTGACTTACCTGCGCCTCCGACGTTTGGGCAGGTTTGCCACGCTGGGCCCGGCACAGCACCAGACTCCGCACCAATGGGCCACCAGGGTCGCCGATGCTTTGCCCGAGCACAAATTCGAGGTGTTCCGAATCGTGGACGCATACACGCTCCGCACCTATTCCGGACGTGCGTTTGACGAACCACCCGACGGCAACAGCGTTGCGGATGCGTGGCACGCCATACGCTTCCCCCTCCTTTGGTATGGGCTGCGCCGCAAGGACGCCTAATTCCGCTGCGCGGGTGTTCCGCCGAATCCCACACCGTACGAGCTTTTGATGAGCACATCCGCGCCGCTTTACACATGCCTCCATGAATCGCCGGTGGGTTGGATTGGCCTGCTGAGATCCGATCAAGGATTACGAAGGTTGAGTCTGCAACCCGAGCCTCAGGATGCTCTGGCCGGGTTGGGCGACGAGGCTTTGGCCGCAGAGGACAACCCCAATGCATTCGCGGAGGTTCTGGCGGCCCTGGACGATTATTTCGGAGGGGATGTCTCGGCGCCACAAAGGATCAAAGTGGACCTGTCGGGTCAATCTGCGTTTTTTGGCGCTGCGCGGGAAGCCTGTTGTTCCATCCCACCGGGTGAGACGCGCTCCTACCAGTGGCTCGCTGAAGCGGCCGGCAGCCCCAAAGCTTCCCGCGCGGCGGGACAGGCCATGGCGAGAAACCCGGTCCCGCTGGTCATCCCCTGCCACCGGGTGGTTGGCAGCAACGGAAGTCTGCACGGATACGGCGGTGGCGGCGTGGGAGTGAAAGCACGGCTTCTGGAGCTGGAACGCCAGCAGCGACCCTTGCTGTGAACGTGCCGGAGGATCCGGCTGCGTTGTTGCGGCGGTGAGGTCTTGCCGGTATCCTTGACGTCAGCCAACTACAACCCATCGAGCAGACAGACGTATCAAACCAACCGCAGCGACGGCAGGAGGTTCCACCATGGCAGGTCAGAAATTCACCTCGTGGGTGCACGGTTCCGCAATGACCGGAGAATATCTCAACCGAATCACCTCCGTGCGCCACTGCGGTCCGTTCGTCCGAATCGAAGGCAACGAAGGGCAGAACACGTGGCTTCACTTCGCGATACCGACTCCCACCGTTCAGAACGGCACCCGCACCAAGGCTGAATCGGTGGCCGTATCGTTCCGCGCCCGATCGCATGCCAACGTGGCGGAGGTGTTGGTGTACGACGGCGAGAAGATCATCGCCGAGCACCTGGGAATGGCGATCAAGGGCGACAACCTGGATGCCAACTTCGAAATCCCCGGAGCGCCCGAGGTTGACCGGGGCATCAACGTGGTGGTCGGCGTGACTTTCGACCAAGGTGCTCCCGACATTCGCTCCATGCAGGTGGAGATCGTCGGCGTGGGTGTGAATTTCGAGGGCTAGTCTCCGCTCGCAACATTCCCGACAAATTTATGGGGCGGGTACAAATTACCCGCCCCTTTTCCGTCTCAAGTGAGAACGGCGCTCGACAATTGCGATCCCTCAGCTAGACACCATCAACGATCATTACGTTGGAAATAGTGGAAGCGATGCGCAGTTCCTTGGGTCCCTTGTAATCGTCGGAGTAGTACCATCCCTTGGCCTTCTCCAGGCTGTCGAACTCCAGCACCACGGTGCGGCGTTCAGGTTGGTCGCCTTCGACCACCGACACTTCGCCGCCGCGCGCCAGGTACCTACCGCCGTGCTTTTCGATGGTGGCCGGAACCTGCCCGCGATAGACCTCGAACTTCTCCGGGTCGGTGACTTCGATGGTGGCGATTATGTATGCGGCCATGGTATTCCTCCGGTCTATGACTGCGTCAGTTCCCGCACTGTTTCCATGAGCGCGGGGATAACCTTTTCCCAGTCGCCCACGACGCCGTAGCGGGCGTCCTTGAAGATGTTGGCATCCGCGTCCTTGTTGATTGCGACGATAGCCTTGGAGCCGCTGCAGCCGGCCATGTGCTGGCTAGCGCCAGATATGGCCACGGTGATGTACAGGTCGGGGGTGATGGTCTTGCCGGTCAAGCCCACCTGATAGTTGGCGGGCACCCAGCCGGAGTCCACCGCGGCGCGGGACGCCCCAACGGCGCCGCCGAGCAGATTTGCCAATTCTTCGAGTTGAGCGAAAGGCTCGGGGCCGCCCAAGCCACGTCCACCGGACACGACGATCCGGGCGTCTTCGAGCTTGATACCCTCGGCTTCTTCCTTGACAACATCCACCACACGAGTTTTGGCCATCGAGGAGTCTATTTCCACCGGGAACGCGACAACCTGTCCGCTGCGGGCGGCGTCGGCGTCCAAGGGTTCGTAGGTCTTGGGCCGGATGGCGGCGATCTGCGGAGTCCGGTTGCAACTCACGACGGCAACGGCGCTTCCCCCGTACACCGGGCGGTTGGCCAGCAACTTGCCGGTGCTGGCGTCTGCAGACACTTCCAGGCAGTCCTGGGCCAGTCCCACGCCGAGGCGGAACGCCAGCCTGGGGGCCAACTCGCGTCCTTCGTTATTGCGAGCGATCAGGATGATGTTGGGATTCGCCTCACCAGCGAGCGTCTGCATCGCCGACAGGAACAGGTCGGGGTGATAATCTGCCAGCACTGGATTCGTGACCGAATAGACCTTGTCTGCACCGTGGGCTATGGCCTGTTGTGGCGCGTTAGCGAGATCGGAACCGATCAGCCCGATGGATAGTTCCTGCCCGAGCGTATCGGCCAGCGTCCGGCCGGCGGCGAGCAGTTCCTGTGCGGTGGCGGCGAGTTCGCCCGCGGGCGCGTCGCCTAATACTAGAATTCCGGTAGCGTCTGCCATCGTTTTGCAGTCTCCGTGGTCAGGTGTTGAGGGGGTCTCAGATGATGCGGTCTTCGCGCAGTTTCAGGGCCAGCTTCCGTGCCGCGTCGGCGTCGTCATCGCCTTCGATGATCTCGCAGTCCTGCTCGCGTACGGGTACGAAAAGATCGTGCAGTGTTACCCGCGGTTCCAACTGGCTGTCGTCCAGGTCGAGGTCACCCGTCGTCCACACGGTGGGACGCTTGCGAGTGGCGGCCATGATGCCGCGCAACGTGGGATACCGGGGTTGACCCAGTTCGTTGCTAACCGTGACCAGCGCGGGGAGATCCGCCTCCACCACCTCAAAGCCATCGGGAGCGAGACGTTCGACGACCACCTTGTCGTCTTTCACATCCACCTTCTTACCCAGCGTGATACATGCCATGCCGAGGGTTTCAGCGACGCCCAGCGGGACCTGGGCGTTGTCCCAGTCGGACGCCTGGCGTCCGCAGATAATCAGATCGAACCCGCCGAGCTTGTTGATGGCGGACGAGAGCAATTGAACAGTGAAGAACGAGTCCACCGAGTTGGCGAAAGCGTCGTCCTGCAATAGCACGAGTTCGTCAGCGCCCATAGAAAGGGGCTTTTTCATCACGTCCAGGGCGAACGACGTGCCCGAAGATATGACGGTTATGTTTGCCCCCTGCTCATCTTTGATTTGGAGGGCGGCCTCAACGGCGTTCTCATCAAAACCGTTGACCACGGGAGGGATGTTCGGCGGCGGGACAACCTGACGGGCGTCAGGGTCTATTCGAAAGGCGGCGGCCGGCATTTCGGGGTCAACGACCTGCTTTGCCAGCACGCAAATATTCACGGGCATCAGAAAATTACCCCCGGCTAAGTAGGAAATGGGAATATGTGAAACTAATCACCAATCCATTATAGCGGCAAACTTCGTAGCCACAACCAGCGCAAGGCCCCGTCACGTTTATCAATGGCTTTGATGACGCTTATCAACTGCTGTGGTAATCTTGCCGAAACTCTATTAATGCCAGGAGACAAATACAATGTGCGCTATGGTAAAGACTCGCAACGGCCTCACCGTCACGACCGCGTCGCCCGCCGCAGCCGATCTGTATCAGGAAGGTCTTGATCTGGTACTGTCCCAGAATTACGGTCCGGAGGAGAAGGTCCGGGCCGCTATCGACGCCGATGACGGGTTCGCCATGGCCAACGTCGTGCTGGCCTACGTCCTGCACCTGCAGATGAACGTGCCCGCCGCGCGGGCGGCCGCCGAACGGGCGATTGAACTCTCGGCCGGCATCTCCCAGCACGAGAGACAGGCGGCGCAAATAATGCACTGCTTCACCCACGGCAAGGGTACCGAGGCGATCAGGCTCATCCACGAGCACCTTGCCGAATTCCCCACCGACACACTGGCAATGCGTGTCGCCCAACGTCTCTACATGTTGGGCTGCTTCGGCGCCGGTGTACCCGACTTCCCCAACCACCTCATGGCAATGATGTCCAAGGTGGCTCCCGCCAACGGCGATGATTGGGCATTCCTGGGCCAGTATGCCTTTGCCCACCACGAGACTAACCAGCCCGAAAAGGCCATGGACCTGGCGCTGCGCTCGCTGGACGGTAACTCTCAAAACGCGGTTGCCAGCCACTCAGTGACCCACTCCTACTTCGAACAGGGTGACGCGGCCAACGGCGGTCGGTGGCTTGGCGATTGGCTCGACGGCTTCGACCGCCGCGCGGCTTACAACACTCACCTCTCCTGGCACCTGGCTCTCTTTGAACTGGCGCAGGGAAAATACCAACGGGCCCTCGACCTTTACGAAACCCACATCCGGCCCGGGGTTCAGGCGCGGAACCTGGCAAACCTCCAGGACGCGGCGTCCCTTCTGTGGCGCCTCCAGATCTATTCCGGCGAAGCCCCTGCCAAGCCTTGGGACGAGGTTCGCGACATGGCGCTGCCCGCTGCCGATGGCCCGGGCGCAGCCTTCCGCGACTGCCATGCCGCCCTTGCGTTCGCCGGCGCCGGCGACGCCGAAGCAACGCAACGATTTGTCGACCGCCTCACAGCGCAGGGCGAAAAGGGCGACGACCTCTCCCGCGAAATGACGCTGCCCATCGCGATGGGCGCGGCTGCGTTCGTAGCCGGCGACTACGACGAGGCGGCTGACCTGATGGGCCCGACCTACGCCATGATGGCCCGCATCGGCGGGAGCCACGCTCAGCGGGAGGTGTTCGAGGACACCTTGCTGGAAACGTACATCCGCGCCGGCCGCTACGACGACGCCAAGGAAATGCTGGACGAGCGTCTGTCCCGCCGTTCCTCCGTCCGCGACACCTATTGGTACGGACGCCTGGAGGCTGAAGCGGTGCAGGGCAACCCGGATGCCTCCCGGGAACTTCTGGTCAAGGCGCGGGCCGCCTGGGCCCCCACCGCCGATGAGAGCGCCGCCGAGTTGCAGCGTCTCGCAACCACGCTGGACTGCGGTTAGGTAGATTTCGGTTCCGGCAGCCTGCTGAGTAGGGATTCCAGTCCCAGCGACTGACAGAATTCCTCAAAATCGGGCTGCCGGACACCCTTCCAACGCAGTTGGTCGGGGTCGGTTTCCGGTATGGGCACGTCCAACCGCAACGTGGCCAGCCGCCGATAGAGTTGTGCGTCGTCCATTCGCTCCGCCAGCCCAGCAACCAATCCACCCGCTCCCCGGACACTGACGTCCCAGTCGTCCGCATCCAACGGGACCTCGTCAATGCTCCCGTAGCGCGTCAGCACCGTCGCAGTGGTGCGGGCTCCCCAGCGGGGGATGCCGGGAATGCCGTCGGCAGAGTCGCCCACCAGCGCGAGGTAATCGGGAATGGATGCCGGCAGTACGCCAAACTTCTCCACCACACCGGCTTCGTCCATCACTTCCCCCTTGCGCCGGTCCAGCGCCACCACCCGCTGTCCGGAAACCACCTGCGCCAGATCCTTGTCCGGCGAGCACATCAAAACCTGGTCGACTTCGTCGTGGTCGGCGAACCTCACCGCGGCCGCGGCCAGGGCATCATCCGCCTCGAACTCGACCATCGGCCACACCGTCAAGCCCAACGCCGCCGACATTTGCTCGGCCAACGGGAATTGGGCCAAGAGGCCGGGTTCCACGCCGTCGCCCGTCTTGTATCCGTCGAACAGATCGTTTCGGAACGAACGGATCACTGAATCAAACGCAATACCGACGTGGGTAACGTCGGGTTGGTTGAGCAGCGCGATGAGCGATTGAGCCAGGCCGTGCGTAGCCTTTACATCGCGACCATCAGACGCGGTGCGGCCAGGTCGCGGAGAGTAGTGGGCGCGAAAAAGCTCGTATGTGCCGTCAACCAGGTGAATCTTCATCAGGTGAATCTTCATGAGGGCGTCATGACCATCTGCAACGCCCTTACTCCTCGGCAGGGCTGTCGTGCAACGCGAAAATCCGCTCACGGACCTCAAACGCGAACCCCATCAACACCGGATCGCCGCTCACTGTTGCAGGATCGTCGAGCACCTCGATGTCCACACCCGGCCGGTACACATGCACTTGCCGCCGATAAGGATCGATCAGCCAGCCCAACTGCGCTCCGTTTGTGATGTACCGCTCCATCTTGCGCTGCAACGGCGGCAACGTATCCGTCCCGGACACTATCTCAGCGACAAACGCGGGGCACACAGTAATGGCGCCGCCCGCCGAGACGGGCGGCAGTGCCGCAATTTGTTCGGGTGATAACCACAAAGCGTCAGGACGTATCCTGGATCCGTCGGGCAGACGCATGTTCGCATTTGCGCCATGGCACTCGCCGCCATTTTCCCTCGTCCAATAGCCTAGGTCCAAGCCCAATTCGAACTCTGCCCTGGAGCCATCTCGATTCACCATCGGACTGATTATCAACTCCCCGTCGCAGGTCATCTCCAGGTGCAAACCCCGTTCCTCGTTTGCCTTTTCGAGGTCCACGAACCATTGGTCGATCTCTTCGTCCGTCAACTTGCCGGCCACGGATTTCAGGATGGCCTGTATGTTCACCGACACGGGATGCGTCAGCTCGCCGCCGGCATCGTCAATGGCCGCGGCGACCTGCGTGGTAACGGCAGTGGTTGCCATGGTGGTCAACCCCGGGGGTCAGTCCAGATACCGGTAACCCGGTAGCGTGAGGAATTCAACAAACTCATCCGACAGCACGATCTCGTCGAGCAATTCGACGGCTTTGTCCAACGCTCCGGCGTTGTCCTGACCCCGTTGGTTCACCAGAGCCGCAGCCTCTTCCGCCCGCACTTGGCGGTACAACTCGGATGTAACCGGCCGGCCGTCGTCCAGCGAAGCACCGTGCCGTATCCACTGCCATAACTGCGACCGCGAGATCTCGGCGGTGGCCGCATCTTCCATCAGCCCGTAGATCGCCACGGCGCCGTTGCCCCGGGTCCAGGCGTCGACATACTGCAACGCCACGCTGATATTGTTGCGCAGCCCCGCCTCGGTGATCTGACCCTCTGGAACCGCAAGCAGATCGTCGGGCGCGATGCGCACCTCGGGAATCACGGATAGTTGGTTCTCCGTGGAGAACGCCGACTGGAACACGTCCAGCACCGGCGGCACGAGGCCAGGGTGAGCCACCCAAGCGCCATCAAAACCCTGGTCGGCTTCGCGCTGTTTGTCGGATCGCACCTGCACAAATGCCGCCTCGTTGGCCGCCTCGTCGTCACGGCGCGGAATGAAAGCGGACATACCGCCCAGCGCATGGGCTCCCCGTCGGTGGCAGGTGTTAACCAGCAGGTGCGCAGCAGAGGTGAGGAAGTGGGTCGCCATGGTGACCTGGGCGCGATCCGGGAACACCATGTCCTCGCGGTTGTTGAACACCTTGATCACGCTGAAGATGTAGTCCCACCGTCCGAGGTTCAGACCCGCCGGACGTTCGCGGAACTCATAGAGGATTTCCTCCATTTCAAAGGCGGCCAAGATGTGCTCGATCAGCACCGTAGGACTGATGCTGCCGCGGGGAATATCCAGCCGTTCCTCGGCATAGTTGAACACGTCGTTCCACAGCCGGGCTTCAAGGTACGACTGCAACTTGGGCAGGTAGAAGTACGGGCCGGTGCCGTGGCTCTGCTGGGCCACGCGGTTGTGGTAGATGGTCAGGCCGAAGTCGAAGAAGCTGCCCGCAACCGGTTCGCCATCCACCAGGACATGCCGCTCCATGAGGTGCAACCCACGAGGACGCACACACAGCGTGGCCGTCTCGTCGTTCAGACTGTACTGACGTCCGTCCGGCGCTTCGTCGCTGATGGTGCGCCGGTACGCGTCGCGAACATTCAGTTGGCCGTCCAGCGTCGGCAGCCAAGCCGGAGAGTGAGCGTCCTCAAAGTCGGTCATATAAACCTGCGCCCCGCAGTTCAGCGCGTTGATGACCATCCGCCGGTTCGACGTTGGCCCGGTGATCTCCACGCGGCGGTTGGTAAGATCAGACGGCGCGGGCTGCACCCGCCAGTCACCCTCGCGGACCGCCCGGGTTTCGGTCAGAAAGTCCGGTGAAGCTCCCGCGTCGATCTCCGCCTGCCGACGCTTGCGGCTGACCATCAACCGCCGGCGCGTGGTTTCAAAGTTGCGGTGTAACTCCGCGACGAACTCGAGGGCGTCGTCCGTAACGACTTCGGCGTACTGCGACGGCACGGGGCCCAGAATCTGAACGTTGTTGTCTGCCATGCTCACTTGTCCCGATTGTATGAATGACGGTTATCTATCGGTGTCGTTGGGATCCACCGGGTCAGGGTCAGTTGCCGGAGCCACTGGATAGCGGCCATCGCCGTGATGATGGAAGGCCAGCCGAATCAATAACTCCCGGTGGTTGCGCTGAGACTGCGCTGATAATTCTTCTGCCTTGGAATCCAGCTTGGCATCTACGGCGTCAACCTTTGCTTCTAGCGTTGTCAGCCTCCGATCCAACTGAGCCACGTCGTCCTTCAAGCTGTTGATTGAAGCCACGACCACTGCCAACTCGGCTTTCCATTCCTGACGGTTGGCTTCCGATTCGGCTTTCCACTCCTGTCGATTCGCCCTGGCATCCGCTCTCAGGTAGAGCACGGCCCCCGTTATGCCGGCCACAACAACGGCATTCGTGCCAACGAAACCCACGAGCGCAATGATCAGTTCAAGTTGGCCCATGTTGGCAGCCTATTCCGCGCGCAACCCCAGTTCCGCCAAACTCTGCCGGCTCGCCGCGTCAACCGCCAGGCCGGCCTTGAGTCCATCGCGGTATTTGCGTTGCAACTCGTTGAGTTGGTATGCCACCGGCCGCATGCCTTCGCTGCGGTGCGCCGCAGTACCGGCCAGCGTTTCATAGGCCTGATCGAGCGACCAGTAGAACGACAGGAGCCACGACAGTTCGCGCTCGTTAGCAGGCGCAGGAACATCGGAAACATCCAGGACGGTGTTGACCACCTTGGTGTACCGCAGGATGCCGGCCTTGTCCTGCTGATCCCGTCCGTAGTACCGCCGGTGCATCAATTCCCGGACCCGACCGGCGTAGTCCTCTTCTCCATAGATGTTGATGGGCAACCATTTCTCACGGAGATCGAGCACCTCGTTGCCGTCGGCGTCCATCACTGCCACCGCAACCTCGGACCGCAGCACGCCGTCGTACTCGAATTTGACCGCGTTGCGCAGCAATGCTTCCTGCAACAGCATGGTCAACTCGCGGGGGATCTTGAGGTAGCGCGAGCCAGACGCCTCTTCGTTGCTGTCGGCGCCCACGCCGCCGGTGTTGAACGCATAGTACTGCTGCGGCATGCCGCCCCACGCAAGTTGCTGCAGGACGTGGTAGAGCAGGTTGGCGTTCTCGTCCTCCAGGCCGATGATGAACGGGTCGGAGAAGTATTCAACATAGGGTCGGCCAATTGCGCCGATGGCAGCGCCCATCTGGACTGCTTCGCCGTACATGAGCACGCGGATATATTGCTCCAGACTCAGTCGACGCAGCGGCGGGATGACCGTGTTCTGGCGCATCACCTCCTGCCAGAAGACCCGG
Organism: Chloroflexota bacterium; assembly: GCA_026710825.1. Classification (GTDB taxonomy): domain Bacteria; phylum Chloroflexota; class Dehalococcoidia; order Lucifugimonadales; family UBA3495; genus Bin87. Next base: position 8,344 of record JAPOQH010000075.1, on the reverse strand, counting down.
TTGGTGCTCTCCATGGGCACATGCACCGAGTCGGACAACCGCCCGTCGGTGATCTTGTCGATCAGGCCCTGCGCACCCTTCCGTTGCAGCAACCCCCGCCGCGACAGAATCATGCGCATGTTACGCACCGGATTTTCGAGGTAGTTGGGTTCCTGGCTCTCCCACTTCACCGGCACGTTTTCCAGTGTTTCATCCGCGGTGGTGACTCCGGGAGCGCCGCGCAGCACGTCGTAGGTGATTGGGTCGTCGTCTCGAGTCAGGCCGAAGGGCACGGCGTAGAAATTGTTTTCGGTGCCGTCGATGGCGTGGGAGATCAGCGCGCTGCTGCCGTCCAGGCGGCTGGGAATCGGTTCGTCCAGCGGTTGCAACAGCACGATGTCGTCGTTCATGGGGTAGACCCCTTCATCGGGGTCGTGGGGCAGGTTCAGGATGCCGGCCAGTTCACTGTTCGCCAGTTCCACCATGATAGTCAGCGTGCTCTTGCCGTGCAGCGATGGGCCAACCGTGACGAGCGCGGTGTTGGCGATTTCGCCATCGAGCTTGCGCGCCCGCGCCATGCTCAAAGCCGCCTGCACCGCCAGCCCGTTGTTCTGCTTCACCTGGTGCATGGCGATAGACAGCGGACCCATCTTGTGTTCGCCCACGTAGTCGAAGCCGAAGTGGAGCGACAGGCCGCGCGTCGGAGCCTTGAACACCAGCTGGGTTATGCCAGCGTCCCGCAGTTGATTCTTCAGCCCTTCATCCAGACCCAGGTCGTCCATCCAGTGCGGTACCGACACTTCGAGGATATCCGGAGATTCCTGCCACTGGTCCTGCGGGAGTTCGAACGTCAGCCGACGCCACATGTACGGGGCCTGCATGTAACGCGTCCCGAACAGCAGTTGCCGCGCATGAAACGACCGGCCTGGCGCGTCGCATATCTGCCGGTCGGTCTGCACGATACCCTCGCCGCTGGCGAAGTTGGCTTCCATCTTGTCGCATACCTGGTGGAAAACCTGCGTGAACAACCGCTGGTTATCCTCGGAAAAGGCCAGCGCGTCCCGGTTTCGTGTGAACCCTTCGACGAAATACTGCGTCAGGTCGGGCCGTCGCACCACTCCCAACTGGCTGAAAAACGCCAGACCGCCGTTGTCCAGTCGGAACACCGTCTCCGGCCACACCTTGGTCGACGCCCGGCCGGCGGCGTTGGCCTCAACCGCCTCCGCTTCCAACGCCTGTGCCTGCGCCAGCAGCTCCGACTGTTTCTCTGCCGGCAAGTCCTGGAATATCGGCATCCTGCCTACGATCCACTCTTCGGTTGGATTGTATAGCGGACTGTCCGCGCGTTGACCCTGGCGTGCCACGGCGCACAGCCGGGTCAGGGCCGCTTCAAATTCGGGGACAATGTCGGGACCGGACAGCGGCGACTTGCCATCGGGTCGGTCGGTGTTGCTGGTGGTCGGGCTGGTCAAGGTGGTTCTCCCGATGGGCAGGATGTTATAGGTGCGGCCCACGCTCAAACTCAACCCGAAATAAACACACGCCATCAGACGCAAATACCGCCGATGGCAAGGGGCCCGTGGGTTCCGGGGTGACTGAGCCGGCGCCGATTATTCGATGCGAGAATGCCGCCCGATTATGCTACCCCGAACGGGGCGCAGTGTCAAAAACAAGGCGTACTAATCACAAGCAAAAAGTGTTCCGACGCGAGGAGCCTGCATCAGCTTTTAGCCAACGGTTTCCCCGCTTGGGTGAGTTTTTCATTCAGTTCCGCAAGCCTGCTTTCGTCCATGGCAGGCCTGATGTAGTAATGATCGAAAAGCCGCTCAACAAGCTCCAGGCACCACTCTGATTCTCCCTGTTCCACGTCGATGATTTGCAGACTTGTTACATCGCTCAGCGGGTGGGCGGTTGAGGGCATGGCTAGCGTGTAGGGGCGGGGAGGTCCCAGCGAAGGAGTTCGCAGTAGCGGTCTTTGCTGGCCCAAGGGAGGAGGCTGAGGACGATGGCGTTGGGATCGGGGACGTCGCCCTGGCGTCGGGTGTCGTTGAGGTAGCGGGCGAGGTTGGCGAATGTGGGCAGGCGGAAGCCGGCTTTGGCGATGCGCCCGATGACGTCGGAGGGCTCGGGGGGTTGGTCGGGAGTCCAGTCGTTGGCGACGGCTTCGGCGATGCGACGGAGTTTGATGATGGTGAGTTCGGGGGCGAACCTATGCTTGAGGGCATTGACCCGGCGACGGAGTTGGGAGATGGTCATGGGATTGCCTCGGCGGGGGAGAATTCACACGGATGAACGGGATGAACGGGATGAACAGGATTAGGGATTGGAATGGGCGTCCTTCGACAGGCTCAGGATGAGCGGACGGGGAACGGATAGCATGAGTGGAAGGGGATTGGATGGCGGCGATTTTTTGAATATCCCGCTCATTTCCGGTCATTTCCGCTCATTTGAGTAGGGCCAGGAGGTGGGACGTGAGGATAAACGAGGGCGGATCGGGCGGTTTTGGGGGAGATATTGATTGTTTTGACGGGTTGGTGAGAGGGTTTGGCGGAGCGGGGTTGGGATGGTCCGTGATGGTCAGAATCAGGATTACCGAGGTTGGAGGATTTTCAGGATTGCGGATGCCGCGTTTGAGTTGGGCGGCGGAATGGAGTCGGGCGGTTTGGTAGTTGGATAGTTAAATAGTACGGATATGCGGATGGCAGGGGCAAGGGGGAAGTGTCAGTGGATCAGGGCTGTTAGTTGGTTTGGGCGAGGGTAGGGCCGCGAAAGTATTCGCGTGTACGAGGTTGGAGTGGGATGCGCATCCTTCGACAGGCTCAGGATGAGCGGACTGCGTTGCGACGAGATGATATGCGACAGGCTCGCGCCACAGGCAGACGTTCCGCACCATGTGCGGATTGGGTCGGCAGCATGTAGATAATCGAAAGTCCTTGCGGTTGGGTCGGCGTCCTGTTCGCTGGTACTGTATTCTGATATAATCCCTACGCAACCGTAATGCCTTGACTGCATGCAGGTAAACAGCCGCCGCTGAGAGATTCTTGCGGGGGCGATTTTTCGGTTAGTTCAGAGTTTTGGGAGCGCAACACAATGCCGGCTTATGCCGTAATCGGAGGACAATGGGGCGACGAGGGCAAGGGCAAGGTAATTGATTATCTTGCCGGCCAGTCGGATTGCGTCGTCCGTTATGCCGGCGGAAATAACGCTGGCCACACGGTGGTCAACGACCGCGGCGAGTTCCAACTTCACCTGGTGCCGTCGGGTATCTGCTGGCCCGGGGTTACGGGCATCATAGGAAATGGGGTAGTGGTGAACCCTGACGTCCTGCTGGGAGAGATGGCAGGGCTCGAAGAGCAAGGTATCGACGTCAGCCGGCTTTTCATCAGTGATCGCGCCCACGTGATCATGCCGTACCACATCCTGCTGGATGCCCTGCAAGAACAGGCCCGGGGTGGCGGCGCGATCGGCACAACCGGCCAGGGTATTGGCCCGGCCTACGTGGACAAGGCATCCCGAGACGGCATCAGGGTCGGTGATCTCCTGGATACCAAGCATCTGCCAGATCGCATCAAAGCCGCCGTCGCCATGAAGAACCGGGTGATCACCGGCGTATTCGATGGCGAACCCGTGGACGCCGACGAGGTCCTCGAGCGCTGCCTTGTGTGGGGCGAGCGACTGCGGTCGGCGGTCCGTCCCACCGAGCAGATGGTGCAGGACCTGCTGGAACAGGGCAAACGGGTGCTTCTAGAAGGGGCGCAGGGTACGCTACTGGACGTTGATCACGGCTCGTACCCTTACGTCACATCCTCGTCGCCATCCATCGGCGGCGCCATTACGGGCCTGGGAATCAACCCGCAGTCCATTGAGGGAGTGGTTGGAGTCTTCAAAGCGTACTCCACCCGGGTTGGCGGCGGCCCGATGCCTACCGAAATGCACGGGGCGGCCGGGGAAGAACTGCGCGAGAAAGCGCACGAATACGGCACCACCACCGGACGTCCGCGCCGCGTAGGGTGGTTCGACGCTGTGGCGGCGCGTTACAGCCGCCAGATAAACGGTTTTACCGGAATGGTTTTGACCCGTCTTGATATTCTTGACGGGATGGAGGACGTAAAAATATGTGTGGGGTATAAGGTGGGGGATCAGCAAATTGAACGCTTCCCAGCCAACACCGCTCTACTCGAGGAATGTGAACCCATCTACGAAAAGATGCCCGGATGGACAGAGCCCACCGCAAGCGCCACCCAGCCGGAACAACTTCCAGAGAATGCTTTGGCTTACGTTCGCCGCATAGAGCAGTTGGTCGGGTGCGATGCCCAAATCATTTCCACCGGACCAAGTCGTGAGGAAACCATCGCAATAGATCGGGTTATACACTAGAAATATCACATAAGCAGTAATAACATGTTTTCGCAGCCATGTCCGGTTAATGCGCTGGACAAATACAATATTGCTGCGGAGGAGAATAACAATGGCCACAAATATCTCCACCACAGGAGCTGAGCAGGACACGTCCATATTTGGGCGCTTGTTCATGCCTGGCGCCGATTACTTTTACCTCCTGTTCCGACTCATCTTCGCGTTCATCGTCTCGCTGCACGGTGCGCAGAAAGCGTTCCAATTATGGGGGTTCCCGCCTCCGGGGAGCGGCCCGCCAGACATCGTGTACATCGCCGGCTGGGTTGAGATAATCTCCGCCCTGCTAATCGGTTTCGGCGTGCTCACGCGACTCGGCGCGGGCGCGCTGTGCGTAACGATGGTGATCGCATACTTCATGATGCATTTCGGCAACGGAATCGCACCTCACATCTTCCCGGGTGAGGGAGGATTCACCGCTCATGGCGGCGAGGTCCCCATCCTGTGGTTCGCCATCGCCGGCATTATTGGCGTCATGGGCAGCCGTAAGTTCGGCCTCGAGCGCCTAATCTTGAAGAGGGAAATTCTGTAATGCAACAGCAAGCAGCTCGGTTCGGCATCTATTTCAATGCTGAACAGAACCAGGTGGTCCGCATCAACTCGCCATATTGGTTCCCGCCGGAGCCGGAATGGCAGAAGGTCACCGGAGAGGTCAACGCGACCCTGTTGGACCTGCGACGCATGGTCGGGGAGCAGGGGCTGTCGAGCGATCCCGGCTCGGTGACCTGGACCACGCTGCCGCTGCTGGACGAAGACGCCTAGCAGCCCTGCTGCATTCCCATAATGGAGCCGGAACCACCGGACCAATCCCCGGATTCGGCTTACGGCGCGGCCAACTACCCCCGCCCATCAGGGTGGGGCGGCAAGTTGGCCGCATCCAGTCCTGCCCAGGCCCGTCGTTGGATGCGCTGGGCGTGGCTCGCATCATTGGCGTGGTGGGTGTGGAACACCGGCCTGCTGCTGGTATGGATCGTTGCGTCCGTCATTCCGCCGGACCCGGCGGTTGCGGACGCTGACGCGCCGGTGCCGGCGCGCATCATCATCTACTACGGCGTCGAAGGATTCGTCATCGGCCTGCTGGGCCTCGGCCTGAATTTCAGATGGCGCACGGCGGGTCTCCTGCTGCCGGTGGTCTTCCTGATCACCCGGGTAATCGCCCTCACCCGATTGGAACCGCTGGCCATTGATATCCGCGCTTTCATATGGGTGATTGTGTACCTGTTGGTGCTTTTCCTGTTCATCCGGGGCGCGCAGGGGGCATGGAGCTTTCACTGGTTCACCCATCTTGGTTTCTCAACTCGGGACCGCTGACTCCGGATACTCCTCACGGCGATTGCCATATCAGCAACAAAAAGGGCGGGAACGAGTCCCGCCCTGATTCTTGAGTCGAGGATAGCGGCTATCAGTCGGTTTTGAAGGCGGGCATCACGTCCTGGGCGAACTGCGCCAGCTGGTCCTTGAAAACCTCGCGAGGCATGCCCATCACCGAGCCCAGGTTGATCCGCTCCACGCCGGGATATCGCGCTTCGTCCTCTTTCATGGTGTTGATGATATCGTCGGCCGAACCGCAGAGCCAAGCGCCGCTTTCCACAGCGCCTTCCAGCGTAGGCAGCTCCACCCCCCGGCGCAGGCCAGGGTTAGCCACTGCTTCAATTTGATCCGGCTGGAGGGCCATCAGACCCAGCGGAGCCGCGAATTTCATCGCTTCCTCAAAGTAAGGGCGGGCTTCCTTGATGGCCTCTTCCCGATTCTTGCCCAAGAAGAACCGGTAACCCAGCGCAATGTCCTCGCCGAGCGCCAGTTCACGCCCATGGCTCGCGGCTGCCTGCTGGTACATGGTCAACCGGTCATATCGAGTCGGCTCCGGCGTGTTGGCCACCATCGCCTTGATTCCGATGCGGGCCATGAAATCCACGCCCTTGGGGTTGCCCGACACCAATGGCTGCCAGATCTCCACAGGATCCTGCATCGGCCGGGGCACGAGGCTCAGCTTTTCCAGCGTGTAGCCCCGGTAGGGAACGTTGGCCGGAATCTTGTAGTGCTTGCCCTCATGGGAGAACGACTCCTGGCTGAAGGCTTTCACCATGACCTCGACCTGCTCTTCGAACATCTCGCGGTTGGCGTCGCCGTCAAACATTGGTGAGCCGAATGTCTCGACCTCGCGGGAGTGGTAGCCGCGGCCGACGCCGAAGATGATCCGCCCGCCGGACAAGATGTCGGCCATGGCGAAGTCCTCTGCCAGACGCAGGGGGTGCCACATGGGGGTGATGTTGAATCCGCAGCCGTACTTCAGGCGTTCGGTGTTGCAAGCAAGATACAACCCCAACATGATCAGGTTGGGGATGCACTCGTAGCCTTCCGGCTGGAAGTGGTGCTCGGCCATCCAGAATTCGTCATAGCCATGCGCTTCCAGGTGTTTTGAAATATCCAAAGCCCAGTCAAAGACGCCGGCCAGTTCATCTTTTGAATACCACCGGTCGTTGGCGGGAGTCCCCTCCAGGCCCAGATTGTCGTCCACGACGTGGCCGGCATAAGATGCGCTAAAACTCTTGAACATTGTCTGTGATTCCTCCCTACCAAGTGGAATTCCTACCAAGTGGAATTCAACGCTGCGATGAGATGTTGGATGATCACGCAGTGGGCGGCGGAGCGGGCGCCGGATTGTACAGTTCGATGCCAATAGTGGCGGGGAATACGCCAGCGAGTTCGTCGACGGTCCACCGTCCCTGCTTCCGAATGGTCTTCACGGGCTCGGGCTCATTGAGCAGCGTTACCAGGCCGCCGGTTACATGGAACACATGGCCGTTCACGTGGGCAGCTTCGTCGGATGCCAGCCAGGTGACCATGGGCGCCACGTCCTCGGCCTCTCCGCGCAAACTGCCGCCGGCGGCGATTCCACGGGCTGATCGGAGCGCACGTGCCTCGTCGGGCACGCTGGTGGTCATGCGAGTGCTGGCAGACGGAGAGATGGAGTTGGCGGTGACGCCGTAGCGTCCCAAGTCGCGGGCGCAGACACGGGTGAAGCCGGCGATGCCATCTTTGGCCGCGCCATAGTTGGCCTGGCCGCTGTTGCCGTAGAGTCCGGAGGTGCTGCTGAACGTGATGATGCGACCAGAGCGCTGCTGCCGGAACAGGATGCTGGCATGCTTGACCACGGTGAAGGTGCCCTTGAGGTGAACGGCGATGACGTCGTCCCACTCCTGCTCGGTCATGTTGAAGACCATACGGTCGCGCAGGATGCCGGCCACGGTTACTACGATGTCCAGCTTGCCGAAATTATCAACGGCAGTCTGCACGATTTTCTCGCCGCCATCCATGATGGCAACCGACTCGGTGCAGGCGACGGCGTTTCCCCCGTCCTCCTTGATTTCGTTGACAACCTGCTGGGCCACGGAAATGTCGGCGCCGGTGCCATCAACGTTCACGCCGAGATCGCACACGACGACGCTGGCGCCCTCCTGGGCCATCAGCTTAGCGACGCCACGTCCGATACCTCGGCCAGCGCCGGTTACGATTGCTACTTTATCTTGCAGTAGGGGCATTGTCGTTCAGTCCTTTTGTGGTGTAGGGGCGAATCATTACTTGCCCCTACGATGCTAGCGAGGCTGCGCGGGCGCTGGATTGAGGATGTCCGCTGTCAGATAGTTGCGGGCACGGTCTGATAGTTCGTCCATTTCCCAATGTCCGGTCTCGTTCCATATGGCGCGTTCCGGGCGAGGCTGGGACACCAGAGAGATGGAGTCGCCATAAACCAGGAACGTCTGCGCGTTGACGTTGGCCGCGTAGTCGGACGCCAAGTAGCACACGAAGGGTGCGATCGAGTCCGGATCCAGGTCTCGCAGGTTGTCGTCGCCAGTGGAGTCGGAGATGGATGCCACGCCTCCGCGGGCGCGGATCTCGGCCGCCGAATCGGGAATCGATCCGATCATGCGGGTGGTGGCCCGCGGCGCGA
>JAPOQH010000022.1 GCA_026710825.1 Chloroflexota bacterium | reverse complement strand
CGTTCCGGAACGTTGGCGGCAGCATGACGTTACCGGTTTCCCGATCAGGTCCGGAACGAGAGGTTGAGGGCATGGCTAGCGTGTAGAGGCGGGGGGGGCCCAGCGAAGGAGGTCGCAGTAGCAGTCTTTGCTGGCCCAGGGGAGGAGGCTGAGGACGATGGACTCAGGCTCAGGGACGTCGCCCTGGCGTCGGGTGTCGTTGAGGTAGCGGCCGAGGCTGGCGAACGTGGGCAGGCGGAAGCCGGCTTTGGCGATGCCCCCGATGACGTCGGAGGGCTCGGGGGGTTGGTCGGGAGTCCAGTGGTCGGCGACGGCTTCGGCGATGCGGCGGAGTTGGATGATGGCGAGTTCTGGGGCGAGCCTGCGCTTGAGGGCGGCGACGCGGCGACGCAGTTGAGAGATGGTCAAGGGCAATACCTCTTATGGGGAGTTGTTTGTATGGATGGGCAGGATGGACGGGATTAGGGATTGGACTAGGATGGCGACGATTCTTGAATATCCCACTCATTTCCGGTCATTTCCGCTCATTTGAGTAGGGCCAGGAGGTGGGCGGTGAGGATAAACGAGGGCGGATCGGGCGGTTTTGGGGGCGATATTGATGGTTTTGACGGGTTGGTGAGAGGATTTGGCGGAGCGGGGTTGGGATGGTTCGTGGTTGCCAGAATTGGGATTTGCGGGATTAGAGGATTTTCAGGATTGGGTGCCGCATTTGAGTTGGGCGGGGGATGGAGTTGGGCGGTTGGACAGTTAGATGGTAAGGACATGGGGATCGTGGGGACAATGGGAAATTGTCACCGGGTCTTTCGACAGGTTCTTTCGATTGTCGCCAGACCAAGAAAATGTTTGGAGCCCAGCGCGGTTCTGACGACACCGTCCGCTGGTGGTTCGATCCGCCAGAGGCGGACCGGCGGCTGCTCCCGCCACCGGCGGACGTTCCGCACCATGAGCGGACTGGGTCGGCAGCATGTAAATAATCGAACGGCCCTGCCCGCTCGGGTCAAGGTTGCGCGACCCCGTTCACGGCCATATAATCGCCAGTTGGCGGCAACTGGAACCGCCCATTGGAGGCCCCTCTTGACCACGTACCTTGACCTGCATTGCCATTCAGTCGCATCGGACGACTCACGCGCCACGGTGGAACAGTACCTGAAGTTCATCAACGTACTGCGCAAGCGCGGAAATACCGTGGACGGCATAGTATTGACCGAGCATAGACAATTCGATTTCGACGTTGATTACTCCCAGTTGGCCGCCGAGTACGGGGTGCTGGTGCTCAAGGGCGCCGAGCTCGACACCTGCTTCGGGCACATGCTCGTGTACAACATCACCCGCGGACTCGCCAAAGACATTGACTTCGGCGACGTGAAAATGGACGGCCGCGAATTGATCAAGGCCGCCAGGCACCACGGGGGTTACGTCGTGCCGGCGCACCCCGGCAGGTTCGGCATCGGGCTGGTCGAATACATGGAACAGGGCGAATCGTTTGACGATGTGTCCATGGTCGAGTTGGTGAACGCTGGCAGCAAACCGGAGGAGAACGAACGCGCCCAAGCGTTGTGCCAACAGAACGGATACCTGGGAACAGCCGGCAGCGACGCTCACCTGGCTAGCCACATTGCCCGCGCCGTTACGGAGTTCAAAGCCGAAATCCGGTCGGAACCTGAATTGGTCGAAGCGTTGCTATCCGGCGAATTTCGGCCCGTATATCTCGAAGAAACCGCCGCCGCGCCAGTAGGCTGAGAGGAGTCCCCAGATGCCCACCCAGATCGACTACGAATACGACCACTCGCTCTATGGAGTCGAGCACGAATCAGGTCCGTTCCAAGTTACCAAGGAGATTATCGACGTTTACGCCAGCAGCGTCGGAGAGGACAACCCGATTTTCACTGACGCATCCGCAGCCCGCGCGGCCGGTTTCGGCGATCAAGTTGCTCCGCCCACGTTGTGTGCCCTGTTCGAGCGGGGAGAGCTGCCGGACATCAAGCTCCAGTTCGGACGGCGCCAATTCCACGGCGGCCAGCGGGTGGAGCCGCGGGCTGCAATTGTCGCCGGTGATACGCTTACGGCATCATCCCACCTCAAGGACGTGTACACCAAAACGGGTCGCACCGGGACGATGGTGCATGTCGTGTGGGAAACGACCTTCCGCAACCAGGACGGGATTGTGGTCGCCGACGTACAGCGTTCCCAGGTCGTACGGGAGTGATGCACAGATGACTCAATCCGCGAGGTTGTATTTCGAAGATGTCGAGTTGGGGGATGAGATCGGTCCCGCGATCGTGACGGTTGCCGACGATCAGGTGGTGGACTTCTGCTCACTTTGGGGAAATCCCGCTCCCAACCGGTTCACCGACCAAGAACAGGCCGAGAAGGTGGGTCTGTCCGAGCCGATCGTCCCGGGCATTATGTCAATGGCCCTGGTGTCGCGAGTACTCACCGACTGGGCCGGCGCGGGAACGGTAGAGGACCTGGACCTGGTGTTTCGGGGCACGATCCCGCACAACCAACCGCTGCATGTGGGCTTTCAGATCAGTGATACCGACCAGGACGAATCGGGCAACCACATACAGTGCGACATCACCATGACCGGCCCGGTACCCGACCGCCCGTACATTATCGGCACGGCCAGGCTAAATCTGCCCTCGAGGGGCTGAGACGCGACCGCCAAGCGGTCAGTCTCCGCGCCTAACTTCCACCCGAGAAACGGAGTAAACGCTCTCAGATGCTCCACAAACTTCGTCAAATCGCCATGATGGTGGAAGACCTGCCCGGGGCGGTTGACCTCTACGGGCGGGTACTTGGGATGGAGCCGTCGCGCACGGGCACACTACCGGCGTTTGGACTTGACAACGCGGTGCTGCCCGCTGGGAACGGCACGTTCGTCGAACTTCTTGCGCCCAACAGTCCGGATTCGGCGGGGGCGCGATTTTTGCAGCGGCGCGGAGCCGCTCCCTACCTGATTATCTTCGAAACCAAAGAATACGATCGCCTGATTCCGCACCTACGCGACCGGGGCGTGCGCATCACGGGGGAGACCGAGCACGATGGATCGAGGTCTGCGTTTTTGCATCCGTCATCGTGCAACGGCGCATTCATCGAGGTGATAGAGGTCACGGATTCGCGAAACCCCTGGCCAGCGGCAGGGGACAACTGGGAGCATTCGGATCACAGTCCCGGGACAACCCAGCTGCGGCAGGTCGCCGTCATAGTCCATGACCTCGATGCCGCCATCGCTCATTGGAGCGCGCTCTTCGGCCTGCAACCAACCCGAAGGTTCCAGATCAGCTTCACCGACCTGGAAATCGCCGTGCTTCCGCTCGAAGGAGGGGACACGTTTATCGAGCTGGCGCAGCCCACCAGCGACGATTCGCCGTCCGGCAGGTTCCTGGCACGGTACGGCGAGGGCATCTACCTGACCATCTACGAGATTGAAGACTCGCTGGCGACTGACGCTCAACTCCAGACATTGGACGGTCTGCGGTTCACGACCTCTCGTCGTACCGATAACTATGTCAACCTGGGTTTCAACAGCATCTGGCTGCATCCGGCGACATTCGAGGGCGCATTCACGCAGCTTTCGCAGGTGTTGGATGCCGAGAATCCGTGGCCACCAGCCGGCGATGACTGGTACCGGAGTTAGGGGCTGATGCGCGCCCCAACCCTGCCGGAGGCCCACGGCCACGCTCATTCCCGGGACGGGCAGACGCATGCTCATGAGGTCTATACGCACCAGGCCGTGGCATTCCAGAATGTGGGCGTGGAGTATGGTCCGACCGTGGCTCTCCATGGCGTGTCATTCTCCATAGAGAACGGAAGCTTCTCCGGAATAATCGGGCCCAACGGCGGCGGCAAATCCACTCTCCTCAAAACGATAGTCGGTCTTGTGAACCCGACGCATGGCCAGGTCCTGGTGGACGGACGGCCCAGCCACCGTATGCGCCGAACGATAGGATTCGTTCCCCAGTTGGAGCAGGTGGACTGGAACTTCCCGGCCACGGTGTGGGACGTGGTGATGATGGGACTCACCCCCAGCCGGGGCCTGTTCCGCGGCCACAGCAAAGCGAACCGAGACGCCGCCGCTGAAGCGCTGGCAACCGTGGATTTGGCGGACCTGAGGCAGAGAGGAATAGGTGAACTCTCCGGCGGGCAGCGACGGCGAGTGCTATTGGCCCGCGCCATCGCGTCGAAACCCTCGCTATTGCTGCTCGACGAGCCCTTGACCGGGCTGGATCCCAGCGCGCAACATCGATTCCTCGATATCATCGACGCCTTGCGCGAGGTGGGGACCACGGTTCTCATGTGTACCCACAACCTCACCTGCGTATCCGCCCGGGCGAGCGACGTTGCGGTGATCAACGGGCAATTGATCGCCTATGGCCCTCCGGACGAGGTGTTGTTGGAATCGGTGCTTGCAGACGCGTTCGGGCATCAGCTGGTCGTCCACGCCTCGGGGGAAGCATTCGCCCTGCACCATCACGATCACCGGCCAGGGTGGCCCGGGCGCCAGTAAAGCGCAACCGGCGGTCGCAGCGGCCGGCGCTACTGCGCAAGGCTGCCGGGTGTGCTTGTCGCCAGATTGCTCGGCCGCTCTGCTGCGTGTGGGCGTCAACATGAGCCGCGCGTCGGACCGGGACCGCCTTTCGCCCATGCGTATCTGGGATTGGTGGGGGGACAGTCGCCGGCAATCTGGAGAGTCCCACCGCGAGGACGCGGGGCACATGTGATTGCGACAGGTACGTCCGCCGTCAACATAGTGGTTGGCCCGACCAAGTCCGCCTATCTTCTCGCCAAAGGGAAACGCAAGGCGAATTGGCCTGCGTCCGGCCGCCAAACCTGTTAACATGTCACGCCAGCAATTTACGACGACCTCCCACGAGGTCCGACCAGTCAGGAGACCAAGATGTACGACCTGAGCGGCAAGACAGCCCTGGTAACCGGAGCCGGTGGACGCCACGGCATTGGGCGCGCCATCGCCACACGACTCGCCTCGGAGGGCGCGGACGTGGTGGTCACCGACGTAGAGGCATCCCTGGATGCCATACGCACCGAGGACCGCCTCGACGGATGGGAAGGTCTGCCCAGCGTCGTCAAGGAAATTCAGGACATGGGCCGCCGCAGCGTGGGGCTGTACTACGACGTGGCGGACAGCGGTCAGGTGGACGCCATGGTGTCCGATACACTCGGCGAGTTTGGCAAGATCGATATCCTGGTGAACAACGCCGGATCGCGGCCTGGTCGCGACCGGGTGCTGATAGTGGAACTGGAGGAAGACGCATTCGACGACGTGATGCGCGTCAACGTTCGCGGGACGTACCTGGTCAGCCGGGCTGTTTGCCGGCACATGGTCGACCGGGGAGGGCCAGGCAAGATCATCAACATATCCTCCGGCGCTGGCAAACGCGGGATTGCCCGATATGGGGCATATTGCGCCAGCAAGTTCGCGGTCATCGGATTTACCCAATCTCTGGCCCATGAGATGGCGCCCTATCGAGTCAACGTGAACGCAATTTGCCCGGGTCTCGTCGATACGGAGCGCGTTGATTTCATAGCGGCGGCGCTGGCACCGGAGGGCACGTCAGGCGAGGAGCACCGCGCCCTGATGGTCCGCGAACGCGAGACCCGCGTCCCGTTGGGACGGATCGCGCAGGGCGACGACATCGCCCGGATGGCGGCGTTTTTATCCTCAGCGGAGTCGGACTACATGACGGGTCTCAGCATCAGCGTGTCCGGCGGATCCGAGATGAGCTAGACGAGTACTACTGGCTCAACAACGAAACCGATCTTGACGTGTCAAAATGCCCATAGACCGTGAGCAAGTGAAACACATCGCGGCCTTGGCCCGCATATCGCTGAGCGAGGGCGAAACGGAGTCGTTCGCCCAGCAGTTATCGGATATCCTGGACCAGTTCGAGGTTTTGCAGAGTCTCGACACCACCGGCGTAACCCCGACAGCACACGTTGCCGGGCTGGACAATGTGATGCGGGACGATGAGCCGGGGAGCAGCCTGGAGTCCGAGGAAAGCTTGCTCAACGCTCCGCGGCGCCGGGGCGACTTATTCCAGGTGCGGGCCGTCCTGGACGAATGACCGTGCCTGATCACACCGTGAACCACCTGTGGCAACTGACTGTTGCCGAGGCGTCCCGACTGCTGGCCGCCAAAGAGATCAGCAGCGTCGAACTAACACGGTCGTTCCTTCAACGAATCGAGGAGGTTGACGACCGACTGTCCGCGTACATCACCGTTACGGCAGACGCAGCGCTGCAGCAGGCTCAGGAAGCAGACCGGCGCATCGCAGCGGGCGAGTACACCGCTCTTACCGGTATCCCAATGCAAATCAAGGATTTGCTGTGCACTGAAGGTACCACCACCACCTGCGCGTCGCGGATGCTCGAGGGTTACGTCCCGGTGTACAACGCCACGGCAGTGGGCCGACTGCGCGAGCAAGGAACCGTCCTGCTCGGCAAGGGCAATATGGACGAGTTCGGAATGGGTTCGTCCACGGAGAACTCCGCATTTTTCCCCACCAGGAATCCGTGGGACACCGAACGGGTGCCCGGAGGAAGCAGCGGAGGCTCGGCGGCGGCGGTGGCAGCCGGTGAGGCGGCATTCGCGCTCGGCACGGACACGGGCGGCAGCATCCGGCAACCCGCGTCGTTCTGTGGAGTTACCGGGCTGAAACCGACCTATGGGCGGGTCAGTCGCTATGGGCTGGTGGCCTACGCATCGTCGCTGGACCAGGTCGGCCCCATCGCCAGGGACGCCGCGGACTGCGCCGTGATCCTGGAAGCCATCGCCGGACAAGACCGATTCGATGCCACCTCGCTGCCCGTTCCAGTGCCAGACTATCGGGCTGGCCTGACCGGAGACATTTCGGGCGTCCGCGTGGGAGTGCCCAGCGAATACTTTGCCGATGGCATGGATACCGGCGTGCGAGCGGCCGTAACTGCGGCGATTGAACGGTTGGCCGATCTGGGCGCGGAACTGCGCGAGGTTTCTCTGCCGACGACCGAGTACGCTCTGGCATGCTACTACATCATCGCGCCGTCCGAATGCTCGGCGAATCTGGCGCGGTACGATGGGGTGAAATATGGCTACTCCCATCAGGGCGACGGCGATATGTGGGAGGCCATGGAGCGCACCCGGCAGCATGGGTTCGGCCCGGAAGTAAAACGCCGGATCATGCTTGGCGCGTTTGCGCTTTCCTCCGGATACTACGATGCCTACTACCACAAGGCCCAACAGGTTCGAACGCTGATCCGAGAAGACTTTGACCGGGTATTCCAGGAGGTCGACGCGCTGGCAGCGCCGGTTTCACCACTGGTGGCGTTCCCAATCGGAGAGCGAACCGACGACCCGGTGCGCATGTACCTGGTGGACGTGTACACACTGCCCGTGAACATAGCCGGGCTGCCGGCGATGTCGGTTCCATGCGGATTCAGCGATGGCCTGCCAGTGGGGTTGCAACTCATCGGGCCGCACCTGTCCGAGGGCCGGCTGTTGAATATCGCTCACGCTTACCAGCAGGCGACGGATTGGCACAACGACAGGCCGTCGCTCTGACCGGACTGCGGTGATCCAAGCACCGCAAATGGCGGGCCAAGTGTGACGGGTCGTGTGCTAGAATCCGATTATCATCCCTAACGGGAGGTTCCTCGGTATGCCTACTTCCGGACGCGCTCGCATCAAAGACCTCCTGTCGATTGAGCGGCTGGATGATGCGCCCAATCCCGTCTCGGTCAACGGGTGGGTCAAGACCGTACGATCATCGGGCGGCGTGTCGTTCGTTCAGATCAACGATGGGTCGAGCCTCGCTGACCTCCAGATCGTAGTGGACGCCAATTGCCCCGACTACGCATTGGTGGACGCTCTTACCACCGGGTGCAGCGTCACCGCCTTCGGAGTTTTGCAAGAATCGCTGGGCCGCGGGCAACGTTACGAAATAGTGGCAAGCTCCATTGCCCTGCTGGGCGGCGCGGATCCCGAGGAATACCCGCTCCAGAAAAAGCGGCACACGCTGGAATTCCTGCGGGAATTGGCGCATCTCCGTCCCCGCACCAACACGTTCGGAGCCGTGGCGCGGGTCCGGAATGCCATGGCCTTCGGCATCCACCAGTTCTTCCAGCAGCGGGGCTTCCTGTACATCCAGACGCCGATCATCACCGCCAGCGACGCAGAGGGCGCCGGGGCGATGTTCCGGGCGACCACGCTGAACCTGGACGACCTGCCCACCAAGGGCGGCCGCGTGGACAACGATGCCGATTTCTTCGGCAGGCCTGCCTTCCTCACGGTGAGCGGCCAGTTGGAAGCGGAGATATTCGCCCAGGCGATGTCGGACGTTTACACGTTTGGGCCGACTTTCCGGGCCGAAAATTCCAACACCTCGCGGCACCTGGCCGAGTTCTGGATGGTGGAACCCGAGGTTGCTTTCTGCGATCTGGACGGCTTGGCGCAACTGGCCGAGGACTTCCTGCGCAGCATCTTTGCCTACGTACTGGAAACCTGCCCGGAGGACATGGCGTTCTTCAACCGTTTCTACGACAAGGAACTCATCAAGACGCTGGAGGACATCGCGAACTCCGACTTCGAGCGGATGACGTACACGGAGGCGGTTCGCGTTCTGGAGGGATCCGGCGAATCGTTCGAGTTCCCGGTAAGCTGGGGCGCTGACCTGCAGTCGGAGCACGAAAGATACCTTACCGAGCGCAAGATCGGCCGGCCGGTCATTGTCACCGACTACCCAAGTTCGATCAAAGCCTTCTACATGCGACTGAATGAAGACGGTCAGACGGTAAGGGCCCTAGACGTACTGGTACCGAGGATCGGCGAGATCATCGGGGGCAGCCAGCGCGAGGAGCGGCTGGACGTCTTGCAGTCGCGCATGGCGGAAGCCGGCCTGGATGACGCACCCTATTGGTGGTACCTGGACCTCCGTCGCTACGGCACCACTCCGCACGCGGGATTCGGTCTCGGGTTCGAGCGTACGGTTCAGTTCGCCACCGGGATGCAGAACATCAGGGACATCATCGCGTTCCCACGGACACCACGCAACGCAGAATTCTAAACGCGTCCCAGTAGTCTCGGCGTGCCGAGGAAGTCGCGTTGACGGTCTACTTGGCACACCATATAATGCCTGCTTGACTATTATGTATTGTGTTGGCGCCGACTGCGGCGCACCGTTCAAGGAGTCTCAAGAATGACAACCGAAGTCTACGATTCTATTTTGCATCCGGCTTCTCTGGTAGCCGAACTGAAGAAGAACAACGTTTCCCATGTGGTTTGGCTGCCCGACAGCGAGACCAACTTCCTCTACAACATGATGATGGAGGAACCCACCATCGACCTAATTCCAGTGTGCCGCGAAGGTGAGACCATGGCGGTGGCGGCCGGATTGTGGGTCGGTGGCGCGAACCCCGTAGTTTTGATCCAGAACACCGGCGTTTTCGAGGCCGGGGACTCCATACGGGGCCTCTGCCTGGACCTCAACCAGCCCCTGGTCATGTTGGTAGGCTATCGCGGCTGGACCCGGCGCGGGCTCACGCCCGACTCGGCGGGCCGGTTCATCGAGCACATTCTCCATGCGTGGGGGATCAACTACTACCTGGTCGAGACCGACGACGATGCTGACCGCATCAGCATCGCATTCGACGAGTCGCAGCGCCTCAACCGGCCCGTAGCCGTACTGATCGGCACCGAGTTCGGCGCTTAGTCATCGCAGCCATATCCGGCGCATCCCGAGCCCATATCTGCCAGGAGCGAATTCCATGATCAACAACACCGACGCCGTCCGCGTCATTGACAACAATCGCGAAGACGCCGTCATCGTCCCCACTATGAACGCCGGCAACGTCCGGTTTGGCCTGCCCACCGTTACGAGCAATCAGAACCTCGATCTCCCAATCTCCGGAGCCATGGGCAAGGCCAGCAACGTCGGTCTCGGCATCGCTCTGGCGCAACCGGGCCGGAAAGTCATGGTGCTGGACGGCGACGGCAGCCTGCTGATGAACTTGGGCGCACTCGTCACCACTTCGACCAAGGCTCCCAAGAACTTCTACCACTTCCTGTTCAACAACGGGGTTTACGCCGTAACCGGCGGTCAGCCAATTCCCGGTTCCGATGGAGTGACCGATTGGCAAGAGATCGCCCGAGGCGCCGGCTACGCCGCCGTCTTCTCCTTCGACAACCTTGAAGACTTCACAACCGGGATCGGCGAGGTCCTGGCGGCTGAGGGTCCCGTGTTCATCCACCTGGCCGTGGAGCCGGAGATCGAGAACACGCCGGTGCAGTTCCGCCAGCGCGCATCCCGCACCGCCCAACAGGCATATCAGGAAGTCACCGCGGCCTTGGCCGGCGATAACTGAGCATCAGCGATACGCGAGTATTTTGAACGGGGGCGAAGCACAATTCGCCCCCGTTCGTTGATTGCGGGTCCGGATATCCCATGCGCTTCCAGCCATTCAACATTTTCGGGCGAGTCCTGGCGTCAGCGGCCGTGTTGGCCGGCTTCTATCTCCTGTGGTTGGGTTTTGTGGAAAGCAATCTCATCAAAGCCGCGCTGGGTTGTGTCCTGATTCCCGCCGGCCTGTACCTGATGGTATCCTCTCGTCGCAGAGATATCCGCAGGGAATCTGAGTCCGCGGACACTGGCGACATACCAATGGATGACACCAAATGATTCCGTCCCGCGAGGTCGCTCGCGCCATCAACTACCACCGTGAGGAGGCCCTGGTGGTGTCCACATCCGCGGCTCTGCGCGAATGGCACCAAGTTTCGGAGCGCAGGGACTTAGACGTGGACCTCACCGACTGCATGGACCGGGCTCCTGCCGTCGGGTTGGGACTGTCGCTGGCGCAACCGGGTCGACGCATCCTGGTTCTGGATTGCGACGCCACGCTTCGCACAGACCTGGCGGGCCTGGCGACGATAGGTGAAGTGGCGCCGGAAAACCTGGTGCACTTCGTACTCGAAGATGCCGACCACACCTCGACGGACGGCACGCCGATCCCAGGACTCAACCGGATAGACTTCGAGGGCATGGCCCGGAGCGCGGGCTACGCTCACGCCTGTCGGTTTGACAAACTGGAAGAGCTATTGATCGGCATGGAGGAGATCATGCGCCGTCCCGGGCCAGTGCTGGTGGCGGTGAAAGTGATACCGGAGGCGGAGCAGTCGCCATTCCCAGGACGATCCATGGCGAGCGGATGGGCCGAGGTGCGCAGTTCCCTGGCCGAACAATCCCACGGCACGGCCTGAGTCGCCCTCTCTCCGACTCCCAAAGCACCGGATGCGGCCGAGCTTCCGCCTCCAATCAACCCTGAAGGTGGTCGTATTGCGGCCTCACCCATGTTCTTATTCGCCTGTCAAACGGGAGGTCGGCAACAATGCACCATTGGGCGGTCGGCGGCGACATTTACATCGGATGGCCGGACCACGGCGCGACAGAGCGACGGTATACCATCGTCGACCTTGACCTGTTTGGCAAGGTTTTTCGGGCGCGCGTAACCGACGGGGATCGCGAGGGCGGGTTCATGGTGATCTTTGACTGCCCGAACGTCGTGCTGGAACAACTGGCGGAGCAGGCTACCAACGCGCTGGGATTCAGGGTGATCGTGTCTAGTCTGCGCACCAGCATCGAGGGAGCGATCGTGCGGAGTTTTGATTACGAGTGGTATCCCACCCCAGAGTACGAGGCACGCCCTCGGGCCCTGGCGACGGCATTGGCCGGCCTCTACAACGACGTAGCGCCGGGACAAGCCGGATAGATCAGCTACCGCCGGGGATGTTC
This sequence comes from Chloroflexota bacterium, assembly GCA_026710825.1. Classification (GTDB taxonomy): domain Bacteria; phylum Chloroflexota; class Dehalococcoidia; order Lucifugimonadales; family UBA3495; genus Bin87. The sequence continues at coordinate 30,593 of JAPOQH010000022.1, read as the reverse complement.
GGGTGTCCCCACAGCGGATGTCGGAACGTCGGAGCCAGGGCCGGGTTCAAGTCGCGCCGAGATCGTGCCGCAGCGGTGCCGTCATGGGTATCACCTGTACCTGGCGTCGATTCAGCGGCATGCTCGCGCGAAGGGCGGCGACTCGGCGGCAAGGGTCTGCGGTCGGAAAGTTCATTCAGGTGGCGAGCCAATTCCTGGAGGCTGTGCAGGTTATGCGCTGGGAGGAAATCGTCTATGTAGGGCAGCGCTGCCTGCATACCCCGGGTTAGAGGTTCATAGGTGGGTGAGCCCAACAACGGATTGAGCCAGATCAGCCGATGGCAGCTGCGCTGCAAGCGAGCCATTTCCCGCGAGAGTAGGTCCGGGTCGCCACGATCCCAACCGTCTGAAATTACGAGCACGACTGCGCCGCTGCGGAGCACACGCCGGGCCCATCGGTAGTTGAAACTCTTGATTGCCTCGCCGATGCGAGTGCCGCCGGCCCAGTCCGGGACTGCGTGAGCCACCTGGGCGACGGCCTGGTCCACGCCACGCGCATCGAGGTGTCGGGTGATGCGGGTGAGTCGCGTTGCGAAGAGGAACGCCTCCAAGTTTTGGCCGCTGACGGCCACGGTGTGCACGAAGTGGAGAAGCATTCTCGTGTACCGCTCCATAGAACCGCTGACGTCGCAAATCAGGACCAACGGGCGCGGTTTTGTCTTTCGCCGGCGGTGCGCCAGTTCCAGCATTTCCCCGCCGTGGGACAGGCTGCGGCGCATGGATCGGCGCAGGTCAATGTCGTTGCCATTGCCCCAGGTGAGGCGACGGGTGCGGCGTTGGCCCAAGTCCCAAGCCAACTCCGACATGAGACTACGAGCGGCGTGTACCTCAGCCGGGGTGAACTCGGCGAAATCGCGTTGGCGCAGGACTTCTCGAGCGCTGAAGGAGCGCTGCAAATCCACGACGGGTTGCCTGTTGTCAGCGTCTTCGGATTCCCGATCGCCCGGTGGGCCGTCGGAGGTGTCCTCGCGGTGCGGCACGACGCGTGGGGCTCGATAGCGTCGCTCCTCGCCCATCGACCGCAGGTCACGCATGCTGGTACCGTGGGCAGGGCGGCGCCAGAACACCTGGAATGCCTCATCGAACAACGCCAGGTCGCTCTGCTTGTGGACCAACAAGGCCCGGGCCGCCAGGCGGAAATCGTTGCGACTGCCGCCGATGGGAACGTATTCGGTCGCACGGACCAAGTCGAGCATATTGGCGGAGCCTACCTCAATTCCCAAGCGACGCAGCAACTCGCCGAACATGAGCAGGTTCGGCAGGATCGCGCCGTCTCCCACATCTGCGGGAGCGGTGTGCATGTTTATGTCAACGTTGGTCGTCAATTTCAGAAACGGCTGGGTTGAGCTGCGATCGGCACCGCACGCAAGCATGCGTCCACGACGCCGGAATACTATCACACGAGCCGGCCCCGGAACCGACTGGGCAAGGCCGCGGCGGCCAAAACCGCCAAACCGGTCAATCCACCGACCACCAAAACACCAGTCACCAGCGAACCCGTAGTCTCGGCCAACGCGCCAGCGAGTACCGGGCCGCCCCCGAATCCGATTGCGCCGAAAGTTTGAACGAGGCCGGCGATAACAGACACTTCTCGGGTGCGGATTTCCGGGAACTCGAAGGGCAAAATCTCCATTGCTGGGACGAACGCCCATGCCAATCCCATGCCGGAAAGAGCAACGGCAACCACCAATTCGTTGCCGGCCAGCAATGCCCCCAGCGTGGACACGACGTTGAGCAGGGCCGGCAACATGACCATAACACGGCGGTTGGTGATGTGATTGAAAAACCAACTGCCGAGCGATCCCCCGGGGATCAGAACGTAGTACAGGAATCCGAACAATATACTTCCCGCCGAGATCGAGACTCCCCGGTCGGTTTCCAAGATGATGGGCAAGAAAGTGAGGACCGTGGTCCATGACGCCGAGAGGCAGAGCATGACGACGCCGAGCAACCAGGCGTGGGGATACCGAACTAGCGCGGCGGCCAACGACGGGGTTCGACCATTGGCCTCATCCCGTTGGTTGGAACGAGACGGGTCGTCTCGGGTGGCCGAACCCGCGGACTCCTCGATGCTGCGTGGGGACTTCCAGGTCAACACCGCCCAGATCATGAAATGACAGCCCATCAGACCGGCCTGCAAGAAGTAGGCCAGACGCCAACTGTTCAAAATCACAATGATCACAGGGCTGAATGTGAGTGCAGCGGCCATGAAGGTCGAGTGGAGGGAAAGGCCAACCGCAGTCACGTTCGAGTATTGCCGTGGGACCACCCACCACCGCAGCAACAGGGGTCGCGCCGGAGTCATGCCAGCCTGTGTCAGCACCATGAAAAATCGAGACGCCAGCAGGGTCCAAAATCCCCCGGCGAGGCCCTGGGTGAAGAGACATGGGGTCATCAGCGCCAAGCCCACCAGCACCCGGTAGTTTGGATTGAACCGGGCAAGGAGCACGCTGAAAGGCACCAGGCAAACGGCGGAGGTCCCCCAGGCAACGGCCTGCAATAGACCGATTTGCAGGTAGCTCAGGCCGAGATCTTCCTGGAGGAACGGCAGGAACAGACCAAACCCGAAGGACGCGAGGACAACGGTGCTGTAGTGCAGGCGGTTGAGGAGGAGGACCGTCCAACCTCGGATTGACGTTCTTTCGGGGAGATCGCCCTGCAACAGGTCCAAACCGGCGCTACCGGTGTCGAGATCTCGGGTGCGCAGCCTGGGCGATTTGCTCGTCGGTGATGGTAGCAAATCTCCCGGGGCGATAAGGCTCCAGGACAGTGTCGGCGCGGACGTTTTCGCAGATTTCCAACGCCGCGAGCTGGCTCAACACCGGCGCAAGGGTCACCCCGCTGTGGGTCAGCGCAACATACAGGTTGGGCGATTCGGCGGTGAATCCCATAGTGGGGTAGCCGTCCAGAGGCATCGGTCGCCAGCCCACCGGAACCGGAATGGCTTCAGCGTCAGAAAGTCCAGGCAGGTAGCATGCGGCGCGGGCCAGCAGGTCGTCGGCGTGGGCCTGGGTATCGTCTTCGGCCAGGCTTTCCTGGTCTCCTTCACCGATCATGAAGCGACCATCGGCGCACTGCCTGAGGTGAATCTCCCGACGTCCATCGCCAAGCGGAGGAGCGTATACGACCGGAACGTGCTGCAAAAGCGGCGGCAGCGGCGTCGTACGGATCACGACGCCCGGGCTCTGGGCCTGGGGAATCTTGACATCGGCTTTCGCCGCCAATTCGGTGGTGTCAGTGCCCGCGGCGATGACCACAACGTCAGCTTCGATTTCGCGCGCACCGGTTTGAATGGCACGGATCCTGCCTGCCGAATCGCGGTCGAAACCGACAACGTCCACGCCGGTGAGTACCGAAGACTCCAACTTGCGCAAACGACGGATGCAAGCGTCCACCACCATTTGGGGTTCAACCTGTCCTTCGTTATCGCTGTACTCGGCTGCCGAGACGGGGCCGATATCCAAGGCAGGTTCGAGTTCAGCCAATTCTTCCGCTGACACCAAGCGGCTGGGGTAGCCCCAGGACTGCAATTGGGAGACACGCGCTTTCAACTGCTCTGACGCATCTGGATCGGTCTCCCACGCTATCTTGCCGCCCCAACGCAGGCCGACCTCGTCGCCCAGAGACGCGGAGAACCGAGCCCACATTTCAAGGGAGCGTCGGTTCAAATTGTGGTAACCGATGGGTTCCTTGGCGCCGGCGTTTACCCAGGCAAAGCTGTGGCTGGAGGCGCCGCTACCCGGTTCAGCTTTATCGATCAGCGTCACCCGTCCCCCCCGGGAGGCGATGCGCCACGCGATGGTGGCGCCAACGATTCCGCCGCCGATCACGGCAACGTGTTGAGAATTGCCCCTAACGACCATTCAGATCACCATCAATGCCTTCGTCAAAATCGGACACGCCCAACTGGGCAGCTAACTCTTCGAAATCGATATCATCAAGGTCCAGGTCATCGATGTCGTCAATGTCCAAAACGTCGCCGAGCAAGTGGGTGGAGAGCATGTTGATCACGCTCAACGCCCCGGCCGCGGTATCGGTGTCCAGATCGCCCGTAATCACACCGCGGAGCAGCGGCCGACTCGTAACGGCGTTCAACATCGAGACGCCGACGATCACGTCCTGTTCGGGAGCATGATCCGACGACAGGGTGGAAATAGCGACCATCGCCATCATGGCGTCTTCGTCGCCGTCGTCGGCCATATCGGATATGGCGAGCGCGATTCGGTCCGGAGCATCCACAATCGCCGGCTCGTCCGTGGTGTTGGTCAAGCAGGCGAAATACAGCATCAGCAGTTCCGACGCGCTACGGTTTGGACCGGACAGCGCCTCCTCAACCATCTCGGCGTCCAATGGCACCAGCATGCTCATGTCCATGGGGTCGAAAAAGGTAGCCATGTGGATTTCCTCGCGCTTGTAGTGCCGGCCCTACGGCGCTGCGAACCGAACTTACCCTCGGCGACCGCCCCGCCTCGGACCGCGATTTTGGGAACGTTCCAATAGCGCGCGGACCGGTTCGCCGCGCACGGCTTCGATGTCGTCCTGATATTTGAGCATGATTCCCAGCGTGTCGTCGATGACCTCGGGTTCCAGTTCACGCATGTTCAGCGCCATCAGGGCCGATGTCCAATCAAGTGTTTCAGACACACCCGGGATCTTGTAAAGTTCCGTGTCCCGCAGTTCCTGGATGAACGAAGTGACTTGCTGAGCCAATTGCCTTGGAGCTTCGGGCAGGCGAGCGCTGACGATTTGCAATTCCTTCTGGTAGTCGGGATAGTCCACCCAGTAGTAGAGACACCGACGTTTGAGGGCGTCGTGAACCTCGCGCGTTCGATTAGAGGTGATGACGACCACCGGCGGATAGGCGGCGTGGAACGTACCAAGTTCCGGGATGGTTACCTGATAATCGGCGAGCAGTTCAAGGAGGAATCCCTCAAACTCCTCGTCCGCCCGGTCCAGTTCGTCGATCAACAAAACGGGAGCGCGATCTCGAGATTCGTCAATGGCTTCCAACAGCGGGCGCTTGATCAGGAATTGAGGATCGAACAGGTCGAGGTTAGCGCCGGCCGATTCCTCGCTGTCGCGGCGGGCCTCCATGAGGCGAATTTCCAGGAGTTGGCGAGTGTGGTTCCACTCGTAAACCGCGTGGTTGACGTCCAGACCCTCGTAGCATTGCAGGCGGATCAGGTCGGTGTGCAATCCGGATGCCAGAGCACGCGCAATTTCCGTCTTGCCGACACCAGCCTCGCCTTCGAGAAACAAAGGGCGCTGGAGCTTCAGGGCCAGAAAAATGGCGATCGCCAATCCCCGGTCGGTGATATAGGCCTGGTCTCTCAGCAGGTTTTGGACATCCTCAACTGAGCCAGGGGCGGACGCCTCCGGCATAGAGGTTGAATCGATTTGGGCAGCAGTCAACGGGAAGCTCCAGTGGGCGCGTTGTCGGATGGCCATTCTAACCTATCGTGGGCAGATTGCTTGTTGGGAACCCACTCCTGTGCAAAACTTCGGACCGACGAGCGCAATGAATCCCAGTGATCGCCCAAACTGGCCCGTTCCTCCTGAGTCAGGCGATCGTAGGTGCGATCGAACTCCGAGAAATGCCAGAGCGGAAAGACCCAGAAGCCATCCCCACCGGTTGGGTCGCCAGCATCAGCGAGGTTATTCACGATGCGGCCCGTGGCACCGCGAGCTTCCCACGAAGCGAGCGTGTACCCACCATCGGCGATAGCTAGGCCTTCGACGAAAGCGGCCTCACGGTCAGCCCCCCGGCAGCGTTCCAGCAGCGTCAACAAACGGCGCTGACGTTCGCTATCATCCGCGGCGGGGCCGGCGAACCGACGAGTGTAGCGGCTTTCCCAGTTGGCGCCCAACGCCGGAACCAGGAGTCCACCATCGCTGGCAATTGCGGGAATACCGGCAGCCAGGGACCACGCCTCTGCCTTGGCTTTCGCGATTGCCTCGTGAGATTCGCCGGATTCGTCGGGAGAGGCGGACACTCCGGCCTGAGCGGGCGACACCGGATCGAAAGGCAGTCCTTCCAGGAGCCACGCCAGCATCCGTTGCTTATCGGCGTTGCCGGTGGCAAGCAGGATGGAAAGGCGTTGACGTGATTCCATCAACCGGACCGGAGGTTGACGTTGATGGGGAGGCGCGCCATCTCGTTGCCATCGATCACGACGTGGAACGCGTGCGGGCCCACTGAATTGAAAGTCACGCTGTTGACCTCTACGATGATCCGCGCCTTGGAATCGACGACCCCGCTTCGGGGCGAGAACGTGATCCCCTGTTCAATGGGCGCGATGGTGTCCTGGGCGTCAGGGTCCAGCAGGCGGATGCCCATTGTTTTCTCGCCGGACTCGACGGCGGAATAGCGCACGACGCAGACAATGATGAATCGCGGATGGGTCAGCGGCACCGAAGCGCCCTGCACACTGTCAATACCGATTCCCAAGGCATGAAGTTTGCCCCGATCATCGGAAGCAGAGTCGCAGAGAAAAGCGAGTTCGGTGTTCACCGCAGATTACTCCCTCAGTTGCCGTCGCCACCGGCGACATTGCCGAATGCCACGCCCGTTGCCGCAGCAGCCGGCGGAGCGGTTGCCGGTACCAGACCCGGCGTCCTAGCTTCGGGTGGCAGTTGGTCCTCCCAGTCGGGTATAAGCTCCCGCTTGGTGGTCTCCAGAGTGAGGATGATCATCACACCCAAGGCGCTGAACGCCATTGAAAGGATGAAAGCCGGTTCGTATCCAATGAACTGGATGATGACCCCCGCAGCCACTGTGGAAATGCAGTGCCCCATCATCGCGCCGGAGATCTGCAACCCGTAAACCGTGGCGACTGGGCCGGTGCCGAAGTATTGCCGGTTGACGACGGGGTACGCTGACATCTCACCGCCGAATCCCAGGCCGAACACCGCTCCGAACAGATAGAAGGCCCATACATCCTGCGCAAAGAACAAGATCACCACTGACAAGGCCTGAATGGCGAGAGCGGTCGCCATGATGGGTTTGCCGCCGATCCGCTCAGTGATGATGGGGACTGCGAAACGTCCAGCGATGCTGAATATTTGGACGATGGTGAGGATGACCGCGCCGGTTGTGAAGTCGATGCCGCGTTGCACGGCGAAGTCAACGACGAAGATCAGGACGATACCATGCCCGGCGCATCCCAAACCGTGGATTACGGGCAGGTTCCAGAAGGCCCTGGTGTGACGCATCTGACGCTGGAATACCTTCAGACGAACCTTGGCAGCCTCCGCGTTGAACGCCGCCGCCGGCTTGTCGTGGGCGGTGGCCCCGTAAGCGTTGACGCCTTTTTCGGATGGCTGGTTGCGGTAGAACGGCACCAGGCCAAGAGTCACACCGCCGCCCACCGCACCGATGATTACAAAGGTGGTGGTCCAACCAAACGACTCCAGCAGTATGGAATACACGGGGGCCAGCAAGGCGGCTCCCAGGCCACCGGCGGCCCACATCAGACCGATTCCCAAACCGAGGCGACGCCGGAACCATGGGTTGATCGCGGCCATCAGCGGGACGATGGTGATGGACGATGTCAGCGCCAGCAGCACGCTATAGACGAGGAAAAACTGCCAGATATGAGTAATGAAGCCGATCAGTATCATGCTGCTGCCGAAGAGGATGCCTCCGGCCATGAGCAGCTTGCGAGCTCCGAGGATATCGCCCATCCGACCGCTGAACGGTGATGTCAACGAGCCGACCAGGTAATATCCGGCCAAAGCCGCTCCAATGATTCCTGCGGACCAGCCGAATCGACCGCCTTCATCCAGAGGAGCCCGCAGTTCCGGCACCATGATGCCAGCAGACATGGAAATGGACTGACCGAATATCTGAACCACGGCCAGGATGCCCAGGATTATCCAGGCATAATGAAAACGGCCGGCGGGCCGTCGCACTGGGGAACTGATGGACATCTAAGGGATTTCCTCCCAAGCGATTCGGTGGGGATAGTCAGTGGAGCGGACAGGCGCCCAACAAGGCTTTGCCCCACCAGGTGTCAGAAGCAGTCGCGCCGCCGGACGGGTCAGTAGCGAGTCGCGGCACGTTTTCGCCGTCGGGAGAACCGACACCTGCAGCAGACTGAATGGATGGCGACGACAGGTTGCCGCTAAAGCCAGCGGTGGCGGAAGTCACCAGCTCTGACACGCCGGCTTCGCTGCTTGCTGAAACTGCCCATGCGCCAAAAAATATTATCAGCAGGACGGAAACCAGCATTGCGCCGACGGAGGTGGCAATAGCAGCGTTGCGCCTAGCGTATGCAACCATAGCGATGACATTTTACTACCGGACCGAAAAACCTGCCACGTTTTCAACAAACACGATACGCTTTTCGAATCGCGGGAACCTGCGGAGATTCTTTGCCACTACTCAATGCCCAACCTCGTTGGCGGTTGGGCCGCGGGGTCACTCGGCCAGGCTCTGCTGAAACACCTGGTCCCAAGCCAATGCCCACGGTGGCCGCAGATAGCCCAACGCGCGCACGTCGTCATACCAAACCGATAACGGTGAATAACGGGTGTACGCACTGCCGCCGGTAAGTTTGCAGAGTCGTCCCAAACAATCCTCGGACAACCGGGCGACACTCTCCTTCGCCAGCAGAAGTTCGCGTCGACCAGTATTGGTCTCCAAACAGCGCAGCGCGCCTTCCCATGCCTGTCCGATCAGCCAGGTTTCCTGCTCGGCGTGTGCCCATTCGACTTGCTGGTAGGCCCGGAGGCCGGGATCCGACGCCATGCCGTTTTTAATCCGAGGCCGCACGTAATCCATGGCAGCATCGACGACACCCACTATGACCGACAGGAAGGCGGCGGCTCCCAGGCCTCCGTTGGCTCCCATGAGTTCAGCCTGGTGGTTGGGCCAAGCAACGCGGGTGGCGGGAAAGTTCGCGAACTCGAAGGCGTGGCTGTTCGTGGATTTCATACCGTGGCCCCGCCACTCGGCGGTGAGCTTCAAGCCGGTGGAACCGTCCCAGGGATGATTGCGCACCTCCATGAAGAACAAGTCAGGCGCGGCCTCGCCGGCAGCCAGGGCCCGCGTAGTCATGAAGGAAGTCAGGCCGGAGCCGCTGCCGAAATGCTTTTGTCCGGATATGCGGTAACCGAAGTCGCTGACACCGTCCGGTTCACAGACACTGGCAGTGCGGGCAGTGTCGCCGCCGGAACCGGGCTCACTGACGATGGTGCCCCACCAGCAACCGCTGTGGACGCTGTCAAATACGGCGTTGCGTTGCTCGATCCATCCGGCGGTGTAGGGTTCGGGGACCGTCGGCAGACGCCACGATGACAAAACCAAGTGATGCATGGCGCTGGCGAGAGTGATGGATGGGTCGCCGGTGGCTAGCGTACGAAGCAAGGAGCATATCGGCCGGGCCGACTGTTCGATGCTCTCCCAGGTTCCGCCCAAATCGGTCGGCACAGCCATGAGCGGAACGCCGATTTCGGCGAGGCGAGCGTAATCCGCCGGATCTCCTTTGGTGCGTTGTTGACGATCCGCCCGACCTTCGGCCCACTCGGCGGCCACCACCGGAGCTTGCTCCAGGATGGATGAAATGGTGGTCATGTACTAGTCTCCGTCAGGCAAGGTCATGCAATGGTTATGTCGTAACCCACAATGGCGCTGAAGTTTTTGCGCATGTTGTTGTACCGGGGTTCGTGGGACTGAACGTTGCCCACGCTGTCGGTGGCACGCGACATCACGGTGTAGTCGCCAGGGGCGGCATCCCAGACCCACGACCAACGGCGCCACATCCAGCGTTCCGCGGGTTCTTCGAGCCGCGCCGGCTGCCATGACCGCCCGCCGTCCACACTAACGTCCACCTGGGTGATGGCGCCACCGCCACTCCAAGCGTATCCGCGGACAACATGCTTTCCCACGGGCAACGTGCGCGTGTCATCACTGGGTTGGGATACCAGAGATTTGACGCCAATGGTGGTGATCAGTTCCTTGTTGGGATCGTCCGGCGAGTCGCCGTAATAGTAGAAGTTGTAGTGGTACCAGCAGTCGGGCTCGTGATCCAGCACCTCAAGCCGACGCAGCCATTTGACGGACCAATTACCGGACCATCCGGGCACCAGCAGCCTGATCGGGGCTCCGTGAAGATGTTCCAGAACCTGTCCGTTCTGCGCGTACGCGAGAATGGTGTCCGGGTGCAATGCTTTCTGGATCGGGAGACCCTTGTCGTAGAAAAACGGCTCGGTACCTTCCGCGGCGGTGGCGGGCACGCCTTCGTCCCATCCCTCGGCGCGGATGTGCGTGGCCCGTCCGGTCAGTCCGGCTTCGTTCAGAACGGCGGCCAACGGAACGCCGGTCCACTCGCTGCCGGAAAGTATCATTCGTTCCTGCGTGCGTGATGGGCGGGGACCCTCACCTTTGAAATATTCGAAATAGGTCGCGTCGCTACCGGAACATTCCATCACGGTGCGCACGGAACGCGAGGGAAAGCGGCGGACGTCATCGTAGGACAGACGCAACGGCTTTTTCACCTCGCCATCCACGGACAACGACCAGTCGGCGGCCCGCATGGTTTCGGGAATTCCGAAGTGCTGGACCACGTAGTGCAATTCGGTCGGAGTGATCAACCCCTCCAACTCCATAACCGGGGTACGCACACGCTCGGTCTTGCCGTCGGGGCGCTGCAGGGTAACGGGCTCGACCTTCCGGTGGGGCCAACCGTACCAGCTGTCGGTATCTGCCGGAGCATCGGAGGATTGGGAGCCATCCATCTCGAGGAAGTCGGGGCGAGCAGCGTCATCTCCGGATGCCTGGGACGGATTTTGTTGCGTGGTCATGGGGTCGGCCTCTCCTGATGATGAAATTGCCGGCCGAAAGCCGACGGTATGCCAGTTTCCCACGCCGGGGTCGCAACGGCAAGACCCGGCAACGGCCGGAGGTACCTCAAGCGATTGACAGCCCGGCGATGAACGGCAACAATCGTCGGGCCATCGCCAACTAAATCAGGAGACGCCGATGACAACTTTGCACATCATCGTGGAAATCGCGGAGCAGGTGCCCACGGGAAGAACGGAATGGCGAGTGGACTGCGCCGAGTGCGGATGGTACGACATGTTTGACGATCGACGCCGGTCGGAAGAAGCCGCCACCAGACACGTAGGCGATTCCCACTCGGAGCAGCGCATATACAACCGCATTGTGCAGACTCTGCGCATCGAGCCCAACCCTGAGGAGGGAGACCTGATCGAGGTACCCACGAATTGAGGAGGGACGCGCTGGGTGCGTTTTCCCTCCCCAATGCGAAAGGCTGATGTGGAACGTCGTCAGGATTGAGTTTCGTATTTGGCTCCCAGTTCGGTCTCCCAGCGGAGGTAATGCTGCATATCGGCGTAAGTCCGGTCGGGTCCGCTGAACACGATGTCCGCCGGCGTCCGCATCACGCCTGAGAGGCCTTCTTCGATCGGCAGACCCCTGGCTCGCCAGGAGAGCATTCCTCCCTCCAGGGCGGCAACGTTGGAGTAACCCATTTCTTTCAGCGTAGCCGCGGCCAGGAGCGACTGGCGTCCGTCGCCACAGGTCACCACAACCTGGGAATCCGTGGATGGAACGTGTTCCCCGACCTGCCATTCCAACCAGCCCCGCGGGACCCAACGGGCACCCGGGACGTGTCCGCGAGCGAAATCGCGGCTGGTGTCCACGAACAACACGATCGCTGATGCGTCATCATTGAGACTGCCGGCGCCGATCAGGGGAACGGCATCGCGCGCATCGGCCAGGAGCGGTGACTCACCCAAGCCGCTGATGGAGCCGTCGAAGGAGGCCCCGACGCTGAGGCCTGATTCCAAAGGCCGGCCCGCGGCTTCCCACGCGCCGGTGCCACCGTCCAACGCGTACACTTCCTCGTAGCCAAGCTGCCGATACCAGGAGGCGGTGAGAGTTGCCCTGGCTTTACCGTCGCAGCAAAAAACGATGGGGGCATTTTTGACGACCGCCACATCGTCGCTCCGTTGGACGCATTGACCGCCCGGGAACCACCGGAATCCCTTGATACGTCCCCGGTCGTATTCTTCCGCGGTCCTGACGTCGATGAAGTACACGCTCTCTCGCTGGCTGCGGGTGACGAGTTCGTCCAGCGCGGCCACATCGATCAACCTGACCCCGTCTTCAATCGCACATCGTTCCGCGTAAGCCTCGGCGGCAGCCCGTCCGGATTCAGTAACATCGGGCAGTTGGTCGCGGTCCGCGCCAGACTCCAAATCATATCCGGCAAGAACCCAGCCGGATGTGCCGTTTTTCAAACCTACGATATCGCGGTCCAAGCCCATGCGCTGGAGGATCCTCGTGCCGATGATGCTGCGGGTTCGTCCGGCGCAGTTGATGACCACGGTGGTGTCCGGGTCGAGATCGGCGGTCACATCGGTGATGCGCAGGGCGAGTTCTCCCCCGGGGAGGCTGCGGCCCCCCGGTATGCAGAAACGGCGGTATTCCTCAGGAGTACGGGTATCCAGGATCACCATCTTGTCGCCGCGGTCCATGCGGGAGCGGAGTTCAATGGCGTCGATTTCGGGTACATGGTGGACAACTTCCATCTTTTCGCCGAAATCCTTGCTGGGCACATTGACTCCCCACTCCGTGGGGTGATCCAGGCTCATCCACCGGTTGATTCCGCCTTCGAGCCAAGCTACATGGGAATAACCCATGTTTTCAACGGTCTCAACAGCACGCGCGACCCGGCGGCCGTCATCATCGCAGAGCACCACGAGACTGCCTGGATGGGGAACGGCAGCGTCAAGATCGAATTCCAACATGCGGCGGGGTATGAGGCTGCTCCCTGGTATGTGGCTGGCGTTGTATTCACCCGGTTCGCGGACGTCAATCAACGCGAATGGAGTGCTCCCATTCATCAGATCCAACAATCGAGCAGGGGTAACAGGTTGCGACATCTTATAACTCCGTATTCGCGACTAATCGAACTTGGGACGCCAGGAGAGCCCCAAAGATCGTCTTTCAACAGTTGTCGAATTTGTTGGTTACCATGCGTTTGACTGCACCGGTTTCGAGATCGTACCGCACGCGTTCGAGTCCTCGCAGATCGTTGCCGTAGACGTGGATTTCGACAGTTGGCCGGTCGGTGAAATTGTCCATCTGGTGGATTTCGTCAACGTCAGGGATCAGGAGTGTGATTTCACCCGGCTTTGCCACGGCGGAACGGTCGCGTTCCAACTGCGCCCGTCCCTCTGTTTGCCGGTCGTCGACGCGGCGGAATCGGGTCTCCGTAAGGGCATTTTCCATCACGCCGATCATGCCCCAGGTGCGGTGGTCGTGGGGCGCGGCATGGTCGCCGGGTCCCCAGACCACTGCGGTAACGAGGAGTCCGCTGTCGGGGCTGTGGTGCAGGAGCCAAGACCCGTGATTGGCGCGTGATCCGCCTCCCACTGGTTGGCGGAAACGTTCTGGAATTGCGTCTGGATTGGCGACTAGACGTGAGAGGTAGTCGGAACCCCGGTCAAATATTTTCTCGTCGTCGGGTTGGGTGGCGAGCAAATCATCCATTTCCTGAACGAAATCATCCAACGTATATTTCACGGCCACCATGAAAATTCCTCCTAGAATTCTGATGGAAAGAGTTTACCTGCCAACTGGAAACAGTGGCAAGGGAGGAATTTCGAGGAGGCGGAGAAAGTATATGCGCTGCAAATACAATCGTCGCTCAACCCAAGTCATGCTCCAAATTTATCCCATGGAAGTCAACGCATTTCGTAGCCATCACAGCTTTTGACTAACGATATGCTCCACGCCACTTGCCAATACGCTACGCTGGTTATCGTCATTATAGAACATATCGATGTCGCAAAGCGTTAGTATTTTGGAACCATATGTTGACAAAAGTTGCCAATTGCCATAGTTTGCGCGAACGGTGAACCGATAATATGTTGCGGCCTAATTTGTTTTTCAAGGCCTTTCGTGAACGGTGCCGCCAAAGGAGGGCAGTATGCCTGTTGTTTTCGCTAAACGGATGTTGCAATTGCCTTTGTTGGCCGCTCTTGCGCTTGCCATGATGCTCACAGTCGGCATCGCCTGCGGAGGAGCGGGGGAACCGGAGGTCGCCAGCAGCGAGTCAGCGGCCCCGGCGGCGACGGCCGTTCCGCAAGCAGCAGCGGCCGCTACTGCCGCGCCATCGCCGACCGAAGCACCGGCCATGATGGAGTCCAAGGACTTTGACAAGTTCACGGTCATGGTCACCACGCAAGGCAACGAGTTGTTCAACTCCAAATATGCCGCGGGCGAAAACAACCTGTGGCATCGGATGGCCCAGGTCTGGTTGGTCGGCGGCAGCCTGCAAGATGGCAGCCTCGTTCTTGACCCCGCGACTGGAATCGCCAACAAGTGGGAGATTGTGGACGACGGTGTCGCCTGGGAATTCACCATCCGCCCCGGCATCCAGTTCCACAACGGTGAGGAACTGGACGTCAACGACGTGGCGTTCATGGCGAATTGGTCCATTACCGAAGAGGCAGCGGGTGTGTCCACGGTGCGAATCGCGCGGGAAATCGTCAATCGCGAGGTTACCGGGCCTGACACGTTCAAATACACGTTCAAGGAACCATTGGCGTTCTTTGGCGCCGCGGTCTCTGAAGTGGACAACACCGCGATAGGCACGGTCATCTCGGAGGACTATTTCAAGAGCCTCCCGCTGGGGCAGACCATAGAAAACTGTACCCCCATTGAGGTGTGCCAGCAGGCGGAAGCGTTCGAAGAAAACCCGAACCCTGGCTTGCCGGGTCCTTTCCAGGTGATGAGCCACCGCTACGAAGAAGAAATCCTCTATGAGCGTTTCGAGGATTACTTCCTGCGGCAGGAACGGCCGTTCCCGTTCCAGACCCTCTCCCTACGGGTGGTGCCGGAACTATCCACTCGCGTGGCCGCATTGCAGGCCGGAGAGGTGGATATCATCGAGGCCGACAACACAGTGGTTGGCCAGATCCAGGACGCTGGCGGGCGCATCGTCTATGCGCCGGAATCCGTGCACATCTGGATCAACGCAAACGGATGCAACCGTGAGACGGACAACGACGGCGTTCCGATAATGTGCAACGACCTTCGGGTCAGGCAGGCGCTGGACTACGCCATCGACAAGACGCAGATCCAGGCTCTCTACGGGGGTTCGGACGCGTTCGAGATCAATGGCATGCATGGGATCGGCAGCCCGTCAGGACTGGGCTTTGAGCCAGACCTGGGCCCGCTCCCCTTCGACCCCGATAAGGCACAGCAACTGATGGCCGACGCGGGATATCCCGGAGGCGCGGGATTCAACGGGGGTCAGGTGTTCCCCATCCACACCTGGACCGGCGCGGGAGCGCCGCTGACGGTGGAGTTGTCCACCCTCATCTGCCAGAGTTGGGAGACGGTGCTTGGCATCGAATGCGAGGTCAACGTCGGTGAGGAAGTGAGCCTGAAGGAAGTGCAGTACGCCGGTGAAATCGCCGGACAGTACCTGGTACGCACCAACGAGAATACCTACGACGGTGGCCGTCGGATGCTGGGTCGCTACGCACGCGAGGGCGCCTACATTGCATTCGATACGGACATCGCCGAAAAGGTGCTGGCCGCCGGAGCGATGATTGGCACGCAAGAAGAGCGCCACCAGGCGTACTACGACGCGTTGCGCATCATTCATGACAAGCACTACGACTTCACCCCAGGGTTCCTGAATCAGCCGTACGGCGTAAGCGACCGGGTAGGCAGTTGGACTCCGTGGCCGCTCGCACCGTATATGAGCGCTCTGTGGACCGTAGAGGTCAACCAGTAGACTGGCAAACAACTGCGAGTAAGGGGTGGGTTTCAAACCCACCCCAAAAACGATCTAAGGCCAACGAGGACGTGTTTCGATGCTCCGCTTCGCCACAGCCCGCATCGCGCAATCGATCATCACCCTGCTCATCCTGAGCATGGTGGTGTTCTTTGGGTCCGAGTTGACGGGAGACATCGCTTTGGCCATGGCCACGGCGGATACCACCCAAGCAGAGCTGGAGGAAATCCGGCGCAAGTTCGGGCTAGATCGGCCGGCCTACGAAAGGTACGGACGATACCTGTTCAACCTGGTGCAGGGTGATTTGGGAGTGTCTGGGACCAGCCGACGGCAGGTCAGCGCGATGATGGCGGAGCGCATTCCTCCGACGCTCCAACTGGCTGGGGTGGGTCTATTCCTAGCGATGCTTTTCGGCATCCCGTTAGGGGTGCTTGCGGCGGTGAAGCGCAATACCATCCTGGACCAATTGGCGAAGCTGTTCGCCATCATAGGCATGTCTGCGCCACAGTTCTGGGTCGCGATCATGCTGATCATGTTCTTCGGAGCGCAGCTGAAAGTTCTGCCCACCTACGGGAGGGGCGGCATTGACCACTACATATTGCCGGGCATTGCGATTTCGCTTTTCGTGATGGCGGGATTCATGCGGCTGACGCGCTCCAGTATGCTGGAAGTGCTGGACAGCGAATTCGTCAAGTTCGCGCGCATCAAAGGGCTGCAGGAACGGTTGGTAATCTTCAAGCATGCCTTGAAGAACGCCATCATACCGGTGTTGACGTTCGGCGGGGTGAGTTTTGCCGGATTGCTCAACGGGGCGATAGTGGTGGAGGTGGTGTTCGCATGGCCTGGGCTGGGCCGCCTGATGCTGGACGCCATACGAGAGCGGGACACGGTGGTCATCATGGCCACTATCCTCACCTCCGGGTTCATTTACGTTGTGCTGTCGACGGTCGTTGACATCCTGTACGCCTACGTGGACCCGCGGATCAGGTACCAGTAACGGAGCCGGCACATGGCAGCACAAACTGCAACTACCAGGACAACCCTGGACACCGCGTGGCGCGGCATCCGAAGCATGCGAGGGACGCGAATCCCGTGGATCCCTATTGTGGTCCTGCTGGTGCTGATGATCTGCGCGCTGTTCGCTCCCTGGCTGGCGCCTTATGATCCGCAGGAACCGGATGTGCTCAAAGGAGTCCAAAGGATAGGACCCTTCACCACCTCTGAGAATCCATTGGGAGTGGACGTGCTGGGACGGGACATTTTGAGCCGGCTCATCCACGGCGCCCGTATTTCGGCGTTCATCAGCCTGATTTCACTGGGTTTCGGCGCTTTGGTTGGCACGGCGCTGGGCGTGGCGTCCGGTTACCTGGGCGGGAAGGTTGACGCATTTCTGATGAGGGTGTGCGACGGGGTCATGGGATTTCCCACCATCCTTCTAGCGCTGATCATAGTCGCGATCCAAGGGGGCGCCGGCATTCAGAACGTGGTCATCGCGATCATGGCGACGGTGTGGGCGCGGTTTGCGCGGCAGGTGCGCGGCGAGGTCCTCAGCATCAAGGAACGCGACTTCGTCACGCTGGCGATCGTCGCCGGCGTACCGCCCCACGTCATCATGTGGCGGCATATTTTCCCCAACGTGGTCAACACGGTGCTGGTGATCATCAGCCTGTTGGTTGGGCAGACGATTCTCCTCGAAGCCTCCCTCAGCTTTCTCGGCGTCGGCGTCCCTCCGGGCGAACCCGCGTGGGGCATCATGGTGGCGGAGGGCCGGAACAACCTCATCGACCTTTGGTGGCTGTCGTTGTTGCCCGGTTTGGCGATCACCGTCGTGGTGATGGCGCTCAACCTGTTCGGGGATTGGATGCGGGACACGCTGGACCCGAAACTGAGACGACTCCGGTGACGCAGGACTCCCAAACGGCTTGACCCGAATGGACCGGCGCGTGCTCATGTAGAGTTCAGCGCCGGTTCCTGCTTCTGGGTGCATCGCAACCGCAGATTGTTATACTGACGCACTGCGATACAAACCCATTTCCTAACTGTTGAAACGAGGGGAAGCTCATGTCGGACGATATCAAGATTTCCATGCGCGTGCCGGGCACGTCGCCGATGCCGGAACTGCTGGCGATGATCAACAGGATTGAGGAGGCGGGATTCGACGGGGCGGGTATCCTGGACAGCCAGATGATCTGCCGGGACACATTTGTGACCATGGGACTGGCAGCCAGCCGGACCAGTCGATTGAACCTGTTCCCTGCGGTGACGAACCCGTTTGGCAGGATTCCGTCGGTGCTGGCGGGAGCGGCGCAGACTGTTGCCGAGATCGCGCCTAGCAGGACCAAGTTCATAATCGGGACGGGGTACACGTCGGCCAGCACAATTGGGCGCAGGCCGGCCACGCTGCGGCAGATGCGCCGGTGCATCATGGAGGTGAAGGCGTTGCTGGCCGGAGAGTCGGTGGACTACGACGGGATGACCAACAGGCTGGATTTCGCAGGAAGCGACGGCGGCGCGGGCGTGCCGGTCATGATGGCGGCGTCGGGTCCGCGTTCATTGGAACTGGCCGGCGAGGTGGCAGACGGCGCGCTGGTGCTGGTGGGATACACGCCGGGGATTGTAGGGAAGGCACTGGAGCATCTGGAGACGGGCGCGAGGCGGAGCGGACGCAGCCTGGACGACCTGGACGTGGTGTTCGCGGTGCGCACGTGCATCGCTGATTCCAACGATGATGCCAGGATGCTAGCGCGACCGGTGTCGGTGCACTGGGGCTTGCTATGGGGAGGGCCGAACTGGCTGCCGTATTCCGACGTTGACATGCCGGACTACGAGGTTCCGCAGGCGGTTCGCGACGTTTACCCTGACCTGGGCCATGCACCGAACTGGGAGGAAGCGATCGACCTGACGGAGTTCGTGAGCGACGACGTGAACACCCAACTGTGCGACGCGATGGGACTGGTGGGCACGCCGGAGCATTGCACCGAGAGGATTCGCGAGATGTCCAAGCACGGAGTGAACCAGATTTACCTGATGCCGTGCCTGACCTTCGCGCCACCGGAAACGGAGGTGCGGGCGTTTGGAGACCACATCATCCCAGCGCTGGCGGCTGATTAGCCTCGAGTGTACGGCTGGCGGTCGGTTCACACAGGCTAGTAGCGCGACCGGACCAGGGCAATGCCCTCCCAGGTGAGCACTGCGATCAATACGGGGTCGAGGTAGAGCCACAGTCCGACGTTTTCGGATCCGGGTTCTAGGGCGAACAGCAGGTGGTTGTGCAGGAACAGCATCAGCACCAGGCCGGCGATTACCGTGATGACATCGCGGGGCAGTTGTCGCAAGTGGGCCTGAGGGTCCCTGCGGATGCGCAGGGAATCGCAGACGTTGACCACCACGGTCAGGAGTATGGCGACGGCGATGAATATGTCGACGACGAACCAGATGGGTATCGCCGCCACCGGGTCCACGGCGTTGAAGTAATACAATCCCAAGGTGACCAGTGCCGTCAACAGGCACAGGACGCCGAGGGTTGTGCGGGCGATCAGCATGGTGAGGCCTCTCAAAAGCAATTGAAAACCAAATAAGGATGGCCCAGGATCAACGGTTTCAGTCTCCATCGGATGAAACACGTTTGACCCTGGTGAATTTTGTGCTTGTATAGATGGACCCCAGTGTACGGGGTCTACTGCGGGTTGGATGGGTTTTCGCTGGTGTTTGGGTTGGCGGTTTCTCCTTTTGGGGTTTGGTTGGTTGGGGAGGCAGGATTCCCTTGGCATCGTTGTCAGCGTACGGCCGGGGGTACGCAACTATTGAGGGACGGTAGTTCCGTGGCTCAGACGATATGTTACGCCAATGTACACGCGGGCCCGAACGGTCCCGGTGATCCTAGTGTGGCACCGTCGTTGAATAGTTGGTCCGAGAGCGACACGCAGCCACCTGGATCGGTTGCGATTTTTACTGACGGGGTTGGCCGTCGATGCTGGGAATCCTGCCTCGCTGGTGTTGGGGTAAACGTACGTTTGGTCTAGACACAGTTAGGATATACGTTCTTATGGGTGATGTCAAGTGGTAGTGTCAGAAATATATTTTACCGGGATGAACAGGATGACCGGGATGGACAGGATTTTTTCGTGATTGGGCTTGGGTTCGGGTCACGGAGGGATGGTGTGGGGGGAGGGTTGGGCGAATGATGATTCGCCCCTACGATGGGGAAGTGGTTGGTCGGGCTTACCATGAGCGGAACACGTCAGCGCGTGGAAATTATCGAGAGTCGCTGTATTCAAGCCAGGGCGTTATCCTATGCCCTCCGGTTGGCCATGACCCGGAAGTGAAGGGTATGCAACATGCGCACAACTATGGCGGGCACGCGATTACCATCATCGAACCCTATGCGCATGCTTTCGGCTAAACTGTTCAACCAATACGACATGCCGTGGCACGGACCGAAGGGTGAACAACCCGCAAGCAGTTCGGGGCGGGCACTTCGGTTTCCCACAGATGCAGAGCAGGAACAATATGACAAGCGATCCCAACGAACACCGCACGCTTTCCGGCGTGCCTGTGGAGTCTCTTTACACACCCGACGGGTTGGCTGCCGCGGATTTTGACGCGGAGCGGGACCTGGGGAAGCCTGGTGAATTCCCCTTCACGCGCGGGGCGTATCCGACCATGTACCGGGGGCGGCTGTGGACGCGGCGGCAGATCGCCGGTTTCGGGACGGCACGGGCTACCAACGAACGCTACCGGTTCCTGCTGGCGCACGGACAGACCGGGTTGAGCACCGACTTTGATCACCCGACGCTGACCGGGTATGACTCGGACCACGAGTTGGCAGAGGGCGAGGTTGGGCGCCTGGGCGTGGCGATTGACACCGCCGCCGACATGGGCGAACTGTTTGACGGGATACCATTGGATCAGGCCAGCGTGTCGCTGACGATCAACCATCCCGCCATCGTGCTGCTGGCGATGTTCCTGCATACCGCTGAGCGGCGGGGGACGCCGTGGGCCGCGCTGAGGGGAACCGTGCAGAACGACTCGCTCAAGGAGTTTCACGGGCAGAAGACGTTCGCGCTCCCGCCGGCTCCGGCGCTGAAGTTGACCACGGACGTCGTTGAGTTCTGCACCGAGCACGTGCCCAACTGGTACACGATATCGATCAGCGGCTACCACACGCGGGAGGCCGGTTCCGACGCGGTGCAGGAGTTGGCGTTTACCATTGCTCAGGGCATGGCCTACGTGGAATCGGCGCAGCGACGAGGACTGCATGTGGACGCGTTCGCGCCCCGACTGTCGCACTTCTTCGGTGTACACAACGACTTTTTCGAGGAGATCGCCAAGTTCCGGGCGGCGCGCCGGATGTGGGCGCGGTTGATGAGAGACCGCTATGGCGCGACACGCGCCGAATCGATGCGGATGCGGTTCCACACGCAGACGCTGGGGTCCACCCTGGTACGGCAGGACCCGCTGAACAACATCCTGCGGGGCGGGTTGCAGGCGCTGGCGGCGGTGCTGGGGGGCACGCAGTCGCTGCACGTGAGCGGCTACGACGAGGCGTACGACATACCGTCTGAGGAGGCGATGCGGATCTCGCTGGCGACGCAGATGATACTGGCTGAGGAATCGGGCGTTGCTGCAACTCCAGACCCGCTGGGAGGTTCAGCATACCTGGAGACGTTGACCAACCGGCTGGAAGAAGCGGCCATGGCCTACATCGAACGGATCGACGGGATGGGCAACGGGAGCATGTTGGACGGGGTCCTGGAAGCGGTTGGGAACGGGTACATAGAGAGCGAAATCGCGCAGGCGTCGTATCGCTATCAGCAGAGGGTGGAGTCAGGAGACTACACGATAGTTGGCGTGAACGACGAATACCGCGATGAGGCGGCATCGGCTGGATCGCTTGAGTTGTTCGAGTTCGATTATGCGGAGGAGGAACGGCAGATAGAACGGCTCGTTACGAGCCGTCAGGGTCGGAGCGAATCGGATGCGGCGCGCTGCCTTCGGGAGATCGGCAAGACCGCGCGCGCTGATGGCAACCTCATGCCGTCGATTCTGTCGGCGGTGGCCGAGGGAGTCACGGAGGGCGAGATCATGGGGGCGCTGCGGGAAGAGTGGGGCGAGTACGTGGACCCGGGCGTGTTTTAGACGATAACACCGGTCTGCGTTATAGTGTCGTCCGGATGCAAGACATGGTTTCGTCGGGACAAGATGCGCGCACAAATCCGCCACGGGTGCTGCTGGCCAAGCTTGGGCTGGACGGGCACGACCGGGGAGTGAAGGTGATTGCACGGGCGCTGCGGGATGCGGGCATGGAGGTGGTGTACCTGGGCATGCGGGTTACGGCAGACCAAGTGGCCGCGGCGGCAGCACAGGAGGACGTGGATGTGGTTGGCATCAGCATCCTGTCCGGCGCGCACATGCGCCTGATGCCAAGGATGGTGGACGCGCTGGAGCGGCATGGCCTGCGCGGCGAACGGGGCGCGGACGACGTGATGCTGCTGGTGGGAGGGACGATTCCCGACGGAGATGTTGACGACCTGCGCGAGATGGGCATCGACGGAGTATTCCCGGTGGGAACCTTCACCGGGGAGATGGTGCAATTCATCAACGAATCGCTGGGGCGGTGACCGGAGATGTCATGGCCGCCAAAATATGACCTGTCGTATGTCCCCCCGGGTAGCGCGGAACATTGGGATAAGCGACTGGAAACTATGCCGCCGCCAGAGCGGGATGCGGTCATCCTGGAGAAACTGCGGGGGCAGGTCCGGTACGCCTGGGAGCGTTCGGGGTTTTACCGGGAGTTTTGGGACGACGCGCCGGTAGATCCGGCTAATCTCCAAAGCCTGGACGAGTTCGCGCAACTTCCCATCCTGACCAAGGAGGAAGTCCGGCAGGAGCAGGAGGCGCACCCGCCGTACGGGCGTTTCCTGTGCGTGTCGCCGGAGGAGGTGTACCGGATCCACGGGACCTCGGGGACCACCGGGCGGCCCACGGTGTTCGGCATCAGCCGAGGAGACTGGGACAGAATAAGCGAGGCGCACGCGCGGATTCTGTGGGGCGCAGGGATACGGCCGGCAGATACGGTGATGGTGGCCGCAGTGTTCAGCCTGTATGTGGGAAGTTGGGGAGCGCTGGTAGGCGCCGAACGGCTGGGAGCAACGTGCTTCCCATTCGGAGCGGGGGCACCGGGGCAGACGGAACGAGCGGTGGAGTGGGCGGAGATGGTAAAGCCGGCGGCACTGTACGCCACGCCGTCGTACGCGCTGTACATGGCCGAGACGGCGCGGGAAATGGGAATAGACCCGCGGACGGATTTCGCGTTCCGGGTGATGTTCTTCAGCGGTGAGCCGGGGGCGAGCGTGCCGGCGACCCGCCAGGCTATCGAGGACGCCTACGGGTGTTACGTGGTGGATCAAGGCAGCATGGCCGAAATGACACCGTGGATGACGAACGGCGGGTGTCGGCACCTGGAGCGGGGGATGCACCTCTGGCAGGACATCGTCTACACGCAACTGGTTGACGCAGAGACGCACGAGCTCACGCCGATGGGGGGCGAAGGCGTGCCCGTTTACACTCACCTGGAGCGGGAATCGCAGCCGATGATCCGATACTGGTCGGGGGACATCGCGCGCTGGGAGATGATCGACTGCGCATGCGGGCGGACGTACCCCACGTTGACGTCCGGGATATACGGTCGCGAAGACGACATGCTGATCATCCGGGGGCAGAACGTGTTTCCCTCGCGGGTGGAGGACGTTCTGCGAGGTTGGGACGAATTCGGCGGCGAGTTCCGCATGGTGGTAGAGAGGGAACGCGGTTACCTGGACCGATTGACGGTGCAGACGGAGGTTTCGGCAGGTGTCTGGGCAGCCGCCGGGGAGAGCGGTCCGCAGGGTCTGGAGGCGTTGCGTGGACAGGTGGGAGACACGCTGCGCAGGGCGTTGGGAGTCGGGGTATCGGTCGAATTGAAACCCGAAGGGGAGTTTGAGCGTACGCAGTTCAAAGCCCGGCGGGTGATTGACCGGAGAGAGTAACTTGCCTCGATGTTCTCCACATACGTGATGTATGGAATGGCCCATTCCTGAACAGTTAATATACCGACCGCCCAGTGTGCCGGGACCACGAGCGGAGGTAGGTGAAGTTGTGCCTGGCCTGCACCAGCGTGCAATGGTTACCACCAGCGCTTTCATCGTAATAACACCCGATGCTGAAAGCGGAGAGTCGTCAATTACGGTGGTGGACGCGGGGTGGCGTCTTTTACACAATCGGCCGGTGCTGAATTATCTGCGCGAGTTGGGATACGGTACGGATTCGGTGTGTCGGTTGATATCCACGCACTATCATCCGGACCACGTGGGCGGTATGGCGGGCCTGCGGCGGGCGACCGGAGCGCCGGTGTCGGCGCATCGGCTGGAGGCCCCGTACCTGGCCGGTGAGCCGGGCAGGAAGATTCCCAATCCGGTCAAACCACTCTGGCTGCGTCCTTTGTTTTGGCCGCTCATGGCGCCGATGTCCCCACCGAATTTTCCGGTGACGACCATACTCGATGATGGTGATTGCCTGCCGCTGTTGGGCGGCGCCAGAGTGCTGCATACACCGGGACACACTCCGGGAAGCATCAGTCTGCATTTTCCCAACGAGGGGGTGCTGCTGGTAGCCGACGCGATACAACGTTACCAGGAGCGATTAACACTGCCGTCGCGTTGGTTTTCCAGCGACATGGAAGCGGCGAAAAAGTCAGTGCAGAAGCTAGCTTCCATCGATTTTGAGATACTCTGCTTTAGCCACTTTGAGCCGATGCGTAAGGGAGCGCGGGCGGCGTTGCGGTCGTTGGCCGAATTTGTATCCTGAACCACCCGCCGCGTGACGGGGTGGGCAATCTCAACCAAGGACGATGGAGCATGTCTGACGAGGTATTTGATCGCAACGATTCAGCCGAGAACCTGCCGCTCCCATTGAAGGGAATCCGTGTGTTGGACGCGACACATATCGTCGCGGGGCCGTTCTGCTCTTTGATCCTGGCGGACATGGGCGCGGAGGTGATCAAGATCGAGCGACCGAGGACGGGAGACCTGGCACGAGGCCGAGGGCCGTTCATCGGCGATGCCGACACCGGGCAGATGAGCAGCCGATTCCTGGGGGTGAACCGCAACAAGAAGTCGGTGACGCTGGATCTGCGGAATCCGACGTGCAAGCAAGCCTTTGAAAACCTGGTGTCCGAGTCCGACGTGCTGCTGGACAACTGGGGGCCGGGCGCCTTTCGCCGGCTGGGGCTGGGCTACGACCGCTTGAGTGAGATCAACCCGCGGCTGATTTACGCTGAGATCACGGGGTACGGAGACAGCGACGGAGCGCGGGGGCCATACTCGGACTGGCCAGCGAACAACCTGGCGATACAGGCGATGTCGGGGTGGATGGAGCTAACGGGAGAACCGGGCGGCAGGCCGCAGGCGGTGGGCGACAACATGGGGGACTCAGTGCCCGGGGTCTGGACTGCTTTGGGCATCGTGCTGGCGCTGGAAACGCGGCGGCAGACCGGAAAAGGGCAGCACGTGGACGTGTCGATGTACGACTGCATGGCGTCCCACGTGATCAGCAACATGAACGCCTACCAGGCAACGGGGCAGACGCCGGGGCGAACGCGACAGGCTTCGTTGAATCCAGGCTTCGTTGAATCCAGGCTTCGTTTTCCAAGCTGCGGATGGTTATGTCATCATGGCAGGCGTTCGCACTCGCGAGCGGCTGGCAGCATTGTGGGAACTGATCGGACGCACGGACCTGCCCGAGAGTGACGACCGGTACCTGCAGCAATTCCCGGACGCCGATTTCGTGTTTGAGGAAGTTATCCCCGCGATAGAGGGCTGGTCGTCGCAGCGGCCCAAGTGGGAGGTAGCCGGCAGGCTAACCGAGATCGGGTTTTCCATGGGCGTGACCCAGAGCGTGGCCGACCTGGCGGACTGTCCGCAACTCGAGGCGCGAGGCATGTACGTGAGTACGAGCGACACGCTGGGCGGATCTTTCCGGTCGCTGGCCACGCCGCTGCGGCTGACGGCGTGCGAGCAAGCGCCGGCCGAAACGCCTCCGAAGCTGGGCGAACACAACGCAGAGATCCTGTGCACGTTGGGCGGACTCACGCCGGAGCAATTGTCGACGCTGGAGGCGGACGGCGCGGTGTGACCGCAGACCGGCACGCTTGCCCATTGCGGACTCGCGGCGTAGAATTACGACACCTAGAAACGCCGCGCCTGATAGTTGCCGCGACGCCAAGGTCGCTCGCGCTTTCGGCTTGTCACAACTGCGGCTAACGAAACAATTCATTAGGAGAACCGGTTATGGCAGAAGCGAAAGGCCCCCTGGACGGGATACGAGTAATTGACCTGGGTCGGCACCAGGCCGGTCCGCGTTGCGCCCAAGTGCTGGCTCGGCTGGGCGCGGAAGTGATCAAGGTCGAACGGTTGGGCGGCGAAGAGACCCGCTACCACGCTCCCTGGGTTCGCAAGCAGTCCGCCTACTGGGTGCAGTACAACAGTGGCAAGAAGAGCCTGAGCATCGACCTGCGGAAGGAGGACGGCAAGGACGTCCTCAAAAAGCTGGTGGGAGTGTCGGACGTGCTGCTGCAGAACTTCCGGCCCGGCACCATCGACGTCATGGGCTTTGGCTACGACGTGCTGTACGAGTTGAACCCCCGAATCATCATGGTGAACGTGTCCGCCTACGGTCAGTTTGGCCCGTACCGGGACCAGATCGGCTACGACCCCATCGGTCAGACCATGTCCGGCATCGCCATGGTGACTGGTGAAGAGGGGATGCCTCCGATCCGCGCCGGCGTGCCGATCATCGACCGGACCACCGCCCTGCACGCGGCCATCGGAACGCTGGCGGCATTGCACGAGCGCGAGTCGTCGGGACAGGGACAGTGCATCGACGCGTGCCTGGCCGACACCGGCTACAGCTACACCGAAATCCCGATCACCGCCTACCACGGCGCGGGCATCGAGCCACGCCGCGGCGAGTCGGCCGCGCCGCCTTCGGGCACGTATCCCTGCGCGGACGGTTGGGTTCTCATATCCGCGGGCGACCAGCACCACTGGCATCGCGTCTGCAACGCGCTGGGCAAGCCGGAATGGCTGGAAGACCCTCGGTTCACCACGCGCCACGAGCGCGGCCGCAATGGCGAAACTGTGAACCAAGCGATGCGTGATCTCATGGCCAACATGAGCATGAGGGAAGCCATCGCGCACTTCACGCACCACGACGTGGTTGCCGCTCCGGTCAACACCATCGCCCAAGCCGCCGCTGACCCGCATCCGTGGGAGCGTCGCGCCATGGTCGAGGTCGACGACTTCCTGGCCGGCTCCATTGCCGTGTCCGGAGATTTCTGGCACTTCAGCCGCACGCCGGCCGTCGTGGGTACGACCCCGCGCGTCGGCGAGCACAACGAAGACGTGCTCACGGGCCTGCTGGACTACTCGGAGGACGAGGTACAGGCGCTGTACGAGGCCAACGTGATCGGGAACTTCGACCACTACGACGAAATCCCCGGCTAGCTATATCCCGCAAGGCGGAAACTGATAGGGGCGCATGATTATGCGCCCCTACTTTTTTGCAACACGCTGATCGCGAGTGCGTTCAGCTGGACATCAATCGACGTGACGCATTATGTCACCGGCAAACCAGTCCAGGCGCTCGATGGCCTGATTGAGATCGCTGCCGCGGATGTCAAAAATGATGTGCGACACGCCGATCTCGGAGTAAGTCTGCACGTCTTCCATGATGGCATCGGGCGATCCGGAGAAGCGGCGGCGCGGGCCTGATTGCATAGTTCCCGGATCGTATAGCGGCGCCTTCATCGAAATTTCGATTTCGGCAGGGTCGCGGCCGGCCTGCTCGGCGAACCGGTTGAGGGTCACCATGTCGCCGGCGAGTTCCTCGGGTTCCATGGTGGCCGCGGGGATCGTGCCC
Source organism: Chloroflexota bacterium (assembly GCA_026710825.1). Classification (GTDB taxonomy): domain Bacteria; phylum Chloroflexota; class Dehalococcoidia; order Lucifugimonadales; family UBA3495; genus Bin87. The sequence continues at coordinate 2,823 of JAPOQH010000022.1, read as the reverse complement.
ACGGGATGCCAGCCGTCGCCGATGGTCGCGGCGCGCCGGATGGCAGGGCGGCTCTGACCGCCAACCCAGATGGGCGGGTGCGGTTTCTGGATGGGTTTGGGCAGGAACTGGATACCCGAAAACTGAACGTACTTGCCGTCGAATTCCGGATTGGGGCTGGTCCACAGTTCCTTGTAGGCGCGCAGGTACTCGTCGGTGACGGGCCCGCGCTCGGCGAATGGCGGAGTACCGAGAGCTTCGAATTCCTCCTCCATCCAGCCCACGCCGACACCCAGGATAAGCCGGCCCTGTGAGAGAACATCGAGGGTCGCCAGGATCTTGGCTGCCAAGATCGGGGGGCGATAGGGCACGATCATCACGCTGGGAACCATGCGGATGTTCTCGGTGACGCCGGCCAGGTAGGTCAGGAGAGTTAGCTGTTCGAAATATTCTCCGCTTTCCCCGGTCGGGAACTCGCCGCTCACGGTGTACGGATAGGGAGAGTCGATACGGTTGGGCACGAGGACATGGTCGCCCGCGACCATGCAATAGAATCCCAGTCGGTCTCCGGTTTGGGCGATCTGGGCCAGTGGACCCGGCTGTGCGTTGGGGCCATGATTGGGGAGATAAAACCCGAACTGCATTGCGATACTCCAGAGTGGGCGGTCGGTCAATAACCGACGTTGAAATCACCGAAGAACAGGGTGAGGATAATGGAGGCGATAATCAAACCCGCCACCAACCCAAGAACGCAGCCGCAACCTTTGTTAAATGACTGGAAGAAACTGATCATGACAGAGAAACAACCGCAGTACGAAAGCGCACGGAGGGGAAATAATGGCGGAGGAATTGGCCCTGCTATAATAGCGCAGCCGGTTGACCAGCCTCAACCGGCGTCGACAACCAACACCAACCACTTTGCAAAGAACCAAGGAGATTCGTCGTTATGCCTAACATCACTCTCGAACAGGCCGAGGCCGTCCTCGCCGGCGCCAAGGCCGCCGCCCTAGATTTGGGCAAGGCATTCAGTTTTTCAGTAGTCGATGCACGCGGGGACCTGATCACGATGTGCAAGATGGACGGTTCGGCGTGGCGCACGCCGTACGTGTCTCGCGGCAAAGCCCGCGCTTCCGCGTGTTTCGGTGAACCCAGCGGGGACCTGACCGAGCGATCCACCACGCCGATCATGCGGGCAGTGATGGAGGTTGAGCGCGGCGAATTCGTACCCGGGCAAGGGGCGTTGCCGATCTACATGAACGGCGAACTGATTGGCGCCGTTGGAGGTAGCGGAGGTACGGCCCAGGAGGACGAGGACTGTTCGCGAGCCGGCATCGCCAGGGTCTCGGGGGCCAGCGCCAGCCGATAGTCGGGCGCACAGAAACAAGGGTCAAAAAAGGAGCCCTCCCGATCATGTCGGGAGGGCTCCTTCCATATTGGTTGACGGGGCGTTAGTCGGTTGACGACACCTCGAAATGCTTCACCCAATACTCGCCGCGATAGAGGTGTTCGACCTCGCGGGCGATATTGGCGCGAAAGTCGCTGGTCTCGTAGGCTCGGAGGTCCCCCAGGGTATCCCACACGCTTACGCTGACCCCTTCATCGGGATCTTCAGTACTGCGAATCAACTGCCTTTCGCGCAGCCCCTTGGGCTTGGTACCGGTGGTCACGCGCTCGTGATAATGCCGCTCGAATTCCTCCCAGGATCCCGCCCGGAGCTTCCCCCAGACCATTCGGATGAACATGTTTCAATGACCTCCTTGAAATAAGCGCCTGTCGTGAAACGAAGCGTTGAACGCGTTTCACGACTGATAGCCGATGAATGTTGAATTTAGTGCTCCAGGTCGCCGGTGGCGTGCTCGATGATCCTGGCGGCGGTTTCGTCGCTCATGTGACCCATATCGAGCATCATGTGGTAGAGAGTCGCGTCATCGGGAGAGACCTTGAAGAATTTCTGGAAAAACCGCACGCGCGCTTCCTCCAGTCCTTCGAGATACTCGCGAGCCTCGGATTCGCCCAAGTGTTCCCGCTCCATGATGGTTTCGACACGCTTGGACATTGGCGCCAGCATCCCGACGTGCAGCACACCAGGGGTGTCGCCGAGGATGACGTTCGCTCCACGACCGATGATCACCACGTGGCCGGCCTGCGCTAGGGTACGCACGACCTCGCGAGTGGTGTCAATGAAAAGCTGGTCATTGACTCGCTGCACGCGAGACGACGATTCTCCAGCCAGTTCATGGTACGTTTCGGGGAGCGTTTCAATCCCAACTCCCAGGTCGTAGTCGCCGGACACAGCGGCGCGCTCGAGCACTCGGCCCAGCAGCGCGGTGACCCGATCGCCGAACCGCTCGACGCGTTGTTCCTTGGCCATAAGAATGGAAACCGGGGATCCAATGATACGCGCCGCTTCGGCAAACACCATGCGATCCACGTAATTCAGATGCAAATTCTGGGCGACGAGTTGGCCCACAGCGATCGATCCAGCGCCGATGGGGCCATTGATGGTTATTACTGGCATAACGTGTCCTCCCCGTCCGCCGAAGGCTCATCGTAAACCGTTTGCCTGCAATGGGACCAAACTAATACGATGATAACACAGACACCCGGCGGATCAGGTCAGGGGTGTTCGTCCGCAGGACAGGGAGCGGGAGTTCCAGATGAGAGGGCAGGCCAAGCGGTCTGCCCTCTCTTGGTGAACCTAGCGACGGGCACCACCACCGCCCAGGAAACGGCGATCCGACGGATTGGTGCGATTACCAGACGGGGGCCGACCGCCGGACGGCCGCCGGCCGCCGCGATCACGGGCATTGGGGTCGCTGCCCAGCATGGAATTCCCGTGGCGTT
>JAPOQH010000023.1 GCA_026710825.1 Chloroflexota bacterium | reverse complement strand
GCCAGGGGGATCTGGACGGATGGAGAGACCATTTGGATCGTTGACGACAACGACTCTCACGTTTACGCCACGCTGCAAAAGGGGTTCAGGCATCACGATGAAGACATTAGCATCAGCGATGTGTCAACGGCCGGGGGCATCTGGGCAGATGGCGAAACCCTGTGGGTCGCGGATTCCGGCGCGGGCAGTTCCGGCCAGCTTTTGGGGTACGATTTGAGCGACGGGTCCCTCTTTCAGGGCGAAATCATCGACCTGACCGCGACCAACGATTCCCCCGTGGCCATGTGGTCGAACGAGGAGTTCATGTGGGTGGCCGACGATGACAATCGGACCCTGCACGCCTACGCGCTGGACGGCACGGGCGACTACAGCCAAACAGATTCCAAGGTGTTGCCAACCGCGAATGCCGACCCCACCGGCATCTGGTCTGACGGCGCCCTGATCTGGGTCGCAGATTCGGCGGACAACAAACTTTACGCTTACGAGTTGGCTCAGATGGCACGCCGGTCCGGCCGGGACATCACCCTGGATCCCGGCAACCAGGATCCGGGCAATATCTGGTCCGATGGCAAAAACATCTGGGTTTTTGATTCGGAGGACCAGCACGCCTACGCCTACGGTTTGCGCTCCGGCAACCGCAAACTGGGACGGGAGTTCCGCCCCGTCCCTGCGAACAGCGACTTCAACGGCGGGCTGACCGGCCATGGGCTGCGCTTCTGGGTTGTGGACACCGCGGACGAAAAACTCTTCGCCTACGGCAAGCGGAACACACCACCCGAGTTTGGCGAGTCCACGACGCGGTTCACGTTCTATCACAGCCTGCCCGGCGGCAGCCTCGTCGGGATCGCCCCCGAGGCGATCGACGTGGACGGAGACTCGCTCACCTATTCCCTCAGCGGCGGTAGTGTACGGTTCCGGATCGATTCTGCGACCCGCGAGGTTCGCACCAGAAACGGCGCCTCTTTCGATTCCACTGGCGAGCAGTTTTCGTTGACCCTGTCCGTCACCGACGGCAAAAGCATACTGGACCACAGCGACGGCACCGTCGATGCCTCGATCATTATCCCGGTAACGGTGGTTGCAAACTACCAACCCGAGTTCGTCACCGCCGACGGCGCAACCTTTCCCGTCGCCGAGGATGCCGGGGACACCGTCGTCATCGCAGACCTGGACGTTTCCAACCTGGACAGCGACACACTGACTATCGCCATCAGGAATCAGGACAGGTACCCCTTCGAATTGACCGATGGGCAGATCAGCCTCAAGCAGGGCGAGACGCTGGACTACGAAAGCGTGTCCACCTATGACCTGACGATACGGGTGCGTGACGGCAGGGATGGATCGGGCAATTCGGACGAAGCCTGGGACGATGAAATAACCGTCACGGTGTCGGTCACCAACCTGGACGAACCCGGTGAGGTTTCGCTGAGCTCCAACAACCCCCAGGTGGACACTGACATCTGGGTTTCGCTGACCGACCCCGACGGATCCACTGCCAATCTCAGATGGCAATGGCAGAAGGCCGATACCGCCGATGCCACCACCTGGACAGATATCCCTGGGACCACCTCGGCTCGCTACATTCCGGTTTCCGACGACGCCGGAAAGTTCCTGCGGGCCCAGGCGTCCTACGACGACGGCCAGGGTACGGGCAAAACGGCCCACGACACCGCCAGCAACGCGGTGCTGGCCGCCCCTCCCACCAATCAGCCGCCGGCATTTGACGATGGATCCTCCGCGAGCCGATCGGTTCCGGAGAGCGCGGACGGCGGCGATGCCATCGGCACAGCCATCGGCTCCACGGACCCAAACACCGGCGACACCCTGACCTACGGCTTGACCGGCACCGACGCCAACCGGTTCGCCATCGACGCAACGACCGGACAGGTCTCGCTGGCCGCGTCCGCATCGCTCGACTATGAGACCAAATCTTCATACACCGTCCAGGTGCGAGTGCGCGACAGCAAGGACCCTTACGGCACGGCCGACACCGAGTGGGACGCCAGCATCGCGTTGACCATCTCGGTGACCGACGTTGACGAACCCGGCGTCCTCGGCTTCACAACCGAAAACCCGCAGGTGGACCAGGAACTGGGCGCTTCCCTCTCCGACCCCGACGGCTCCATCAGCAACCTAACCTGGCAATGGCAGCGCGCCGACTCCGCCGAAGCCACCACCTGGACCGACATCAGCGGCGCAACCTCGGGAGATTACACTCCGGTTTCCGACGACGAGGGTAAGTTCCTGCGGGCGAACGCAGCCTATGATGACGGCAATGGCCCGGGTAAAACCGCGGACACGGTGGTGACCAACGCGGTGCAGCCGAAACCGGCCAACCAGCCGCCGGCATTCGATGAGGGCACGAGCGCAACCCGCTCCATCAGCGAAGATTCGCTGACCGGAACCCCAATTGGGGCGGCGGTGAACGCCTCTGACCCGGAGGGGGACGATCTAACCTACTCCATAGGCAGCGGCACGGACTCTGGCCACTTTGACGTCGACCCCGCAACCGGGCAACTGAGCGTGGCGCCCGGAGCCTCCCTTGACTTCGAGAGTAAACCGTCCCTGGAGGTTGCGGTGCAGGGGGCGGACGGCAAGGACGCCAGCCACAACCCCGACACCGCTGTTGATGCAACCATCACGTTGACCGTCAATCTGGTCAACGCCGATGAACCGGGCAGAATCGCCCTGTCGTCAACCAATCCGGAGGAGGGCACTGCGCTAACGGCATCCGTGACCGACCCGGATGGCGGCGTTTCCGACGTCGCCTGGCAGTGGGCCAAATCCGATGATGGCGCCACCGGCTGGACCGACATCTCGAACGCGGCCACGCATACCTACACCCCGGCCGCCGTGGACGCCGGCGCATATCTTCGGGCTACCGGACAATACACCGACGGCGAAGGGGCGGACAAACAGGCGTCCTCGTCCTCGACCAATCCGGTGTCCATCGATGCCAACGAGCCACCAAGGTTCCTCGAAGGCGAAAGCACCGAACGCTCCATCGCCGAAAACGCGCTTGCCAGCGCCACGGTGGGGGTGCCAATTGCCGCGTCGGACCCCGAGGGTGACTCGCTGACCTACTCGTTGGCCAGCGGCGGCGATTCTGACCAGTTCACGGTTTCAACAAGTACCGGTCAACTGTCGGTGGCTACGGGCGCCGCCCTGGACTACGAGAGCAAGCCGGTTCTCGAAGTAACCCTGCAGGTTTCTGACGAAAAAGATGCCGACGACAACCAGGATGCGGCTGTCGATGACACCATCACGGTGACCATCAACCTCACCAACGTTGACGAACCTGGAGAGGTCAACCTGTCGTCCACGCGGCCGGAGGTTGGAAAGTCTCTCACCGCATCGCTTACCGACCCCGACGGCAGCCTGTCCAACACTACGTGGCTCTGGCAAAGGTCCGCAGACGGCGTCGGAAATTGGGAAAGTGTCAGCGGTGGAACAACCGATACCTACACGCCGGTTTCGGACGACCGGGACTGGTACCTCCGGGCGACCGTCAGCTACACGGACGGCCACGGCTCAAACAAGAGCGCCGCAATGATTTCCGGCAACCGGGTCCAGGCGGCCCCGCAGCAGGCCGGAGACAACCCGGCACAGGCTACCCTGGGCTTCTACGAGGAATGCCAGAGAGACTACCGCCAGGATCTGGTGGCGCGATGCGGTAAAAACGAATTCGCCGCTTTCCGGGTCGAACTGGACGGCCGTTACACCATCGACTGGAGCGTTTGGGACCGCCAACATCCCAACGTCACGGGCTACACCATCATCCTGGGCAATATGGTTTACCGGGCATATTTCCAAAACGGCTCCCAACTGACGCACAGCGACACTCAGAACGTTTACGAACTCTGTGAGTTTGTAAACGGGCGATGGGATTGCCAGGGTCGCCTGAACAGCGTCTACGATGAAGATATGAGCGGCGAGCCGACTCAAATGGGTGTTGTGGCCACTGCTACCGACCAAACCCAGTGGACCTCTGCCCTCGAGGAGCCGGGCCTTTGGGTGCATGAGCACACGTTCCATCGATGGTCCGGAGATGCTGCCGACCCCGCCAACGAGCCGACTCCGGTCTCATACGTGACCAAAAAGTTCGAAATGGACCTCTACCGTTTCATCGCGCATGGAGTTCCCGGAGGTTACGGCACCGCGTTGGTCGATGGCGCCAACGGCTTTGATGCTCGGGAGTAGCAGGCGAAACCGTAGCGCTCGACCCTCCGGCGGTGAGGGCGCTCTGTGACCAGCCCCGGTGGTTGCGCCACTTCCTGGGTCAGAACAGCCGGCACTGGTCCAGGATGTTCGATCCGGGCGGTCTCCGGTGCCGGAGACCGCCCGGTGAACGCATGGAGATTACACAAGCTTAGTACGAACGCATCGCGCCGGTCCGTTCGGGTTCAGCGCGGCAACGTCAAACTGTCCAACCTGCAGGTGTTCAACGCCATGCTGTACGTCGCCGAGCGCGGGTGCAAATGGCGGGGGTTGCCGTCCCGCTTCGGCAACTGGCATACCGTCTACACCAGGACGAACCGCTGGTCCAATCACCCTATCTGGATTCGTCGGTAACACAGTTTCTTGTTCAAGCCCGGCGGCCATGGAACAAACTCAACCACTTGGCCGGACTGCGACGTGAACACTGCCGGATCTTTTCGCACCAGAACCATCACGCGCTTGGTGAACGGATTCACCCAGTGACCTGCCCCCAAGGGTTGTACCACTTTCTATGTTGGGCCGAGCAGCGATGGCGCGAGCATCCGGGGCGGGCCTGGCGAGGCGGTTGAGTTTGGGCACTATCCGGCTCTATCAACCCAATGATGGCAGGGGGCGTTGCGTCGATCACGGGAGAGGGTACCCGTGGGCCGATTGCCGTTGCTCGCGCTCGGCGGCGAGGGCCAGGTCTTCCGGACGGTTGATGTTGAAGAAACTCCACAGCTCAGGGTCGAAGCGTTTCAACTCATCGTCGAGCAGGTAGCGAACGGTTACGCGGTCGTAGAATCCGGAGATTTTCAGTTCGCCGGCGAGAAGTCGGTCATGGATGGCCGGGAGACAGCGGCGTGAGTAGAGAGCATGGATGGGTTCGGGCCGGCCGCCACGCACTGGGACGACGGCATCCACGCCGCTGCGACAATGCGCCATGTGTTGCAGAAGCGACGACTCCAGGAAGGGCATGTCGCAGGCTGTGACCAGGCCCCATTCGGTTTGCGCGTTGAGGAGCCCGGTATAGATGCCCCCGAGGGATCCGCTGTTGGGGAACGCGTCAACGGCTACCCGGTGCTGGGGATCCAGGGGCAATTCGCCGGCGCGCTCCAACGAGCCGACGACCACCAGAACCTCCGCCGCGTTGACGGCCTCCGCAGACCGGTGGATCACCCGGCGGATCATGGGCTCGCCGGCGAAAGGCTCGACGGCCTTGTCGCGTCCGAAGCGCCGGCTGATGCCGCCGGCCAGGATGATCGCAGTGATGTCTGACGGGGCGCAGTTGTCCATGGGATTACCGCCGTGATTGGGTGGGCGAACACCACAATAGCACCTGCGTCGGGCACGGCGTACTGTGCTGGGATAGACGGCCGGCGACTGGGTTTCAAGCGGGCAGGCAAGAAGGGGAGCCGCCGGGCCGGTACGTTACATGCAGGAAACGTCGGGTTCATAGAACGTTAATTGCTGCGATACGTTTCTTTTACACCCCCGAAAATCCCATGCAATAAAGCGCCCCTACCATTATCGTCAATTGAGGTGGAGGCCGCCCGCATTGACCAGCAATCCCACAGTGCCATCGAACGTGATGCCCGAAGTGGCGGAGTCGCATTGCCCCTACTGCGCGTTGCAGTGTGGCATGACGCTTTCCACCAACGGCGCCGGCGAGGTAGAGATATCGGGAAACGCGGCGTTCCCCGTGAACCGCGGGGCATTGTGCGTGAAGGGGTGGACGGCGGCGGCGACCCTGCGCCATCCCGAACGTTTGACGGCGCCGCTGGTTCGGGACGAGCGCGGCGAGTTTCGCCAGGCGTCGTGGGATGAGGCATTGGGCCGGGTGGCGAGCGCGTTCCGGACGGTGCAGGAACGGCATGGGAAGGACGCGGTGGGAGTGTTCGGGGGCGGTTCGCTGACCAACGAGAAGAGCTACCTGCTGGGCAAGTTCGCCCGGGTGGCGTTGCAAACCGCCAACATCGATTACAACGGCCGGTTCTGCATGTCATCGGCGGCGGCCGCTGGCATCCGGTCGTTTGGAATGGACCGGGGGCTGCCCTTTCCGATTGAGGACATTGCGAGGGCGCAGGCGGTTTTCCTGGTGGGCGACAACTCGGCGGAAACCATGCCGCCGTTGATGCAGTATTTCGAGGAACAGCAGGCTGGCGGCCGCACCCTGGTGGTGGCGGATCCCCGGCTGACTCCGACGGCGCAACGGGCAAATCTGCACCTGCGGCTGATCCCCGGATCGGACGCGGCGCTGGTCAATGGCTTGCTGCACATCCTGATCCGGGACGGGATGGTTGACACGGATTACCTGGACGCCCGCACGGAAGGGTTTGACCGGGTCAAGTCGGAGGTGGCGACCTATTGGCCGGAGCGGGTGGAGCGCATCACAGGCGTGGCAGAGGCGGAACTGACGCGGGCTGCCCACCTGCTCGGCAACGCGGAATCCGCGATGATCCTGACCGGCCGGGGGACGGAGCAGCAGGCGCAGGGCGTCAACAACGTGTCGTCGTGCATCAACCTGGCGCTGGCGCTGGGGCTGGTGGGCAAGGCCAACAGCGGCTATGGCTGCCTCACCGGTCAGGGCAACGGACAGGGCGGACGCGAACACGGGCAGAAGGCCGACCAACTGCCGGGCTACCGCCGCATCGACGACCCTGCGGCGCGCCGGCACGTGGCCGGAGTCTGGGGCGTGGACGAAGCGTCGCTGCCGGGGCCGGGCAAATCGGCCTACGAACTGCTGGACTCGCTGGGCCGCGAGGATGGAGCGAAGGCGCTGCTGGTGATGGGTTCCAACGTGGCGGTGTCCGCGCCGCACCTCAACAACGTGGCCGAGCGGTTGGGAGCGCTGGACTTCCTGGTGGTGTCGGACTTCTTCCTGTCCGAGACGGCCGCGCTGGCCGATGTCGTGCTGCCGTCGGCGCAGTGGGCCGAGGAAGAGGGCACGATGACCAACCTGGAAGGGCGGGTGATCCGCCGGCGGCAGGCCTGCGAACCTCCCGACGGCGTTCGGGACGACGCGGCCGTGATCTGCGAACTGGCGAGCCGGTTGGGCAAGGGGAACCACTTCACGTATGGGAGCGTCGAGGAGATTTTCGAAGAACTGGGGCGCGCGTCGGCCGGCGGCCCCGCCGACTATTCCGGCATCAGCTACGCCAAAATCGACGCCAACGACGGCGTGTTCTGGCCCTGTCCCGATGAGGAACACGCGGGAACGCCCCGCCTGTTCGCGGAGGGATTTCCAACTGCCAGCGGACGGGCGCGGATGTTCCCGGTGCGGCACGAAGATCCCGCCGAAACGCCGGACGACGAATACCCGCTTTACCTCACCACGGGGCGGAACCTGGCCCAGTACCAGTCGGGCACGCAGACGCGGCGCATCGCCGAGTTGGTGGATATCAGCCCGACGCCGGTCGCGGAGGTGCATCCCGCCACTGCCAGGCAGCACGGCCTGCTGGACGGCGGCGCCGTGCGCCTCACCACCCGCAGGGGCCACGCCGACTTCCGACTGAAGGTGTCGCGCGGGATACGGGGGGACACGGTGTTCGTTCCCTTCCACTGGGCGGGACGGCAGGCCGCGAACCGGTTGACCAACCCGGCGCTGGACCCGACGAGCCGCATGCCGGAGTTCAAGGTCTGCGCCGTGCGCATTGAGAGCATGGAACACGCGACAGTCCAGAGCAACACAGCCGAAACACACCCTGAAACCGCAACGGAGGGCCCATCGTCATGAGCACGTCAGAAAAGCAGAAACTGGTGGTGATCGGGAACGGTATGGCCGGAGCCCGATTTGTTGAGGAAATGGTGAATCTGGGAGGCCAGGACACCTACGACATCACGGTGATGGGCGAGGAGTCGTGCGGCAACTACAACCGCATCCTGCTCTCCGGAGTGCTTTCGGGTTCCCACGACGCGGACGACATCTTCATCAACCCGCTGGAATGGTACGCGGAGAACGACGTTACCCTGCACGCGGGGGCGCGGGCGATCGGTATCGACCGCAAGGGCAAGATGGCCTATGGGGCGGGCGGGTTGCTGCTGCCGTACGACAAGCTGGTCATCGCCACCGGGAGCAGCGCGTTCGTGCCGCCGATGGACGGGCTGCAGGAGGAGGATGGAGGGTTCAAGCAGGGCGCGTTCGTGTTCCGTACCCTGGACGACTGCGCATCCATCATCGAGCACGCCGAGGGAGCGCGCAAGGCGGCGGTCATCGGAGGCGGCCTGCTGGGGCTGGAAGCCGCGCGGGGGCTGATGAACCGGGGGCTGGAGGTTGACGTGGTGCACCTGATGGGCTGGCTGATGGATACGCAGCTGGACGCCCTGTCCGGCCAACTGCTGCAGCAGAGCCTGGAAGACCTGGGAGTGCGGTTCCACCTGGAAAAGCTGACCACCGGCGTGCTGGGCAACGGACACGTGACGGGTCTCCAGTTCAAGGACGGGGACACGCTGGACTGCGACATGGTGGTGATCTCGGCGGGCATCCGGCCGAACGTGGACCTGGCGCGGATGGCGGGACTGCACGTGCGGCGCGGCATCCTGGTGAACGACGGGCTGACCTGCCGCAACGACCAGGACATCTACGCCATCGGGGAATGCGCCGAGCACCGAAGCCAGGTGTACGGCCTGGTTGCGCCCCTGTGGGACCAGGCGCGGGTGCTGGCCGAGCGGCTGACCGGACGCAACGCCGAGTCCGCCTACGCGGGTTCCCGCATCTCCACCAAGCTGAAGGTGATGGGAGTGGAGCTTGCGGTGGCCGGCGACAAGGACCCGCTGAATGACGACGACGAGGTGGTGACCTACGTCGAACCCAACCGCAACGTGTACAAGAAGGTCATCGTTCGCGACGGCAAGGTTACCGGAGCCATCCTGCTGGGCGATGGACTGGCAATGCCCAGGATCCTGCAGGCGTTCGACCGCGGGGAGGCGCTGCCCGAGAACCGCTCGGAGTTGCTGTTCCCTCTGGCGGCGGACGCCGGGCCAGCGCTGAGCGTGGAAGACATGCCGGACGACGCCCAGATCTGCAACTGCAACGGCGTGACCAAGGGCAAGATTGTCGCCGCCGTGGGAGCGGGATGCCGCAGCCTCAAGGCGGTGTGCGACGCCACCCGCGCCGGCACGGGGTGCGGCTCCTGCAAGATGCAGGTGCAGGCGGTGCTGGAGGTGGCAGCCGACGGGCTGGTGGCGGACGATCCGTCGGTTCACTACTACGTGCCGGGGATTCCGCTGACCAAGCCGGAACTGGTGGGCGCAATCAAGGCGATGGGCCTCCGGAGCGTTTCCCAGGTGTTCGAGTCGCTGGCCGGCGGCAAGGAGGACGCTGGGAGCAAGCAGGGCCTGGCGTCGCTGCTGCGTACGATCTGGGGCGCGGAGTACGAGGACGAGCGGGACGCGCGGTTCATCAACGACCGGGTCCACGCCAACATCCAGAACGACGGGACGTTCAGCGTGGTGCCCAGGATCTACGGCGGCATCACCACGCCCGACCAGCTTCGGCGCATCGCCGACGCGGCCGAGAAGTACGAGGCCAAGATGGTGAAGATCACCGGGGGCCAGCGCATCGACCTGCTGGGGATCTCCAAGGAGCACCTGCCGGCAGTTTGGCAGGAGGTTGGGATGCCGTCCGGCCACGCCTACACCAAGGCGTTCCGCACCTGCAAGACCTGCGTGGGAACCGAGTTCTGCCGCTTTGGCGTCGGCGACAGCACGGCGCTGGGCGTGCAGATCGAGAAGCGGTTCCAGGGAATCGAGAGTCCCCACAAGGTGAAGCTGGCCGTATCCGGGTGCCCGCGCAACTGCGCCGAGTCTACGACCAAGGACGTGGGGGCCACGGCCATCGAGGGCGGCCGGTGGGAGGTGTACATCGGAGGCGCGGCCGGATCGCGCGTGCGCAAGGGGGATGTGCTGTGCATCACCGATACGCACGACGAGACAGTGCTGATGATGGGCAGGTTCATGCAGTATTACCGGGAGAACGCCCGATACCTGGAGCGCACTTACGATTTTGTGGAACGAATGGGCATCGAGCGGATGCGTCAGATCCTGGTGGAGGACAGCGAGGGAATCTGCGAGCGGCTGGATCGGGATATGCAAGACGCAGTGGACTCCTACCAGGACCCGTGGCTGGAAGCCGGCGAACCGGTGCATCCCAACCAGTTTGTGAGCGCGCCGGCGGAGCAGGCGGAACCGGCGGAACCGGTCGCCGCAGGGAGGTAGAAACATGGTGCTGGCAACGAAGTCGCCGGAAGTGTTTTCAGTGACCGATATGGGCGGAACAACCACACACAACCTGGGAAGCGTGGAGCAGATACCGGTGGGCGAGGGTCGCCGGTTCGTGATCGGCGGCGCTGGCATCGCGGTGTTCCGCAGCCGCCAGGGAGGGCTGTTCGCGACGCAGGCGGAGTGTCCCCATCGAGCGGGGCCGCTCGCCGACGGACTGGTCGGCGGCGCGGCCCTGATCTGCCCGTTGCACAGCTTCAAGTTCAACCTGGAAACGGGTGAGCCGTTGGGCAACGATTGCCAGTCCCTGAGAACCTATCCGGTTCGGATCAACGAGGAAGGAGAGATCATCGTCGGTTAGGCGCGGTGGGCGCCGCCGATGGGAATAGCGTTGGGAGATGAGATTATGAGCCTGTTGAACGCCGCCGTGGACGGCGGAAAAGCCACCAGAATTCGTCTGTTCAGCCTGGCGGCCCCTCAGATGCGAACGTTCCACATCACCTGGTTCGCGTTCTTCCTGTGCTTCTTCGGATGGTTCGGCATCGCCCCGATGATGGCGGTGGTGCGTGAGGACCTGCTGCTGAGCAAAGCGCAGATCGGCAACACCATCATCGCGTCCGTTGCCATCACCATCGTGGCCCGCCTGGTCTTTGGATGGCTGTGCGACCGCATCGGCCCCCGCCTGGCCTACAGCGGGTTGCTGGTGGTCGGTTCGATACCGGTGATGTGCATCGGGCTGGCGCAGAACTACGAGACGTTCCTGCTGTTCCGCCTGGCGATCGGCGTGATCGGCGCATCCTTCGTCATCACCCAGTACCACACGTCGGTGAT
>JAPOQH010000024.1 GCA_026710825.1 Chloroflexota bacterium | reverse complement strand
CTAACCCAGGATTTCCCAGTTTTAACTGATTCCGCTGAGGATAGGACGTTCTGGGATTTTTCCGATTATAAACCGGCATTCTCCATATCGGCCGACCAGCAGGTCCCGAACAGGGTGGTTGGAGCTTATTGCCGGTCTTCGTTGCTTGTCAATCCTCTTTCGCTCTCGTAGCAAGGGCGAGGTTACGTCCCGTCAACTGGTGTGGTAAGCGTCATCCTTGTTGATGTTGTTCAGGCTGCCGGCTTCAGGACGTTGCTGGCCGGTAGGGTCTCGGCGTCAAGGTCGTTGGCGAAGGTGAGGTAGCGGCGGCCTTCGGCCCACTCGTCATGCTGCTCGGCCTGCACTGCGCCCACCAGACGCCGGGTCGCTGCCCGGTTGGGGAAGATGCCCACCACGTTCCCTACAGGGACAGGCTCTACGTCGGCGGATCTCCTTGTTCAATCGCTCCAGCGGGTGTTGGACCAGAGCTTCTAACAACCGCACTGCGTGATCTGTGGATATTTTCGTTTGCGGAGGCGGCTGGCAGTATCACGACTCCTCATGTATAGACCGTTCAGCCAGCGTACGCTGGTTTGTGATGTTGGGTGCCGTTTCACCTCGTTCCCACCGCCTCAAAGTACGTTCATTGATCTTCAGGCTATGAGCGAATCGTTTTTGAATCGTTTTCCCCGATTTCCGCAGGCGCTTGATGCGCTCACCTTTCACTGACACCGAGGAAGGGGATTGTTTGAAATTCGACCAATATCGCGCCCGTCGCAAAGGCAGGAGAGATCCCTCACCCGTCTCCGCCATCCCGTGTAAATTCCCCATACGGGGAGGGCCATACTTCGACGTCTTCTCTGTAGTCCATTGCCTGGAGAAGGGCGTTGAAGGATTGCATGGGCCGAAACCCCACTACCTCCCGGTTTTCCAGATCAACATAGACGTTGTGGAACACCGCCAACAACAAGCGATTGCGCTGACCGGCGTCGGCTGCTTCCCATAGTTCTTTCAGGTCGGTCAGGATCTTGACCGCCTCGGTGGCGTCATCCAGTTCCGGGACATGGATCGTGGTCAGTTCAGCCTCCGCGCATCTTTACGACTCTTACAACGTTCCTCGGAAACGTCGCCTGCCAGGTACAGTTCCTGGGCCCGCCCGATCTTTCTCCGCAGAGCCTCCGCCATTTGAGGCCTTCGTTCCGGTCGGTTCCTTCGACGTAGTTGCGGTGGCTCTCTTCTTGCCGCCCGGTTTCCGTTACACCATGTGCAGGGACTTCACTCAGCCCGGTTTCACCCCGGCCCGTCATTTCAATACCATGTCGACCTTTCGGAATATGGGTGATCGGGGAGTCGGTAACTAATGCCAGTGTCGTCGTACTGCGATGCAGTGAACAGGTCGCTGAACTGGGCGATGTAGCTGTGCGTCTGGTTGTTAGGCCACAATGTGCGGATGAGTCGTTCGTAGCGTGATTGCAGCCTGAACCATGGCAATACTCCCCAGGTGGGAGTGTGCGGATACTTGAGCTCATCGGCAAGTTCGCCACCGATCAAGGAGCGGGAAACTCGGTACACATACGAGGTGAGCTTGCGAGATTGCTCAGGGTCGGCGATGCCCACCACCCGGGCCGCGGCCCGCACCAGCGCGTGGGCCATCACGATCGATTCGAGGTCGGCCGGCGGCTCACAAATCCCGCCGATCTCAAACATTCTGAGCGCATCCTGTTCGTTCTGGAATAAGACGGGTTCGGGTATTCCCATCAGGTAACCGGAGTAGCGCCACACCTGCATGAAGCTCTCCCGTTCCTCGTCGCTATAACTGGCGCCCAGGGCCGCCATGTGCCTCAACAGGCGCGCCGAGAACGCAGAAATAGCGAGCGCCAGATGCGCAGCGCTCACCGGGGTGCCCCATGCGTCAGCGTCCCAATCCTCGCAATCGAGCAGCAGATTCCTGACTCTGGCGTGTATGAGCCGCACGCGAACCGACAGTTTCCAGCCTTCGCCGCGTCGCTCGAGACCGCCGGGCATGAAAATCTCCACCATGTGGCGGTTGTTCTGGCGGAGGCGTCGGACGCCGGAGTCGCGCAAACGTCCCGTGATGAAAAAGGATTTGCTGATGTTGGTCGAAAACCCTTCGACCAGGACACCGCCGAGCATGCCCGCCAACACCAGCCGACTGTTGTGATGGAACATCCGATAGGCAGCGTGAAAGGCTTCCTGGTCCAGCCAATCAGGCTCGTCGTTCAACGACGCGATGAAATCTCGCACCAGTGGATGCTGACGCAGCAGCTCACTACGGTCCGGGAAATCCATAGCCTGCCGGGTTAGTTCCACGGATTCTGCCCTGGGCAGTGAATTCAGATATGCGACCACCGCATCGGCCTCCGGGTCGCCGACGGTGGTGTAAGAGATGTAACGGTCCGCCAGCGCCGGGTCAATCTCGCGCGCCCGCGCGTAGCCCGGTACATAATCGGAAGGGATGGATGTCCCAAGTGTGCTCATCGTATGCTCCATTCGATAGATATGGGGAAAACCACGGATGCTATTGGGGGGAACCCGGCGCGCGCGGGGCGGCATATCGGCCGGCCTTGCAATATCACGGAAAACCACGTCCGGCACGGGCGCCCGCTCGCCACCGGTGGAAATCACATCCGGGATGCGCGCCAAAGGGTTTCGTTGGAAGCGCATGCAGGGAGCGGGGAAATTCCGCAGGGCGTGGCGCCAGATGGATGAACGCCGCCCTTATCAGGGCGGTCAGTCAGACGTTGCAGCGCCAGGATCGGCAGGGTCTATGCGCCGTTGCCGTGAAGGCTAATTCGCCGTGTTCGCGCTGGATTTATATGTGATTCGAAAATGGGATCGCGATCCGTACACCGTTATATGGTGCGCGAAAGGTCACCAAAGACACTCCTTAGACACACTTGTATGGTGCAAAACGCTTGTTATCTCTAACGTCAGCTTGCCACCCCAATTATGGTTGCAGGTGGTTGCCAAACCAACATACCCATTATATTATATCAGCATACTCAATGGTAGGACTCTGATAAACAAACTCAACCATCAGGATGCGATAACAATATGACGTTGACGATATTCTTGCCGGCATCATCAGTCTGGACATGGTCGGAAGCAGAAGCGCACCCGCGTATCCCCGACCAAACCATACGCCACGATCCTCTTCCCGCATCTCCCACGGGCCAGCCAGTCCTCTGACGACATTCGTTTCGTCTCGCGCGACCTGACGGGCCCGCCGTTCCTGCCGTATTTCCGCCCGGGCGGGCGGCAGTGAACCGCCGTTGATTCAGACCCTCGGCGGGAGCCCTCCCAGCGACTGGACCCGGCAGATCTCGCGGACGACCGTGTGGCTGGCGCATCACGTCACCCATAAGCAGGTTTCCAATGAGTGCGAATAGCGCTGTATCCATGTTGCCCAATCCCCCCGGCCCCATGGCCCTGCCGATTATCGGCAACCTCCACCAACTGCGTGATCCAACTGCGCCACACATCGCGATCAGCAAGGTCGCGCGGCGATATGGCGACGTTGTGCGGTTCCGACTTGGCAGCGTTCCAATGGTCGTGCTCTCCCACCCGGAGGTCATCAGGGAGGCATGTGCCAAAGATGAGCTGAGCGAACGCTGGCTGTCCGACACGTTATCGACGCTGTCCCCTGCCTCCGGTCTGATCTTCGCGGAACCCAACGACGATTGGCGCGAACTCAGCAAGTTCACCCAGGCGGAGATGTTCGGCAACTCAGAGGTGGCCATGCTGGGGCGAGAACATTTCATCCCGACCATCGATCAAACGCTCGACCGCCTGGCCGAAGCGGGCGCTCCAGAGCCGATGCGCCAGGTTCTTTTCGCCAGCGCGTTCAACCTCACGTTTCGCAGCCTGTTTGGATGGCACCAAACGGAATCTGATGAATTCAATGAACTCAAGGATGAATTGCTGGCCCGAGTAGCCTGGTTCGAGTCCGCCGTATCCGCTCCCGCTCCCGCCGATGTTTTCCCGCAGCTGCGATTTCTGCGCCGCGGAATGATCAGGGAGAGCGCCGCGCAGAGAGACCGCCGGGATCAGTTGATCGGCTGGTTCATCGAGTCGGTAGCCCGACGTCGAGCAGCGGACCCCCAGTCGGCCTCCTGCTGGGTGGATGTGATGCTGGACCGTGAGGAGGAGGGAAAACTCCGCCGCGAGGTTACCCGTGCCCTGTGCATGGATATGCTGGGCGCCGTGCCGTCCGGGGTAGGAGCAGCGGTCTCATGGGTCATGCTGCTGGTGGGCAACCGGCCCGCCGTGCAAACCCGGATCCATGAGGAACTGGACCGAGCGGTGGGCCGTAACGAGCGCCCGACTGAAGACCACCGAGCGGATTTGCCATACACGTTGGCCTGCGTTGCTGAATCGCTGCGCCACCGGACCGTCGCGCCAACCGGAATTCCCCACATCGCACACGCGGACACGGAGGTGGCGGGTTTCCGCATCGATGCAGGCACGCGCGTGGTCATGAATAGTTGGGCAATCCACCATGACCCGCGTTTCTGGGACGCTCCGGACGAATTCATTCCGGACCGGTTCCTGCCCCAGCCGGACGGTGCGCCATCGTCTGCGTTGACCAATCCTGGATACATTCCCTTTGGCGTTGGCAATCGTCGCTGTACCGGCGACCGCTTCGCCGTTAGCGCAATCTGGCTCCACACGGTGCGGATACTGCACCGGTTCCGCCTGGATATTCCAGACGGCGGGCCATTGTCGGAGGACGAGGTGTGGGGACTCTCCACCGCTCCGAAACCATACAAGCTTCTCTTGTCTCCCCGCGAATAATTTTTCTCAAACGCCCGGAATAACTGTCGCTCGAAAGCCAAGGAGATAACTCGATGACCGAATCCATCGCCAGGGTGTGCGCACGCCGCCCGTGGCCGACCATAACAATCTGGTTAGCTCTCGTCGTGCTGGCGGCCCTTTTTGCTGCCCGGTTCCTGGACGGAGCATTGACGACCGATGCCTACGCGTTGGCGGCCAACGTCGAATCCGAAAAAGCCGAACGCCTCCTGGAAGACCGACTGCGAGGACCCGAACCCGTTACGGAATTTGTGATCGTGCAGTCGGATGTGTGGACTGTTGATGATCCCGCCTTCCGGCAGGAGGTCGAAACCGTTTTCGCGGAGGTCACCTCGCTGGGCGATGGGGTCGTCGCCACGGCCCAAAATTACTACCAGACCGCCGACGCCACGCTGGTTTCAGCGGACCGCAGCACGACGATCATTCCCGTGGTGTTGACCGGCGAACTGAAAGAGGCGGAGGGAAACGTTGGACAACTCTTCGAGATAGTTGAAGACGCGGATCGGGACCAGGATTTCCGCGTACTTCTGGGAGGGGTCGCCAGCATATCCCACGACACAAATGAACTCGCTGAGAGGGACTTGCGACAAGGTGAGTCCATCGGTGTCCCGGTGGCGCTGATAATCCTGGTCCTTCTTTTCGGCACAGTGGTGGCCGCCCTGGCGCCAATGGTTCTGGCCATCGTCGCAATTATCATCGCGATCGGCGTGGTAGCCGCGATCGGCCAGGCGTTCCAGTTGGTCTTTTTCGTACAGATGATGATCACGATGATCGGACTGGCGGTGGGCATTGACTATTCGCTATTCGTGGTTTCGCGGTTCCGCGAGGAACTGAGCCGGGGGCTGTCGCCTTTCGACGCCGTCGTACGCGCCGGCGCCACCGCAGGCCGCACCGTGCTCTTCAGCGGCGTTACGGTGGTAATCGCGCTGTTGGGCATGCTGATTGTCCCTGCGTCCTTCTTTCAATCCGTGGCCACCGGCGCGATCGTTGTCGTCGTGATCGCGATGATCGCAACATTGACCCTGCTTCCTGCGGCGTTGACGCTCATGGGCAGCCGAGTCAACCGGCTTCCGGTTCCCCGTATCGGCCGGCGCGCCAGCATCAAATCGCCGGCCCGGGATGCCGAAGGATTCTGGGGGTCAATGACCCGGATCGCCACCAGGTTTCCCATCGTCAGCGTGCTGGTGGTAGCCGTCCCGATGATCATCGCGTCGGCGTTTTACTTTCAAATCAACACCGGCCTCAACGGAGTGGACACGTTCCCTGAGGATGCCCGCACCCGCGAGGCGTTTTTCGTCCTGGAGGACAAATTCTCGTTCGGCCTGCTGAGCCCAGTAGAGGTGGTGATCGAGGGCGACATCAACGATCCGGGAGTTCAGGAAGGGATCGACAGGCTCGAAGCCGCCCTCGCGGAATCACCGTCTTTCCCGTTCCCACCCGCAGATCCGGTGGTGAACCCCGCCGGCGACCTGGCGCTGCTGACGGTTGCGCTGCACGGCGAACCACGCAGCCATGAGGCCGTGGCGGTCGTCAACGAACTGAGAAACCGTATCATCCCTGACGCCTTCGCCGGCGCACCGGCCGAAGTGTACGTCGGTGGAGTTACGGCCAACTCTGCCGACCTGTTCGACATCGTTGATCGATACACCCCGATAGTCTTGGGCCTGGTGCTGGGTTTGAGCTTCGTCATATTGTTGATGGTGTTCCGGTCCATAGTGATCGCGGTGAAGGCCGTGATCATGAACCTCCTGTCGGTGGGATGCACCTACGGCCTGCTGGTGTTGGTGTTTCAGAAGGGAGTGGCCGACGCGCTGCCCTTCTTCCGCCATGCCGAGGTCATCGACGCGTGGATACCCCTCTTCCTGTTTTCCATCCTGTTCGGGCTGTCCATGGACTACCACGTGTTCCTGCTGAGCCGGATTCGCGAACGGTATGACCAGACCGGGGACAACAACCACGCGGTCGAGTACGGCTTGCGCTCCACGGCGGGACTCATCACCGGAGCGGCTTTGATAATGGTGGTGGTGTTCAGCGGGTTCGCCTCAGGCAAGACGATCAACAACCAGCAGGTGGGCTTCGGGTTGGCCGTCGCGATCTTCCTGGACGCAACTCTGGTTAGGTCGGTGCTGGTGCCCGCGAGCATGGAACTGTTGGGCCGACTCAACTGGTACCTCCCGTCGTTCCTCAGTTGGCTACCGACGCTGAAGGTGGAAGTGGACGAACCGCAAGCTGCGGCCGCTCCTTCCCACGGCGATGATGCTTAGCCAACCGGATCACTACGAGGTGGTGCACATGAAACCGAAAGCAATCGTTGTCGGCGCCGGGGCGGCGGGCCTCGCCGCGACGCATTCCCTGAATCAGCGCGGGGTCGACGTGACCCTGTTCGAAGCCTCCGACCATGCCGGCGGCCGCATGTACGGTGAGGAGTTCAACGGATTCTATATCGACTCCGGAGCATGCATATTCCATGAGACACAGGACACAGTGAACCGGTGGAGCAAAGATCTGGGAGTGTCTTTCGATCGCTCCCCCAGAGGGCACGTCGGGACGATCAACAGCAAGGGAAAGTCCCATCAGCTCAACATGGAGCGCAAGTTCGCCCCGGTAAACCTCCGGACGCTCCTGGCTTCGGGGCTTTTTTCGCCGAAAGAACTCTACCAGGCAGGCAAATTCGCCAGGTTCCTGAGGCGAAGGCGCGACGATCTCAACGCGAAGGACTATACCCGGCTGCTGGACCTGGACACCGGGGAAAACCTGGTCGAGTTCGTCGCCCGACACGGTGGCAAGGAGTTCGCCACCGGGGCGCTGCTGGAGTTTTTCTTCAACGTGGGCACGCTGAGCAAACCGGAGCGTATGGGGGCGCTCCAGGGCACGATGCTGCTCTGGGATTTTGTCTTTGGCTACCCCAAACAGACGACTCGCAACCCGGAACGATGCGTGGCCGAGTTCGGCATCGCTCTTGCCGAGGCATGCCGACAGCGAACGCGGTTGTCCACCCCGGTGGAGGAAATCGTGATCGAGGACGGAACGGTGCGGGGTGTGCGGACCCCGGACGGTTTTCACCCGGCGGATGCGGTGGTGTGCGCCACCACTGCGTCTGTTGCACTCCGCCTGATCCCTGACCTGCCCGACAACATCAGTGATCCGCTGCGCAAAGTTACCTATTCCAGCTGCTGCCACGTGGCGTTCGGTGTCGAGGGGAACCCCTTGCCAAGACCCACCTACGTGTTCACCTCCATACCTCGGACGGAATCATTCGTGGCCGCGTATTTTGATAGCACCGTGGCGTCGCCGCTTTCGGCGCCTCCGGGCAAGGGCATCGTTCACGCCTACTCTGTCGAGGAATACATCGACGAGTTCGCATCAATGAGCGAAGAGGACATCAAACGGAAATTCATCGAAGAGATACGCCGGTATGCCCCCCTCATGCCCGAGGAGCCGCTGTTCACCCGGGTGCATCTGTGGAAAGAGGCGGTATTCCTCGCTCCGGGTGGTGTGATGAGCGAACTGCACGAACTGAGAAGACAGCGCTTTCCCGGCGTGTCCGGTCTCACTCTGGCCGGCGACTACATGAACATGATGGGCGTGAATGGCGCTTTGGAGAGTGGAGCCGCTGCGGCTGAGGACGTTTTGGCAAACGTCGCCGGCATGATCCCGACGGGTAGGCGGGCGGCCGTCCCTGCTTGGAACCCGGAAGCGCAATCCCACGAAACGGAGGCACAGGTCAGGGAAAAGTCGGGTTACCAACCCATGACCGCGCGCTAACGCGACCCGCAAAACACACCCGTGAGCGGTGCATCAATTGTTGTACACGGCGACCAATATGGTGGCTCACTTAGCCCGAATCCACCGAAGGGATGCGGTGAGGCTGGTCAGACGAGGTATGAAAGGTGAAGGGAAGGGCCGGCAGGGCGTTAGTCCCGAGGGATTGGGACGTGTGCTGAGTTTGTCAGCGAGGCGAAGGGGATATTT